>NZ_JBVHQD010000007.1:0-483729 GCF_055567595.1 Streptomyces sp. NPDC026515
CTGGCGTTGACTTTTGGCACGCTGTTGAGTTCTCAAGGAACGGTCGCTTCCTTTGTACTCACCCTCTCGGGCTTTCCTCCGGGCTTCCCTTCGGTCTTGCGTTTCCGACTCTATCAGACCGTTTTCCGATCCGATTTCCTCGGTGCTTTCCAGGTTCCCGCTCTCGCGTTTCCCTTTCCGGCGGTTCCGACTCTATCAGACCCTTTCGGCATCCGATTCCCGGTCGGTGGGATTGTCTCGGGCCTTTCGGCTCTCGCCTGTCGGCCTTTCGACATTCACTACGCTAGCCGATTCCCGTCGAGACTCATAATCGAGTTCCATGAGTTCGAATTCGAGCATGCGGGCATGACGAATCCGATCCCGTCAGGGGAAGTCGTAGGTAGTGGGTGGCCACTTCCGGCTGCTGGCGAACGTCGTACCCGGTTCAGCGGCTCGGGCTACGTTACGCACCTTCCAGGGACGCGTCAACTTGAGCGGCGCCGGGGTACGTGGGCCCGATAGGGGCTGACCGTCGGGTCGTCGGCGGCCCAGTAACGCCAGGGATGGATGTCCCCGTCGCCGCCCTCGCCGGCCACCCCGGTGCGCGGACCGTTGCGTACCTGGTCGGAGGGGACAGGGGTGCCGGTCAGCATGCGCAGCGGTGTCTCGCCGGCGGACACGCGTCCGTGCCGTCCAGGGCCCGGTCCACGCCCAGGGCGGTGGCCAGACGGGCCGGTCCTTTGGCCAGTTCTCTGTCGTATCGGGCCGAAAGTCGACGTTTGCGTGCCAGCTCGACGCCCTCGACGATCTCGCCGGCGCGGAGCAGGACCGCGCTCGCGGTGCCCACCGGACCACCAGGTTCATGCAGAACCACATGCCGTAGGTAACTCACCAAGCATGTATGTCGTTACCATCGGCAAGGCAACGACAAGCAGGAGACATGCAGTGCGAGCGATCATCTACGCCAGGCTCAGCCCCACCCCGAGGGGCGAAGAGTCCAAGGGTGGGAACCTGACACAACAGGTCGAGCTGAGTCAGGCGCTGTGCGACCGGAACGGCTGGTCCGTCGTAGCCGTGATCGTCGAGAAGGACACGTCAGCCTCCACCAAGCGGGGAGCCAAGCGAAGCGACGAGTGGGAGCGCGTCAAGGCTCTGGTGGAGGACGGCAAGGCAGACGCCATCGTGTCTCGCCACTACGACCGCATGTACCGCACCCCCTGGGATCTTGAGGACCTGGTGGACCTGGCCGAGGCGACCGGCGTCACGCTGGCCGCCGCACAGGCTCAGGGAGTGCTCGACCTGTCCACCCCGTCCGGCCGGCTCGCTGCTCGCATCGGCGCTGTGGTGGCTCGCAACGAGACCGAGATGCGAGTAGAGCGTCAGGTGCTCGGACACCAGCGCCGTAGAGAGTCGGGGAGGCCCTTCTGGAGTACTCGCCCGTTCGGCTTCGAGCGTGACGGCAGGCATCGTGAGGCAGAGGCGGAAGCCCTACGGCAGGCGTACCGGGATGTCCTGACCGGTGTCTCCCTCTGGTCCATCGCGAAGGACTGGAACGCCCGTGAACTGCTCTCACCGCACGGCAAGGAGTGGCGCAGCTCGAACCTTCGGGGTGTCCTCTTGAAGCCGCGGAACGCGGGCATCCAGACGTACTCGCAGTGGGTCGAGAAGCCGGACGGGAAGCGCGTGCGGCTGACCGAGGAGACCGGCGCGGGCAACTGGGAGGCGATCGTCTCCGAGGGCATGTTCCGGGCCCTGGTCCGCTACCTGAGCGACCCCGAGCGCAACACGGGCGGCGGCGGCAAGCGCAAGGCCCTGTTGTCCGGCGTGGTCCGCTGCTCGAAGTGTCAGGCCGTCGCCACTCAGGGGTGGAGCAAGAAGAACGCGGCAGGCGAGCGGTACCGCATCTACACCTGTTCAGGTGGCCGATGCATCACCTGCCCGGCAGATGCTCTTGACTCCTTCGTTGTCCGGAAGGTCATCGACAAGGCCGAGGAGTGGAACGCGGCACCGGCCACGGATGCCGCAGACGAGGAGCGAGAGGCCGAACTGCTGGCCGAGGAGACTGCCGCATCCGGGAGGCGCACCGCTCTGGCGGAGATGTTCGCTGTAGGGGACATCGACGCGTCGACCCTGCGGACGGGTATCGGCAGGTGTGATGCCGACCTGGCGAAGATCCGGACCGAGTTGGCAGACCTGGCAGCGAAGCGGGTACGCGTCGACCTGGGCGACATCGAGTACCTGTGGGAGGAGCTGGACTACGAGGACCCCGACCGGATCGACTACGTGCGGACCGTCATCATGCAGGTCTGCGAGCGAGTCGAGCTGATGCCGCGCGGTCGAGGGGTCCGAGCCTTCAAGGCCGAGCACTGCCGGATTACGTTCCGGAACCCCTGAGATCAGACACGGAGAGCCGAGCCAGCTGTCGGCGCTCAGTGAGCACGGGCCCTGTCTGACGAGAGTCGGGCGGGGCCCTTCGTCATACCCGGCGAGGAAGTACCGAGCAACACAGACCAGAGGTGCGCTGGAAGGGACGCGCAGCGTGAGCGACACGCGCCCCTATGCTGGCCCCTGCCGACTTTCTCCGTGGTCGGCAGGGGCCAGCATCGTTGCAGCCGTCAGACGGCTTTGCACGTCCTTGTACGACAACGGCCCCGGTGTAGGGCGGATTCGAGGGCCTGTCCGAAACTACTGCGCGTCTGCCTCAGGGGCTCTCTCCCAAGTGCCGGTACAGCGTGGCTCGGGAGACTCCGAGGGCCCTAGCGATGGCGCTGACGCTCTCGCCCTTCGCCTTCCTGGCACGGGCCACGGTCAGTACATCCTCGTCCACCACAGACGGCCGGCCGCCGGTACGCCCCTGCGCCTTGGCTGCGTCCAGCCCTGCGCGGGTGCGCTCCTTGATGAGACTGCGCTCGAACTCCGCCATGGCCCCGACCACCTGAAGCATGAGACGGCCGTCCGCCGTACCGGGGTCGATGTTGGCCAGTGCCCCCATGAGCACCTTGAACCCGATGCCCCTCTCTCGAAGGGTGTCGACCATGGTCACAAGGTCGATGAGGGAGCGGGCGAACCGGTCTAGCTTCCACACGCACAGGGTGTCGCCAGGTCTGGCGTAGTCCAGTGCGGCCGTGAGCTCTGGCCGGTTGGCGTTCTTGCCGGATGCCTTGTCCCCGAAGATCCGAGCGCATCCAGGCAACAACCTCGTTGACACGAGCGGCCATGCCCGGGGCCCGTAGCTCGACGGCATAGTGCACGGAGTCCGCGTCGAAGCTGAACCGGTCGCAGAACGTCACGCCCACAGAGGAGGTGTCCTGGCAGCGGATGGTCACGCTGGGCTGGTCGTCGAGGTGGCCGTCTGAGGATGTCATGCACGGAACGCTAGGTCAGTGCTGCCTTGAGCTTTATCCGGATTCGGCGCTGACCAGGTTGAGCGACCGTAGGTAGCCGGACGCACTGGTGGTTCGGGTAGACCGAGACTGGGCCACCTCCAGCGAGACGCATCATCACCCGTCCGGCCCGGGTCGGGGCACGTCGACAGTCACCCGACCGGCCAGGAACGCGCCACGCGCCACGCTCGCGAGCGGTCACGCGTCTTCGGACCCAACCCCACCGGCGAGCCGCGAGCAAGGCGCACAGCGGCTCAGGCTCCGGCGGACGGCTTGGCTCTCGGGCTCAGTCGGTACGCCGAGACCGTCGGATCACCGGCAAGGTAGAAGCGGTGCTGCCAGTCATGGGCTTTGCTCACGCCTACCCGAGGACCGACCCGGATGAGTGCGGCGGGTACCGGCTCACCCTCGGACAGCGCGACCGAGGCGCCTGTCAGCAGGTCTGTGCCGTTGTGCTCTGCCGTGATGCCGAGCGCTTGGCAGAAGTTCCCCGGACCCCGCGCGAGACGTGGACTCTCAACCTTGCCCCCTCGCCGCTCGCGGGCCAGGTCTTCCCCTTCGATGACCCTGCCTGCCCGGATGAGGACAGCTGTAGCGATGCCGTCTGCCCCGGTGACGACGTTTGCGCACCAGTGGAGTCCGTGAGACCGGTAGACGTACAGGTGTCCCGCACGTCCGAACATGACGGCATTTCGGGGTGTCCTGCCTCGGTACGCGTGGGAGGCGGGGTCGGCCGAACCGGAGTACGCCTCGGTCTCCGTGATCGTGATGCTCACGGTTCCCTCAGGTGTCTCGTGGGTGAGGATGGCACCGAGCAGCTTGGGGGCGACTTCTTCAGCGGGGTGAGCAAGATCCATGACGTTCATGCTGATCGCCTTGACATGCCGTAGGTGAAGTAGACGTACACGTGTCCGGGCGGACCGAACATCACCTCGTTGCGGGGTGTGGGGCCGCGATAGGCGTGCGACCCGGGGTCGTTCGGACCGTCGTACGCCTCCACCTCCGTGATGCGGACCGCGATCGGACCGTCCGCGGTGGTGCGCAGGAGGATGCGGCCGAGGAGGTCGGGGGCGACCTCCAGTACAGGGCGGTCGAAGAAGTCCCTGGGGAGTGACGTACGGTCCGGGGGCGCGATCATGATGTCCGAGCCTAGTCCAGGCCGGGGACGCCAAGGGGTGGTCAAGGATTCGTCTCCTTGCCAGGGTGTGGGCCGGAACCGGTCGCGGCCGGATCGCGTTTCTAGGGATCAAGGGTCCGTACGTAAAGGGAGAGTCATGGGGTTCAAGAAGCTGCTCGCGAGCCTGGGGGCCGGTGGGGCTTCCGTCGAGACGGTGCTCACCGAGATCAACGTCGTACCGGGTGGCGTCGTCCAGGGCGAGGTGCGGATCCAGGGCGGGTCGGTGAACCAGGAGATCCAGGGGCTCTCCGTGGGTCTCCAGGCCCGGGTCGAGGTGGAGAGCGGCGACGAGGAGTACAAGCAGAACATCGACTTCGGCAAGGTGCGGCTCGGCGGTGCCTTCGAGCTGCAGGCCGGAGCGGTGCACGCGGTGCCGTTCGGACTGGAGATCCCGTGGGAGACGCCGGTCACGATGATCGACGGGCAGGCGCTGCGCGGGATGCACATCGGCGTGACGACCGAGCTGGAGATCGCGCGTGCCGTGGACTCCGGTGACCTGGACCCGATCAACGTGCACCCGCTGCCGGCGCAGAAGGCGATCCTCGACGCCTTCATCCAGCTCGGCTTCCGCTTCAAGAACGCGGACCTGGAGCGCGGCCACATCCGGGGGACGCGGCAGACGCTGCCGTTCTACCAGGAGGTCGAGTTCCACCCGCCGTCCCAGTACCGGGGGCTGAACCAGGTCGAGCTGAGCTTCGTGGCGGACTCGCACGCCATGGACGTCATCCTCGAAATGGACAAGAAGCCGGGGCTGTTCAGCGAGGGCAGTGACACCTTCCGGTCGTTCCAGGTGGGTCTGCACGACTTCCACGGGACCGACTGGGCGGCTTATCTCAACCAGTGGCTGTCCGAGGTCGGCAGCAAGCGCAACTGGTTCTAGGCTCGGGAACCGCGGAGTCCGTTACGGCCTCCGTCAGCGATAAGTATCGATCAGGAGGTACCGAGGTGACCGAGCTCAGGCGGCGGCCGCTCCCCCATGACTTCCACCCGCCCGTCCCGTCGTTCACGGTGACGAGCGAGGACATCGCGGAAGGGGCGACACTCAAGGACGCTCAGGTCTACGCCGAGGGCAACACCTCGCCGCAGCTGCGGTGGGAGGGCTTCCCGGCCGGGACCAAGAGCTTCGCCGTGACCTGCTACGACCCGGACGCGCCGACGGGCAGCGGGTTCTGGCACTGGTCGGTGTTCGACATCCCGGCGTCGGTGACCGAGCTGCCGGCCGGTGCGGGCAGCGGCAAGTTCGAGGGCCTGCCCGACGGCGCCGTACAGGTGCGCAACGACTACGGGTCGAAGGACTTCGGCGGCGCCGCGCCGCCGCCCGGGGACGGGCCGCACCGGTACGTCTTCACGGTGTACGCGGTGGACCAGGAGAAGCTCGGTCCGGATGCCGATGTGTCGCCTGCCGTCGTCGGCTTCAACCTGCGGTTCCACGCGATCGCCCGCGCCCAGTTGATCGGCGAGTACGAGAACCCCGGGAAGGGCTGACGCACCTCGCGAAATCAGCCAGGCGTTCATTGAACGTTTGCCCGCTCCTGGTCTTGGAAGTGATCAGGGGCGGGCAGTTTTTATTGCGTTGTCCATCTCGGCGCGCCCGTCCAGAGTTGATCCAAGCCCGCCGGGGGTGGGCACGGTGCACATGGGAGGTGGGCTGGATGCGTGACACGCTGGTGCTGAACGCGAGCTTCGAGCCGCTGTCTACGGTGACGTTGAATCGAGCCGTCGTCCTGGTGCTCCAGGACAAGGCCGTTGTCGAGCAGGCCCACCCCGAACTGCGCATGCGCGGTGCCGATGTGGACATACCTGCGCCTCGGGTGATCAGGCTGTGCCGCTACGTACGGGTGCCGTTCCGGAGACAGGCGCCCTGGTCGAGGCGGGGTGTGCTGGTCAGGGACCGGCACCGGTGCGCGTACTGCGGGCGGCGGGCGACGACCGTCGACCACGTGGTGCCTCGGGCCCAGGGCGGCCAGGACTCCTGGTTGAACACGGTGGCCTCGTGCGCGGAGGACAATCACCGGAAGGCGGACCGGACGCCCGAGCAGGCCGGGATGCCGCTGCTCCGGAAGCCGTTCGAGCCTTCGCCGCAGGACGCGATGCTGCTGGCGATGGGGGCGGAGGACTTGGCCGCGCTTCCTGAGTGGCTGTCCGGAGATGTTGCGGCCTAGTCGTCCGCCCGGCTGAGTCCGGGGAGCGGCTGCGGGTCGTTCGTGGTTGTTCGCGCAGTTCCCCGCGCCCCCCAGAGAGGGGGCGCGGGGAACGTCCGTATGTAGGGCCCTAGTCGATGTGGGGCTTCTCGCGGCGTTCCTGGGCCGGGACGCTGCCGCTGCCGCTGCCGCCCGAACCGCCGCCCAGGTTGCCGAAGTTGCCCATGGCACCGGACAGGCCCTTGAGGGCGTCGCCGATCTCGCTGGGAACGATCCAGAGCTTGTTGGCGTCGCCCTCGGCGATCTTCGGGAGCATCTGGAGGTACTGGTAGGAGAGGAGCTTCTGGTCCGGGTCGCCGGCGTGGATCGCCTCGAAGACCGTGCGGACCGCCTGGGCCTCACCCTCGGCCCGCAGGGCGGCCGCCTTGGCCTCACCCTCGGCGCGCAGGATCTGGGACTGCTTCTCACCTTCGGCGGTGAGGATCGCGGCCTGCCGGGTGCCTTCCGCGGTGAGGATCGCGGCGCGCTTGTCACGGTCGGCGCGCATCTGCTTCTCCATCGAGTCCTGGATGGAGGTCGGCGGCTCGATCGCCTTGAGCTCGACGCGGTTGACGCGGATGCCCCATTTGCCGGTGGCCTCGTCGAGGACGCCGCGCAGGGCCGCGTTGATCTCCTCGCGGGAGGTCAGGGTGCGCTCCAGGTCCATGCCGCCGATGATGTTGCGGAGCGTGGTGACCGTGAGCTGCTCGATCGCCTGGATGTAGCTGGCGACCTCGTAGGTGGCCGCTCGCGCGTCGGTCACCTGGTAGTAGATGACCGTGTCGATGTTCACGACCAGGTTGTCCTGGGTGATCACCGGCTGCGGCGGGAACGGTACGACCTGTTCACGCAGGTCGATGCGGTTGCGGATGGTGTCTATGAACGGGACCACGATGTTCAGGCCCGCGTTGAGGGTCCGTGTGTAACGGCCGAAGCGCTCGACGATGGCGGCGCTCGCCTGTGGGATGACTTGGATCGTCTTGATCAAGGCGATGAAGACCAACACCACCAGAATGACCAGGACGATGATGACCGGTTCCATCGTCGCTCCCCGTACCCTTCTCCGCCTCGGCGCTTCGGCAGATCTCATGGTTGTTGAAGATCTTGCTGCACGAGTCTGACAGACCCTCGCCCAACTCGGGAGTCCTTCCGCTGAGTTGCGTCGTTCGAGGTCAGATGACGATGGCCGTGGCCCCTTCGATCTCCACGACATCCACTTCCTCTCCGGCTTCGTAGGCGCGTCCGGCGTCGAGCGAGCGTGCCGACCAGACCTCGCCGGCCAGCTTGATCCGTCCGCCGGAGCCGTCGACGCGTTCCAGCACGACGGCCTGCTTGCCCTTCAACGCGTCGATTCCCGTAGCGAGTTGGGGTCGCTGGGCGGCGTGGCGGGCGGCGATGGGCCGTACGACGGCGATCAGGGCGACGGAGACGACGACGAAGACGAGCACCTGGATCACGACGCCCGCACCGAGTCCGGCGGTGGCCGCGGCGGCCAGCGCGCCGACCGCGAACATGCCGAATTCCGGCATCGCGGTCACCACGAGCGGGATTCCGAGCGCCGCCGCGCCGACGAGCCACCACACCCATGCGTCGATGCTGTTCACATCGTCATGGTAGGGCCGCGGGTGCCGACCCGACAGGGTGCTTTCCCGGGGCGGAACGCCCGTCAGGAGCGGTCAGGACAGCGGAAGCCCGTGGGCGGTCCAGCGGTCGCCGAGCTGTTCGACGACGAGCGGGAGGCCGAAGCAGAGGGAGAGGTTGCGGGAGGAGAGTTCGAGCTCCAGGGGCCCGGCGGTGAGGACCTTGCCCTGGCGGATCATCAGGACGTGGGTGAAGCCGGGCGCGATCTCCTCGACATGGTGGGTGACCATGATCATGGAGGGGGCGATCGGATCGCGGGCGAGCCGGCCGAGACGGCGGACCAGGTCCTCGCGGCCGCCGAGGTCGAGGCCGGCGGCGGGCTCGTCGAGCAGCAGCAGCTCGGGGTCGGTCATCAGGGCGCGGGCGATCAGGGTGCGCTTGCGCTCGCCCTCGGAGAGGGTGCCGAACTTCCGGTCCACGTAGTCGGTCATGCCGAGGCGGTCGAGGAAGGCGCGGGCGCGCTGCTCGTCGACCTCGTCGTACTCTTCCTGCCAGTGGGCGGTCATGCCGTAGGCGGCGGTGAGCACGGTCTCCAGGACGGTCTGGCGCTTGGGCAGCTTCTCGGCCATGGCGATGCCGGCCACGCCGATGCGCGGGCGGAGGTCGAAGACGTCGACCTTGCCGAGGGTGTCGCCGAGGATGGTGGCGGTGCCCTTGCTGGGGAAGAGGTAGCTGGAGGCGATGTTCAGGAGGGTGGTCTTGCCGGCGCCGTTGGGGCCTAGGATGACCCAGCGCTCGCCCTCCTTCACCGACCAGGAGACCTGGTCCACCAGAGCCCGGCCCTCCCGGACCACGGATACGTCCTGAAGCTCCAGAACATCGCTCATGAGCGCGTTGTCTCCCCTTGCAGTGTGGCCGGTCTCGGCCGGCGCGTACGCCTGTGGCTCGGGCGGCGGCGCCGGTGGGCGCGGCCCTTATGAAATCTACGCCACGAGTGCGGCGCTCCATTCCATCGGTCCGGTCCTTAGGGTGGAGGCATGCTTTCGGAATCACGTTCAGGACGCCTCGCCGCTTGGGGAAATGCCCTGTTGGCCGGACATGTCTCCCCTGATGACGCCGTGCTCACCATCGTCGGCGAGGACGCGGTGCACCGGGTGGAGGGTCTGCCCGGGGAGTCCGCTCCGGTCGGGCTCACGCTGGCGCTGGGGCGGCTGCGGACGCTGGGCGCGACCGGGCTGCGCCTCGCGCTGCCGTCGCCCGGGCATCCGCTCGGGCTGAGCGGTCCGCCGGAGTTCAACGCGCGGGCCCTGGAGGCCGAGGAGGCGGTCATCTGTCACGGCGCCGCGTTCGGGCTGGTGCCGGAGGTGTCCGAGGCCGGTCCCGCCGGTGACGTGCATACCGAGGTGGTCTGGCGCGTGCTGCCGGTGCGGGAGGCGCCGCCCGCGGACGTGCCGTCGCTGGGTGAGGCCGAACGGGAGCTGGCGGAGGCGCTCAGGGACGCGACGGAGCTGCTGGCGAAGCTGGACGTCGCCGGGTCGGGTCCGGTGGCGGAGGCGGCGATCGACGCGTACCGGTCACGGGCCGCGCGGGGCCGGGAGGTGCTGGCCCCCGGCTATCCGCCGCGTGCGGTGCGGGTGCTCGAGCTGGCGCAGCGGGTCGGGCTGCTGATCTCACTGGCGCACGAGAACGGGCACGGCGGCGCGGTGAGCGCCGCGGAGATGGCGGCGCGGTCGCTGGCCCTGCGGCCGGTGGAGCGGACGGCCCGGCGGGCCCAGGTGGCGGCTTACAACTCGGTGGTCGAGGAGCGCGAGCGGGGACGTTAGACCCTGGGGACCCTGTCCGAGGGCTGGGCCGGGCGGCGCAGCCCTCGGTGCGGGTGGTGCTGACGGTCCTGCTGGTGGTGTGACCGTCCTGCTTGGTGGTCGCGGTGCTGCCCAAGGCGGGGTCCAGGAGCCCGACCACGTTGGCCGAGAGGCCGCTGGCGTCGGCCGGGACGTGGAGCGGGACCTGGGCGGCGAGGCCGGAGGCCACACCCGGGGAGATGACGGCGTCGCCGTCGTCGGCCGCCGCGTCGGCGGCGGCGCCCGCTGCGATACCGGCGACGGTGAGGGCGACGGCGGCGTTCTTGGCGATGTGCATGGGAAACCTTCCTCCTGCGTGTGCGTGACCGACCCGGCCGTGGGTCGTGCGCTGATCAACGTCGGAGGGTTCCCGGGTGGTACGGAGCGCGGGCCGTGACTGCCCGTTGGGATCATTGGGCGTGAGAGTCACCGTGCGGAGAAGCCGACCGGCCTTCCGGGAGCGCCCGGAAGGCCGGAGGTCGATGCCGCCGTGCGGCGCGGTCTCAGTGGTTGAGGCCGAGGTTGCCGAAGGCCGGGTTCAGCACGCCGATGACGTTGACGCTGTTGCCGACGGCGTTGACCGGGATGTGAACCGGGACCTGGATGACGTTGCCCGAGACGACGCCCGGAGAGCCGTGGGCCCCGCCGTCGGCGTGCGAGCCGCCGGTGTGGGCGGAGGCCATTCCCGCGCCCGCGGCCACGATCCCGCCGGCCACCATCGTCACGGCCGCTGCCTTCTTCAGGTTCTTCACTTCTTGAGCCTCCTTGGCGATCGCCACGGCGGTCGCCGCGGCACGCACTGAAGAACGCCCGCGGCCGGAAGAGGATGCGCCGTCCGGGTGACATTCCCACGACGGTATGAATCTCAGTCCGTAGGACCACCCTTCATGTTGCCGCCGGTGACGTCACGGAGGACGTTTCAGCCGGTCACGCCATGACGTACGGCCCAGAGGGCGGCCTGAGTACGGTCGGCGAGGTCGAGTTTCATCAGGATGTTCGAGACATGCGTCTTGACGGTCTTCTCGGAGAGCACCAGGGCGCGGGCTATCTCGCGGTTGGACCGCCCGTCGGCGATCAGCCCGAGCACCTCGCGCTCCCGCTCCGTGAGCGAGCCGCTCCTGCCCTGGCCGGAGTTGGCCTCCTCCTGGGAGAGCAGGGCTCCGGCCACCTCGGGCTGGAGCAGGACGTGCCCGGCGTACACCGAGCGGATGGCGGTGGCGAGCGCGTCGGGATCGACGTCCTTGTAGACGTATCCGGCGGCGCCGGCGCGCAGGGCCGGGACCACCGTGCGCTGCTCGGTGAAGCTGGTGACGATGAGCACGCGCGCGGGGTTGTCGAGTTCACGGAGCCGGCGCAGGGCCTCCACGCCGTCCATGCCGGGCATCTTGACGTCCATGAGGACGACGTCGGGGCTCAGCTCCTGCGCGCGCTCGACCCCTTCGGCGCCGTCGGCGGCCTCGCCGACGACCTCTATGTCGTCCTGGACCTCGAGGAAGGTGCGCAGGCCCCGTCGGACGACCTGGTGGTCGTCCACGAGCAGGACCCTGATCGGGTCAGCCACCGGGGACCTCCATCTCGATCGTGGTGCCCTTGCCGGGCGCCGATTCCACGGTCAGGGTGCCGCCGACCCCGCTCGCCCGGTCCCGCATGGAGACCAGGCCGAGATGGCGTCCGGCACTGCGGGTGCGGTGCGGGTCGAAGCCGCTGCCGTCGTCGGTGACCCGCAGCACCGCTCCGCCGCCGCGCCGGTTCACTGTCACGTCGACGTGCGCGGCACCGGAGTGCCGCAGGGCGTTGTGCAGGGCTTCCTGGGCCACCCGGAGCAGTGCCTCCTCCTGAGCGGCCGGCAGCGCCCGGAAGCCGCTGCCCGCGAAGGTCACGCGCGCGTCGTGGGCGCGGTCGAGGACCTGGACCTGGGTGCGGAGGGTGGCGACCAGGCCGTCCTCGTCGAGGGCGGCGGGGCGCAGCTCCACGACCGCCGCGCGCAGTTCCTCGGTGGCCTCGGCGGCGAGCACGGCCACCTGCTGCAGCTCGCCCTTGGCGCGGGAGGGGTCGCGGTCGACCAGGGCGGCGGCGGCCTGGGCGGTCAGGCGCAGGGAGAACAGCTTCTGGCTGACCGCGTCGTGCAGCTCGTGGGCGAGCCGGGAGCGCTCCTCGGCGATGGTCAGTTCGCGGCTGCGCTCGTAGAGGCGGGCGTTGGTGAGGGCGATCGCGGCGTGCTGGGCGAGGATCGAGAGCAGTTCCTCGTCCTCCGCGGTGAAGCCGCAGCCGCCCTCGGGTTTCCGGCAGTCCTTGTTGGCGAGGAACAGGGCTCCGATGACCTCGTCGCCGTCGCGGATCGGCAGGCCCAGGAAGTCGGACATCTCGGGGTGGGCCGACGGCCAGCCCTCGAAACGGGGGTCCGTGCGGACGTCGGCGAGCCGCTCGGCCTTCGCCTCCTGGAGCATCGCGGCGAGGATGCCGTGCTGGCGCGGGAGCGGGCCGATGGCCTTCCACTGGGCGTCGGTGACGCCGTCGACGACGAACTGGGCGAAGCCTCCGTGGTCGTCGGGGACCCCGAGCGCCGCGTACTGCGCGTCGAGCAGCTCACGGGCGGAGGCGACGATCGTCTTGAGGACGTCGCGCACCTCCAGGTGCCTGCTCATGGCCAGCAGCGCGGAGCTGACCGCGGCGAGGCCGGACCGGGGACCTTGACTCATGCCCTCACGGTACCGGCGGGGTGGGACACCGCGGATCGGCCGATGGTGGCGGGGCCCGGGCCGCCGGCCCTAGGCCCCGGGTCCTAGGACGCGGGCCCCGGACCGGCGGCGTAGTCCGAAGGGCCCCGCCGGATTGCGCCCCGCGTCCGAGGCGGCGGGGGCGGTGCCGTTCCTAGGTTGGGATCACCGCCTGCCGAGGCGGGCGGAGCCGAGGGGACGGTTGTCATGCCGGTAGCGATCATCACGGGGGCGTCCAAGGGGCTGGGGCGGGCGCTGGCTCAGGCGTTGGCGGCTCGCGGCTGGGACCTGGTGCTGGACGCCAGGGGGGCGGGAGCACTGAGGGAGACGGCGGAGGCGGTCGCCGGGCCGGGTGTCCGGGTGGCGGCGCTGCCGGGCGACGTCACGGAGGCCGGGCACCGGGCCGGCTTGGTGGCCGCGGCCCGCCGGCTGGGCGGGCTGGACCTGGTGGTGAGCAACGCCAGCGCGCTGGGTGCCGAGCCGCTGGTGCGCCTGGACGAGCTGCCGCTCGCGGGGCTGCGGCGGGCCCTGGAGGTGAATGTCGTGGCCGCGCTGGGCCTGGTCCAGGAGGCGCTGCCGCTGCTGCGGAAGTCGGTGACCGGGGCGGTGATCGTGGTCAGCTCGGACGCGGGCGCGGAGGCCTACGAGACCTGGGGCGGGTACGGCGCCTCGAAGGCGGCTCTGGACCAGCTGGCCGCGGTGCTCGGTGCGGAGGAACCGGGGCTGCGGGTGTGGTCGGTGGATCCCGGGGACATGGCGACGGGCCTGTACACGGCGGCCGTACCGGACGACGACGGTCCACGGCCGTCGCCGGAGAGCGTCGTACCGGCGTTCCTGCGCCTGCTCGACGAGCGGCCGGCCGGGGGACGGTACGGGGCGCCTGCGCTGGTGGAGGGGCGATGACGACGGCCCTGAGGGTGCCGGAGGAGCTGTCCGCGCGGGTGCCGGCCGAGCAGCGGGGGCCCGGTCTCGAGCGGGATGCCGTACGGCTGCTGGTGTCGCGCGGGACCGAGGTGTCGCACCATGCATTCGCCGAGCTGCCGGTGCTGCTGCGGGCCGGGGACCTGCTGGTGGTGAACACCTCGGCGACGCTGGCGGCCGCCGTGGACGGGCGGCTCGGGCACGCGCGCGTGGTGGTGCACTTCTCCACGCGCGGGGACGACGGCCGGTGGGCGGTCGAGCTGCGGGAACCGGACGGCAGGGGGACGACACGCGCGCGGGCGGGCGCGTCCGCGGGGAGTGAGGTGCGGCTGCCGGGGGGCGGTCGGCTGGTCCTCGCGGAGCCGCTGAGTGCGCGGGGCGAGCGGCTGTGGTGGGCGCGGGCCTCGGGGGACGTGCCGGGGCTGCTGCGGGAGCACGGGCGGCCCATTCGGTACTCCTATACGGAGCGGGACCAGCCGCTGTCCGTGTACCAGACGGTGTTCGCGCTGCCCTCGGCGGACGGTGCCGGGAGTGCGGAGATGCCGAGCGCGGCGCGGCCCTTCACCGCGAGGCTGGTGACGGAGCTGGTGAGCCGGGGCGTGCAGTTCGCGCCGATCACGCTGCACACGGGGGTGTCGGCGGCGGAGGCGCACGAGCCGCCGTACGCGGAACGTTTCGCCGTGCCGGCGGCGTCGGCGCGGCTGATCAACGCGGCCAGGGCGGGCGGCAGGCGGGTCGTGGCCGTCGGGACGACCGCGGTGCGGGCCGTGGAGTCGGCCGCGGACGACGACGGGGTGGTGCGGGCGGCCGAGGGGTGGACGGAGCTCGTCGTGACGCCCGGGCGTGGGGTGCGGGTGGTGGACGGACTGCTGACCGGGCTGCACGAGCCGGAGGCGTCGCATCTGCTGATGCTGGAGGCGGTCGCGGGCCGGGCCGCCGTCGACCGCAGTTACGAGGAGGCGCTGGACGGCCTCTACCTGTGGCACGAGTTCGGCGACGTCCACCTCATCCTCCCGGCGGAGGGGGCTCACACAGAGCATTGCGTCAGCAACTCCTGGTGAGATTCACATGGGGACGATGTGAGGACGCACATAGGGCGCACATCACGTACGAACGGACATAGGAGATAAAGGGGCCCGCCGTGAACGGGGCAGACGACCCAGTCTGTCCCGTTTTGCCCTTCCCGGCTGTACTACCGAGGATCGTACGTCACACCTTTGCCAGGGCATTTTGCGGCCGCTAAGAATTGCTCACGTCGCTCGGCACCGCGGGTTCCCCCCGCGGTGTTCGTGCAGGAGGAGCCGGTCTCCCCCGCGGACAACGAGCGACCTCCGCGCTATCCGAAGAGGTCCACTGCTATGCCCAAGCACGCCCACAGTCCCACCCTGACCAAGCACCACAAGATCGCGCTCGCCGGTGTCGCCACGCTCGGCGCCGCCGCCCTCGCCTTCTCGGCCGTGCCCAGCAGCGCCGAGACCGCCGTGACCGGGTCCCCCCAGGCCGCCGCCCAGGTCGCCTACACCACGGACCAGGTCAAGGACGTCAAGGGCACGGTCACCGACCGGCTCGCGCTCCAGAACGTCAAGGTCGAGGCGATCGCCGCCAAGAAGAAGGCGCCCACGGCCCACGACCTGCACGTGGCCCACGTGAAGAAGGCCCACGCGGCGCACGTGTCCCACCTCAAGAAGGTCCACGCCGCCCACACGGCGCACGTGGAGAAGGTCCGCGCGGCCCACGCCGCCAAGGTCAAGGCGGCGCACACCGCCCACGTCAAGCACGTCGAGGCCGCCGCCAACAAGGCCGCCCACGCCGCCCACGTCAAGCACCTCGCCAAGCAGGCCGCGAGCCGCTCCGCGCAGCGCCCGCAGCTCCAGCAGGCCAGCTACGGCAACAACCTCGACGGCTGGATCCGCCAGTCCCTGGACATCATGCACTCCAAGGGCATCCCGGGCTCCTACAACGGCCTGTACCGCAACATCATGCGGGAGTCCTCCGGCAACCCCAACGCCATCAACAACTGGGACATCAACGCCATCAACGGCATCCCCTCCAAGGGTCTGCTCCAGGTCATCCCGCCGACCTTCGCCACCTACCACGTGGCCGGCACCTCGTGGAACATCTACGACCCGGTCGCCAACATCACGGCCGCCTGCAACTACGCCGCCCACCGGTACGGCTCGATGGACAACGTCAACAGCGCGTACTGAGGCCTGCGCGGACCTCTTCACGCACACGCCGAAGGGCGGCACCCCACTGCGGGTGCCGCCCTTCGGCGTCGTACGGGCGACTACTTGCGCATGACCTCGGGCTCGTGGCGGCGCAGGAAGCGGGCCACCAGGAAGCCGCAGATCACACCGAGGACGATCAGCGCGGCCATGTCCATGCCCCAGGCACCGGCCGTGTGGTTCCACAGCGGGTCCGTGCTGGTCGGGTCGTCGGTGTTGGGCGCGATGTTGTTGAAGTCCAGCGTGGCGCCGTCGGCACCCACCGCCCAGCGGGACGGCATCAGGTACGAGAACTGGTTGACGCCGACCGCCCCGTTCAGGTTGAACAGGCAGCCGGTGAACACGACCTGGATGATCGCGAACATCACCAGCAGCGGCATGGTCTTCTCGGACGTCTTCACGAGCGAGGAGATGACCAGGCCGAACATCATCGAGGTGAAGCCGAGCCCCATGATCGGGATGCACAGCTCCAGTACGACGGAGTGTCCGAGGACCACGCCCTCGTCGGGGATCTCCCGGCTGGAGAAGCCGATCAGGCCGACCATCAGGCCCTGCAGCACGGTGATCACGCCCAGCACGACCACCTTGGACATCAGGTACGCCGACCGGGACAGGCCGACCGCCCGTTCCCGTTCGTAGATGACCCGTTCCTTGATCAGCTCACGCACGGAGTTCGCGGCGCCCGCGAAACAGGCGCCGACCGCGAGGATCAGCAGGACCGTGGTCGCCGTGCCGTTCGGGACCGGGACGCCGGTCTTGTGGTTGACCGGGTTGACCAGCAGGCCCTTGTCGCTGTCGATCAGCAGGCTGACCGCGCCGAGCACCACCGGCAGGACCACCGTCAGCAGCAGGAAGCCGCGGTCCGAGGCGATGACCGACACGTACCGGCGGATCAGGGTCAGCAGCTGCGACCCCCAGCTCTGCGGCTTCTTCGGCCGCATCGCCTGCATCGCGGGGATCTGTACGGACTGCGGGGCGATCGCGTCGATGTCCGCGGCGTACATCTGGTAGTGCTGCGAGCCCTTCCAGCGGCCCGCCCAGTCGTAGTCGCGGTAGTTCTCGAAGGCGGAGAAGACATCGGCCCAGGTGTCGTAGCCGAAGAAGTTCAGCGCCTCCTCGGGCGGCCCGAAGTAGGCGACCGAACCGCCCGGCGCCATCACCAGGAGCTTGTCGCACAGCGCCAGCTCGGCCACCGAGTGGGTCACGACGAGGACCGTACGGCCGTCGTCGGCGAGGCCGCGCAGCAGCTGCATGACGTCGCGGTCCATGCCCGGGTCGAGACCCGAGGTGGGCTCGTCGAGGAAGATCAGCGACGGCTTGGTGAGCAGCTCCAGTGCCACCGAGACCCGCTTGCGCTGGCCGCCCGACAGGGACGTGACCTTCTTGTCCTTGTGGACGTCGAGCTTCAGCTCGCGCAGCACCTCGTCGATGCGGTCGTCGCGCTCCTGCCCCGTGGTGTCGGCGGGGAAGCGCAGCTTGGCCGCGTACTTGAGGGCCTTCTTGACGGTCAGCTCCTTGTGCAGGATGTCGTCCTGCGGGACCAGACCGATGCGCTGGCGCAACTCGGCGAACTGCTTGTACAGGTTGCGGTTGTCGTACAGCACCTCGCCCTCGTTGGCTGGGCGGTAGCCGGTGAGCGCCTTGAGCAGGGTCGACTTGCCGGAGCCCGACGGGCCGATGACCGCGATCACCGACTTCTCCGGGACGCCGAAGGACACGTCCTTGAGGATCTGCTTGCCGCCGTCGACCGTGACCGTCAAGTGCCGTGCGGAGAAGGAGACTTCGCCGGTGTCGACGAACTCCTCCAGCCGGTCGCCGACGATCCGGAAGGTGGAGTGGCCGACACCGACGATGTCGTTCGCGTCGAGCAGCGCGGTGCCGCCCTTGGCGATCGCCACACCGTTGACGTACGTGCCGTTGTGCGAACCGAGGTCGCGGATCTCCATACGGCCGTCGGGCGTGGAGTGGAACTCGGCGTGGTGGCGCGAGACCTGCAGGTCGGACACGACCAGCTCGTTCTCCAGGGCACGGCCGATGCGCATCACGCGGCCGATGGAGAACTGGTGGAACGTGGTCGGGCTGCGGTCGCCGTACACCGGCGGCGCCCCCGCGCCACCACCGGAGGCCATGACCGGGGCGCCCTGCTGCTGCGGGATCGCCGGCGGGGCCTGCTGCCAGTCCGGGCTCGGCGCCGCCGGCTGCGCGGCCGGCGGCTGCGACCAGCCCGCGCCGCCCGCGCCCTGCGCCGCGTACGGCTGCTGCCGGGGCTGCGCCTGGGCGGCGGCCGCGGTGCCGGACAGGCTCAGCCGCGGTCCGTCGTTCGCGTTGCCCAGATGGACGGCCGAGCCGGGGCCGATCTCGGTCCGCTGGACCCGCTGGCTCTGCACGAAGGTGCCGTTGGTACTGCCGTGGTCCTCGATGACCCAACTGCGGCCGTCGAAGCTGATCGTGGCGTGCCGCCAGGAGACCCTGGCGTCGTCGAACACGAGGTCCCCCTGCGGATCACGTCCGAGGTTGTATGACCTGGACGGATCGAGCGTCCAGGTACGTCCGTCTGATTCCAGTACGAGTTCCGGCACTCCAAGCCCCATGAGTAGTCCCCCGAGTTACCCCCATCACAGGGAGTCTAGGGATGTCGAACATCGTCGGGAACTATTTCAGGCTCGGCCCTCTGACCGAAAGTCGGGCCTTGTGCGAGCCTCGTACGAACGCGTCGACTCTTTCCGTTGACGGGGTTGAAACCGGGCCGGAGAGTGGTAATTCACGCGAGGGGGACAAGCGCGGCGGAGCGGCCCGGCGCGTCCGCGGATCGGGGGGTCGGCCATGGGTTCTGGCACGTCCGGCACGGGAGTCGAGAACACGAGGCACGGCGCGCGGCTGCCCTGGGGCGACGTCCTGCTGTCCGCGATCGCCGCGGTGAGCTGGGCGTTGATCGGCATGGCGGGCACCGCGGCGCTGGGTCTGCATCTGCTGCGGGCCGACGCGGCGGGCTCACTGGGCCCCATGACGGCGGCGGTTGTGGCCCTCGGGGCAGGCGGTTCGGTCACCCCGGACGGAGATCTGTCCGCATTCGGCCTGAAGGGGGCGGAAGCCACCACAGCCATCGAGATCACGCCATTGGGCGTGAGCCTGGTGGGAGCCGTGCTGCTGGCCTGGTTCTTCCTACGGTCCCTGCGCGCGGCCGGAGTTGTGATCGCACCGGCCGAACTGCTCGCCCGCGCGGGCTCGGTGGTGGTGCTGTTCGTGGCGATGCTGGGCGGACTGGCCTGGGCCGGACACTCGGTGGTGACCATCGACGGCGGTGCGCTGGGACTGGACAAGCTGCCGGGCACCGGCGGGGGCGGTGGAGGTCTCACGATCCCCGGCATCGGGGATGTCGGCGGGCTGCTGCCGGACCGCCTCGGCGACCTCGTGCACGCGAACGCCGCGGTCGGCTTCAGCGTCGACACCGCGGCCACCCTGCTCGGTGGTCTCGGCTGGTCGGTGGGCATCCTGCTGATCGCGCTGCTGGCCTCGCGCCGCACACCGCTGCCGCGCGGCTGGGACGCGGTGCACCGGGTGGTACGGCCGGCGGTCTCGGCGCTGGTGACGGTCCTGCTGGTGGCGGTCGCGGCGGGCTGGGCGGCGGCGGCCTTCGCGGCGATCGGCGACCCGCACCCGGCCCGGATCATGGGCGCGGCGCTGCTCGGTGCCCCGAACGGCGTCTGGCTCGGCATCCCGGTCGGCCTCTTCGTCCCCTTCGACGGCAGGGCGACGGGCGTCCTCACCATGTTCCTGCCGCACCCCCTTGACGACCTCCTGAACTCCCCGTCCGACCGGTCGGTGACGCTGGGCCGGCTGGCCGACCTGGACGGACGGGTATGGCTGCTGGGTGTGGCGGCGGCGCTGCTGATGCTGCTGGCCGGGGTGTTCACGGCGGTACGGACGCCGGTGGCCGGCGGTGGGCCCGGAGGCGAGGGCGGCCCGGGCTCCCGTCCCGGGGCGCTCGGGTTCGCCGGGCGGTGTGCGGTACGGCTGGGCATCGCGACCGCGCTCGCACTGCCGCTGCTGGCCTGGCTGACGGACGTGTCCGTGGACGCCTCGCTGTCGGTGCTGGGCTTCGACGCCTTCGGCGCCGGCATCGAACTGCACGGGCAACTGGGCATGGGCCTGCTCCTCGGCGCGGTGTGGGGTGCGGCGGCGGGGGCGGCGGGGGCGCTGCTGGCCCGGGCGACCGGCGCCGCCGGCACCCGCGCCACGCGGCCGGCACTGGGTGACGCCGGCGGCGGGCCGGTGGGGTCCGGGGCGCCGGGAAGGCCCGGCGGCGGCGACCCCGATGGGCCCTACGCACCGGTGGCCCCCTACCGCCCGCCGAATCCGCACACCAACCCCTACCTCCGGATACCTGACGGGCTACGGGAGCCGGGGAGCGGCGACCTGCGGCCCCGGCCCGACGCGTCGCGGGACTCCTGGACCGGAGGCGGACGGGGCGGTGGCCCTGCGGACGCCTGGGGACCACGGGATTTTGTGCCGGGAGACGGATGGGGCCGCCGGTCCGGAGGCCGGCCGCAGGAGCCGCGTGATGCGGCGGGGCCGCACAGTGGCCCGGGACCGTGGAGCGGCGGGCGGCCGGGGGGTGCCCCGGGACGCGGTCCGAGCGGCACCGGCGGGGCAGGTGCTCCTGTCGGTCCCGGCAGTCCGGGCAGTCCCGGCCGGGGGTCGCCGTCCGGGACGCCGTCCCCGGCGGAGGACCGGGGTGCCGATGCCGCGCGGTCGTCGGAGGAGTGGCCGCGCGCCGGCGGCGCCGACGCCTCGGACGTACCCCCCGGTGCCGGCGACGTGTACGGCGCTCCCACCATGGCCCGGCCGGTCGACCCGCCACCGCGCTCTCCACGGCGCGGACCCGGGGCGCGGCGGCCGGACGGGCCGGACCCGGGGCCGCCGCCCCCACCGCCCCCGCCTCCTCCGCCGCCACCCAGGCGGCCCCCTCGGTGAGCTCACGCGGCGAGGTCACGCGGCAAGGCCGCCCGCAGAGGCGAGGCGCGACGGCCTCGCCGGCCGTGTCCGGACCATGCGTGGAGCGATGCTGAACCGTGCGTGAAGACGCGCACCCGGAGCGTCGCGTTCCCGGTGGCCGACATCGCACGCACGTTCGCCCGTAGCGTGGAAGCAAGGCATCCGCCATCGGTCCGACACCTATTGTTCCGTGTCCGTCAGGCGGACCACCTGCGCCGCAGTCACTGCGTGCCGGTTACGGTGGTGACACCATGAGCGATCCGCAGACCTCCGAGGTCCCCACTCTCCTCGTCAAGATTTTCGGCAAGGACAGGCCGGGCATCACGGCCGGCCTCTTCGACACTCTTGCCGCGTACATGGTCGACGTGGTCGACATCGAGCAGGTCGTCACGCGCGGGCGGCTGGTGCTGTGCGCGCTCGTCACCCAGCCCTCGGCCGGACTCGAGGGCGACCTCCGGGCGACCGTGCACAGCTGGGCCGAGTCCGTGAAGATGCAGGCGGAGATCATCTCCGGCCACGGCGACAACCGCCCGCGCGGTCTTGGCCGTTCGCTGGTCACCGTCCTCGGCCACCCCCTCACCGCCGAGTCGACGGCCGCCATCGCCGCCCGGATCGCCAAGGCCGGCGGCAACATCGACCGTATCTTCCGGCTCGCCAAGTACCCGGTGACCGCGGTGGAGTTCGCGGTGTCCGGTGTGGGGACCGAGGCACTGCGCACCGCCCTGGTCTCCGACGCGGCGGAACTCGGCGTGGACATCGCGGTCGTAGCGGCCGGTCTGCACCGGCGGGCCCAGCGTCTGGTGGTCATGGACGTGGACTCGACGCTCATCCAGGACGAGGTGATCGAACTCTTCGCCGCGCACGCCGACTGCGAGGACGAGGTCGCCGAGGTGACGGCTGCCGCGATGCGCGGTGAACTGGACTTCGAGCAGTCGCTGCACGCGCGCGTGGCGCTGCTGAAGGGGCTGGACGAGTCGGTCGTACAGAAGGTGCGCACCGAGGTGCGGCTGACGCCGGGCGCCCGGACGCTGATCCGCACGCTGAAGCGGCTCGGTTATCAAGTCGGGGTGGTCTCGGGCGGTTTCACCCAGGTCACCGACGATCTGCAGGAGCGGCTCGGGCTGGACTTCGCCCAGGCCAACACGCTGGAGATCGTCGACGGCAAGCTGACCGGCCGGGTGACCGGCGAGATCGTGGACCGTGCGGGCAAGGCACGGCTGCTGCGCCGGTTCGCCGCCGAGGCGGGCGTACCACTGTCGCAGACGGTGGCCATCGGTGACGGCGCCAACGACCTGGACATGCTGAACGCGGCCGGTCTCGGTGTCGCCTTCAACGCGAAGCCGGTGGTCCGCAAGGCCGCGCACACGGCGGTGAACTTCCCCTTCCTGGACACGGTGCTGTATCTGCTGGGCGTGACCCGCGAAGAGGTCGAGGCGGCGGACACCCACGACGAGAGCTGAACCGCCCGGCGGTCCTGCCACGAGGGGCCCGGCACCGGGGGGCATCGGTGCCGGGCCCCTCGCCGTCCCCCGTCCGGGCAACGGTGGTCGTACGCTCGTCTCAGTCGGAGGGAGCCCAGTAGTCCACGAGCGTGGTCACCCCGGGTTCCAGGCTCTTCCAGGAGCCCTCGAAGGTCACGACGGCGAAGGCGGCGGCGGGAAAGCCCCGCCGGTTCATCCGGTCGCGGGCATCACCCTCCGAGCCGCCGGTCAGGATCTCCGTCACGCCGTGCACGCCGGGGTTGTGGCCGATGAGGATAACGTCATGCGCGTCGTCGGGCACCTCGTTGAGCACGGCGATCAGCTCGCCCGGAGAGGCGTCGTACACCCGCTCCTCGTAGACGGTTTTCGGCCGGTGCGCCAGCTCATGGACGGCGAGCTTCCAGGTCTCCCGGGTGCGCACGGAGGTGGAGCACAGGGCCAGGTCCAAGGCGATGCCGCTGTCCGCGAGCTTGCGTCCGGCGACGGCGGCGTCCATTCGGCCCCGGTCAGCGAGCGGTCGCTCGTGGTCGGTCACCTGTGGCCAGTCGGCTTTCGCATGGCGGAAGAAGACGATCCTGCGGGATTCTGCGACGCTCATGTCACCCAGCTTCGCATGAAACAGGCCATCGGGCGCAGGGAGTTGACATGCGGATTCGCCCGCTCGGGAGGCGGTGGGGCTAACGGGCGACGATCTGCCGGACCCGCTCGACGAGATGGGTGACGGCGGGGTCACCGGTGGTCGCGTGGGCGTCCGCCGGGTTCAGTATCAGCACCAGCAGGGCGACGAAGGCGAGCGCGGGCAGGGCGAGGGCCCACCAGGGCAGCCGGACGTCGACACTGCCCGGGGTGGCGGGGCGGGGCAGGGTGTGCGTACGGGCCGGCATGGTCGCCTCCGCTGGTCTCCGGGCTTCGGTGACCGCCCCTCGCGGCCACGACTCGAAACTACGGAATCCGTGGCCGCGGCCCCATCCGGTGATCCACCCACTTCACCCTGACCCTCACCCCCTAGGGGATGGTGGTGCTAGCCCCACCATCGGCCGCGGGGGCCGTGGTCAGGGTGACGCGAGGGTCGCGATGACGGCGATGACGATGAAGATGGCGAAGAACGAGCCGAAGACGATCAGCATCTTCTTCTGACCGTTCTGGGGGTTCGGGTCGAGCACTGGCATGCGCCCAGTCTGGCACCCCTGGGAGAGGCCGCACCGGGCGGGGTGACCCGACACGCCGCGAGGGCGCCGAGACGACCGGCCCCGCGCAGGCACCCACCGCACCGGGCCCCGGCGGCGTCGGCACGGACCGCCTCGGCGCGTCCGCGCACGCCACGTCAGTACCCGCACAGCGCCACGCCTGTCCCCGCACCGGCCACGCCAGTGCCGCACAGGCCGCGTCGCCATCCGCACACGCGCCGCGCGTCGCGCCCGCGCACGCCACGCCCCGCACCCGCACCCGCACCCGCACCCGCACGCGGCGCGTCTCCCCCCGCCGGCCACGCCAGAGCCCGCACAGGGCGCCTCGGTGCCCGCACCCACCGCGTCGGGATCCGCGCACGGGCCGCCTCGGTGCGTCATCGCGCCACGCGTGCTCGCGCGGGCCGCCTCGGCGTCAGGCGGTCGCGGTCGCCTCGTCCTCGACCGTGCGGTCGCGGCCCGCCAGGACGCCGACGGCCAGCTGCGGGATCATCAGGCCGGCCATCAGGGCGATCGGCAGACCCCAGCCGCCGCTGTGCTGGTAGAGCACGCCCACCAGCAGCGGACCCGGGATGGAGATGAGGTAGCCGACGCTCTGGGCGAAGGCGGAGAGCTGCACGACGCCCGCGCCGGTCCGGGACCGCATCCCGACCATCGTGAGGGCCAGCGGGAACGCGCAGTTCGAGACGCCGAGCAGCAGGGCCCAGGCCCAGGCGCCGCCGGCGGGTGCGGCCCACAGGCCGGCGTATCCGGCGAGGCCGCAGACGCCGAGCACGACCACGATCGGGCCCTGGTGCGGCAGCCGGGTGGCCACGCGCGGGATGACGAAGGCCAGCGGTACGCCCATCACCATGGTGACGGCCAGCAGCAGCCCCGCGGTGCCCGCGGGCACGCCCGCGTCCCGGAA
Source organism: Streptomyces sp. NPDC026515 (assembly GCF_055567595.1). Lineage (NCBI taxonomy): Bacteria > Bacillati > Actinomycetota > Actinomycetes > Kitasatosporales > Streptomycetaceae > Streptomyces > Streptomyces sp. NPDC026515. Next base: position 24,575 of record NZ_JBVHQD010000007.1, read on the forward strand.
GATCTGGGCCATCCAGCCCATCGTGATGTAGGCGGCGGTGGCCTGGAGGCCGAAGAAGACGGCGAGCGCCCAGGCGGTAGGGCTGCGGGTGATCCTGAGGGCGGGCGGCTGCCGGTCCGCACGCGCGCGTGCCTCGGCCGCCGGTGCCGGTCCCCGGTCCCGGACCAGCGGCAGCCACGGCAGCACCGCGGCTGCCGCCAGCCCCGCCCACACGGCGAGCCCGGACTGCCAGCGGCCGCCCAGCGCGTCGGTCATGGGTACGGTCACCGCGGCGGCGATCGCGGTACCGGCGGCGAGGGCCATCGAGTACAGGCCGGTCATGGAGCCGACCCGGTCCGGGAACCAGCGCTTGACGATGACCGGCATCAGCACGTTGCTGACGGCGATGCCCATGAGCGCGACGGCGCTGCCGGCCAGGAACCCGGCCGTGCCGGCGACGTACGGGCGTATCAGCAGGCCGGCCGTGATGGCGACCATGCCCGCGCAGACCACGGCCGGCGGGCCGAAGCGGCGGGCCAGACGGGGGGCCATGACACCGAAGACGGCGAAGCAGAGCGGCGGCACGGAGGTGAGCAGCCCGGCCACGCTGCCGCTCATGCCGAGCCCGTCGCGGACCTCCTCCAGGAGCGCGCCGAGGCTGGTGATGGCGGGCCGGAGGTTGACGGCGGCCAGCAGGATGCCGACGACGAACAGCCGTGTCGTCCACGCGCGCGTGCCGTTCGACGGACCCCCGCCGGGTTCCGTCGGACGGGCCGGCGTCTGTGTCGGCATGGTGGTTTCCTCGGCTTCCATGACGCCCATCATAGAATCATGGGATGATTGGTTGTCCAGTCTACGGGTGACGGACCGCGGCGGCCCCCCGCCGCCGCCCGGCCCCCGCGTGCGAAGGTGTGTCATGCCTCTGAGCCATCCACGCCGCTCGGCGTTGTCCGAGCAGGTCATCGCCGAACTGCGGAACCAGATCGCCTCCGGCGAGTGGCCGGTCGGCTCCCGGATTCCCACCGAGCCGGAGCTGGTCGAGCAGCTCGGAGTGGCCCGCAACACCGTCCGGGAGGCCGTCCGCGCGCTCGCGCACAACGGCCTGCTGGACATCCGGCAGGGCTCCGGCACCTATGTCGTGGCGACCAGTGAGCTGGCCGGCGTGATGCACCGCCGGTTCGCCGGTGCCGACCCCCGGCACATCGCCGAGCTGCGCTCCACGCTGGAGTCCTCGGCGGCCCGGCTCGCGGCGGCCCGGCGCACGGAGAAGGACCTCAGGCAGCTCGACGCGCTGCTGGCACAGCGCGAGCGGGCGTGGGAGTCGGGCGAGGCGGAGCCCTTCGTGACGGCGGACGCCACCTTCCACCTGGCCGTGGTGGCCGCCTCGCACAACGACGTGATGACGGCGATGTACGCCGACCTGGGCGAGGTGCTGCGGGACTGGCTGCGCGCGGACGTCGGCGCCGTGCTGACGCCGGAGTCGTACATGGACCACGCCCGCCTGGTCGACGCGATCCGCGCGGGCGACGCGGAGGCGGCCGCCAAGGAGGCGGGCAGCTACCCGTACCTGTGCCGTCCGGACAGGTTCAGTCCGCCTTCTGGTGACTGATCCACACCGAGCGGACGTCCTGCCAGCAGCGGCCGGTGAGCCGTACGGTCATCGCGGGCCCGGTGTCGACCGGGGAGCCGTCGGTGTCGATGTCCCACCACTCGGCGCACTCGATGTGCAGCCGTACCCGGTCGGTGTCCACGTAGGGGTTGTGGCAGTAGGCCACCACATGGGAGCCGCGGACGGTCGTCCGGCACGACGCGCCGAACAGCTCCGGGGCGGCCCGGTGACCGCCTCCCGCGCGCGTGTGGGCCACGGCGTCGCAGGGCAGGGCCAGCACGAGGGCGAGGGCCACGGTCAGCGGGGCCAGGCTGTGGAACAGGCGCACAAGAGGACCTCCTCGGCCGGGCTGGGGAGGGACGTCGCGCGGTGATCGGGTGATCCGACGTGTACTGCCAGGGTGCGCCGCCCGGGCGGGGACGGCCCGGCCGGTGGGCCGAACGGGTGAGGCCCGCACCCCCTCGCGGGATGCGGGCCTCACGGTGTCCGGACGATGCCCGTGCGGGTCAGGCGCCGATGGCGTGCAGACCGCCGTCCACGTGGATGATCTCGCCGGTGGTCTTCGGGAACCAGTCGCTCAGCAGGGCGACGATGCCCTTGCCGGCCGGCTCCGGGTCCTTGAGGTCCCACTCCAGCGGGGAGCGGTGGTCCCAGACGGCGGCCAGGTCGCTGAAGCCCGGGATGGACTTGGCGGCCATGGAGCCGATCGGGCCGGCCGAGACGAGGTTGCAGCGGATGTTCTGCTTGCCCAGGTCGCGCGCCATGTAGCGGCTGGTGGCCTCCAGGGCCGCCTTGGCCGGGCCCATCCAGTCGTACTGCGGCCAGGCGTACTGGGCGTCGAAGGTGAGGCCGACGACCGAGCCGCCGTTCTGCATCAGCGGCAGGCAGGCCATGGTCAGCGACTTCAGCGAGTACGCGGAGACGTGCATGGCGGTCGCGACGGACTCGAAGGGCGTGTTGAGGAAGTTGCCGCCGAGCGCGTCCTGGGGGGCGAAGCCGATGGAGTGGACGACGCCGTCGAGGCCGCCGAGCTCCTCGCCGACGAGGTCGGCCAGCCGGCCGAGGTGCTCGTCGTTGGTGACGTCCAGCTCGATGACCTTGGTGGGCTTGGGCAGCTTCTTGGCGATGCGCTCGGTCAGCGTGGGCCGTGGGAACGCGGTGAGGATGATCTCGGCACCCTGCTCCTGCGCCAGCTTGGCCGCGTGGAAGGCGATGGAGGACTCCATCAGCACACCCGTGATCAGGACGCGCTTGCCCTCGAGGATTCCACTCATGGTGATCAGTGACCCATTCCCAGTCCGCCGTCAACGGGGATGACGGCTCCAGTGATGTACGAGGCGTCGTCCGAGGCGAGGAACCGCACCGTCGCGGCGACCTCCTCGGGCTGCGCGTACCGGGCGAGCGGCACCTGCGACACGATGGTCGCGCGCTGCTCGTCGGTGAGGACCTTGGTCATGTCGGTGTCGACGAAACCGGGCGCGACGACGTTGAAGGTGATGTTGCGCGAGCCCAGCTCACGGGCGAGGGAGCGCGCGAAGCCGACCAGCGCGGCCTTGGAGGCCGCGTAGTTGGCCTGGCCGGGACCACCGTAGAGGCCGACGACCGACGAGATGAGGACGACACGGCCCTTCTTGGCGCGCAGCATGCCGCGGTTGGCGCGCTTGACCACACGGAAGGTGCCGGTGAGGTTGGTGTCGACGACCGAGGTGAAGTCCTCCTCGGACATCCGCATCAAGAGCGTGTCCTTGGTGATGCCGGCGTTGGCGATCAGGACCTCGACCGGGCCGTGGGCCTCCTCGATCTCCTTGTAGGCCTGCTCCACCTGCTCGGTGTCGGTGATGTCGCACTTGACGGCCAGGCAGCCCAGTTCCTTGAGGTCGGCGGGCGGCTCCCCCGAGCGGTAGGTGATGGCAACCTTGTCGCCGTTGTCGGCGAAAGCGCGGGCGATGGCGAGGCCGATGCCCCGGTTGCCTCCAGTGACGAGAACCGAGCGGCTCAACGGATCACCCTTTCTTTCGGTCTGACCACCGGCCGGAACAGCTGGCACGGCAGGTGGCTTCATCGAAAACCTATCGGTCGCGCCGGCACGGCGGCCAAGCGGGCACCGACAGTGGCTCGGGGGCGTCGCTGTCGGGTCTCTACAGAAAGACCCGACGCCGGGCCGAAACCTGTGGTCCGTACACCCGCGGGCGCGACATGATCGGACGGACAGGCCACGACAGCAGGGAGACCTCCGTGCCCCATTCCATCGACGAAGCCTTCACGGCGCTTCCGCTACGGGCCCTGGCCGACGCCGCGCTCGCACGCGCGCGTGCGCTGGGCGCCCAGCACGCGGACTTCCGGTTCGAGCGGGTGCGCAGCGCGTCCTGGAGTCTCCGGGACGCCAGGCCCGCCGGATCGTCGGACACCACCGACCTCGGATACGCGGTCCGGGTCGTGCACGGCGGTACCTGGGGCTTCGCCTCCGGCGTGGACCTGACGCTGGACGCCGCGGCCAAGGTCGCCTCCCAGGCGGTGGCGATGGCCAGGCTCTCGGCGCAGGTGATCAAGGCCGCGGGCTCGGACGAGCGCGTGGAGCTGGCCGGCGAGCCGGTGCACGCGGAGCGGACGTGGGTCTCGTCGTACGAGATCGATCCGTTCACCGTGCCCGACGAGGAGAAGGCCGCACTGCTCGCGGAGTGGAGCGCCCGGCTGCTGGCGGCGAACGGCGTCAACCACGTCGACGCCTCGCTGCTCACCGTGCACGAGAACAAGTTCTACGCCGATACGGCCGGGACCGTGACCACCCAGCAGCGGGTACGGCTGCACCCGGAACTGACCGCGGTGTCGGTGGACGAGTCGAGCGGCGAGTTCGACTCGATGCGGACCATCGCGCCGCCGGCCGGCCGCGGCTGGGAGTACCTCACCGGCACCGGCTGGGACTGGGAGGCCGAACTGGAGCAGCTCCCGGAGCTGCTGGCCGAGAAGATGCGGGCGCCGAGCGTGGAGGCGGGGCTGTACGACCTGGTGGTCGACCCGTCCAACCTGTGGCTGACCATCCACGAGTCCATCGGGCACGCCACCGAGCTGGACCGCGCGCTCGGCTACGAGGCCGCCTACGCCGGCACCTCCTTCGCCACCTTCGACCAGCTCGGCAAGCTCAGGTACGGCTCCGAGCTGATGAACGTCACCGGCGACCGCACCGCCGAGCACGGCCTGGCCACCGTCGGCTACGACGACGAGGGCGTCGAGGCCCAGTCCTGGGACCTGGTGAAGGACGGCACGCTCGTCGGCTACCAGCTGGACCGCAGGATCGCGAAGCTGACCGGCTTCGAGCGCTCCAACGGGTGTGCGTACGCCGACTCCCCCGGCCATGTGCCCGTGCAGCGGATGGCGAACGTGTCCCTCCAGCCGGACCCGGCCGGCCTCTCGACCGAGGACCTGATCGGCGGGGTGGACCGCGGGATCTATGTCGTCGGCGACCGTTCCTGGTCGATCGACATGCAGCGCTACAACTTCCAGTTCACCGGCCAGCGGTTCTTCAGGATCGAGAACGGGCGGATCACAGGGCAGCTCCGGGACGTCGCCTACCAGGCGACGACCACCGACTTCTGGGGCTCCATGGCGGCGGTCGGCGGTCCGGGGACGTACGTCCTGGGCGGTGCCTTCAACTGCGGCAAGGCCCAGCCGGGACAGGTCGCCGCCGTGTCCCACGGCTGCCCCTCGGCCCTCTTCAAGGGAGTCAACATCCTCAACACCACGCAGGAGGCCGGTCGATGAGCGCCCGCAGCAGCAAGCCGCACGAGATCGTCGAGCGGGCCCTGGAACTCTCCCGCGCCGACGGCTGTGTGGTCATCGCCGACGAGCACTCCACCGCCAACCTGCGCTGGGCGGGCAACGCGCTCACCACGAACGGCGTGACCCGGGGCCGTTCGCTCACCGTCGTCGCGACCGTCGACGGCAAGGACGGCACGGCCTCCGGTGTGGTGTCCCGGTCGGCCGTGACCGCCGACGACCTGGAGCCGCTGGTGCGGGCCGCCGAGGCCGCCGCGCGCGGCGCCGGTCCCGCCGAGGACGCGCAGCCGCTGGTCACCGGCGTGCCGGAGGCTCCGGACTTCACCGACGCGCCCGCCGAGACCTCCTCGGCCGTGTTCACCGACTTCGCCCCCGCGCTGGGCGAGGCCTTCGCACGCGCGCGTGCCGGCGGCCGCGAGCTGTACGGCTTCGCCAACCACGAGCTGGCCTCGACGTACGTGGGCACCTCGACCGGGCTGCGGCTGCGCCACGACCAGCCCACCGGAACACTGGAGCTGAACGCCAAGTCGCCGGACCGCAGCCGGTCGGCCTGGGCGGGACGGTCCACCCGGGACTTCAAGGACGTCGACCCGGGCGCGCTCGACGCCGAACTGGCGGTCCGGCTGGGCTGGGCGGAGCGCCGGGTGGAGCTGCCGGCGGGCCGGTACGAGACGCTGCTGCCGCCGACCGCCGTGGCGGACCTGCTGATCTACCAGCTGTGGTCGGCGTCCGGGCGGGACGCGACCGAGGGCCGGACGGTGTTCTCCAAGCCGGGCGGCGGCACCCGCGTCGGCGAGCGGCTGACCGAGCTGCCGCTGACCCTGCGCAGCGACCCGAACGAGCCGGGCCTGGAGTCCGCGCCGTTCGTCGTGGCGCACTCCTCAGGCGGTGACCGTTCGGTCTTCGACAACGGGATGCCGGTCGGCGCCACCGAGTGGGTGGCGGGCGGCGTGCTCAGGCACCTGACCACCACCCGGCACACGGCCGGTCTGACCGGGCTGCCGGTCGCCCCGGCGGGCGGGAACCTGATCCTGGACGGCGGTGAGGACCGCTCCCTGGAGGAGATGGTCGCCGCCACCGAGAGGGGTCTGCTGCTGACCTGCCTCTGGTACATCCGCGAGGTCGACCCGGCGACGCTGCTGCTCACCGGGCTGACCAGGGACGGTGTGTACCTGGTGGAGAACGGCCAGGTCACCGGGCAGGTGAACAACTTCCGGTTCAACGAGTCACCGGTCGACCTGCTGGGGCGGGCCACGGAGGCCGGGCGCACGGAAAAGACGCTGCCGAGGGAGTGGAGCGACTGGTTCACTAGGGCTGCGATGCCCGCGCTGCGCGTGCCCGACTTCAATATGAGCTCAGTCAGTCAGGGCGTATAACCTCGTAGCCGGGTGGTCGCTCGACCACCCGAAGATCATCTGATGATCACCCGAAGATCGCCCAAGGAGATACGAGAACCGTGACGGACATCGTCGACGAGCTGAAGTGGCGGGGGCTCATCGCCCTCTCCACGGACGAGGACGCATTGCGCAAGGCGTTCGCGGACGGTCCTGTCACGTTCTATTGCGGCTTCGACCCGACCGCGCCCAGCCTGCACCTCGGCAACCTCGTGCAGATCCTGACGATGCGCCGGATCCAGCAGGCGGGCAACCGCCCGCTGGGCCTGGTCGGGGGTGCCACCGGCCTGATCGGCGACCCGAAGCCGAATGCCGAGCGCACGCTGAACGCGCCCGAGGTCGTCGCCCAGTGGGTCGAGCGGCTGCGCGCGCAGATCGCTCCGCTGCTGGACTTCGAGGGGCCGAACGCGGCGGTCATGGTCAACAACCTGGACTGGACCCAGGGCATGTCCGCCATCGAGTTCCTGCGGGACGTCGGCAAGCACTTCCGCGTGAACAAGATGGTCACCAAGGAGGCCGTCGCCCGGCGTCTGGAGTCCCAGGAGGGCATCAGCTACACCGAGTTCAGCTACCAGATCCTCCAGGGGATGGACTTCCTGGAGCTGTACCGGCGGCACGGCTGCACGCTGCAGACCGGCGGCAGCGACCAGTGGGGCAACCTCACCTCGGGCACCGACCTGATCCACAAGGTCGAGCCCGGCGCCGTGGTGCACGCTCTGGGCACGCCGCTGATCACCAAGGCCGACGGCACCAAGTTCGGCAAGACGGAGTCCGGCACGGTCTGGCTCGACCCGGAGATGACCACGCCGTACGCCTTCTACCAGTTCTGGCTGAACGCGGACGACCGGGACGTCTCCAAGTTCCTGCGGATCTTCAGCTTCAGGTCGCACGAGGAGATCGAGGACCTGGAGAAGCAGACCGAGGAGCGTCCGCAGGCTCGGGCGGCCCAGCGGGCGCTGGCCGAGGAGCTGACGACGCTGGTGCACGGCGCCGGCCAGACGGCCGCGGTGATCGCCGCCAGCCGTGCGCTCTTCGGGCAGGGCGAGCTGGCGGAACTGGACGAGCGGACCCTGGCCGCCTCGCTCTCCGAGGTGCCGCACATCCAGGTGGCCGAACTGGCGCTGGTGGTGGACCTGTTCGCCGAGGTCGGGCTGGTGGCCAGCAAGTCCGCCGCCCGGCGGACCGTGAAGGAGGGCGGGGCCTACGTGAACAACGTCAAGGTGACCGCCGAGGACGCGGTACCGGATCCCGCGGATCTGCTGCACGGCCGGTGGCTGGTGCTGCGCAGGGGCAAGAAGAACCTGGCGGCCGTGGAGGTCGTCGGGTCCTGAGCGCCGTGGGGGTGCGGGGGTGTCACGCGGCGCAGCCGCACCTGGACACCCCCGCACCCCTTCCCGGGCGCTCCGGCTCAGACCCGGTGCTTTCGCTTGCCCAGGGTCGCCATGTACAGCATGTCGCCGAGGAAGACGATGATGATCGCGGCGACCAGTTGGAAGAGGTGACGGCTCCAGTCGATGCCTCGTGTCTCCGCCACGCCCAGCGCGCGGGCGATCGCGTTGCCGGCGATCGCACCCAGGATGCCGAAGATGGTCGTCAGCCACAGGGGGCTGTGCTGCTTGCCCGGGATGACCGCCTTCGCGATCAGGCCCAGCACGAAACCCACGATGATCGCCCACAACCAGCCCATGGCTGCCTCCTCGTACGGCTCGACGTGAGCATTAGCCCAAGTCTCGGCCTGTCCGCCGTACGGCGCATGTCGGTACCCCCGTACGCGGTACGGCGCAGAACGTTCGCGCAGGCGGGAGGGCGACCCGGTCTCGAAGGCGGCGCAGACGCGGCGTAACGTGAGAAGCGTCCTGGCCCGGTTCCCCGTACGGGTGCGGGGAAGGGTTGGGGACGGGGAGAGTCCGATGCGGGCGGATGGTGGAATGTGATGCGGAAGCAGCGCGGCGGCGGCAGCGTCCAGGTGTTCCGGATCACCGGGGCGCGCACCGGCCTTGCGGAGGACGTGCGCGGCCGGCAGCGGCGGTACGTCATCTCCATGGCGATCCGGACCGTGTCGGTGATCCTCGCGGCCACGTTGTGGAACGTCGAGCGCTATGTCGCCGTCGTGGCGCTGGTGTTCGGGGCGCTGCTCCCCTATGTCGCGGTCGTGATCGCAAACGCGGGCCGGGAGCGGCCGTCCTCGCTTCCGTCGACGTTCGGAGTGGCACCGACCCGGCTGATGATCGCACCGCCGCGCGCGGAGGAACCGCACCCGGAATCCGTCCCGGAGGACGTGCTGGCCGACCCGGCGGCGAGGATGCGCGATGAGCGGACCGACCCGGTATGAGCACCGGGGGCACGGCGCGCGTGGACGACGGACGGACCCGAAGCTCAAGAAAAGCTCAGATCAATCGTGCAGTTCCGGTGCCGGGCGGCAGGTGACCCATGACATACTGCGTACGCGCTCCGCATCCCCCGTCGGAGCGACGGACCGACGCCGGGCAGCTCCCCCCGTGGCTGCTCGGCGTCGCCTTTTGTGCGGGGCTTTCTGTGGGACGAAGCAGTGAGTGACGTCATTTGTTCAGCGAAGGGCTGCCGGGCCGCCGCCGTGTGGGTGCTCGCCTGGAACAACCCGAAGATTCACACGCCGGAGCGGCGGAAGACCTGGCTCGCCTGCGAGGAGCACCGGGAGCATCTTTCGCAGTTCCTGGGGGTGCGGGGGTTCTTGAAGGACGTCGTACTGTTGAGCGAGTGGCCGCAGGAGACGGCCGAGCAGTCGCTCTAGGCCGTGTTGCGAAAGTCCCGTCGTTCGCCCGAAGGGCGGGCCGTGCGGCGTCAGGTGCGTGCTCCCGTCGTGCCGGGCGGAAGTCCTCGTACGGGATGTACTCGGGCATTCGCCCGGCGCGGCGAGAGTGCGTGCACGGCGTCGCACGGCAGACGGGACTTTCGCAACACGCCCTAGCCCAGCCCTAGCCCTGCCCTAGCCCCCGATCGCGGACATCGGCCGGTCCGGCTGGATGAAAGAAGGATCGTCCAGGCCCGCTCCGGCCTTCTTCCCCCACATCGCCAGCCGCCAGATGCGGGCGATCTCCTCGTCCGACCCGCCTGAGCGGAGCGCGCCGCGCAGGTCGGTCTCCTCCCTGGCGAACAGGCAGTTGCGTATCTGGCCGTCGGCCGTGAGGCGGGTGCGGTCGCAGGCCGCGCAGAACGGGCGGGTGACCGAGGCGATGACGCCGACGCGGTACGGTCCGCCGTCCACCAGCCAGCGCTCCGCCGGTGCCGCACCGCGCTCGTCCGCGTCCTCGGGAGTGAGATCGAAGCGGGTGCGGAGCGAGGCGAGGATGTCCCCCGCCGTCACCATGCTGTCGCGCTTCCAGCCGTGCTGGGCGTCCAGCGGCATCTGCTCGATGAAGCGCAGTTCGTAGCCGTGCCGCACCGCCCAGGCCAGCAGGTCGGGGGCCTCGTCCCCGTTCAGCCCCGGCATCAGGACCGTGTTGACCTTGACGGGGGTGAGGCCGGCGTCGCGGGCGGCCTGGAGACCGTCGAGGACGTCCTGGTGGCGGTCGCGACGGGTGAGGGCCTTGAAGACATCGGGGCGGAGGGTGTCGAGGGAGACGTTGACCCGGTCCAGGCCGGCCGTCTTCAGGGCCGCGGCGGTGCGCCGCAGGCCGATTCCGTTGGTCGTCAGGGACATCCGGGGGCGGGGGGCCAGGGCCGCGACCTGCTCGACGACGGAGACCAGGCCGGGGCGGAGCAGGGGTTCGCCGCCGGTGAAGCGGACCTCCTCGACACCCAGCAGGCGTACGGCGATGTCGATCAGCCGGACGATCTCGTCGTCCGTGAGCAGGTCGGACTTGGTCAGCCACTGCAGGCCCTCCTCGGGCATGCAGTACGTACAGCGCAGATTGCACCGGTCGGTCAGCGAGACCCTCAGGTCGGTGGCCACCCGGCCGTAGGTATCGATGAGCACGTGGGCCCCCTCCCTAGGTACGGATCGGTTCTCTTGCGCCACTTGCGAGCCTACGTGACAGCGCGGACATCGCGAGGGGACCCGATGCCACGAGGTACGACGCGGCCGCGTCGTAGGACCCTACGATCCACTCGACGCGGCCAGTCGTACGAAGGTCAGTGCGCCCCGGTACCGGTCAGGGACCGCACCTCCAGCTCCGCGTACTTCGCGGCGTCCGGGGCCTCCTTGGACAGCAGGGTGCCCACGACGCCCAGGAGGAAGCCGACCGGGATCGAGATGATGCCCGGGTTCTCCAGCGGGAACCAGTGGAAGTCGACGTCCGGGAACATCGAGGTCTCCTTGCCGGACACCACCGGCGAGAACAGCACCAGGCCGACCGCGGTGACCAGACCGCCGTAGATCGACCAGAGGGCGCCCGCGGTGGTGAAACGCTTCCAGAACAGGCTGTAGAGGATGGTCGGCAGGTTTGCCGAGGCGGCGACCGCGAAGGCGAGCGCGACCAGGCCGGCGACGTTGAGGTCGCGGGCCAGGGCGCCGAGCACGATCGACACCGCGCCGATGCCGACGGTGGCGTAACGGGCCGCGTTGAGCTCCTGCTTCTCGGAGGCCTGGCCCTTCTTGATCACATTGGCGTAGATGTCGTGCGCGAAGGACGAGGACGAGGCAAGGGTGAGGCCGGCCACCACGGCGAGGATCGTCGCGAAGGCCACCGCCGAGATGACGGCCAGCAGGATCGCGCCCCAGTTGGAGTCGACGCCGCCGAGGTGCAGGGCGAGCAGTGGGGCCGCGGTGTTGCCGGACTTGTTGGAGGCGATGATCTCGTCCGGTTTGATCAGCGCGGCGGCCCCGAAGCCGAGCGCGAGGGTCATCAGGTAGAAGGCGCCGATCAGGCCGATCGCCCAGAGCACGGACTTACGGGCGGCCTTGGCGGTGGGCACGGTGTAGAAGCGGATCAGGATGTGCGGCAGGCCGGCGGTGCCGAGGACCAGGGCGATGCCGAGGGAGAGGAAGTCCAGCTTGCTGGTGCCGGTGGCGCCGTACTTGAGGCCGGGCTCCAGGAAGGCGCTGCCCTTGCCGCTGTTGTCGGCGGCCTTGCCGAGGAGTTCGGAGATGTTGAAGTCGAACTTGGCCAGGACCATGAAGGTCAGCAACAGGGCGCCCGCGATGAGCAGCACGGCCTTGACCATCTGCACCCAGGTCGTGCCCTTCATGCCGCCGATGGTGACGTAGACGATCATCAGGACGCCGACCAGGGCCACGATGCCGATCTTGCCGCCGTCGCTGGTGATGCCGAGGAGCAGGGAGACGAGGACGCCCGCTCCCGCCATCTGGGCCAGCAGGTAGAAGATCGACACCACGATCGTCGAGGTGCCCGCCGCGGTGCGGACCGGGCGCTGCCGCATGCGGTACGCCAGCACGTCACCCATGGTGTACCGGCCGGAGTTGCGCAGCGGCTCGGCGACCAGGAGCAGGGCGACGAGCCAGGCGACCAGGAAGCCGATGGAGTAGAGGAAGCCGTCGTAGCCGAAGAGGGCGATGGCGCCGGCGATGCCGAGGAAGGACGCGGCGGACATGTAGTCGCCGGAGACGGCGAGGCCGTTCTGGAAGCCGGTGAACTGGCGGCCGCCCGCGTAGAAGTCGGCGGCGTCCTTGGTCTGGCGGCCGGCCCAGACGGTGATGACGAGGGTCGCGGCGACGAACACCGCGAACAGGGTGATGATCAGTGTCCGGTGCTCGCTCGCCTCGCCGGCCGCCATGGTGATCGCGGGGTTCATGCGCCGCCCTCCATCCGGGACTTGATGGCTTCGGCCTTGGGGTCGATCCTGGCCGCGGCGTGGTGCGCGTACCACCAGGCGATGAGGAACGTGGTGAGGAACTGGGCGAGGCCGAGGACCAGGGCCACGTTGATGTTGCCGACGACCTTGGTGCCCATGAAGTCGCCCGCGTAGTTGGAGAGCAGGACGTACAGCAGGTACCAGGCGATGAAGCCGACGGTCAGCGGAAAGGCGAAGGAGCGGTGGGAGTGCCGCAGTTCGGCGAACTCCGGGCTCTGCTGCACCTCGGCGAACTCCTCGCTGGAGGGAAGCCGGGTCTGCGCTTTCGAGGGTGGTGGTGTCTCGGTGGCCACGGAGTCTCCTCGCGATACGGACATGCGGATTCGGACCTCACAGACATGCGGATCAGCTACCTGGAGTAGTGGTTCGACTCCTCGTAGTGATACCAGCGGGGGGCCTCGATCCTGCTGCGGCTCCCTCCTCAAGGTCACGGCGCCACGCGTGGACAGGTTCAACCCGCCCGAGTTCTTTCGGAAGTCGTTCGCACCGGTCGCCTCCGGTCATTGCTGGCCGGTGAGTGCGGGAGATAGCTTCGCCCTGCACCACCCGTCATGTACCTGCCCGGGCAGCTCACTCGCGGCCCGGGGCGGGCCCGTTCTCGGTTGATGTCCCGGATGATGTGGAGACCCCATGGCTCATCTGCGCTCCAGACGCGGGCTGGCGCTCGCCGTACCGGTCGCCCTGTCGCTGACCGCCTCGCTCGGCCTGCTGCCGGCGGCGGCTTCGGCGGTACCGCTGACCGCCTCGGCGACGCCGGCGGCGGACGGCCCGAACCTGGCCTATGTCGTCAACACCACTACGGACCACCGCACCATCGAGTCGGTGCGGCGGGCGATCACCCGCAACGGCGGCACGATCGTCGCGTCGTACGACAGGATCGGCGTGATCGTCGCGCACGCGGCCACCCCCGGCTTCGGCGCCGCGATGCGCGCGGTGCGCGGGGTGCGGTCGGCGGGGGCGACGCGGACGGCTCCGCTGAGCGTGGCCGGGACCACGGACGAGGGGGCCGTGCAGGTCCTGTCGAAGGCCGAGGCCGCGCGGGCCGAGAAGCGGTCGACGGCGGGCCAGGAGCCCCTGGAAGCCGACCAGTGGGACCTGCGGACCATCGGCGCCGACAAGGCCGCCGCGATCGACCCGGGCAGCCGCTCGGTGACCGTCGGCGTCATCGACACCGGCGTCGACGACACCCACCCGGACATCGCCCCCAACTTCTCCGCCGCGCAGTCCGCCAACTGCGTGAGCGGCAAGGCCGACACGTCGTACGGCGCCTGGCGGCCGGTGGACGCCGACCACTACCACGGCACGCACGTCGCCGGTGAGATAGCCGCCGCCCGCAACGGCATCGGCGTGGCGGGCGTGGCACCGGGGGTGAAGGTCGCGAGCATCACCGTGGCCCAGCCCGACTCGACGCAGCTGTTCTACCCGGAGAGTGTCGTCTGCGCCTTCGTGTTCGCCGCCGATCACGGCGTCGAGATCACCAACAACAGCTACTACGTTGATCCGTGGCTGTACAACTGCATGGACGACCCCGATCAGCGGGCCATCGTCGACGCGGTCAACAGGGCCCAGCTGTACGCCCGGAGCAAGGGCACGCTCAATGTGGCCTCGGCGGGCAACTCGAACGACGACCTCGACGCGAACGCCCTCACGGACACCTCCAGCCCCGACGACTCGACGGCCACGACCCGCACGGTCGACCCGCACGAGTGCTTCGACGTCCCGGCCCAACTGCCCGGTGTGGTCACCGTGAGCGCGGTCGGCGTCAACGACACCAAGTCGTACTACTCCAGCTACGGCCGGGGCGTCGTCGACGTGGCGGCCCCGGGCGGCGACAAGTACCAGGTCCCGGACACCCCGTCGAAGAACGGGCGCGTCCTGTCCACCCTGCCGAACGACCGGTACGGCTTCCTCCAGGGCACCTCGATGGCGTCCCCGCACGTGGCCGCCGTCGCCGCGCTGCTGAAGTCGGCCCACCCGCACGCCTCCCCGGCCCGGCTCCTGGCCCTGCTGAAGGCCGAGGCGGACAACCCGGGCTGCCCGGCGGACCCCTACGACGGGGACGGCGACGGTGTCGTGGACGCCACCTGTGCGGGCGCGAAACACCTCAACGGCTTCTACGGCTCGGGGGTCGTGAACGCGCTCCGCGCGGTCAGGTGACCATCCCCCGCCAGAACTTCCCGCACGGCAAACCCGATTCGCGAACCAACCGGAGGCTCACCCACATGACCGCGCCCCAGTCGCGCCACCGCCGCGCCCTCGCCATCCCGCTCGGCATGGCCATGGCCACGGCCCTCGCCTTCCTGCCCAATGTCTCGGCGTCCGCCGCCGACACCACGACCGCGGCCACGACCAGGGCCACGGGCGCGGGCGCATCGGACGCGAGTGACGCGACGTCGCTCAGCTATGTCGTCAACGTCCGCCCCGGACACGGCACCTCGCAGCGTGTCCAGCGGGCGATCGACCGAGCCGGCGGCTCGGTGGTGATCGCGTACGACGAGATCGGGGTGATCGTCGTCCACTCGTCGAACCCCGACTTCGCCAAGACCCTGCGCAAGGTGCCGGGCGTCGACTCGGCGGGCGCCACCCGCAACGCCCCGCTGCCCGCCCAGTCGACCACCGACGTCGGCACGCCCCAGGCGCTCAGCTCCGAGCAGGTCGCGAAGGCGGACGCGCGGGCGGCCGCCGGACAGGACCCGCTCGAGCCGCTGCAGTGGGACCTGCCGGCCATCAAGGCCGACAAGGCGCACGAGAAGACCCTCGGCAGCCCGAAGGTCACCGTCGCCGTCATCGACACCGGCGTCGACGACACCCACCCGGACATCGCCCCCAACTTCTCCGCCGCGCAGTCCACCAACTGCGTCTCGGGCAAGCCGGACACGACGTACGGGGCCTGGCGGCCGAGCGCCGCCGAGAGCCCGCACGGCACCCATGTGGCGGGTGAGATCGCCGCCGCCAGGAACGGGGTCGGCGTCACCGGTGTGGCGCCGGGCGTCAAGGTGGCGGGCATCAAGGTCGCCACCACCGCCGGGTACTTCTACACGGAGGCCGTGGTCTGCGGTTTCGTGTGGGCGGCCGAGCACCACATCGACGTCACCAACAACAGCTATTACACCGACCCCTGGTACTTCAACTGCACCACCGACCCGGACCAGAAGGCGCTCGTCGACGCCATCACCCGCGCCTCCCGGTTCGCGGAGAGGAAGGGCACCGTCAACGTGGCGGCGGCCGGCAACGAGAGCTACGACCTGGCCTCCGACTCGATCACCGACCCGGTCTCGCCGAACGACGGCACGCCCGCCGACCGGGTGATCGACCCGCACAAGTGCTTCGACATACCGACCCAGCTGCCGGGCGTCGTCACGGTCTCCGCCACCGGCGCGAAGGGCCTCAAGTCGTCCTTCTCCAACTACGGCCTCGGGGTGATCGACGTCGCCGCGCCCGGCGGCGACTCGACCGCCTACCAGACCCCGGCGCCCCCGGCGACCAGCGGCCTGATCCTGGGCCCGCTGCCGGGCGGCACCTGGGGCTACATGGCCGGTACGTCGATGGCGACCCCGCACGTGGTCGGCGTCGCCGCATTGATCAAGTCGGCCCATCCGCACGCCTCCCCCGCCCTGGTGAAGGCGCTGCTGTACGCCGAGGCGACCGCCACGCCGTGCACCGACCCCTACGACATCAACGGCGACGGCAAGGTCGACGCGGTGTGCGAGGGCTCGAAGAACCACAACGGTTTCTACGGCTGGGGCACGGTGGACGCGCTGGCGGCGGTGACCCGCTAGCCACATATTGATTCAGTCAATACTGCATAGTGCAGTCATGACTGCAATCAACTACGCGTGGTCCGCGCTGGGCGGCGATCCGTCGCTGCCCGCGCGGATCACGACCGTGGCACGCGCGGACACGCTCCGCTCACGCCTTCCCGTACGACGGCTCGCGCGCGCGTGTGTCGGCGCGTGCGCGCTGGCCGCCGCCGAGCTCGGGGCACGCCGGACCGGTTCCGCGCGGGTGCCGGGCGTCCGGGTGGACGACGGGGCGGTGGCGACGGCGTTCACCAGCGAGCGGCAGCTCCTGGTCGACGGTCGGGCCCCGGTGCAGTTCGCCCCGCTGTCGCGGTTCTGGCGCACGGCCGACGGGTGGGTGCGTACACACGCCAACTACCCGCATCACCGGGCCCGGCTGCTCGCGGCACTGGGACTGCCGGAGGGGGCCTCGGCCGAGGACGTGGCGGCCCGGATCGCCGGGCGGCCCGCGATGGAGGTCGAGAACGAGGTCCACACCGCCGGCGGACTCGCGGTGGCGCTGCGCTCACCCGGGGAATGGGCCGCGCACCAGCAGGCGGCCGAGGTGGCCGCACGCCCTCTGGTCGAGCGGGGCCGCCTGGACGCGGCCCGCGCGCGGGTGCTCCCGCCGCTCGACGCCGGCGCGGCTCCCCTGCTGCCCGCGGCCGGGCTGCGCGTGCTGGACCTGACCCGGGTGCTGGCCGGCCCGGTGGCCACCCGCACGCTGGCGCTGCTGGGCGCGGACGTGCTGCGCCTGGACGCGCCCTGGCTGCCCGAACTGGCCGACCAGCACGCCGACACGGGCTTCGGGAAGCGCTCGGCCGCTCTCGACCTCACGACCGGCCGGGAAGCCTTCGAGGAGCTGCTGGCGGCGGCGGACGTCGTGGTCACCGGCTACCGGCCGGGCGCCCTGGACCGGTTCGGGCTCTCCCCCGAGGCACTGGCCGAACGGCGGCCGGGGCTGGTCGTGGGCCAGGTGTCCGCGTGGGGCGGGTACGGGCCGTGGGGCGGACGGCGCGGGTTCGACAGCCTGGTGCAGGCCGCCACCGGCATCGCGGAGACCGAGGGCTCGGCGGACCGGCCGGGCGCGCTGCCCGCGCAGGCGCTCGACCACGGTACGGGGTACCTGCTGGCGGCGGGGGTGCTGCGCGCGCTGACCGAGCAGTCCTACGACGGCGGGAGCAGGTTCGTACGACTGGCACTGGCACGCACCGCGCGGTGGCTGACGGCGGAGCCTGCGCGGGGACCCGAGGACGGCGAGGCGTACGAGGGTCCGGACGCCTGGCTCGCCGAGACGGACAGCGCGCTGGGGCGGCTGCGCTACGCACGGCCCCCGGTGTCCTTCGCGGGCGGCCCGGGCGACTGGGCGCGGCCACCGGTGCCGTGGGGTTCGGATCCGGCCACGTGGTCCTGACCCGGCCGCCCGGACGGTCGTAGCCGCAGGGATGCGCGGAATGACGCTTCGTCAGTTGTTTTCCGGTACTTGCCCGGTTCTGTCATGTCTGGCGAGGATCGTGGGGTGACCGCGACAGGACCGACCACCGAAGCGGCCGACGCGAGCGGCCCGGCGGGACGCCCCGGCAGCGGCCGGGCCGTCGCCGTCCTGCTCCTGGTGGCGCTGGCCGCGCTGGTGCCCCTGCTGGGACCGTCCGTCGCCTTGCACGACACCGGCGAGGCCGCGGCGCCGGGAGTCGGCGGTGTCGGGCTGCTGCGCGGGGTGCTGTTCGGCGCCCTGTGCGTGCCGCTGGGCCGGCTGTTCGTGGACCGGCTGGTCCGCCGGCTGCCGGGCGCGCCGCCCGAACGCCCGACCGACTGGGCGGTGTTCGCGGCTGCCGCCGGTCTCACCGCCGCGCTGGGGCTCGCGTCGGTCGTAGCCACGGGCAACCTGGTGCCGCGCTCGCCCGCCGACATCGACCTGGGCGGTCTGTACCGATCGCGTGACGGCACGTTGGCGCTGATCGAGGTCAACGCCTTTCTGCTGGCCGGTCTGTGCGCCCGCGCACGCCGTCCGGTCGTCCAGGCGTGGCCGCTCGCCGCGGTGGTCGCCGCCGAGGCCCTGCGTGCCCATCCCGCGCCCGAGCACGACCCGTTGCTCGGCTCGGCGCTGACCCTGGTGCACCTGACGTGCGCGACACTGTGGGTGGGCGGTCTGCTGCACGCGCTGCGCCTGCTGCGGCGGTGGCGCGGCGGAGCGGTCGGGGCGGCGCTGCTCGGCCGCTACGCGCGCGTGGCCGCCGTACTGCTCGCGGTCATCACCGCGACAGGTGTGTGGGGTTCGCTGCGGCGGATGCCCGCGGGCACGATCCTCGACCAGCTGACGACGACGGCGTACGGGCGCACCCTGCTGGCCAAGGTGCTCCTCGTCGCCGTCGTGGCCGCGCTCGCGCTGTGGGCACGGTTCAGGCTGCGCCGGGCGGCCGACCCGCTCACCGCGCACGTCCCCGCGCGGGCCGAGGTGGCCGTGCTGGCGGCGGTGGTCGCGGTCTCGGGCGTGCTGACGGCGCTGCCGGTGCCGATCAGATGGACCTGACCGGGACGCAGGCTCAGCCGTTGGTCACGAGCACCTTCAGAGCGGTGCGCTCGTCCATCGCCTTGTAGCCCTCGGGCACGCCCTCGATGCCTACGGTCAGGTCGAAGACCGGCGAGGGGTCGACGCTGCCGTCGAGGACGTCGGGCAGCAGGTCGGGGATGTAGGCACGGACCGGGGCGACACCGCCGCGCAGGGCGATGTTCCGGTCGAACATCACACCGAGGTCGAGGCCCGTGCCACTGCCGTGCGGGACGCCGACGAAGCCGATCGCGCCGCCGTCCCGGGTGATCTCGACGGCCGTCCGCATGGACTGCTCGGTGCCCACGGCCTCCACGACGGAGTGCGCGCCCTGGCCCCGGGTGAGCTCACGTACGGCGGCCACCGCCGCCTCTCCCCGCTCGGCGACGACGTCGGTGGCGCCGAAGCGGCGCGCGATGTCCGTGCGGACCTCGTGCCGGCCCAGCGCGATGATCCGCTCGGCGCCCAGCCGCTTGGCGGCCAGCACGGCGCACAGGCCGACCGCACCGTCCCCGACGACGGCGACCGTGGCACCGGGACGGACGCCCGCGCCGAGGGCCGCGTGATGACCGGTGCCGAGGACGTCGGAGAGGGTCAGCAGGGCGGTCAGCAGGTGGTCGTCGGAGGCCGCTTCCTTGGGCAGCGGGACCAGGGTGCCGTCGGCGAACGGAACCCGCACGGCCTCGCCCTGGCCGCCGTCGTACCCCACCGAGCCCCAGAAGCCGCCGTGCTCGCAGGAGGTAGTCAGACCCTCCCGGCAGTAGTCGCAGACGCCGTCCGACCACATGAACGGGGCCACCACGAGGTCGCCGCGCCGGACGGTGCCCACCTCGGAGCCGGTCTCCTCGACGAAGCCGAGGAACTCGTGGCCGATGCGCTGCCCCGGCTGCCGGGCCGCCTCGCCCCGGTAGGCCCACAGATCGCTGCCGCAGATGCAGGCGCGCAGCACGCGTACGACGGCGTCGGTGGGCAGTTGCACCACCGGATCGGGCACGTCCTCCACACGCATGTCGTACGGGGCGTGAATGGTGGTGGCGCGCATGGCGAGGATCCCTCTCGTGCGGTGTCGTGAGTGCGCTCAGAGGGTGCTCTGGCGCCCTTCACGGTACGCCGTCGCCGGTGCGGGCCGCGCGTCGAGGGTGCCCCGGACCAGCAGGAACTGCCCGGCCGCGTAGGTGAGCATGATCCAGAAGTCGGGTCTCGGCAGCTGTGGCCAGTCGGCGACGCCGGTCGCGATGAGGGTGTCGGAGAGCATGAAGAGCGCGCCGCCGAGCCCGGCGACCGGGCCGAGCCGGGTGACCGCCGTGTACGCCATGGCGGTGAGCAGGGTGCTGTATCCGGCGACGGGCACCCGCAGACCGGGGGGCAGGTCCGGCCACAGCAGGGCGACCAGGGTGACGAGGGCGGCGGCGTAGCCGACGGCGAGCACGCCGGCCCGCGCGCGTGGCGGTCCGTGGCGGCGGAACAGGACCAGGTAGCAGACGTGCCCCGCGGCGAAGCAGGCCATCCCCGCCATGAAGGCGGGGTCGGCGTCGGAGAGCAGCAGCACGTCGCCGCCCCAGCCGCACAGCAGGGCGGCGACCAGCAGCCGCGGGCCGCCCGCGCGGGCGGCCCAGAGGGCGAGCAGCGGCATCAGGAGCACCTTGGCGACGACGTGCCCGGGGTGGAAGCCGGCGGCCAGGCAGCCGAGGTCGGCCGTGAGGGCCAGGGCGAAGGCGGCGGGCAGCACCCGGGACGCTCTCACGCGGCCACGGACTCCTCGGTCTGCTCCACCGCGGCCGGCGGCGCCCAGCCGGGTCCGCCGAACACCCGCCCGGCCCGCTCCCGCCAGCTGCGGGCGGCCTTCAGGTCCCTGCCGATGGCCAGGTACTCATGGGTGGCCACCTTGATCGGGTTGAACGTGTCGATGTTCTTGGTCAGCCCGTACACCGGCCGCTCGACCTCGGGCACCCACGACCCGAACAGGCGGTCCCAGACGATGAGGATCCCGCCGAAGTTGCGGTCCAGGTAGCCGCCCTGGGAGGCGTGGTGCACCCGGTGGTGGGACGGCGTGTTGAAGACGAACTCGAACCACCGGGGCATCTTGTCGATGCGTTCGGTGTGGATCCAGAACTGGTAGACGAGGTTCGCGGAGGAGAGGAAGGCGAGCGTGGCCGGGTGCACGCCGAGGGCGATGAGCGGGAGGTAGAACGGCCAGACGGTCAGCGACGTCCAGGGCTGGCGCAGTGCGGTGGTGAGGTTGAACTTCTTGCTGGAGTGGTGGACGACGTGGCAGGCCCACAGGACGCGGATGACGTGGTGGCCCCGGTGGGACCAGTAGTAGAAGAAGTCCTGGGCGAGCAGCAGCAGCGGGATCGTCCACCACAGGACCGGGATCCGCAGCGGGGTGAGGGCGTAGACCGCCGAGTAGATCCCGACGATCGGGATCTTCCAGAAGAAGTCGAAGACCAGCGACCCGAGTCCCATGCCGACGCTGGTGGCCGCGTCCTTGGTCTCGTACCCGTCGGCGTCGTCGTCGGGATGGATGCGGTAGCTGATCACCTCGATCACGGTGAGCAGCACGAAGGCGGGTATCGACCACAGCACGACATTGGGCAGGTTCGGCATGGGGGCACCGTAGAACCACCGGTCGCCTGCGGCTAGACGTTGTTACCCACAAGTATTGCTCACGGTATGCGCTTGTTTGTTGGCGATCTCCGCCAACGGCGCCGCCGAACGGGACACCGGCGGGGACCAGGGCAGCCCTAGACCCCCACCGCGCCCAGCAGTGCCCCCGCGGCGTACGTCACGCCCATGGCCAGTGCGCCGCCCGCCACGTTCCGTAGCATCGCCGGGCCCACCGCCGCCGCCCCCAGACGTGCGCTGCTCCATCCCGTCAGGACCAGCGCGGCCAGCACCGACCCGACGGTCACCGGAAGCCGCCAGCCGGCGGGCGGCAGCACGATCGCCAGCAGCGGCAGCAGCGCCCCGACGGTGAACGCCAGGAAGCTCGCCAGCGCCGCGTTCCACGGCTTGGTCAGCTGGTCCGGGTCGATGCCCAGCTCCACGCTCGCGTGGGCCTTCAGAGCGTCCCGCTCCGTCAGCTGCACCGCCGCCTCCCGCGCCACCGCCCGGGACAGCCCGCGCCGCTCCAGCAGCTCGGTCAGCTCCTCCAGTTCCGCCTCGGGCTGCTCCTTGAGCTCCCGTTTCTCCAGCGCGAGGGCGGCCAGTTCCGAGTCGCGTTGGGTGGACACCGACACGTACTCCCCCGCCGCCATGGACATCGATCCAGCGAGCAGCCCCGCCAGACCGGCCGTCAGCAGGGCGCCGCGGTCGCCGGTGGCGCCCGCGACGCCGACGACGATGCCCGCAGTCGACACGATGCCGTCGTTGGCGCCCAGTACCGCCGCCCGCAGCCAGTTCAGCCGGGAGCCGAGCGCTCCCCCGTGGGCCTCGTTGTCGTGCGTCTGTTCCGTCACGACACGGAGGATCGCACTCCGGCCCCGGCGAGGGCAGTACCGACGTCACCGGACCCGGACCGGGGCCCCGCGCGAACACCGGGCTCGTGGCGTCCGGCGGCGGCTCCCGCAGCGGCTCGGCGATCTCCGCGACCGTCGGTCCCGCCTTGGCCGCGCCGAGGTAGAGGCGGTCCATGAACCAGAGCAGGAACCACAGGGGCCGAGGTGGTCGCCGTACTGGTGGCGCGGGACGGCCCCGGAGCGGGTGAAAACCGGCATCCCGCACTCGGCGGCGGCCGCCCCCACCGGGTCGTAACGGCGGTCGTGGTACGGCTCCTTGTCGACCCACATGGCGGGGATCATCAACGCGCCGAGGCCGGACTCCTTGGCGCGGTGCACCTCGGCGACGACGCGGTCCACCGGCGCTGTGACCGGCAACAGGGCGACCCCGCAGTGCCGTACGGGGTGTGCGAAGACGAAGTCGGCGAGCCGGCGGTTGTGCGCCCGCGCGCCCGCCATGCCCGGCTCCGGGTCGTGGTCGCCGGACAGGCCCAGGCCCGTCCCGAAGGGCGCGGCCGTCCGGCTGTCGGCCTCGTCCGCGTCCGGGAAGACCACCCCCGCGGCCACGCCGTCGCCGTCCAGTTCCTTGAGGCGCTGCGCGCTGTCCCAGCCGCCGCGCAGATAGGCGGTACTCCTCGGTGGGCAGCCCGGCGTGGCAGTCGGAGGAGATGATCAGATACGGGTCGTCGAAGGAGGTCACGACAGCTCCCTGTCGGTCCGCGTACTCAGTCCGGGACGAAGCTTTCGAGGCACGACGGGTTCGCCCGCTCCAGCGTCGAGCGCGCCCGCGCCCGGATCTGGGCGTCGCCGTGCCCGCTCTGCGGCAGCAGCCGGAAGCGGTCCGCGCGGATGCCCGCCACGACGAGCTCGGCGACCTCCTCGACGGGCGTGAAGGCGGCCTCCCTGCCCGCCGCGCGCATCACCGCCTCCCACTGACCGAGGCTGCGGTAGGGCGTCCCGCGCGGCCGGTGTTCGGCGTAGCGCCCGGGCCGGTCGCGGTGCGACTCCCACAGGCCCGTGCGCGGCATGTGCGGCCCCGGGAAGAGCACCGAGGCGCCCACGCGCGCGTGCGCCGCCCTGAGGAGGGCTACAGCGACTCGGCGAGCGTGACGACGGCCGCCTTGGTGACCGCGTACACGGAGGCCGTCGGCAGCGGCGGATGCCGCCGTCGCCCGAGGACGTGTTGACGACGTGACCGGGCAGGCCCGGCTCGGGCATCCTCCGCAGGAAGGCCTGGACGCCGTGGAAGACGCCCCACACGTTGACCTCGAACGCCCACTTCCAGTCGTTGGGTTCGTGCTCCCCCATGCGGCCCTCGGCGCCCGGGCCGACCCCGGCGTCGTTGCGCAGGACGTGCACCGCGCCGTAGGTGTCGTAGGCCGACTCGGCCAGTTCCACGACCTGTTCGCGGGCGCCGACGTGCACCCGCGGGTGCACGTCGGCCCGGGTCGCGCGCAGGTCCGCAGCGGCCTTCTCCAGGGCGGCCCGCTCCACGTCGGCGAGGACCACCTTCAGGCCCTCGGCGGCTTCCTTCCGGCGGCGCGTCGACGATCTGGCGCGGGTCGTCGTAGCGCTGGTGGACGTAGGGCAGCAGGGCCTGGGGGTCGACCCGTTCGGCGACCGGCTCGTACGCCGCCCCACGCGAAGCCCGAACCGTCCACCGCCGGGAGGAACGTGACGCAGAGGTCGGTCTTGCGCGCGGGCCGGGGCAGCGGGCCGTCCGCCGTGCCCCGCACCCCCACGAAGGCGACGCCGTGCCGGGCCAGCGTCGCGCGGACGTGGTCGCCCTCGCGGGCGACGGTCACCTCGCCGGGCTTCTTGGGCTCGCGGAAGACCTCACGGCCGCCGGAGAGGGCGCGCTCACGGGTCATCGGCATCACCGGCGGATACCGGCCCTCGGTGGTGCCGTGCGCGGCGGCGACCGCGAACGAGCCCGCGCCCAGCGGGTGTCCGGGCAGCCGGACCTGGCTGACGCTGACGCACACCAGCGGGCGGCCGGTGGGCTTGAGCGGGGACGGCAGCACGGCCGCGACCGCGTCCGGGTCGCTCTCCCAGACGGCCACCACACCGGTGGACCAGACGTCCGGGAGCTTCGTGGTGCGCGCGGCCGCGATCTCCGCCCCGGTCCGAGCGCCGTACCGCCCGTCCGCCGGCCGAGTGCCGCGCCGTCGCGCGGTCGTCGCCGCGTCGGCGCCGGGCGGGATGCACGGTGGCACCGGGCGGCGGAAAGGTCCCCAGCCGGTCCCCAGCCGCGCGACGGGCCATCAGGACATGCGAACGGGCGGTGGCGGGGGGCGACCTGACGGACCGGGCTGTCGGTCGCGGCCCGTATCCTCAATGACCATGCTCGAAGACCGTACGACCGCAGTCTCCGCCGGCGCCCCGTGGCCTGCCGCGTATCCGCAGGGGTACGCGGTCGTCGACGTGGAGACCACCGGACTGGCCAGGGACGACCGGATCATCTCCGCTGCCGTCTACCGGCTCGACGGGCGCGGTGAGGTCGAGGACCACTGGTACACGCTGGTCAATCCGGAGCGTGACCCGGGCCCGGTGTGGATCCACGGCCTGACGAGCGAGGTCCTCGAAGGGGCGCCGCTCTTCACCGACATCGCCGAGGAGTTCGCGGCCCGGCTCGACGGCCGGGTGCTGGTCGCGCACAACGCGGTCTTCGACTGGCAGATGATCGCGCGCGAGTACGCGCGGGCGAAGAGCGAACCCCCGGTGAAGCAGCGGCTGTGCACGATCGCGCTCTCCAAGGAGCTGAGCCTGCCGCTGCCCAACCACAAGCTGGAGACCCTGGCCGCGCACTTCGGTGTCGTCCAGCGGCGGGCGCACCACGCGCTGGACGACGCGCGCGTGCTGGCGGAGGCGTTCCGGCCCAGTCTGCGGGCCGCGGCGGCGGGCAACGTACGGCTGCCGCTCCTGGAGTGCCGGCCGCTGACCGAGTGGACGGAGACGCCGCGGATCGGCCGGCAGGCGAGCGGCGGGTACGGCGGTCACCAGCCCACCAGCTGGCGCCCGTCCCGCAAGCGGCCGGCCTGCCCGTACCCGAACCCGGGTCGGTACGAGGACGGCGGTCCGCTCCGGCAGGGTATGCGGGTGGCGTTCTCCGGGGACACCTCGACCGAGCGGGAACTCCTGGAGGACCGGGCCGTCGAGGCCGGTCTGCACGTGTCGACGAGCATCTCGCGGCTCACCAGCCTGCTCGTCACCAACGACCCGGACTCGGGTACCTCGAAAGTGGTAAAGGCGCGCCAGTTCGGCACACCGGTCGTCGACGAGGCGGCCTTCGGGCAGCTGCTGCGGGACGTGGCCCCGGCTTCGCCGCCGGCGGCGGGGAAGTGACCGGGCGGCGGGGCCGTACGGACGGGTGATTGCCGGGCGACTCGCCCGGCGCCCGCTCGCCCGCGCGGGGACGACCACCCACCCTGAGGCCCATGGCGAAATGTGAAGTCTGCGGCAATGACTACGGAATGACCTTCGAGGTGCACGCGCAGGGCGCGGTCCACGTCTTCGACTGCTTCTCCTGTGCGATCCACCGCATGGCCCCCGTCTGCGAGCACTGCAAGGTCTCGATCATCGGCCAGGGCGTCGAGGCCGAGAACCAGTGGTACTGCGGCGCCCACTGCGCCCGCGAGGCCGGGAAGGCGGGCATCGTCGACCGCGTGTGACCGGTACCCGCGCGTTCGCGCCCCACGACCGAGTTGTACGGTCGTGGGGTGTACCGCTTCCTGTTGACCCGGCAGTGGGTGATCCTCACCCTGATCTCCCTGCTCCTCATCCCCACCATGATCCGGCTGGGGTTCTGGCAGAAGCACCGGTACGAGGAGCGCAGCGCCCGTAACGCGCTGGTGGCCCAGGCGCTGAACGCGAAGCCGGTACCCGTGGAGCGGGTGACCGGGCCGGGGCACGCGGTGACCCGCAAGGAGCGGTACCACACCGTCACCGCCACCGGCACCTTCGACACCGCCCACGAGGTCGTCGTCCGGCGTCGCACCAACGCCGACGACGAGGTCGGGTACCACGTCCTCACCCCCTTCGTGCTGGCCGACGGCAGGGTGCTGCTGGTCAACCGGGGCTGGATCTCCTCGGACGGCCCGAGCCAGACCGCGTTCCCCAAGGTCCCGGCCCCGCCGGCCGGGCGGGTCACCGTCCAGGGCCGCCTGATGCCCGACGAGACGACCGCGGCGAGCGGCATCAAGGACATCAAGGGCCTGCCCGACCGGCAGATCATGCTGATCAACAGCGCGGAGCAGGCGCGCCGGCTCGGCAAGCAGGTGCTGGGCGGCTACATCCAGCAGACCGCGCCCGAGCCCAGGGGCGACACCCCGGAGCAGATCTCCGACCCGGGCAAGGAGGACGCCCCGCTGAACTACGCCTACATGATCCAGTGGTGGCTGTTCGCCGCGGGCGTCCCCTACGGCTGGTTCGTGCTGGTGCGCCGGGAGGCCCGGACCCGCGAGGAGGCCGGGAAGGACGAGCCCGCGGCGGAAACGGAACCGGCCGCCGCCGTCTGAGCGCCTGGTCACTCCCCCGGCCCACCCCCTGATTGGCCCACCGGCCCGGGGGGAAACCGGAATCCGTGGACCGACGCATCGAGGACTACGCCCTCATCGGCGACGAGCAGACCGCTGCCCTGGTCGGCCGGGACGGCTCCGTCGACTGGCTGTGCGTGCCCCGGTTCGACTCCGCGGCCTGCTTCGCCCGGCTCCTGGGCGACGAGGACAACGGCCACTGGCGGATCGCCCCGAAGGACGCCACCACCTGCACGCGGCGCGGCTACCGGCCCGACACGCTGGTCCTGGACACCGAGTGGGAGACCCCCGAGGGCACGGTCCGGGTCACCGACCTGATGCCCCAGCGCGACCGCGCGCCCGATGTCGTACGCATCGTCGAGGGCATCAGCGGCCGCGTCACCGTGCACAGCACGCTCCGCCTCCGCTTCGACTACGGCTCGGTCGTGCCCTGGATGCGCCGCTCGAGCGGCAGCCGGGTGGCCGTCGCCGGCCCCGACTCGGTGTGGCTGCGCAGCGAACCGCCCGTGCGGACGTGGGGCGAGGACTTCGGCACGCACTCGGAGTTCACCGTCGCGGAGGGCGAGCGGGTCGCCTTCGTGCTCACCTGGCACCCCTCGCACGAGAGGCGCCCGGCGCTGGTGGACCCCTACGAGGCGCTGCGCGCCACCGTCACCGACTGGCGGCGCTGGACCGCCCGCTGCACCTACCGGGGCCCCTACCGGGACGTGGTCGTGCGCTCGCTGATCACCCTCAAGGCGCTCACCTACGCGCCGACCGGCGGCATCGTGGCCGCCGCCACCAGCTCTCTGCCCGAGGAGCTGGGCGGGGTGCGCAACTGGGACTACCGCTTCTGCTGGCTGCGCGACTCCACGCTCACGCTCGGCGCGCTGCTGTCGGCCGGCTACCACAAGGAGGCCGAGGCCTGGCGCGACTGGCTGGTGCGCGCGGTCGCCGGCGACCCGGCGGACCTGCAGATCATGTACGGCCTGGCCGGCGAGCGCCGGCTGCCCGAGTTCGAACTGCCCTGGCTGTCCGGCTTCGCCGGCTCGGCGCCGGTACGCGTCGGCAACGGCGCCGTCGACCAGCTCCAGCTGGACGTGTACGGCGAGGTCATGGACTCGCTGTCGCTGTCCCGCACCGCCGGCCTGTCCACCAAGCCGCACATGTGGGCCATCCAGTGCTCGCTGATGAAGTTCCTGGAGAAGATCTGGCGCCAGCCGGACGAGGGGCTGTGGGAGGTGCGCGGCGGCCGCCGACACTTCGTGCACTCCAAGGTGCTGGTGTGGGTGGCCGCGGACCGCGCGGTGCGCACCCTGGAGGAGCACGCGGAGCTGGAGGGTGAGCTGGAGGGCTGGCGCGCGCTCCGCGACGAGGTGCACCGGGAGGTGTGCGAGAAGGGGTTCGACGCACAGCGCAACACCTTCACCCAGTACTACGGCTCGCGTGAACTCGACGCCGCCCTGCTGCTGATCCCCCGCTTCGGGTTCCTGCCGCCGGACGACCCGCGGGTGATCGGCACGGTGGACGCGATCCGCGACGACCTGGGCCACGACGGTTTGGTACGCCGCTACGACACCGACGCGATCGGCGTCGACGGCATGCCGGGCGGCGAGGGCGCCTTCCTGGCCTGCTCGTTCTGGCTCGCCGACGCGCTGCACATGACGGGCCGTACCGACGAGGCGAAGGAACTGTTCGAACGGCTGGTGGGACTCGTCAACGACGTGGGGCTGCTCTCCGAGGAGTACGAACCCGAACTCGGACGCCAGCTGGGCAACTTCCCGCAGGCGTTCAGCCACATCGGACTGGTGAACACCGCCCTCACACTGTTCGGCGGCGACGAGGCAGGATAGGGGCCATGGATCTTGGACTGAAAGACCGGGTGTACGTCGTCACCGGAGCGACCCGCGGGCTGGGCAACGCGGCCGCGCGAGAGCTGGTCGCCGACGGGGCGAAGATCGTGGTGACCGGACGCGACGAGAAGCGGGTCGCCGAGGCGGTGGCCGAGCTGGGGCCGAACGCGGCGGGCCTGGCCGTCGACAACGCGGAGGCGGACGCACCGGAGCGGGTGATCGCGGCGGCGCGTGAGCGGTTCGGCCGCTTCGACGGCATCCTCGTGAGCGTGGGCGGGCCCCCGGCCGGGTTCGTCGCCGACAACACGGACGAACAGTGGCAGACCGCCTACGAGACGGTGTTCCTGGGGGCCGTACGGCTCGCCCGCGCGGCCGCGGCGGAGCTGGCGGACGGCGGTGTCATCGGGTTCGTGCTGTCCGGGTCGGTGTACGAGCCGATTCCCGGGCTGACGATCTCGAACGCGCTGCGGCCGGGACTCGCCGGGTACGCCAAGTCGCTTGCGGACGAGCTGGGGCCGCGCGGGATCCGGGTGGTGGGGCTGCTGCCGTCACGGATCGACACCGACCGGGTACGGGAGCTGGACGGACTGTCGGCCGACCCCGAGGCCACCCGGATGGAGAACGAGTCCCGCATTCCGCTGCGGCGCTACGGGACACCCGAGGAGTTCGGGCGGGTGGGAGCGTTCCTGCTGTCGCCGGCGGCGTCCTATCTGACGGGCATCATGGTGCCCGTCGACGGCGGTATGCGGCACGGTTTCTGACGGCCCGGCTCCCGGCGGGGCGCGGCCGGTCCGCCGGACGGCGGCTCAGGTGACCCTCTCCGCGCGGTGTTTCACCGATGTCAGGCGCACCTCCGCCGGGAGCCTCTTCAGGGCGGCCGAGTCCCGGGCGTGGGCCAGTGCGTGCGAGGTGAGGTCGTCCAGGGCCGCACGCGGTGGCACGTCCGCGTCCAGCTGGAGCCACACCCGTACCTCCGGAGCCTTGGGCCTGCCCCGCAGTACCGCCTGGGCGTGGGCGACGCCCCGCTGGTGGGCCACGTCGTTGGCCAGGACCGTCTCCAGGGCCCTGCCGCGCAGCAGCGCGCCCTCGCCGTCACCGGTGTCCACCACGACCTCGGTCAGCCGCCGCCGGCGCAGTTGCGCGGTCAGCCACCACAGGGACAGCAGGAGCAGGACCGCCAGGGCGGCCAGCACCGTCGGCCACCACCAGCCCGCGCCACGCCAGTGGGTGCGTTCGGCGGCGCTGAGGAGGACGTCGTGACGGCCGTCGTGGATCCACCAGGAGGAGGACGGGGCGCCCAGGCCGACGGCCAGCACCGCACCGCCCAGGGCGAGGAGCGCCAGGCCCGTCAGACCGATCAGTACGCGGTTGATCGCCGTGCGCATCGGCTCATCCCTTCCGGCCGGGGCGGATGACGTTCAGGGTCAGCCTGGGCGGGCGCGCGAGGCCCAGGCCATGGATCGCGCCGGTGAGTGCCGTGTCCAGGTCGGCCCGCACCTCGTCGAGTTCACGGAAGTGGGAGACGGCGAGGACATGGGCGCGGGAGCGGTTCAGCCGCACGCGCACCCGGCGTACGCCCGAGATCTCCATGGCCCGGTCGCGCAGCGCCATCGCGGCCGCGTCACGGCGCAGCCCGGCCCGCACGTCGGGGTGGCTGCGGAGCATCGGCAGCACGTCTCGCAGGCCCGGTGTGAGGGCCAGGGTCAGCAGCCATGCGCCGAGGGCGGCGGCGATGCCCGCGCCGACCAGCACCCAGGTGTCGTCGAGGGGCCGCGTCGCGAGTTGCCGGGCCAGTGCGCGGCGCCAGTGCATCGCCGGGTGATGGGCGCGTACGGCCGCGATGTCGTACAGGAAGGCGGCCGACGTCACCAGGAGCAGGGTGGCGACCAGCGCCGCGGGTGCACGGCGGGGCGACCAGAAGCGGGCCTCGTGACCGGCCGGTGGCGGCGCGGCCTCGGGGGGCCTCTCGACGGCCTGTGTCTGATCGGTGCTCATCACGCCCTCCCCGGGCTCTGGGCCGGGTGCAGCCGTTCGACGTGCACGGCGACCTCCCGCACCTCCATGTCCACCAACGCGCCTACCCGCTCGACCACATGTCGACGCACAGCCGCGCAGCGGGCGCCGATGTCGGACGGATAGTCCAGTTCGAGGTGGACGCGGACCCGGGCGGTGCCGTGGTGGACCACCACCGTGGCGTGCGGGGGCACGGCGTCCTTCGGGAGCGGGCCGAGGACCTCGCGGGCCGCCTGCGCCGCGATCTTCGCCACCACCCGGTCGGCGATCCGGACGGCCCCCCGATCGCCCGGCGGCACGACGGTTGCGGGCCCGCGCGTCTCGCTGCTCGCGGTGGTCATTGCCGCCGGTCGCGGCGGTCGTCGCGGCTGCGGAAGAAGTCGCCGGGTTCGAGGTCTCCCTCCGCGAACCTGCCGACGACGAACCCGACGGCGCCGAGCGCCGCCACCAGCAGGAAGGCGCCGAACCCGCCGAAGAACCCGGCGAAGCCCAGCGCCATGCCGGCGATCATGCCGACCACGGCCAAGTTCATGGTGAGCTCCCCTCAGCCGTCACTGGAGCCGGGACTCCGGCTCCTCTTCCTCTTCTTCGGGCAGCTTCACGTCGCTGACCGCGATGTTGACCTCGACCACTTCGAGCCCGGTCATCCGTTCCACGGCCGCGATCACGTTCTCCCGCACCGCGCGGGCCACGTCGGCGATCGACACGCCGTAGTCCACGACGATCTCCAGGTCGAGCGCGGTCTGCACCTCGCCGACCTCCGCCTTCACACCCCGGGTGACCGACTTGGAGCCGCCCGGCACCCGGTCGCGCACCACACCGAAGGTGCGGGCGAGTCCACTGCCCATCGCGTGCACGCCGACCACGTCCCGGGCCGCCAGTCCGGCGATCTTCTCCACCACGCCGTCGGCGATCGTGGTCCGCCCCCGGGTCGACGGGTCGCCGCCACCGCGTCTGACGGCCTTCCGGGTCTGCACCGCCGGATCCCTCGGGTCCTGCTCCGGCTCAGCCGTCGTCTGCGTCATCGCCCTGCACCCCTTCTGATCGTGGTCCTGCGACCACGGTAAGTGCGGATGCCCCGCCGCGCGCCGGTGATGCGGCAGGCTGGAGCAATGACTGCGGACCGGTGGACAGAGGCGGTACGGCACCCGCTGGGCCTCGGCAGGCTGCTCCCGCTGGGCGGGCCGCACGACGGTGCGTGGGTGACGGAGGCGGTGGCCGACGCGGTGCTGCGCCGGGCGGCGGCCGAGGTCGTGGGGGTGCGGCTGGGGGCGGTGCGGATCGCGCTGGCGGATCCCGAGGACGTGTCGGAACCCGCCGTACCGGCACCGCCCGGTGCCGTGCCGCCGGGGCCGCTGCGGCTGGCGGCGGAGTTCGCGGCGACGGCCGCCGAACCGCTGCCGGTGACGGCGGGTCGGTTGCGCCGGGCGCTGGCGGCCGCGGCGACGGCGGGGCTCGGGCTGGCGGTGACCGAGGTGGACCTGCGGGTGACCGACCTGCTGACACGCGACCGGGCGGAGCCGGCGGCCCTGCGACCGCCTCGGCCGCCGTCGGTCCGGGAGGGCACGGATCCGGACGGGGCGCGGGTGACGGCGGCGGCGCTGGCGGTGCCGGGGGTGGCGCGGGTGACCGGGGCGCTGAGCCGGGAGGTGCACGTCGAGGGGGCGTTGCCGCGCCGGCATGTGCGGGTGGAGGTGGCGCTGTCCGAGGGGCCCGGCGCCGTGCCGGTGGCGAGGAAGGTCCGTGCCGCGGTCGGAGCGGCGCTGGGGGATCACCCCACGGTGGCGGTGCTGGTGACGGACGTCGGCTGAAGTGGGAAGGGGGCGCGGGGCTGTGTCGGTGCGCGGCCGCCGCCGCGTGGGCGGGACCAGCCCCGGCCGCCCGCGTGGGCTACTCGCCCACGCCCGCCAGGTCCCGCAGGCGGCGGGCCTGGGCCTGCCGCTCGGCGGCCCGCTGCTCGTCGTACGTCCGGTCACCCGCACCGCGCAGCAGCGCCTTGGTCTCCACCACCGCGTCCCGGGGCGCGGCCAGCAGCGCCGCGGCCAGGTCGCGCACGGCGGCGTCGAGTTCGGCGCCCGGCACCGCGAGGTTCGCGAGCCCGGAGGCCACCGCCTCCTCGGCCTGTACGAACCGTCCGGTCGCGCAGATCTCCAGCGCACGTGCGTAGCCGACGAGGGAGACCAGCGGGTGGGTACCCGTGAGATCGGGCACCAGGCCCAGGCTGGTCTCGCGCATGGCGAACTGCACGTCGTCCGCGACGACGCGCAGGTCACAGGCGAGGGCCAGCTGGAAGCCGGCCCCGATGGCATGGCCCTGCACGGCGGCGATCGACACGAGGTCGTTGCGCCGCCACCAGGTGAACGCCTGCTGGTATTCGGCGATGGTCGCGTCGAGCCCGGCGTCGTCACGGCGCGCGAGTTCGATGAACGTCGGCTCGCCCGGGATCCCCTCCGGCGAGAACATCTGCCGGTCCAGGCCCGCGGAGAAGGACTGGCCCTCACCGCGCAGCACGACGACGCGGACCGACCCCGGCAGCGACCGCCCGGCCTCGGCCAACGCCCGCCACAGTGCGGGGCTCTGGGCGTTGCGCTTGGCCGGGTTGGTCAGCGTCACCGTGGCGAGTGCGTCGTCGACGGTGAGCCGTACGCCGTCCTTGTCGAGAACAGGAGCGAGGTCCTGGTCGGGCGAAGCCATGGGGCGCCTCCGATGTGTGCGGTCATCACGCATTGCCGTAGGGCATGCTAAGTGACTGCACAGTAACCACCCGGCCGATCAGTCGGCCGACCGGGTGGCCACCATCGAAGCCGATGGGCCGCCCGGGGTCAGGACGCGGTTTTCTTGCCCCGCGTCGCCCCGCCACGCCCACGCAGCGTGACACCCGACTCGCTGAGCATCCGGTGGACGAAGCCATACGAGCGGCCGGTTTCCTCGGCCAGTGCCCGAATGCTCGCACCGGAGTCGTACTTCTTCTTCAGGTCTGCCGCGAGCTTGTCGCGCGCGGCGCCGGTTACCCGGCTGCCCTTCTTCAGAGTCTCGGCCACCCGTGCCTCCTCATGGGAAGTGCGCTCTGGTCCCCTCATGATCACCCCTCCGGGGCGCGATGGCCACCCATTCGGCAAGGTCCGTGAGACATCGTTGTGACGACAGGAGCGCGTCCCCACAAGCGGAATCTTCGATTCCTGCATGGACTGTCCATGAGGCTGAACGGGTTCTTCCACGAACTGCCAGGTCAGAGACAGAAAGCGGCCGACCCCTTATCGACAAAGGGGCCGGCCGCGAAATCGATGTAGGACACACCTCGATACGAGGAGATCTCACACAGATGATGGATCACCGATAGGCCGAATGATCCATAGCCAGTGGATCAGGCATTCGATCAACCGACGGCGACGCGACCGGGGCTCAGGCGAGCGCCACGAGGTCCGCGTAGTCGGCACCCCACAGGTCCTCGACACCGTCGGGGAGCAGGATGATCCGCTCGGGCTGGAGCGCCTCGACGGCGCCCTCGTCGTGGGTGACCAGGACGACCGCGCCCTTGTAGGTGTGCAGCGCGCCGAGGATCTCCTCGCGGCTGGCGGGGTCGAGGTTGTTGGTCGGCTCGTCGAGCAGCAGCACGTTCGCCGAGGAGACGACCAGGGTGGCGAGGGCGAGCCGGGTCTTCTCGCCGCCGGAGAGGACACCGGCGGGCTTGTCGACGTCGTCGCCGGAGAACAGGAACGAGCCCAGCACCTTGCGGACCTCTACGAGATCCATGTCGGGGGCGGCGGAGCGCATGTTCTCCAGGACCGACCGGTCCGGGTCCAGGGTCTCGTGCTCCTGGGCGTAGTAGCCGAGTTTGAGGCCGTGACCCTCGATCACCTCGCCGGTGTCCGGCTGCTCGACCCCGCCGAGCAGCCGCAGCAGGGTGGTCTTGCCGGCGCCGTTCAGGCCCAGGATGACGACCCTGGAGCCCTTGTCGATGGCCAGGTCGACATCGGTGAAGATCTCCAGCGAGCCGTACGACTTCGACAGGCCCTCGGCCGTCAGCGGGGTCTTGCCGCAGGGCGCCGGCTCCGGGAAGCGCAGCTTGGCGACCTTGTCGGAGACCCGGACGGCGTCCAGGCCGGCCAGCAGCTTGTCGGCGCGGCGGGCCATGTTCTGCGCGGCGACCGTCTTGGTGGCCTTCGCGCGCATCTTGTCGGCCTGCGAGTGCAGCGCGGCCGCCTTCTTCTCCGCGTTGGCACGCTCGCGCTTGCGGCGCTTCTCGTCGGCCTCGCGCTGCTGCTGGTACAGCTTCCAGCCCATGTTGTAGACGTCGATCTGGGAGCGGTTGGCGTCCAGGTAGAAGACCTTGTTGACGACCGTCTCGACCAGGTCGACGTCGTGGGAGATCACGATGAAGCCGCCGCGGTAGGTCTTCAGGTAGTCACGCAGCCAGACGATCGAGTCGGCGTCGAGGTGGTTGGTCGGCTCGTCCAGCAGGAGCGTGTCCGCGTCCGAGAACAGGATCCGGGCCAGCTCGATGCGCCGGCGCTGACCGCCGGAGAGCGTGTGCAGGGGCTGGCCGAGCACCCGGTCGGGCAGGTTGAGCGCGGCGGCGATGGTGGCGGCCTCGGCCTCGGCGGAGTACCCGCCCTTGGTGAGGAACTCGGTCTCCTGGCGCTCGTACTGCCGCAGCGCCTTCTCGCGGGTGGCGCCCTGGCCGTTGGCGATGCGCTGCTCGTTCTCGCGCATCTTGCGGATCAGCACGTCGAGGCCGCGGGCGGAGAGGACGCGGTCGCGGGCGAGCACGTCGAGGTCGCCGGTACGCGGGTCCTGCGGGAGGTAGCCCACCTCGCCGGAACGGGTGACGGTACCCGCGGCGGGGACACCGTCACCGGCCAGGACCTTGGTGAGGGTGGTCTTGCCGGCGCCGTTGCGGCCGACCAGACCGATGCGGTCGCCCTTGGCGACGCGGAAGGTGGCGTTCTCGATGAGGATGCGCGCACCGGCGCGCAGCTCGATACCGGAGGCGGAGATCACGGACAGACTCCAGGGCGTACGGGGTTTGACGGGTGGGCGGCTGAGGACGTTCCCGCCGTCTAATGCGCGAGGAGAATGGCCATGGGCCAAGTCTAACGGGGCGGCGCAAGCGCTTTTTCGGTGCGCGGGTGTTCGGGGCGGATGCGAGGGCGTTCGCTGCCGAGGGGTGCGCGGTGCGGAACGATCCGGCCCAGGTCGTCCACGGCGATGAGCTGCGCGGTCCAGGCGCCGTCGGCGCAGGGCTGGGCGAGGAGCAGGGCGGGGCCGTGACGTACGGCACGTTCGGGGCGGAAGGCGCAGCCCGCGCGGGCGGGCAGTACCCAGCGCAGATCGCCGTCGGCGGTGCGGTACGCGGCGATGCGGGCCGGGGTGACGACCGCGAGGACGCCGCGGCCGAGAGGGCGCAGGACGCCGGTGCCGCCCTGTCGCCGGAGCCAGCCGGTGGCCGCGGGCAGGGCGCGGTGCCAGCGCACGGAACGGCCGTCCGTGTCGGTGACCAGCCCGTCGTCCCAGACGGCGATCGCGTGCCCGCGTGCGGGCAGCACGCTCAGGGGACGCCGTCCCGCGCGCGCGTACCGCCAGCGCAGGGTCCGTCCGTCGTACGCCTCGACCACCGCTCCGTGCGCGCGTGCGGTGCCCGCCGCAGGGCCGGGGGTGAGGTGGTCCCCGTAGGGGGCGGAACGAACCTGCTGGGCGGTGCAGAGGGCGAGGCCGGCCAGCAGAAGGACGAGCGTGACGGGGAGGAGGCGGCGGGCGAGGGTGACGGAGCGGGAGATACGAACGGGGCGGACGGGGCGGGTGGGGCGTCGGCAGGAGGGGGGCGGGGCCGGGGAGCGGCGGCCCGCGGAGGACGGGAACGGCGCGACCGGGCGGGGGCGGCCGACCGTGGCGGCCCGGGGCGGGGGACCGTCCGCGGGCCGGGGCGCGCCGCGGAAGCCGTCCGGCGCGGTGGGCGGCGAGGTCGTCCCGTGTGGCATGACGGGCACCGCTAACCCCCTTAGGCGCCCGGCCGGGCGTCCTCGTCCCATGGATCAGGCGCAGAGCGTAGTCACGGCCGCGGGGCGGGGGCTGGCGTGACGCGGGGGCGGGGCGGGACGTCGCCCGATCGGGCGTTCGCCGGGCCATCGACGCGAAGTGGCGGCCCTGATGGCGCAAGGTGGATGCAGGGGACGGTGCGAGCAGAAGGCGGTGCGCCCCATGCAGTTCGACGACGACGCGAACCTGGACACCTCCGAGGTCCAGGACGTGCGCGGCAGCCGGGTGCCGGGCGGGAAGGCGACCATCGGCGGCGGCCTGGCCGGTCTGATCGCGCTGCTGCTCGCCCTGTTCTTCGGTGTCGGCCCGGACCAGCTGGGCCTCTCCTCCGGTGACAGCTCGCCCTCGCCCGCCTCCTCGTCGCTGGCGCAGGTGCAGCAGAGCTGCCGTACCGGACGGGACGCGAACACCAAGGACGACTGCCGGATGGTGGCGGTGGTCAACAGCGTGCAGGACTTCTGGAAGCAGGAGTTCCAGGAGCGCCGGGGCGTCTACACCAACGCCCCGACGGTGTTCTTCACCGGCCGCGTCGGCACCGCCTGCGGTACGGCGACCTCTGCGGTCGGGCCGTTCTACTGCCCGGGCGACCGCAAGGTCTACCTGGACCTCGGGTTCTTCGACGAGCTGCGGTCCAAGTTCGGCGCGAGCGGCGGCCCGTTCGCCCAGGCGTACGTCGTGGCGCACGAGTACGGGCACCATGTGCAGGACCTGATGGGCACGTTGAGCAGGTCACGGGACGACCTGACCGGGGTGAACAGCAATGCGGTGCGGGTGGAGCTCCAGGCCGACTGCTATGCCGGGGTGTGGGCGCGGCACGCGACGACCACGAAGGACGAGTCGACCGGCCGGCCGCTGATCACCAGCCTGACGGACGCCGACATCCGGGACGGTCTCGACGCGGCGGCGGCGGTGGGCGACGACCGGATCCAGGAGCGCTACCAGGGGCGGGTGACACCCGAGACCTGGACGCACGGGTCGGCGCAGCAGCGCCAGCAGTGGTTCTACCAGGGGTACCGGACCGGGGACATGGCGCGGTGCAACACCTTCCGGTGAGGGCGCGGCGCCTTCGGCCGGGGGCGTTGTCAGTGCCGGGTGCAAGACTGTGCAGCAGGCCGGACGACGGCTCTCGGGGGACCGGCACAGGAGGGGAGTGATCGGCATGGCAGGCACGACCGGCGGACGGCCGAGCATCTATCCGTCACTGCTGTACGCGGACGCGAAGGCGGCGATCAGACAACTGACGGAGGCCTTCGGCTTCACCGAACTGTCGGTGTACGAGGGCGAGGACGGCATGGTGCTGCACGCCGAACTGGTGCAGGGCAACGGCGCGGTGATGCTGGGTTCCAAGGGCCGCGGCGGCCGTTTCGACGCGGCGATGGAGGGCGCGGGCCCGACCGGGGTGTACATCGTCGTGGACGACGTCGACGCACACCACCAGCGGGCCGTGGATCACGGCGCGGAGATCCTGATGCCCCCGACGGACCAGGACTACGGCTCGCGGGACTACATGGCCCGGGACGTCGAGGGCAATGTCTGGAGCTTCGGCACCTACGCCCCGGAGACAACGGCCTGACCCGCCCGCCTCGCCGGCCCGTCAGCCCCCGGTGTGCACCTGGAAGGCCGCCCGGCGGACGGCCTTGGCCAGCGCCGGGTCGGGGTGGGCGGCGGCGAGGGCGACCAGGACCTGCACGGTGCGCGGGTGACCGACGGCCCGCACCTCGTCGAGCAGCGCGGGGACGGTGGGCTGCAGCGCCGACTCCAGGTGGCGGACCAGCAGCGGCGCCTCACCGTGGTCGGCGACCGCGGCGGCCGTGTCCACCCACAGCCAGGTGGCCTCTTCGCGAGTGAGCACCTCGTGCGCGTCCTCCGGGTCGACCCCGTCGTGCTCGGCCAGCCACAGCAGGGCGTACGGCCGCAGGGTCGGCTCGTCGACGACCGCGTGGACGTCCGGTTCGGCGGGGGCGCCCACCACGCGGAGCGCCTCGAAGGCGAGACCGCGCAGCAGGGCGTCCTCGCCGCGGGCGGCGGCGACGAGTTCGGCGACCGCGCTGCCGACGGGGCGGGCGGCGAGCCAGGCCCGGTACTCGGCGCGGGCCGCGTTGGGGCGGAGCTGCGCGCAGCCGCGCAGCATCTCCTCGGCGGCGACCTCGATGTTCCCGGCGGGGCTCTGCGCGGCCACGCAGATCTGCTCCAGCTTGACCCAGACCGCCCAGCTGCCCAGCGGGGTGAGGGTGGCCTGGCCGGTGCCGTAGGTCAGCGCGCCGACGGAGGCGAGCGCGTGCAGGGACCAGTCGAGGAGGGGAGCGAGCTCGGCGTCCTCGGCGGGCGCGGGGTCGTCGGCCGGTGCGCGGTCGGCCAGGTCGGTGCGGGCGGCGGCCACCGCGGCGACGGGGACCGGGGACCCGGCACCGATCCCGGCCTCCGTCTCGTAGGGGACCTCGCAGCGCTCGGTGCGCAGTTCGGTGACCCGCTGCCGCAGCAGGTCCAGGAGCTGCTCGACCGGGACGGGACCGGCGGACAGCTGGAGGAAGGAGAGCACCTGGGGCATGGCCGAGACGACCTCGGCGACGGCCGCGGCCTCGAACTCGGCGGGCTCCGGATGGGCGAGCGACCAGGCGTCGAAGAGGGCGACCCAGCCGCGCAGCACGGCGCTGTCGTCGCGGTCCCAGGCCCGCAGGCGCCAGCCGGGGCGTGCGCTGTCGCCGTGCACCTCGACCAGGCCGGCGAGCCGGGCGGTGTCCCAGTCGGCGCGGACCTGAGCCACGGTCAGGCCCAGATCGCCGGACGCGCGTTCGGCGGACGCCTCGGAGAGGGTGGCCTTGCCGTCAGCGGTCGCGCCGTCGCTGCCCGGACCGAGTGCCGTGTCGGCCCAGTGGGCGACTCGGGCCGCTCCGGCCAGCCCGGACCGCGCCATTCTGGCCAGCTCGGCGGGGGCCGGGGTGCCCTCGGGCGGGCGGGGTGCGGGGCGGCGCGCGGGCCGCTGGTTCATCGCTCGGGGGGCTGCGGCCAGGGGTCGCGTTCGGACGAGTCGAAGCCTTGAGTCGCGCGGGATACGGGACGTCACGGGTGCAGTCTTCCGGTTGACGGTCCGAAAAC
Source organism: Streptomyces sp. NPDC026515 (assembly GCF_055567595.1). Lineage (NCBI taxonomy): Bacteria > Bacillati > Actinomycetota > Actinomycetes > Kitasatosporales > Streptomycetaceae > Streptomyces > Streptomyces sp. NPDC026515. The sequence continues at coordinate 64,457 of NZ_JBVHQD010000007.1, forward strand.
CCAAACGGAATGTCACGGCGGGCGACGGGGCTGGCCAACGCACGGGGCCCGAGGGGAGGCGAAGAGACATGTTCAGGCCAGTGGTACGGCCTTAAACGGAACCCTCGGGACCGGCTGGAATCGGGGCCTCCGGCCTGTGCCGGCACAGGCTCCGGGACGGCTCGCCCGCCAGGGGCAAATCACATCAATACGGTCATATATGAGGAGTAAAGATATTCATGAACATCACATAAGAGGTGTGAGGAATCTGCGCAGCCGCTCCTCGTACTGCCGGGGGCCGACGTTCCACATGGCGCTGTGCGGTGCGTCCGGCACGGTGTGCAGGGCGATGCGGTCGGGGTGCCGGGCCGCGAGCCGGCGGGAGTACACCCAGGGGGCCACCGCGTCGTCCGGGCCGTGGACGATCAGGGTGGGCACGATGAGCCGCTCCGGGTCGACCGGGTGGCCGACGTGGTCACCGCCCAGGCCCGCGCGGCCCTGGGCGGCGCGCACCGCGAGCGGCAGCAGCGGGTCGGGGGTGTGCCGGGCCTGGGCGAGGGCCCGCAGGGTGGCCTCCCAGTTCAGCACCGGCGAGTCCAGGATCAGCCCGCAGACGCGCTCACGCAGCGCCGAGTGGGCGGCGGCCCGCAGTGCCATGGTGGCGCCGGTGGACCAGCCGTACAGGACCACACGGCGGGCGCCGTAGCGGACGGCGTAGCGGATCGCCGCGTCCAGGTCGCGCCACTCGCTCTCGCCGAGGTGGTTCAGGCCGTCCGGGGGGCGCGGTGCCCCGAGGTCGCCGCGGTAGCCGAGGGCGAGGACGGGCAGCCGCCGGCCGTGCAGGAACCCCATGACGTTCATGGCGAGCTCGCGGGTGGCACCGAGGCCGTGCACCGCGATCACCCAGGTGTCCCGGTAGCCCGGCACGAACCAGGCGGGCAGCGCTCCGAGTTCACCGGGTATGTCGATGTCCGCGTGGTCCAGGCCCAGGGCCGCGCCCGGGTTGCCGACGTGCACGTTGGGGGTGAGCCAGACCTTGTCGCCGGTTTCCAGGGTGCCGTGGGTCACACGCTCCAGCCGCCGCACGACGGTGTCCGGGGTGGTCGCGGCGGATTCCAGGACGGCGCCGACGACCGCGTGCGAGCCGTCGCCGGCCAGGCCGTAGGTGCCGGGGCGTCGCGAGGCGAGATCGCGGGTGAGGGTGATGCGGCCGGCCGCCGTGCCGTGCACGGTGAGCCGGGGCTCGGTGGGCAGGGGCCGGCCGGGCGGCGCCTTGAGCGCGGCGTCACTGGCGAACCGCCCCGCGGCCACGCTGGCCGCGCCGGCGGCGAGTACGGCACCGACGGCGGCGGCCGTGACTTTGACTGGGCGCACCTGTCCAGTGTCGGGGCGGACCGGGACCGCGGCCAGTGGAAGCGGGCCCACGGTGCCGGATTCAGCCCCGCGGCTGGCCGTATCCGCGCAGGCGGTCCGCCACCTGAGCCAACTGCTCCGGTGAGAGCAGCGCCGGGGTCCGGCCCGGGACCGAGGACGCCGTCAGCCACAGGCGGCACATCCACTCCAGCTGGGCGGTGCGGTCATAGGCCTGGGCCAGGGTGGCGCCATAGGTGACCGTGCCGTGGTTCTGGAGGAGGCATCCGGAGCGTCCGGCCAGGGCGAGGAGCATGTTCTCGGCCAACTCGTCGGTGCCGTACGTCGCATACGGGGCAACCCGGACGGCACCGCCGAGCGCGGCGGACATGTAGTGGATCAGCGGCAGCTCCGGCACGAGGGTCGAGACGGCCGTCGCGTGCACGGCGTGGGTGTGCACGACGGCACCGGCGTCCGTGCCGCCGTAGATCGCGAGATGCATCGGCAGTTCACTGGTCGGGACCAGGGCGCCCAGCACCTGGCGGCCGGCGAGGTCGACGCCCGTCACGTCGTCGGGGGTGAGCGCGTCGTACGGCACGCCCGACGGCGTGACCAGCACGGTGTCGCCGACACGGACCGAGACGTTGCCGGAGGTGCCGACGACCAGCCCGTCGGCCACCGTGCGGCGGGCGGTGGCGACCAGTTCACGCCAGGCGCTCGTCTCCTCCGCGCGCGCCTCCCGCCTTCGCGGCTCCGACACCCCCTGTGCGCCGCCGCGCCCATCCCGCCCGTCACGCTCGTCCCGCCGCTGCTCAGCCATGGCCCGATCCTGTCAGGCGGCGCCCCAACGGGCCTGTACGGCAGAGCGCTTTGGGGAGGAACATCCGAATCCAGTAGAGCGCAGAACGGTACAGAAGGGCACATTTCCGGGCTTGTCCGAAGATCATCGAAGTTACACCGCTCTTCCGGCCATCCCTGGACGATCTTTCGTGCACGTCGCCGTTCCGGGGGGAAACTCGGCCCGTGACCGCACTCCGTCACACCACCGCCGCCACCACGCCCGCACACTCGCCGCGGCCGCGCTCGTGCTCGCCGGAGCCGCCATCGCCCTCGCCGGGGCACCGGCCGGGGCGGCCGGTGCCCCGGCGAGGGCGGCACGACGTCTCCCTCCCACCAGAAGAACGTCGACCCGGCAATCATGCGCGGCGCCTACCACTTCGCCCTGCCGGACATGTCGTCGGGCGCCCGGCGGGCCGCGTGTTTCATGAGCCACGGCGGCACCGGGACGGCGGACGGCTGGACGCTGCCGCCCGCGCACGACATCGAGTACGACCCGTACGAGGAGAAGCACAGGTGCTACGGGCTGAGCCACTCCGGGACGGTCCGGTGGATCAGGTCCTTCAGTGACGAGCTGAACCGGGAGACCGGCGGGCGGCCGGTGATCTACACGACCGCCCGCTGGCGGAACCTGTGCACCGGCGGCAGCGCCGCCTTCGCCGCGGACCGCGCCCCGTGGATCCCCGCCACGGCCCGGCGGACGCGGGCGCGCTCCCGGCCGGGTGGTCGCGGCGGACCTTCTGGCAGTACGACAACAGCGGCAGCCTGCCGGGTGACCAGAATCTCTTCAACGGTTCGGCGGCCCGGCTGAAGGCGTTCACCTCGGGCCGCTGACCTACGGACGACTGGGCCGCCGGACCGGACGACGGGACGGCGGCCTCACCCGTCCCCGCGTACGGATACCCTGAGGTCAATTCCAGACACCACAGAGACCATCTCAGTTCACCTTCCGTTCATCCAGGTTGCCTACGGTCCAACGGCCGATGACCTCTAAAGATTGTCTGGGTAAATGGAAAACTTCTCGCTGATCCTCGCGATTGTGGTGGTGACCGCACTCGCGTTTGATTTCACGAACGGTTTCCACGACACCGCCAACGCGATGGCCACGACCATCTCGACCGGCGCGCTCAAGCCCAAGATCGCGGTGACCATGTCCGCCGCGCTCAACCTGGTCGGCGCCTTCCTCTCCGTGGAGGTCGCCAACACCATCTCCAAGGGCCTCGTCGACGAGAACGGCATCCGCCCCGAGGTCATCTTCGCCGCGTTGGTCGGCGCGATCCTCTGGAACCTGGTGACCTGGCTGGTGGGCCTGCCCTCCAGTTCCTCGCACGCCCTGATGGGCGGCCTGATCGGTGCCACCGTCGCCTCCGCCGGCTTCGGCGCGGTCCACAGCGACGTACTGGTCACCAAGGTCCTGCTCCCGGCGGTCGCCGCCCCCGTGGTCGCGGGCCTCGCGGCGATGCTCTCCACCCGGCTCTCCTACGCGCTCTCCAAGAACGCCGAGGACGAGGCCGCCCGCAAGGGCTACCGGGCCGGCCAGATCGCCTCCGCCGGCCTGGTCTCGCTCGCGCACGGCACCAACGACGCGCAGAAGACGATGGGCATCATCACCCTCGCGCTGATCGCGGGCGGCTCCATCGCCCCCGGCTCCAACCCTCCCACCTGGGTCATCCTCTCCGCCGGCCTGGCCATCGCGCTGGGCACCTACATCGGCGGCTGGCGGATCATCCGCACCATGGGCACGGGCCTGACCGACCTCCAGCCGCAGCAGGGCTTCGCCGCCCAGACCAGCGCGGCCACCGCCATCCTGGCCTCCTCCCACCTCGGCTTCTCCCTCTCCACCACGCACGTCGTCTCCGGTTCCGTGATGGGCGCGGGTATGGGCCGCAAGGGCGGCACGGTCCGCTGGTCCACCGCAACCCGCATGATGGTCGCCTGGGTGCTCACCCTCCCCGCGGCCGCGCTCGTCGGCGCGCTCGCCGAGTCCGTGACGGACCTCGGCGACTGGGGCACGGCGGTCGTCGCCGTCTTCCTCATCGCCTCCAGTGCCGCGATCTGGAAGCTCTCCCGCCGCGAGGTGGTGGACAGCGCGAACGTCAACGGCACCGAGCCGGCCGGCGTGGTGACCGCGGCGATGGCCGCCGTGACCCCGCCGCCCGCGGGGACCGTCACGGACGGCCTGACGGCCACCATCCCCTCCCCCGCCGCTCCCGCCACCGACCCGGCCGCGACCGTCTGACCCCCGAGGAAGAACCGACATGAACATCGACTGGGCAGCCATCGGCTCCGTCTTCGGCGTCAGCCTCGTGGTGACCGTGGGCATGGTGGCCCTCTTCACCCTCGGCATCAAGGGTCTCTCCGCCCGCGAACGCGCCACCGCCCAGGGCAACTCCGCGGCCCTGGCCGTCACCACCGCCTACCTGTGCTTCGCGGCCTGCGCGGCCGCCGTGGCCTACGGCATCCACCTGATCGTGGCGAAGTCCTGACCACGGCCGAGAACTGACCACCGCCAGGGCCTGACCACCGCCGAGACCTGACCTCGCCGGCCGCCCGCGGCCGGCGAAAGGCCCCTCCCCGCCCGCCGGGAAGGGGCCTTCGGCATACCCCACGAGCCCCGCTGGACCACCGGTGTGGGCCTTCCCACACACTCCCCTCGCAGGTCAACGGCAAGTTGACTGGTCTTCCGGGGGCGTGGTGGACTTCCGGAGCCAAGTACGGCGGCAAGAGAGGAAGCCGGTGCGAATCCGGCGCGGTCCCGCCACTGTCACCGGGGTAGCACTCCCCGGGAGCCAGGAACTCTCACCGCCGGTCTCGTCGAACCAGGGCGTGGACACCCTGAGTGAGGACATATCGCCATGCGCGGCTGCCGAACGAGGTTGAGTACCCGGCCCATTCCCGCCCCCGCGGCCGGCTGAGCCGATGGGTGCCGGTCGCGTCTTCGCGTACGGCGCCGCCGCCGGCCTTCTCGGCGATCTGCTGCTCGGCGATCCGCGCCACGGGCATCCGGTCGCCGCGTTCGGACGGGCGGCCGGGGCAGTCGAACGGGTGCTGTGGCGGGACCACCGCGGCTGGGGCGCGCTGCACACCGCTGTCTGCGCCGGTGGCGCCGTGGCTCTGGGCGCCCTTGCCCAGCGGCTCGTGCGGCCGTCCACCGCCGCGTCCGTCGTGCTCACCGCGAGCGCCACCTGGGCCGTCGTCGGGGGCACTTCACTCGCCCGTGAGGCCGGGGTCATCGGGCGCGCCCTGGAGGCGGGGGACGTGGCGGCCGCCCGGGACCGGCTGCCGCATCTGTGCGGACGGGATCCGCAGGCCCTGGACGCCGACGGGATCGCCCGGGCCGTCGTGGAGTCCGTCGCCGAGAACACCAGCGACGCGGTCGTGGGTGCGCTGGTGTGGGGGGCCGTGGCCGGGGTGCCGGGGCTGCTCGGGTTCCGGGCCGTCAACACCCTGGACGCCATGGTGGGGCACAGGTCGGCCCGCTACCGGCGGTACGGGTGGGCCTCGGCGCGGCTGGACGACGTGGCGGGGTGGCCGGGGGCCCGGCTCACCGCCGTACTGGCCGCCGTCGCCGGAGGTGACACCAGGGGGGCCGTGCGGGCCTGGCGGTCCGACGCGGCGAACCACCCGAGTCCCAACGCCGGGCCGGTGGAGGCGTCGTTCGCGGGAGCGCTCGGCGTGCGGCTCGGGGGGACGTTGTCGTACGGAGGGCGGGTCGAGCACCGGCCGGTGCTGAACGGGGAGGGACGGGCTGTGGAACTCGCCGACATCGGGCGGGCGGTGCGGTTGTCACGCCGGGTGGGGTGGCTGGCGCTGGGGGTGAGCGCGGCGGGAGCCCTGCTGCGCGGAGCGCGTCCGGGGAGGACCTCATGAACAACGGCGGTCTGCTCGTGGCCGGTACCACCTCCGACGCCGGCAAGAGCGTCGTCACCGCCGGTATCTGCCGGTGGCTGGTGCGCCAGGGCGTCAAGGTCGCGCCGTTCAAGGCGCAGAACATGTCCCTCAACTCCTTCGTCACCCGCGAGGGTGCCGAGATCGGGCGGGCGCAGGCCATGCAGGCCCAGGCCTGCCGGGTGGAGCCGACCGCGCTGATGAACCCCGTGCTGCTCAAGCCGGGCGGCGAGCAGAGCAGTCAGGTCGTGCTGCTGGGGAAGCCGGTCGGTGAACTGAGCGCGCGGGGCTACCACGGGGGACGGCAGCAGCGGTTGCTCGGGACCGTGCTCGACTGTCTCGCCGAGTTGCGGGGCACGTATGACGCGGTGATCTGTGAGGGGGCGGGCAGTCCGGCGGAGATCAACCTGCGCCGGACCGACATCGTGAACATGGGGATCGCACGCAACGCGCAGATTCCCGTGCTCGTCGTCGGCGACATCGACCGCGGGGGTGTGTTCGCCTCCTTCTTCGGCACCGTCGCCCTGCTCTCCCCCGAGGACCAGGCCCTCGTCGCCGGATTCCTCGTCAACAAGTTCCGCGGCGACGTCTCCCTGCTGGAACCCGGCCTGGACATGCTGCACGGGCTGACCGGGCGGCACACCTACGGCGTCCTGCCCTTCCGCCACGGGCTCGGTATCGACGAGGAGGACGGGCTGAGGGTCTCGCTGCGCGGGACCGTCCGGGAGTCGAGCACGGCCCCGCCCGTCGGTGCGGACGTGCTGCGGGTCGCCGTCTGCGCCCTGCCCCTGATGTCCAACTTCACGGACGTGGACGCGCTGGCCGCCGAACCGGGTGTCGTGGTGCGGTTCGTGGACCGGCCGGAGGAACTCGCCGACGCCGACCTCGTCATCGTCCCCGGTACCCGGGGGACGGTCCGGGCTCTGGAGTGGCTGCGGGAACGCGGCCTCGCGCGGGCGCTGGAGCGCAGGGCCGTCGAGCAGCGGCCCGTCCTCGGCGTCTGCGGGGGCTTCCAGATCCTCGGCGAGCACATCGAGGACGACGTCGAGAGCCGCCGGGGCCACGTCGACGGGCTCGGGGTGCTGCCCGTACGCGTCCGGTTCGCCCGGGAGAAGACGCTCACCCGGCCCGTCGGGGAGGCCCTCGGCGAGCGGGTCGAGGGGTACGAGATCCATCACGGGGTCGCCGAGGTCACCGGAGGGGAAGCGTTCATCTCCGACGGCCGAGGAGACAGCCTGGACGGGTGCCGGGTCGGCCAGACCTGGGGCACCCACTGGCACGGTTCCCTGGAGTCGGACGGTTTCCGCCGGGCCTTCCTGCGCGAGGTGGCGGCCGCCGCGGGCCGCCGGTTCGTGCCGGCCCCCGACACCTCCTTCGCCGCGCTGCGCGAGGAACAGCTCGACCGGCTCGGCGACCTGATCGAACAGCACGCGGACACCGACGCGCTCTGGCGGCTCATCGAGTCGGGCGCGCCGCAAGGACTGCCTTTCCTTCCACCGGGAGCGCCCGTATGAGCACTGTGTTGTTGTTGTCGACCGCCGACACCGATCTGCTGGCGGCCCGGGCCGCCTCCGGTGCCGGCTACCGGATCGGCAATCCGACGCGCGTCGACGTCACGGAGGAACTGCCCGCGCTGATCGAGGGCGCGGACATCGCCGTCGTACGGCTGCTCGGCGGCAGGCGGGCCTGGGAGGACGGGCTCGCCGCGCTCCGGGCCGCCGGGATCCCGACCGTGCTCCTGGGCGGCGAGGCCGTGCCGGACGCCGAGCTGATGGCCGAGTCGTCGGTGCCGGCCGGTGTGGTCGCGGAGGCGCTGCGCTATCTCGTCGAGGGCGGGCCCGCGAACCTCCTCGAACTGTCCAGGTTCCTGTCCGACACCGTGCTGCTGACCGGCGAGGGGTTCGCCGAGCCGCGGAAGATGCCCGAGTTCGGGGTGCACGGATCGTACGAGATCCGGGCCGGTCGCCCCACGGTCGGCGTGCTCTTCTACCGGGCCCACGAACTCAGCGGCAACACCGCCTTCGTGGACACCCTGTGCGAGGCGATCCAGGCGCGGGGCGCCAACGCCCTTCCGGTGTACTGCGGTTCGCTGCGCGGCGCGGACGCCGGGCTGTACGAGATCCTGGCCGGTGCGGACGCGCTGGTCGCCACCGTGCTGGCGGCCGGCGGCACCCACGCCTCGCAGGCCTCGGCCGGCGGTGACGAGGATGCCTGGGACATCGGGGCGCTCGCCGACCTGGACGTCCCGGTGCTGCAGGGCCTGTGCCTGACCTCCTCCCGGCAGGCCTGGGGCGAGTCCGACGCCGCCCTCTCCCCCATGGACGCGGCGATGCAGGTCGCCATCCCGGAGTTCGACGGCCGTCTGATCACCGTGCCGTTCTCCTTCAAGGAGCAGGGGCCGGACGGCGTCCCGGTCTACGTCGCCGACCCCGAGCGGGCCGGGCGCGTCGCCGGGATCGCCGTCCGGTACGCCGGGTTGAGGCACAGGCCGAACGCGGAGAAGCGCGTCGCGCTGGTCTTCACCGCCTACCCGACCAAGCACTCGCGGGTCGGCAACGCGGTCGGTCTGGACACGCCCGCCTCGGCGGTACGGGTCCTCGACGCCCTCAAGGAGTCCGGGTACGGCGTGACCGAGTACCCGTCCGGCGGTGACGAGTTGATCCACCGTCTGATCGAGGCCGGCGGGCACGACGTGGAGTGGCTGACGGAGGAGCAGCTGGCCTCGGCTCCCGCGCGGGTACCGCTCGCCGACTACCAGGCGTGGTTCGACAAGCTCGACCCGGCGCTGCGGGACGCGATGACCGAGGCGTGGGGCGAGCCGCCGGGCTCTCTCTACGTCGACGGGGAGGACATCGTCCTCGCCTCCCTGCGGTTCGGGAACGTCGTCGTGATGATCCAGCCGCCGCGCGGCTTCGGCGAGAACCCGATCGCGATCTACCACGACCCGGACATGCCGCCGTCGCACCACTACATGGCCGCCTACCGGTGGCTCGACCACTCCTTCGGCGCGGACGCGATCGTGCACATGGGCAAGCACGGCACGATGGAGTGGCTGCCCGGCAAGGGGCTGGGGCTCGGGGCCGGCTGCGCGCCGGACGCGGTCCTCGGCGACCTGCCCCTGATCTACCCGTTCATCGTCAACGACCCCGGCGAGGGCACCCAGGCCAAGCGGCGCGGGCACGCCACCGTGGTCGACCACCTGGTCCCGCCGATGGCCCGTGCCGACACCTACGGCGACCTGGCCAAGCTGGAGCAGCTGCTCGACGAGTACGCGCTGGTGTCCGACCTGGACCCGGTGAAGGCTCCGGCCGTGCGGGCGCAGATCTGGACACTGGTCAAGGCGGCCGAACTCCACCACGACCTGCATGTGGACGACCAGCCGGACGACGCCGATTTCGACGCGTTCGTCATGCACATCGACGGCTACCTGTGCGAGATCAAGGACGTGCAGATCCGCGACGGCCTGCACATCCTCGGCGGCGGACCGGTCGCCGAGGCGCGCGTGAACCTGGTGCTGGCCGTGCTGCGGGCCTCGCAGGTGTGGGGCGGGCAGGCCAACGCGCTGCCGGGGCTCAGGGCCGCGCTGGCCGCCCACTTCGGCCTGGTGGAGAAGGAGTTGCTGGCCGAGCCCGGCGCGCCCCTGAAGGTGCCGGTCGAACTCTCCGATCTGGTCGAGGGTCCGTCCCGCACGGCAGCCGACGCCGTCGACCTGCTGGAACAGCTGTGCCGGCGGATCGCGGAAGGGATGGAGGAGCGCGGCTGGGCGGTCGCGGACAGCCGTTCCCTCGTCCGTGACGTCCTCGGCACCGAACTGCCGGACGCCGTGGCGGTGCTGGAGTTCGCCTGCACGGAGGTCGTGCCCCGGCTGGCCCGCACCACGGACGAGATCGGCCACATCCTCAAGGCGCTCGACGGCGGCTACGTCCCGGCGGGACCGTCCGGCTCCCCCACCCGCGGGCTGGTCAACGTCCTGCCGACCGGCCGCAACTTCTACTCGGTGGACCCCAAGGCCATCCCCTCCCGGCTGAGCTGGGAGGTCGGCCAGTCGCTGGCCGACTCGCTGGTGCAGCGCTACCTCCAGGACACCGGCGCCTACCCGAAGTCCGTCGGACTGACGGTGTGGGGCACCTCCGCGATGCGCACCCAGGGTGACGACATCGCCGAGATCCTGGCGCTGCTGGGCTGCCGTCCGCTCTGGGACGAGGCGTCACGCCGCGTGACCGGCTTCGAGGTGGTCCCGCTGGACGAACTGGGCCGGCCGCGCATCGACGTCACGGTCCGGATCTCCGGCTTCTTCCGGGACGCGTTCCCGCACGTGGTCGGGCTGATCGACGACGCCGTGCGCGCGATCGCCGACCTGGACGAACCCGCCGACCGGAACTACGTGCGCGCCCACGCCGACGAGGACACCGCCGCGCACGGCGACCGGCGGCGCGCCACCGCCCGTATCTTCGGCTCCAAGCCGGGCGCGTACGGCGCGGGCCTGCTGCCGCTGATCGACGCCCGCAACTGGCGCTCCGAGGCCGACCTCGCCGAGGTGTACGCCGTCTGGGGCGGGTACGCCTACGGGCGCGGGCTCGACGGGCGCGCGGCGCGCGGGGACATGGAGACCGCGTTCAGGCGGATCGCGGTCGCCGCGAAGAACGTGGACACCCGCGAGCACGACCTGGTCGACGCCGACGACTACTTCCAGTACCACGGCGGGATGGTGGCGATGGTGCGCCATCTGACCGGTGCCGGCCCCGAGGCGTACGTGGGTGATTCGGCCACCCCCGACCAGGTGCGGACCCGCACCCTCGGTGAGGAGACGCACCGCGTCTTCCGGGCGCGGGTGGTCAACCCGCGGTGGATGGCGGCCATGCGGCGGCACGGCTACAAGGGCGCCTTCGAGATGGCCGCGACCGTCGACTACCTCTTCGGCTACGACGCCACGGCCGGGGTCGTGGACGACTGGATGTACGAGAAACTCAGCGCGGAGTACGTCTTCGACGCGGAGAACCGGGACTTCATGAAGAAGTCCAACCCGTGGGCGCTGCGCGGCATCACCGAACGGCTCCTGGAAGCCGCCGACCGGGGCCTGTGGGCCGAGCCGGACGCGGACACCCTGGAGCGGCTGCGCGCCACCTACCTGGAGCTGGAAGGCGACTTGGAGGGCGACCAGTGACCACCCCCTTCCCCTTTGCGGCCGTCGTGGGTCAGGAGGACCTGCGGCTGGCGCTGCTGCTGAACGCCGTGTCCCCGGCGGTCGGCGGTGTGCTGGTACGCGGCGAGAAGGGCACGGCCAAGTCCACGGCGGTACGCGCCCTTTCGGTGCTGCTGCCGACCGTGGACGTCGTCGCCGGCTGCCGCTTCTCCTGCGACCCGGCCGCCCCGGACCCGGCCTGCCCGGACGGGCCGCACAACCCGCCCGGCGCCTTCGAGTCCCGCCCGGCGCGCATGGTCGAACTGCCGGTGGGCGCCTCCGAGGACCGGCTGGCCGGCGCCCTCGACATCGAACGGGCCCTGGCGGAGGGCGTGAAGGCGTTCGAGCCGGGCCTGCTGGCCGACGCCCACCGGGGCATCCTCTACGTCGACGAGGTCAACCTCCTCCACGACCACCTGGTCGACCTGCTGCTGGACGCGGCCGCGATGGGCGCCTCCTACGTGGAGCGCGAGGGCGTCTCGGTACGGCACGCGGCGAAGTTCCTGCTCGTCGGCACCATGAACCCCGAAGAGGGCGAGCTGCGGCCGCAGTTGCTGGACCGGTTCGGCCTGACCGTGGAGGTGGCCGCCTCGCGCGAACCCGGCCAGCGGGTGGAGGTGGTCCGCCGGCGGCTCGCCTACGACGACGACCCGGCCGGTTTCGCGGCCCGCTGGGCCGACGAGGAGGCCGTCCTACGGCAACGGATCGTGGCGGCACGGGCGTTGCTTCCGTCGGTGCGGCTGGGCGACGGTGCGCTCCGGCAGACAGCGGCGACCTGTGCGGCCTTCGAGGTCGACGGCATGCGCGCCGACATCGTGATGGCGCGGACCGCCACCGCGCTGGCCGCGTGGGCCGGGCGGACCGAGGTGCTGGCGGAGGACGTCCGGCAGGCCGCGCTGCTCGCGCTGCCGCACCGCAGGCGCCGCAACCCCTTCGACGCGCCCGGACTCGACGAGGACAAGCTGGACCAGACGCTGGAGGAGTTCTCCGGCGAGTCCGGGTCCGAGGACGACGATCCCGGTCCGGACGGTCCCGGCGGGGGCGGCGGGCGGCCGGCGCCCGACGACGACCCGCGGGGCGGCGACACGGGTGCGCGGCCCGAGGCCGGAAAGGACGGCGAGCCGCAGGCCCCCGGCGGCGGCTCGGGCGAGCAGGCGCCGACGCGGGCCGCCGAGCCCTTCCGCACCAAGGTCCTGACGGTGCCGGGGATCGGTGCGGGCGCCGCCGGGCGGCGCTCCCGGGCCCGCACCGAGCACGGCCGTACGACGGGTGCGCGGCGGCCCCGGGGCGCTCTGACCAAGCTGCACCTGGCGGCGACCGTGCAGGCCGCGGCCCCGCACCAGCGGGCGCGCGGGCGGTCCGGCCCCGGCCTGGTGGTCCGGCGGGACGATCTGCGGCAGGCGGCCCGGGAGGGCCGCGAGGGCAACCTCGTGCTGTTCGTGGTCGACGCGTCCGGGTCGATGGCGGCCCGGCAGCGGATGAGCGCCGTGAAGGGAGCCGTGCTGTCGCTGCTGCTCGACGCGTACCAGCGGCGGGACAAGGTGGGGCTGGTGACCTTCCGGGGCGCGGCCGCCGAGGTGGCCCTGCCGCCGACCTCGTCGGTGGACGCGGCGGCGGCCCGGCTCGAGGCGCTGCCGACCGGGGGGCGTACGCCCCTCGCCGCCGGGCTGCTCAAGGCGCACGACGTGCTGCGGGTGGAGCGGCTGCGGGATCCGGCGCGGCGGGCCCTGGTGGTCGTGGTGACGGACGGGCGGGCCACGGGCGGCCCCGAGCCGGTCGCGCTCGCCGGGCGGGCGGCCCGGCTGTTCGCCGCCGACCGGGTCGCCTCGGTGGTCGTGGACTGCGAGTCGGGGCCGGTACGGCTCGGGCTCGCCCGGGAGCTGGCCGGTGAGCTGGGCGGTACGGCGGTGACGCTCGACGAGTTGCGGGCGGACTCGATCGCCGGGCTGGTCAAGGACGTGCAGAGGAGGGTCGCGTAATGCCGCAGGGACAGCCGGGTGTCGTACCGGACGACGGGCTGACGACGCGTCAGCGTCGTAACCGGGCTCTTGTCGTCGTGCACACGGGCGTCGGCAAGGGGAAGTCCACCGCCGCGTTCGGGCTCGCGCTGCGCGCCTGGAACCAGGGGTGGCCGATCGGGGTGTTCCAGTTCGTCAAGTCGGCGAAGTGGAAGGTCGGCGAGGAGCGGGCGCTGCGGGTGCTCGGCGACTCCGGCGAGGGCGGGTCCGTCGCCTGGCACAAGATGGGCGAGGGCTGGTCCTGGGTGCAGCGCGACGCGCAGGCGGACAACGAGGACAAGGCCCGGGAGGGCTGGGAGCAGGTCAAGCGGGACCTGGCGGCCCAGACGTACCGGTTGTACGTGCTGGACGAGTTCGCCTACCCCATGCACTGGGGGTGGGTGGACACCGACGAGGTCGTCGAGGTGCTCCGGAACCGGCCCGGGAACCAGCATGTCGTGATCACCGGGCGGAACGCGCCGCGGCAGCTGGTGGACTTCGCCGACCTCGTCACCGACATGTCCAAGGTCAAGCACCCGATGGACGTGGGGCAGAAGGGGCAGAGGGGCATCGAGTGGTGATGTCCTCCGTCCCACGGCTGGTCATCGCCGCGCCGTCGTCCGGCAGCGGCAAGACCACCGTCGCCACGGGGCTGATGGCCGCGTTCGCCGCGCGGGGGCTCGCCGTGTCCCCGCACAAGGTCGGACCGGACTACATCGACCCCGGGTACCACGCGCTCGCGACCGGGCGGGTGGGGCGGAACCTCGACGCGTACCTGTGCGGGCCCGACCTGATCGGGCCGCTGTTCGCCCACGGTGCGCGCGGCTGCGACATCGCCGTGGTCGAGGGCGTGATGGGGCTGTACGACGGAGCCGCCGGGGAAGGCGAACTGGCGTCCACCGCCCAGGTCGCCAAGCTGCTGCGGGCGCCGGTGGTGCTGGTCGTGGACGCCTCCTCGCAGTCGCGGTCGGTGGCCGCGCTGGTGCACGGGTTCGCTTCGTGGGATCCACAGGTGCGGGTCGCGGGCGTGATCCTGAACAAGGTGGCGTCGGACCGGCACGAGGCGTTGCTGCGGGAGGCGCTGGAGTCGTCCGGGGTGCCGGTGTTCGGGGTGCTGCGGCGGGTGGCCCAGGTGGATACGCCCTCGCGGCACCTGGGGCTGGTGCCGGTCGCCGAGCGGTGGGGTGCGGCGGTGGACGCGGTGGCGGCGATGGCGGCGCAGGTCTCCGACGGGTGTGACCTGGAGGCGCTGCTGGGACTGGCACGGGGTGCGGGGGTGTTGCCGGGCGAAGCCTGGGACGCGGCCGAGGCGGTTTCCTCGCCCCCGTCGCCCCTGCCCGTCCCGTCCCCGGGGGCCGATGCCCCTTCGGCCTCCGCTTCGGGGGCTGCCGCCCCCCTACCCCCGCTTCGGCCTGAACGGCCTCGTCCTCAAACGCCGGACGTACCGGGGGGCATGCGGCCCGTCGTCGCCGTCGCCTCCGGGGCCGCCTTCACCTTCTCCTACGCGGAGCACGCCGAACTGCTGGCTGCCGCCGGGGCCGACGTCGTGCCCTTCGACCCGCTGCGTGATGAGCAACTGCCGGACGGGACAGCCGGGTTGGTCGTAGGCGGGGGTTTCCCCGAGGTGTATGCCGCCGAGCTGTCCGCCAACGAGTCGCTGCGCAGGGCGGTCGGCGACCTCGCCGGGAGCGGTGCTCCGGTCGCCGCCGAGTGTGCCGGGCTGCTCTATCTCTGCCGGGAGCTGGACGGGCGGCCGATGTGCGCGGTGCTCGACGCGTCCGCCCGGATGACCGAGCGGCTGACTCTGGGCTACCGGGACGCCGTGGCCGTGAACGACAGTGTGCTGGCGGTCGCGGGCACGCGGATGCGGGGGCACGAGTTCCACCGCACCGCGGTCGAGCCGGGGGCCGGTGCGGCGCCCGCGTGGGGTGTGCGTACCCCGCGGCCGCGGGTCGAGGGTTTTGTACAGCAGGGCGTGCACGCGAGTTACCTGCACACGCACTGGGCGTCCGAGCCCGGTGTGGCCCGAAGGTTCGTGGAGAGGTGCCGGACGTCATGAGCAGCAGGCTGATCGGAGTCGGGGTGGGTCCCGGTGACCCCGAACTGGTGACCGTGAAGGGCGTCAACGCCCTGCGCGCCGCCGAGGTGGTCGTCGTACCCGTGATGGACAGCGGTGAACGGGGACGTGCCGAGGCGACCGTGCTGCACTACGTCGGCGCGGAGAAGGTCGTCCGGGTCGTGTTCGCACTGAACGAGCGCGGTGACCGGGGGCGGCGCGAGGCCGCCTGGGACGCGGCCGGCGCCAGGGTCGCGGAGTTGCTGCGCGAGCGCGGCTCCGTCGCCTTCGCCACCATCGGGGATCCGAACGTCTACTCGACCTTCACCTATCTCGCGCAGACCATCACCGGGCTGGTCGAGGACGTGGTCGTGGAGACCGTGCCCGGCATCACCGCCATGCAGGACCTCGCCGCCCGGTCCGGTGCCGTGCTCACCGAGGGCACCGAGCCGCTGACGCTGGTGCCGGTGACGGCGGGTGCCGAGGTGCTGAAGGACGCGCTGAGCGGGCCGGGGACGGTCGTGGCGTACAAGTTCGGGCGGCAGGCCGGGGCGGTCGCCGAGGCGCTGCGGGAGACCGGGCGGATCGAGGACGCCGTGTGGGGGTCGGCGCTGGGGCTCGACGAGGAGTCCATCCGCCCCGCCGCCGCGCTCGACGGCGCCCCGCTGCCGTACCTCTCCACGCTCATCGCGCCGCCGCGCCGGGACGGTGGCAGAGGCGGGAAACTGTGAGCGCCTCAGCCCGAGATGCCCACCACCAGCCAGATGAAGGCGGCACCGGCCACCGTGCACAGCAGGGTGGAGCGTGCCGGGTGTTCATGGTGGGCCTCGGGCAGGATCTCGGCCGCGGCCAGATAGAGCAGGACACCGCCGAAGAGGCCGAGATAGCCGCCGAGCACGGCCTCGGGAATGGTGAGGAAGACGGTGGACAGGGCACCGACGACGGGTGCGCAGGCGTCGGCGACCAGCATGCCCATCGCCCGGCGGCGCGCGTTGCCGTAGAGGCTCGTGATGGTGAAGGTGTTGAAGCCGTCCGCGAAGTCGTGCGCGATCACGGCCAGCGCGACCGCGGTGCCCATCCCGCCGCCCACCTGGAAGGCCGCGCCGATCGCCACGCCGTCCATCGCGCTGTGCCCGACCATCGCGCCGGCCGCCGTCAGACCCACCTCGGGCGCCCGGTGACCGTGCTCGTCGCCGCCGTGCGCGGCCTGGCGCAGCGCCAGGGTGCGTTCCACCAGATGGGCCAGCAGGAAGCCCGCCACGAAGAGCAGCAGGGCGGCCGGTACGCCGAAGACCTCCCGGCCGGCCGCACGCAGCGCCTCCGGCAGCAGGTCCAGGCCGACCACCCCGAGCATCAGGCCGCCGGCCAGGCCCAGGACCAGATGGCGACGGTCGGTCACGCGCTGTGCCGTCCAGCCGCCGGCCAGCGTCATCAGGAACGCGCCGAGCGCGACGAAGACCGCCATGTGCCCTTGCTATCCGATCGACCGGCCTCAGCGCACATCCAGCAGCACCTGTAACACCCTTTGTCCAGAGAGGACCGAATTTCCATGGCCGATGCCGCCGCCTCCGCCGCCGTCCCCGGCGACGCCCCGACCGGCAAGGTGACCTTCGTCGGTGCCGGTCCCGGCGCCGCCGATCTGCTGACGTTCCGGGCCGCGCGCGCGATCGCCGAGGCCGACGTGGTGATCTGGGCCGCGAGCCTGGTCCAGGCGGAGGTGCTCCAGCACGCGCGCGAGGACGCGGAGATCCTCGACTCCGCGACGATGTCGTTGGAGGACGTCGTCGCCGTGTACGAGCGGGCCCGGGCGCGGGGGCTGCGGGTCGCCCGGATCCACTCCGGCGATCCGGCCCTGTGGGGCGGCACCCAGGAACAGGTCGACCGGTGCGCCGGGATCGGTGTCGAGGTCGAGATCGTGCCGGGTGTGTCCTCCTTCTCGGCCGTCGCCGCGCTCGCCCAGCGCGAGCTGACCATTCCCGAGGTCGCCCAGTCCGTCGTCCTGACCCGGCTCGGTGGCGGCAAGACGCCGATGCCGCCCGGCGAGGAGGTACGGGAGTTCGCCCGGCACGGCACCACCATGGCGGTCTTCCTCTCGGCGGCGCGCAGCGGGCAGCTGGTGCGGGAACTGCTGGAGGGCGGTTATCCGACGTCCACACCGGTGGTCGTCGCCCACCAGGCGACCTGGCCGGAGGAGCTGGTCGTGAAGTGCACGATCGGCACGCTGGAGCAGACGGTCAAGGAGCACAGGCTCTGGAAGCACACCCTGTTCCTGGTCGGCCCCGCCCTGGACGCCCACGGCACCCGCTCGCACCTCTACCACCCCGGCCACTTCCACGGCTTCCGCAGGGCCGACCCCGAGGCCCGGCGGGCCCTGCGGGAGCGGGGGGCGAGTACGTGATCACGGTCATCGGTACGGGCACGGGCGCGCCGCTCGCGGCGGACGCGCTGGCCGGGGCCGAGCTGGTGGTCGGCGGGCGGCGGCACCTGGACGCGGCCCGGCTGCCGGAAGGGGCCGAGCGGATCGTCCTCGGGCCGCTGGCACCCGCGCTCGACACCGTCGAGGAGTACGTCGCCAAGGACCGGTCCGTGGCCGTGCTGGCCTCCGGCGACCCCGGGTTCTTCGGGATCGTGCGGGCGCTGGCCGAGCGGTTCGGGCCGGAGCGGCTGGAGGTGCGGGCCGGGGTGTCGTCCGTCGCCGCCGCGTTCGCACGGGTCGGGCTGCCCTGGGACGACGCGGTGGTGGTGAGCGCCCATGGGCGGCAGCCGCGCACGGCGGTCCAGGTGTGCCGGGCGCATCCCAAGGTGGCGGTGCTGACGGGGCCGGGAGCCGGCCCGGCGGAGCTGGCGGCCGCGGTGCCGGCGGGCCGGCTGCTGGTGGTGGCGAGCGCGCTCGGTGATCCGGAGCGGGAGCGGGTGGAGCGCATCACGCCCGCCGAGGCCGCCGGCCGCGACTGGGGAGCGGACGTCAGTGTGGTGCTGTGCCTGGACGAGGCCCGGACGCTCGGCGCGGTGCGTACCGTCGCCGGGGTGCCCGCCGGACCGGCCGGATGGGCCCTGGACGAGGGGGAGTTCGCGCACCGGGACTCGATGATCACCAAGTTCGAGGTGCGGGCGCTGGCGCTGGCCCGGCTCGGGCCGCGCCTCGGCGACCTGGTCTGGGACGTCGGTGCGGGCTCCGGGTCCGTCGCGGTGGAGTGCGCGCGACTGGGGGCGGCCGTCGTCGCCGTGGAGAAGGCCGCGGACGGGGTCGCGCGGATCGCCGCCAACGCGCGGGCGCACGGCGTGTACGTGGACGTGGTGCACGGTACGGCGCCCGATGCCCTGGTCGCACTCCCCGATCCCGACGCGGTGTTCGTCGGCGGCGGCGGGCGTGAGCTGGCCGGCGTGGTCGGTGCCTGCGCGCTGCGGGCCCGGCGGACGGTGGTGGTCGCGCTGGCCGCCCTGGACCGGGTGCCGGCCGCGCGCGAGGCGCTGACCGGTGCCGGGTTCTCCTGCGACGGGGTGCTGCTGCAGTCGTCGCGTCTCGCGCCGCTGCCCGGGAACGTCACACGGCTGGCCGCGGCCAATCCCGTGTTCCTGCTGTGGGGGAATCGCATCCCCCGTTCCGAAGAACCCTACGAAGACCTCTCCGAGGACCCCACCGAAGAAGGAGTTGCTCAGTGATCGGCCTCATTTCCGCCACCGCGGCGGGGGCGGTGGCACGCGACCGGCTGGCCGCGGCGTGGCCGGACCGCACGCGGGTGTACGACGGCCCGGTCGGGGACGCCGTGCGGTCCGCGTTCGCGGAGTGCGGGCAACTGGTGTGTTTTCTGGCCACGGGCGCGGTGGTCCGGCTGATCGCCCCGCTGCTGGGCGACAAGGCGGCCGACCCGGGTGTGGTCTGCGTCGACGAGGGCGGGCGGTTCGCCGTGTCCCTGGTCGGCGGGCACGCGGGCGGCGCGAACGGACTCGCCCGGGAGGTGGCCGAGGTACTGGAGGCGCAGCCGGTGGTGACCACCGCGACGGACTCCGCCGGACTGCCCGGCCTGGACACCCTGGGTTTCCCGGTCGAGGGCTCGGTGGCGGCCGTGTCACGGGCGCTCCTCGACGGTGAACCGGTCGCCCTGCGCGCCGACTCGACGTGGCCGCTGCCGGCGCTGCCGCTCGCCGAGGAGGGGGCGTACACGGTCCGGCTGACCGACCGCGCGGTCGAACCCGCCGAGCGTGAGGTGCTGTTGCGCCCGCCGTCCCTGGTCGTGGGCGTCGGCGCCTCCCGGGGCGCGCCCACCGAGGAGGTGCTCGCCCTGATCGAGGGGGCGTTGCGGGACGCGGGGCTCTCCCCCCGCAGCGTCGCCGAACTCGCCACCGTCGACGCCAAGGCCGAGGAGCCCGGCATCGTGGCGGCGGCCGCACGCCTCGGGGTCCCCCTGGTGACGTACACCGCCGAGGAGCTGGCCGGGGTGCCGGTGCCCCACCCCTCGGACGCGCCCCTGGCCGCGGTCGGCACCCCGTCCGTCGCGGAGGCCGCGGCCCTGCTGCGCGGCGGCGAACTCCTGGTCCCCAAGCGGAAGTCGGCCCCCGAGGACGGCCGGCCGGCCATGGCGACCTGTGCCGTCGTACGACGGCCGCCGCGCGGGCGGCTCGCGGTCGTGGGGCTCGGACCCGGCGCCCGTGACCTGCTCACCCCGCGGGCCAGGACCGAACTGCGGCGCGCCTCCGTGCTCGTCGGGCTCGACCAGTACGTCGACCAGATCCGCGACCTGCTGCGGCCCGGTACCCGCGTCCTGGAGTCGGGGCTCGGCGCCGAGGAGGAGCGGGCCAGGACCGCGGTCGCCGAGGCTCGTGCCGGGCACGCCGTCGCCCTGATCGGCAGCGGCGACGCCGGCGTGTACGCGATGGCCTCCCCCGCGCTCGCCGAGGCCTCCGACGACATCGACGTGACCGGCGTCCCGGGTGTCACCGCGGCACTCGCCGCCGGGGCCGTCCTGGGCGCGCCGCTCGGCCACGACCACGTCTCCATCAGCCTGTCCGACCTGCACACGCCGTGGGAGGTCATCGAGCGCCGGGTGCGCGCGGCGGCCGAGGCGGACATCGTGGTGACCTTCTACAACCCGCGCTCCCGGGGCCGCGACTGGCAGCTCCCGAAGGCGCTCACGATCCTCGCCGGGCACCGTGAGCCGACGACGCCCGTCGGTGTCGTACGCAACGCCTCGCGCCCCGACGAGTCGAGCCGGGTGACCACCCTGGGCGCGCTGGACCCGGCGTGGGTCGACATGATGACCGTCGTGACCGTCGGCAACACGGCGACCAGGAACGTCGCCGGACGGATGGTCACCCCGCGCGGTTACCGCTGGCAGGAGAGCGCTCCGGAGGGGGCCGAGTGAACCGGGTCGTCCACCCCATCGAGGAGGAGTCCTTCCGGCGGCTGCGTGCCCGCCTGGACACCTCGCACTTCCCGCCGCTGACCCGCGCCGTGGTGGAGCGGGTCGTCCACTCCGCCGCCGACCTGGAGTACGCGGCCGACCTCGTGACCGACGAGGGTGACCTGGCGGTGGCGCACGCCGCGCTGCACGCCGGGGCGCCGGTCGTCGTGGACGTGGAGATGGTCGCCGCCGGGATCACCCGCCGGAAGACCGTGTGCCGGCTGCGTGACGCCGAGTCCGGTCCTGGGCTCACGCGTTCGGCGCACGCGATCCGGCTGGCCTACGAGGAGGTCGGGCCCGGCGCCCTGTGGGTGATCGGCAACGCGCCGACCGCCCTGGAGGAGCTGCTGACGCTGGACGCCGCCCCCGCGCTCGTCATCGGTCTGCCCGTCGGCTTCGTCGGCGCCGTCGAGTCCAAGGCCGCGTTGCGGGCGAGCGGGCTGCCCGCCGTCAGCAACGTGTCCGAGAAGGGCGGCTCGGCGGTCGCCGCCGCCGCGCTCAACGCCCTGCTGTACCACCCCACTTCCGAGGAGACGCTGTGACCACTCCGCCCGCCCTGCTCATCGCCGGCCACGGCACCCGGGACGAAGCCGGAGCCGAGGCGTTCCGGGACTTCGTACGGGAGCTGGGCCGCCGCCACCCCGACCTGCCCGTCGCCGGCGGCTTCATCGAACTGTCCCCGCCCCCGCTGGGCGAGGCGGTCGCCGAACTGGTGGAACGGGGCGTACGGCGCTTCGCCGCCGTACCCCTGATGCTGGTCTCGGCCGGGCACGCCAAGGGCGACATCCCGGCCGCGCTGGCCCGCGAGAAGGAACGGCACCCGGGGATCTCGTACACCTACGGGCGTCCGCTCGGTCCGCACCCCGCGCTGCTGACCGTGCTGGAACGGCGCCTGGACGAGGCCCTGGGCGCCGGTGCGGGACGCACCCCGCTGGACCGCGCCGACGTGACCGTGCTGCTGGTGGGCCGGGGTTCCACGGACCCCGACGCCAACGCCGAGGTGCACCGGGCGGCGCGGCTGCTGTGGGAGGGGCGCGGCTACGCCGGTGTGGAGACGGCGTTCGTGTCGCTGGCCGCGCCGGACGTGCCGAGCGGACTCGACCGGTGCCTGAAACTGGGCGCGCGCCGGATCGTCGTGCTTCCGTACTTCCTGTTCACCGGGATCCTGCCGGAGCGGGTGCGGCAGCAGACCGAGGGCTGGGCGGCCGCGCGTCCCGAGGCCGAGGTCCGTTGCGCGGACGTCATCGGGCCCGAGCCGGAACTGCTCGACCTGGTGATGGAGCGCTACCGGGAGGCGGCCGCGGACGAGGTGCGGATGAACTGCGACTCGTGTGTGTACCGGATCGCGCTGCCCGGCTTCGAGGACAAGGTGGGGCTGCCGCAGCAGCCCCACTTCCATCCCGACGACGACCACCGGCACGGGCACCACCATCACCACGGCGGGCATGCGCATGCGCACTGACGGCGGCTCCGAGGGCGCGCACGAGCTGCGGCACCACGGCGACGCCGAGGTCCGTGACGACGGTTCCGCCCTGATAGACCTCGCGGTCAACGTACGGGCCGACACGCCTCCGGCCTGGCTGCGGGAACGGATAGCGGGGTCGCTGGGCGGTCTGGCGGCCTATCCCGACGGTCGGGCGGCACGGGCGGCGGTCGCGGCGCGGCACGGGCTGCCGGTGGAACGGGTGCTGCTGACGGCGGGCGCGGCCGAGGCGTTCGTGCTGCTGGCGCGCGCGCTGAAGGTGCGCCGGCCGGTGGTGGTGCATCCGCAGTTCACCGAGCCGGAGATGGCGCTGCGGGAGGCGGGGCACACCGTGGGCCGGGTGCTGCTGCGGGAGGCGGACGGGTTCCGGCTCGATCCGGCGGCCGTGCCTCAGGACGCCGACCTGGTGGTGATCGGCAATCCGACCAATCCGACGTCGGTGCTGCATCCCGCGGACACCGTCGCCGGGCTCGCCAGGGCCGGGCGGACGCTGGTGGTGGACGAGGCGTTCATGGACGCGGTGCCCGGTGAGCGGGAGGCGCTGGCCGGGCGGACCGACGTGCCGGGGCTGGTGGTGCTGCGGAGCCTGACGAAGACGTGGGGGCTGGCCGGGCTGCGGGTCGGCTATGTGCTGGCCGCGCCGGAGATCGTCGCCGAGCTGGCCAGGGCGCAGCCGCTGTGGCCGGTGTCGGCGCCGGCGCTGGTGGCGGCCGAGGCGTGCGTGGCGCCGCGCGCGCTGGCGGAGGCCGCGCACGCGGCGCACCGGGGAGCGGCCGACCGGGCCCATCTGGTGGCGGGTCTCGAGGAGTTCGCGCCGGAGGGGGTGCGGGTGGCGGGGCCCGCGGAGGGGCCGTTCGTGCTCGTCCGGATGGCCGGGGCGGCCGCGGTGCGGCGGCAGTTGCGGGTGCTGGGGTACGCGGTACGGCGCGGGGACACGTTTCCGGGACTGGACGAGGAATGGGTGCGGATCGCGGTGCGGGACCGGGGGACGGTCAACGGGTTCCTGCAGGCGCTGGACCGGGCGCTGAATCTGGTCCGGGGGTGAGCAGGGCGGGGACCGCGCCCTCTTGTCGGGTGCCGGTTGTCCGTGGCTGGTCGTACCCGCGGGGCGGTAGCCGCGGATCGGCCACCGCCCCGCACCCCTGAAGGGGCGCTATCGCCGGCGCCGGGTCAGCGCCACCGCTCCGCCACCCGCCGCGACCAGGGCCAACGCGCCCCCGGCCACGTACGGCGTCACCGAACTCCCGCCCGTCTCCGCCAGCTTCGTCTCCTTCGCCGGGGCGCCCTGGGGCTTGACGTCGGTCACCGGGTCGGCGGGGTCCGACGGGGCGGCCGGCGCCGGCGGTGTCTCGCAGGTCGCCTTCGCCAGGGTCAACGTTCCTTCCACGTCGGCCACGTTCAGCTTCAGCGGGTTCACCGAGACCTTCAGTTCCAGGGCGCTGGCCGCGGCCGTCGTCGACGTCGTCTCGCGCTTGGACAGGTCGAGGCGGACCTCGCCGACGCCCGGGACCTTGACGTCGGTGGGGCCACCCGCGCTCAGCGTCACCCGCTTGCCGAGGACCGTGACGGCGCCGAGCACGTTCGCCGAGGCCACCGGCTGCTTGCCGGTCTCGCAGGTGGCCTTGGAGGTGACCGTGTCGAGTTCGACGAGAGACAGCAGGGGCAGGCCGGGCAGGTGCAGCCGGGCGTGCGCGAGGTGGACCGAGCCTTCGGCCAGTCCGTCGGAGACCGTCGCCTTCGCCGAGGCGACGTCGGCGCCCAGGACGCTGAACGGCTTGCCGCCGTCCACTCCGTCGAGGGTGGCGGTCAGCGCGGTGCGGTCGGCGCTCCGCGGTGCCTGGACCTCGTTCAGGGTGACCGCGAGCGGGACGTTCACGGTCTTGTTCAGGAGGGAGACGTCCAGGCCGGTGCGGAGGACGACTGCGCTCGCGCGCCCCTGGTCGGTGGTCGCGTGTGCGGTCCCCGCGCCGGCCAGGGCCGCGGGACCGGCGGCCAGGGCGGCGGCCGTCGCGGCGGTCGCGAGACGGCGTGCGGGCATGCGGAACGTGTAGCTGTTCAAGGTGGCGGGACCCCCAGAGGAAACTTGCTCGGGACCCGCCAAGAATTACGCACCGTGGGTGAACAGGCGGCGATCCTGCGTGACTTCACTCATTAGTGGACTTTCCGCGCACGCATTCGACCAGCCGGGCACAGGCGTTCCCTTACTCGACGACCTGCCCGTTCAGCACCACCCGGCGGGGGGACGCGAGGACGCGTACGTCCGCGCGCGGATCGCTCTCGTACACCACCAGGTCCGCCGGTGCGCCCTCCTCCAGGCCTGGCCTGCCGAGCCAGGCACGGGCGGCCCAGCTGGTCGCGGCGAGCGCCTCGACGGGCGGGATCCCGGCGGTGACGAGTTCGGCGACCTCGCCCGCGACCAGGCCGTGGGCGAGGGAGCCGCCGGCGTCGGTGCCGACGTACACCGGGATGCCGGCGTCGTAGGCGGCGCGGACGGTGTCGTAGCGGCGTGCGTGGAGCCGGCGCATATGGGCCGACCAGCGCGGGAACCTGGCGTCGCCGCCGGCCGCGAGGCTCGGGAAGGTGGCGATGTTGACGAGGGTCGGGACGATGGCGACCCCTCGTTCGGCGAAGAGCGGGATCAGCTCCTGCGTCAGGCCCGTCGCGTGCTCGATGCAGTCGATGCCGGCCTCGACCAGGTCCTGCAGCGAGTCCTCGGCGAAGCAGTGGGCGGTGACCCGGGCGCCGAGCCGGTGCGCCTCCGCGATCGCCTCCTGCACCGCGTCCCGCGGCCAGCTGGGGGCCAGGTCGCCGAGGTCGCGGTCGATCCAGTCGCCGACCAGCTTGACCCAGCCGTCGCCGCGCCGGGCTTCCTGGGCGACGTGGGCGACCAGGTCCGCCGGCTCGATCTCGTGGGCGAAGTTCCTGATGTAGCGGCGGGTGCGGGCGATGTGGCGGCCGGCCCGGATGATCTTCGGCAGGTCCTCGCGGTCGTCGACCCAGCGGGTGTCGGACGGCGATCCGGCGTCCCGGATCAGCAGCGTGCCTGCCTCACGGTCGGTGAGGGCCTGCTTCTCGGCGGTGGCCGTGTCGACCGGGCCGTGCGGGCCGAGGCCGACGTGGCAGTGGGCGTCCACGAGACCGGGGAGCGCCCAGCCCTCGACGGTCGTGATGTCACGGGCGCCGGCGGGACGGTCGTGGCAGACGCGGCCGCCCACCACCCACAGTTCGTCACGGACGTCCTCGGGTCCCACGAGGACCCGGCCCTTCACGTGCAGCACCGGTTGATCGCTCATGGGGGTCAGCCTAGGACGACCGGGAGTCCGTCCCCGATGCGGCTCAGCAGCCGGCCGCCGTGCACCCGGCGCCGAACTGGGAGCCGCCGACGAGGCCGGGGCTGAACTCCCCCGACAGGACGGTCGCCCGCGACCACGGCCGGGCCGGGCCGGGCCGGGCCGGGCCGGTGTGCACGTCGCAGGACGCCTCGCAGAGGTTCTCTCCACACGACGTGCGTTCACGGCCGAACCCCCGCGCACGGCCCCGGCGGCCGGGCCCCGGCCGGCTACTTCGGGGACTCCTCCTCCACCTGCGCCATGGCCGGGTCCAGCAGCCGGGACAGGAAGTGGCGGGTGCGCTCGTGCGTGGGGTCGCCGATCACCTGGTCCGGTGTGCCGTCCTCGATCACGACTCCCCCGTCCATGAAGACGACCCGGTCGGCGACCTCGCGCGCGAAGGACATCTCGTGGGTGACCACCATCATGGTCATGCCCTCCCGGGCCAGCATCCGCATCACCGCCAGCACGTCCCCGACCAGCTCCGGGTCGAGGGCCGAGGTCGGCTCGTCGAAGAGCATCACCTCGGGGCCCATCGACAGCGAGCGGGCGATCGCCACCCGCTGCTGCTGGCCGCCGGACAGGGCGGCGGGGTAGGCGTTCGCCTTCTCCGACAGGCCCACCCGCTGGAGGTTCTCGGCGGCCACCCGTGCCGCCGTCGCCTTGTCCCGCCTCAGGACCCGGCGCTGCGGCAGCGTGAGGTTCTCGGTCACCGTGAGGTGCGGGAAGAGGTTGAACTGCTGGAAGACCATGCCGATACGGCGGCGTACGGCGTCGATGTCGACGTCGGGATCCGTCAGCTCCGTGCCGCCGACGAACACCTGGCCCTCGGTGGGCTCCTCCAGGAGGTTGACGCAGCGGAGCAGCGTGGACTTCCCGGAGCCGGACGGGCCGATGACGCACACGACCTCGCCCCGGCGGATCTCCAGGTCGATGCCGCACAGCACCTCGTTGTCGCCGAAGGACTTGTGCAGGTCCTTGACCTGGATCTCGGGTCGGCTCGGGTCGGATGTCATCGCACGGCCTCCTGGGCCTTCCCCTCCATGCGGCGCACCAGGAAGCCGAGCGGGATCGTGACCAGCAGGTAGCACAGTCCGGCGACCAGGATCGGGGTGGAGTTGGCGGTCGTACTGGCCAGGTCGCGGCCGTACTTGGACAGTTCGCGTTCCTCCAGGGTGACACCGAGGAACAGGACCAGGGAGGAGTCCTTGAAGAGGAGCACCAACTCGTTGGTCAGCGGCGGGAGGATGATCCGGAACGCCTGCGGGATCACGATCGAGACCATCGCGCGGGCGGGTGAGAAGCCCAGCGAACGGGCCGCCTCCAACTGCCCCCTGGGGACCGCCTGGATGCCCGCGCGGATCGTCTCGGCCATGTACGCGGCGGCGACCAGGCCCAGGGCGAGCGCCACCTTGCCGTAGGTGCCGCCGACGATCTCGGTGCCGGGGAAGGCGAGCGGGACGACGACCCCGATGAAGATGAAGATCAGCAGGGCGGGCAGGCCGCGGAAGATCTCGATGTAGATGCCGGCCAGCCAGCGGTAGGGGCCGACGGAGGAGAGCCGCATCAGCGCGATCACCATGCCGAGCGCCAGGCCGACGGCGAAGCCGGAGAGCGTGTAGAGCACGGTGTTCTTCAGCGCCAGCGTGATGACGTCCGGGAACATCTGCTTGGCGATGCTCCACTGCGCGAACTGGTTCTTCAGCCGCCCCCAGTCGGCGCCGGCCGCGAAGGCGATCACGGCGGCCACGAAGACGACGTACTGCGCGCCGCGGAAGAGCCGGCGCTTCTGGCGCCGGCTCAGACCCTTCCTGCGGGGCTGGAGTCCGGTCTCCGCGGCGGTCATGAGGAGGCCGCGGAGGCCGGGGACGTGTCGTACGGCCCGATCCACTTCTCGTAGAGCTTCTGGTAGGTGCCGTCGGCCTTGGCGTCGGCGATCGCCTTGTCGACGGCGGCCAGCAGCTTGGTGTTGCCCTTCTTGACCGTGAAGCCGTACTGCTCACCGGTGTTGATCTGTCCGGCGACCTGGAAGGCTGCGGCGTTCGCCTTGTCCTTCAGCCAGCCCTGGACCACCGGGTAGTCGATGACGACGGCCTTGACCTGGCCGGTGCGCAGTCCGTTGAGGACGGCGTCGGAGGACTCGAAGGAGACCGGGTCGAAGCCCTGCGCCTTCGCGTAGTCCTCGCCGGTGGTCTGCGCCTGTGTGCCCAGCTTCACCTTCTTGGCCTTGGCGTCGGCGAGCGAGGTGATGCCGCTGCCCTTGGCGACGAGCAGGGCCTGGGTGGCGTCGAAGTACGGGACGGAGAAGTCGACGTTCTTCTTGCGTTCGGCGGTGATGGTCATGCCGGCCGCGGCCAGGTCGCACTCGCCGGAGTTGAGGAAGGCGCCGGTCTTGAAGTTCTCGAACGGTGTGTCGAGGATCTGCTGCTTCACGCCGAGGTCCTTGGCGACCAGGTCGATCATCGACACGTCGAAGCCCTGCACCTTGCCGTCGATCTCCGACTGGAAGGGCGGGTACGGCAGGTGGGTGCAGGTGGTGAGCTGACCGGCCTTGACGAGTTCGACCCCGCCGGCGGCCGTTCTGGAGGCGCTGGAGCCGTTGCCGCTCGACGTGCAGCCGGCCACGAGGGCCAGCCCGGCCGCGGCGGTGACGGCGGCCAGGGCACGAGCCCGGCGGTGCCCGGGGAGCGTGGTCACGAGACCTCCCGTGAGTCTGTGATGGAGCTTTGCATTCCGTTTGCGGGTTCCGATTATAAGGAGATGTTTGGGTATCTCAAACCAAACCAATGGCGGTGAGACCGTCCGGGCCTAAGAAATTGCCGGTCTCTGCCGGTCGCTGCCGGTCAAGGCACTGCGACGGGCGCTGGTTACGCTCATGCCGACCCGCCCCTCCGTGAGTGAAGAGAGCAGCGCCGTGACCCACCCCTTCCTCGATCTGCCCCCGCTGAGCGCCGCACACTTCGCCGCCATCGAGGACCGCGTGGCCCGCCTCCTCGGCACCCGGCAGGACGTCGTGATCATGCAGGGTGAGGCACTGCTGCCCCTGGAGGGCGCGATCAGGGCGGCCGCCGGACCGGGGACGACCGCACTGAACGTGATCACCGGCCCCTACGGGCAGACCTTCGGGAACTGGCTGAGGGACTGCGGCGCGACGGTGATCGACCTCACGGTGCCGTTCCACACGGCGGTGACGGCCGCGCAGATCCGGGAGGCGTTCGCCGGGCACCCGGAGATCGACTTCGTCTCCCTGGTGCACGCGGAGGCGGCCACCGGCAACACCAACCCGGTCGCGGAGATCGGTGCGGTGGTACGGGAGCAGGGCGCCCTCTTCTACCTGGACGCGGTCGCCTCGGCCGGGGCCGAGCCGGTGCTGCCGGACGCCTGGGGCGTGGACCTGTGCGTGATCGGGGCGCAGAAGGCGATGGGCGGTCCGGCCGGCGTCTCGGCGGTCTCGGTGAGCGAGCGGGCGTGGGCCCGGATGGCGGCGAACCCCGGCGCTCCGCGCCGCTCGTACCTGTCGCTGCTGGACTGGAAGGAGCGCTGGGTCGACGGCGGCCGCAAGGTGCTGCCGCACGCGCCCGCCCAGCTGGAGATGCTCGCCCTGGAGGCCTGCCTGGAGCGGATCGAGGCGGACGGACTGGAGACGGTGATGCGCCGTCACCGCGCGGCCGCACTGGCCACCCGGGCCGGAGCGGTGGCCCTGGGCGGCGGCCTGGAGCCCTACGTGCACGAGGAGCCGGACGCGGCGCCGGTCGCCACCACGCTGCGGGTGCCGTCGGGGGTGGTGGCCTCGGAGCTGGTCGCCGAAGCGCTGGCGGGGGACGGCACGCTGCCGCTGGCCGCGGGCGGCGGCGCGCTGGCCACGGAGATGATCCGGGTCAACCACTACGGGGCAAACGCGACGCCGGGCGCGGTCCGGTCGAGCCTGGCGGCGCTCGGCGCGGGGCTGGCGAAGCAGGGCCGGACGGTGGACCTGGAGGGGGCCCGCCGGGCGGTCGAGTCCGCCTGGCGGTAGCGGACCGAAAGGAGCGGAAGGCCGCACCGGCCGCACCGGCGGCGGCACACCGAAGACATTGACGGCGCCAGAATTCAAGGCAATTCCGAATTCCCTTTTGGATCGATAGCTTACCCGAGTTCTTCTGCCCGCTTTTTGCGGTGCTAAACCGAGGTAATTTCATCCAGGTTTCCACCCTGTGACGTACTCCACATAACCGGGCCGTTTGCCCGGTTTGTGACGAAAAATATCGGGACATAAAGGCACGGCAGGTTGAGCGGACAACGGCACCTGCCGTGCATTTTTGCATTTGCCTCGCTAAATTCAGCACGCATGACCACCCCACAAGCAGACCTGATCGTCGAGCGCCCGATGGTGACCGACGGTGCCGCCCTGTGGCGTATCGTCAGGGATTCCGGAAACCTCGATCTGAACTCCTCGTACAGCTATCTGCTGTGGTGCCGGGATTTCGCCGCCACGTCGGCGGTGGCGCGCGGCGCGGACGGCGAACCCGTCGGATTCGTCACCGGATACACCCGGCCGGACCGCCCGGGCACGCTGCTCGTCTGGCAGGTCGCCGTGGACGCCGCACAGCGCGGTCGCGGTGTCGCCGCACAACTGCTGGACGGGCTCACGGCCCGGGTGGCCGCCGAACAGCCGCTCACCGCCGTGGAGACCACCATCACGCCCGGGAACACCGCCTCCGAGCGGCTGTTCACCTCGTACGCCGCCCGGCACGGCGCCACCGTCGAGCGCACCGTGCTGTTCGAGGCCGGCGAGTTCCCCGACGGTCCGCACGACCCCGAAGTCCTGTACCGCATCGGCCCCTTGACCCCCACATCGCACTGAGGAGCCTCCCTGTGACCATCACCCAGCCCGACCTGAGCGTCTTCCAGACCCTGGAGTCAGAGGTCCGCAGCTACTGCCGCGCCTGGCCCACCGTGTTCGACCGGGCCCGGGGCAGCCGGATGTACGACGAGGACGGCCACGAGTACCTGGACTTCTTCGCCGGCGCCGGGTCACTCAACTACGGCCACAACAACCCGGTGCTGAAACGGGCGTTGCTCGACTATCTGGAACGCGACGGGGTCACCCACGGCCTCGACATGTCGACCACCGCCAAACGGTCGTTCCTGCAGACCTTCCAGGACCTGGTGCTGCGGCCGCGCGACCTGCCGTACAAGGTCATGTTCCCCGGGCCGACCGGCACCAACGCCGTGGAGTCCGCGCTGAAGCTGGCGCGGAAGGTGAAGGGACGCGAGGCGATCGTGTCGTTCACCAACGCCTTCCACGGGATGTCCCTCGGGTCGCTGGCCGTCACCGGCAACGCGTTCAAGCGGGCCGGAGCCGGTATCCCGCTGGTGCACGGGACGCCGATGCCCTTCGACAACTACTTCGAGGGCAGGATCCCGGACTTCCTCTGGTTCGAACGGCTCCTGGAGGACCAGGGGTCGGGACTCAACAAGCCCGCCGCGGTGATCGTGGAGACCGTGCAGGGCGAGGGCGGCATCAACGTCGCCCGGCCCGAGTGGCTGCGCGCCCTCAAGGAGCTGTGCGAACGGCAGGACATGCTGCTGATCGTCGACGACATCCAGATGGGCTGCGGCCGGACCGGCGCCTTCTTCTCCTTCGAGGAGGCCGGGATCGTCCCCGACATCGTGACGGTGTCGAAGTCCATCAGCGGATATGGACTGCCCATGTCGCTGTGCCTGTTCCGGCCCGAGCTGGACGTCTGGGAGCCGGGCGAGCACAACGGCACCTTCCGCGGCAACAACCCCGCCTTCGTCACCGCGACCGCCGCCCTGGAGTCCTACTGGACCGACGGGCCGGCGATGGAGAAGCAGACCCGGGCCAAGGGCGAGCAGGTCGAGCAGGAGCTCATCGCGATCGTCGAGGAGAACCTCGCCGACGTGCGGGAGTACCGGGGCCGGGGTCTGGTGTGGGGCATGGAGTTCCACGAGAAGGCGCGGGCCGGCCGGATCGCCAAACGCGCCTTCGAACTGGGGCTGCTCATCGAGACGTCGGGGCCGGAGAGCGAGGTCGTCAAGCTGCTGCCCGCCCTGACCACCACCCCGGACGAACTGGACGAGGGGCTGAACATCCTCGCCCGGGCCGTCCGGGAGACCGTCTGACCAGGATCCAGCTAGGAGGCTGTACACCACCGTGATCGTCCGTTCGTTCAAGGAGATCGAAGGCACCGACCGGCATGTCAAGGCCGCGTCCGGGACCTGGGAGAGCAAACGCATCGTCCTCGCCAAGGAGCGGGTCGGGTTCTCGGTGCACGAGACGATCCTCTACGCGGGTACGGAGACCGAGATGTGGTACGCCAACCACATCGAGGCCGTGGTCTGCGTCGAGGGCGAGGCCGAGCTGACCGACCGTGAGACCGGGACGTCGTACACGATCACGCCCGGCACCATGTACCTCCTCGACGGGCACGAGCGGCACACGCTGCGCGTCAAGGAGGACTTCCGCTGCATCTGCGTGTTCAACCCGCCGGTCACCGGCCGGGAGGACCACGACGAGAACGGCGTCTATCCCCTGCTGACGGAGGAGGGCTGACCATGACCACGATCACCGACCTGTACCCGAGCCGTGGCCCGGCCGAGGTCTCCGTACCCCGCAAGGACCCGGTCGTCTGGTCGGCGCCGGGCGCGGCCGGGCCGATCCCCACGGACCGGCTGGAGGCGTTCGAGCGGGACGGCTTCCTCGCTGTCGACCAGCTGCTCGCGGACGACGAGGTCGCCGTGTACCGGCAGGAACTGGAGCGGCTGATCGCCGACCCGGCGATCCGGGCCGACGAACGCTCGATCGTCGAGCCGAAGACGAAGGAGATCCGCTCGGTCTTCGAGGTGCACCGGATCAGCGAGGTGTTCGCGAACCTGGTGCGCGACCAGCGGGTGGTCGGCCGGGCGCGGCAGATCCTCGGCTCGGACGTCTACGTCCACCAGTCGCGGATCAACGTCAAGCCCGGGTTCGGGGCCAGCGGCTTCTACTGGCACTCGGACTTCGAGACCTGGCACGCCGAGGACGGGCTGCCGAACATGCGCACCGTGTCGGTCTCGATCGCGCTGACCGAGAACCACGACACCAACGGCGGTCTCATGATCATGCCGGGCTCGCACCGGACGTTCCTGGGCTGCGCCGGCGCCACGCCCGAGGACAACTACAAGAAGTCGCTGCAGATGCAGGACGCGGGCACGCCCTCGGACGAGGCGCTGACCGCGATGGCCGGCGAGTACGGCATCAAGCTGTTCACCGGCCGGGCCGGTTCGGCCACCTGGTTCGACTGCAACTGCATGCACGGCTCCGGCGACAACATCACGCCGTTCCCGCGCAGCAACGTCTTCATCGTGTTCAACAGCGTGGAGAACAAGGCGGTAGAGCCGTTCTCGGCCCCGGTCCGCCGTCCTGAGTTCATAGGCGCACGGGACTTCACACCCGTGCGGTGAACTCCCCCGAGACCGGCCGGGCCGGGACCTCCCGTGGGACGGGGTCCCGGCCCGGTCGTGTCCCGCGTCCGTCAGCCGCCGAGTACGTCCAGGAGCCGGTCCACGTCCGCGGCGGTGTTGTACAGGTGGAAGGCGGCCCGCAGGTTGCCCGCCCGGTCGGAGACCTCGATGCCGGCGCGGCTGAGGTCCGGCTGCCGGTCCCCGAGCCCGGGCACCGAGACGATCGCCGAACCGGGCGCGGGCAGGGCGGCGTGGCCGAGGGCGGCGAGTCCGGCCCGGAACCGGTCGGCGAGAGCCATGTCGTGGGCGTGCACGGCGGCCACCCCGAGTTCCTCGACGAGCTCCAGGGAGCGGCGCAGGCCCGCGAAGGTGAACAGGGCGTGGGTGAGGTCGAACCGCCGGGCGGAGTGGGCCAGTTCGGCGACCGGGCCGTAGCAGCTGTCCCACGGCCGTTCGCCCGCGACCCAGCCGGCCAGCAGCGGGGTCAGCCCGCCGAAGTCCTCGGGGACCACGAGGAAGGCCGTACCGTGCGGGCCGAGCAGCCACTTGAAGGAGACCGCGGCCGAGAAGTCGAAGCCGTCGGCGTCCATCGGGAGCCAGCCGGCGGACTGGGAGAAGTCGACGTAGGTACGCGCGCCGTGGTCGCGGGCGGCCTCCCGCAGGGCCGCCAGGTCGGCGACGCGGCCGTCGGCGGACTGGGCGGCGCTGACCGCGACCAGCGCGGTGCCGGGGCGGACCGACTCGGCGATCCGCTCCAGCGGCACGGCGCGCACCTTGAGATCGCCGCGGACGTGGAACGGGTTCAGCACGGAGGTGAAGTCGTCCTCGGCGGTGAGGACTTCGGCGCCCGCGGGCAGCGAGGCGGCGATCACGCCGGAGTGCGCGGCGACGGACGCGCCCACCGCGATGCGGGTCGCGGGGACCCCGGCGAGCCGGGCGTACGCGGCCCGGGTCGCCTCCACGTCCTCGTGCAGCGAGGTCAGCGGCCGGCCCTCGGCCCGCAGCAGGGCCGCCTCGTGCAGGGCGGCGACCGTGCGGGCCGGCAGCAGGCCGTTGCTGGCGGTGTTCAGGTAGGTGCTCTTCGGCGTGAACTCGGCGCGGACGAGGCTCGCGAACGTCTCCGTGGTCTCCATGGCTCCACTCTGCGGCCCACGGAACCCCCCGTCCATTGCGGATTTTTACCCAACACCGCTAAGCATCGCTTATACCACCACTGTGACCTGTGGTTTCTCAGTGCTGCGGGACCGCGCACCCGTCCGGCCCGCAGGCCTCGGCGCCACCCTCGTCGATGAGCTGCAGCGGGGACCGCGCGCCCCAGGCCTGGCCGAGCGCCTGGGTGAAGACCTCGGCGGGCTGGGCGCCGGAGACGCCGTACTTCCGGTCGAGGACGAAGAACGGCACCCCGCGCGCGCCGAGCTCGGCCGCCTCGCGCTCGTCGGCGCGGACGTCGTCGGCGTAGCGGGCCGGGTCGGCGAGCACCCCGCGCACGGCGTCCGCGTCCAGCCCGGCCTCCGCGGCCAGCTCGACGAGCCGTTCGGCACCTTCGGTGAACAGGGACCGCTCCTCGGCGAAGTTCGCCCGGTACAGGATCTGGATGAGTTCGTCCTGGCGGCCCTGCTCCTTGGCGAAGTGCAGCAGCCGGTGCATGTCGAAGGTGTTGCCGTGGTCCCGGCCGCGGGTCTGGTAGTCGAGGCCCTCGGCGGCGGCCTGGGCACCCAGGTTGTCCTCGCCGGCCTGGGCCTGCGCCTCGCTCATGCCGTACTTCTTGGTGAGCATGGCGAGCACGGGCTGGACGTCGTCCGTGGCGCGGCCTGGGTCCAGCTCGAAGGAGCGGTGCACGACCTCGACCTCGTCGCGGTGCGGGAAGGCGGCGAGCGCCTTCTCGAAGCGGGCCTTGCCCACGTAGCACCACGGGCAGGCGATGTCGCTCCAGATCTCGACGCGCATGTTGTCGGCTCTCCAGGTAGTAAGACGTCTTCAACTGCCTGAACCTTCAAACAGCGCGCTTCATTCCCCCTCCACCGCGTACCGCAGATACAGGTGGTGGTCGCCGTCGGCGGGCGGCTGCTCCGGGTCCGGCACCCAGCCCTGGCGGGCGTAGAAGGCCTGGGCCCGCCGGTTGTCGGTGTGCACGTCGAGCACGGCCGTCCGCCTGCCCTCGGCCCGCCACTGCTCCAGGCAGGCGGCGTGCAGCGCGGTGCCGACACCGGTCCGCCAGTGGTCGGGGTCGACATGGAACTGGAACAGCTTGACCGTTTCCGCCGTCGCGTCCTGCGGCGTGCGGAAGGAGGCGACGGCGGTGATCACGCCCGCCTCCACCACGCACAGCACCTGGCCGTCGGGCCGCTCGACGGCTCCCCGCCAGGCCGCCGTCCAGTCGGTGCCGTCGTCCGGGAGGCCGTCCGGGTAGTACGTCGACCTGGCCCGGTGGTGCAGCACGGCGATCTTCTCGGCCTCGGCGGGCAGGGCCGTACGGATCACCCGCAGCCCCTTCAGACGGTCACTGATCATGCAGGACAGGACGCGGACACGCCCGCACCGGTTCCAGGGCCGCGCCGCTCAGCTTCCGTCGCGGAGGTCGGCCGGCCAGTCGGGCCGGAACTCGAGGTGGTCGTACGTCACCACACACCCCTCTCCTATCGGCGACTGGGTCATGAAGCCGACCAGCGCGTCCGCGGTCTCCTTCTCGCCGCCCAGCGTGAACAGCCGCACGAAGACCCACCTCTTGCCGTCGCGGGAGGCGTGGAAGGCGAGCGCGCGCCCGGTCCGGCTGATCCGAAGCCAGACCGAACTCCCCTCCACGGTGAAGGCGTTGGAGTCGTCGGAGTGTCCCCGGGTGACCACCGTGCAGACGGTGGGGACGTCCGGGGAGTTCTCCAGGCAGAGCTTGGCCCAGGCCCGTTCCCCGACGTGGACGTAGAGCACACCGGCGTCGAAGGCGGCGCCGAACCCGACGGTGACCCGGGCGATCAGCTGGAAGTCGCCCTCGGGCGCCCCGAGCAGCCGGGGTGCGTCCGAGGCGGGATCCAGGGCCTCCCCGGTGGGGGACACGAACCGGTCCTGCCGCGCCCCGGCCCACCCGGTGAGCACACCGTCCTCATAGAACCAGTGCCCGTCGGGCCCATAGGTACGCAGGGGAAAGGGAAGTTCGGGGAGTTCGAGGTCCATTGCCACAGTCTCGCAGGGGGCTGCTCCCCCCAAGGGGCGCCGGGGTCCCCCACGCCCCCGCGACGCTACCGCTCCAGAACCCCGTTGAACCGCCGCGGCAGCCCCAGCGGGTTCTCGTCCCGCAGCTCCGCCGGCAGCATCGCCTCCGGCACGCCCTGATACGCCACCGGCCGCAGCCACCGCTCGATGGCCGTACCGCCCACCGAGGTCGACGTCGACGTGGTGGCCGGGTAGGGGCCGCCGTGATGCTGGGCCGGTGCGACGGCGACCCCCGTCGGCCACCCGTTCACCAGCACCCGCCCGGCCAGCGGCGTGAGCTCGGCGAGGATCTCCGCCCCGAGCCCCTCCCCCGCGGCCTCCTCGGCGGAGACGTGCACCGTCGCCGTGAGGTTGCCCGGCAGCCTCGACAGCACCGCCGTCGCCTCGTCCCGGTCCGCGTACCGGACCACCACGGTCACCGGCCCGAAGCACTCCTCGAGGAGCAGGTCGTACGCCCCCTCCTCGGCCAGCCGGCTCGCCGGCACCGTGAGGAACCCCGCGCTGACGGTGTGCTCGCCGCCCGCGCCCGGGGTCACCGGGCTCTCCACGTCGGGGAGCCCGGCGCGCTCGGCGACCCCGGCGACGAAGTTGTCCCGCATCCGGTGGTCGAGCAGCACGCCCGCGTCGGTGTCGCTGACCGCGTCCGTCAGGGACTTGAGCAGGCCGTCACCGGCGGCGTCGGCCGGTACCAGGACCAGGCCCGGTTTCACGCAGAACTGGCCGACGCCCAGCGTCATGGACCCGGCGAGCCCGGTGCCGATCTCCCCGCCGCGCTCGGCGGCCGCGGCCTCGGTGACCAGGACGGGGTTGAGGGAGCCCAGCTCGCCGTGGAAGGGGATCGGGACCGGCCGCGCGGCGGCGGCGTCGAAGAGCGCCCGCCCGCCCCGTACCGAACCGGTGAAGCCGGCCGCGGCGACCAGCGGGTGCCTGATCAGCTCGATGCCGGCCTCGAAGCCGTGCACCAGGCCGACCACCTCGGCGGGGATGCCGTGCGCGGCCGCGGCCCGGCGCAGCACCTTGGCGACCAGCTCGGACAGGCCCGGGTGGTCGGGGTGGGCCTTGACCACGACCGGGTTGCCCGCGGCCAGCGCGCTCGCGGTGTCGCCGCCGGCGACCGAGAAGGCGAAGGGAAAGTTGGAGGCGGAGTAGACGGCGACGACACCCAGCGGGACCTTGTAGCGACGCAGGTCGGGGACGGGCGGAGTGGCGCCGGCGTCGGGGTGGTTGACGATGACGTCGAGGAAGGCGCCCTCGTCGACGATGTCGGCGAAGGCCCGCAGCTGGTAGGTGGTGCGGGCGAGTTCGCCGGTGAGCCGGACCGGGCCGAGCGCGGTCTCGGCGTCGGCCGCCTCCACCAGGTGGTCCTTGGCCGCGTCGAGTCCGGCGGCGGCGGACCGCAGGAAGGCGGCGCGGACCGAGCGGTCGGCCAGGGAACCGCGTACGGCGTGCGCCGCGGTGACGGTGGCGTCCACCTCCTCGGCTGTGGCTTCCACCGCAACCTGTTCACGCTGCTTCCCGGTACGCGGGTCGACACTCCAGACTGGTGCTGCTGCCACCGCGGGTCCCTCCATGAGTTGCGTTCTGCCGCAGAGCCGGGTCACTCACCAGGGATGTTCGATATACTGAACGCTGTCTCTGATGATGAATATGCTGTTGGAGACTATAACCTCGGTTTCTCGTCCAACGAAGGGGTCAAGGGCGATGTCGGCAGGCGAGACAGGCGGCGGGGCACAGGTCAAGTCCGCGGTACGGACCGTGGAGTTGCTCGAATACTTCGCGGGCCGGCCCGGTATGCACTCCCTCGCGGCGGTCCAGGAGGCCGTGGGCTATCCCAAGTCCAGCCTCTACATGCTGCTGCGCACCCTGGTGGAGCTGGGGTGGGTGGAGACGGACGCGACCGGCACCCGGTACGGCATCGGGGTCCGGGCCCTGCTGGTCGGCACCTCCTACATCGACGGCGACGAGGTGGTCGCGGCGGCCCGCCCGACCCTGGACCGGCTCTCCGACGACACCACGGAGACCATCCACCTGGCGCGTCTCGACGGCACGAACGTGGTCTACCTGGCCACCCGCCAGTCCCAGCACTACCTGCGCCCCTTCACCCGGGTCGGCCGCCGGCTCCCCGCGCACTCGACCTCCCTCGGCAAGGCGCTGCTGGCCACCCACACCGACGAGCAGGTCCGCAAGCTGCTCCCGGAGACCCTCCCGGCGCTCACCGAGCACACCCTCACGGACCGCGAGAAGCTCATCGAGGAGCTCCACCAGATCCGCGAGCAGGGCTTCGCCATCGACCGCGAGGAGAACACGCTCGGGCTGCGCTGCTTCGGGGTGGCGATCCCGTACCGCACCCCGGCCCGCGACGCGATCAGCTGCTCGGTCCCGGTGGCCCGCCTCACCCCCGCCCATGAACAGATGATCAAGGACGCCCTGTTCGACGCCCGGGACCGCCTGACCCTGGCGACGCGGCGGCTCTAGCCCGGTTCCGCATGAACGCGTGATGAGAATTCCGCCCGCGAGGGAACGGACGACCCGTCTTCGCTCGTCTGTCTGGGCGGGATGAACAAGACGATCAGGCGGGCGTCCGTCTTCGTGCTTCTGCTCGTGCTCGCTCTGCTGGCCAGGGCGACATGGTTGCAGTACTACGACGGCCAGGCCCTCGCGGACGACACGAAGAACCGGCGGAACGCGATCCAGACGTACTCGCAGCCGCTGGGAAACATCGTCGTGGCCGGTGACGCGATCACCGGCTCGGCACGGACATCGGGCAGCGACCTCGCGTACAAGCGCACCTACACCGCCGGCAAGCTGTACGCGGCGGTGACGGGCTATGCCTCGCAGGCCTATGCCCCCACCCAGTTGGAGGGCATCTACCAGGATCTGCTCAACGGCACCGACACCCGGCTCAAGTCGGTGATGGACACCGTCACCGGGGAGCGCGCCGACCCGGGTGACGTGGTCACGACGATCGACCCGGACGTCCAGAAGGCGGCCTACCAGGCGCTCGGCGACAAGAAGGGCGGGGCGGTCGCGATCGACCCGAAGACCGGCAGGATCCTGGCGGCCGTCTCCACCCCGTCGTACGACCCGGACTCGCTCACCGACGCGAACACGGCCGGCTCGGCCTGGAAGTCGCTGAACGCCGACGCGGACAAGCCGCTCACCAACCGGGCGCTGCGCCAGCCGCTGCCGCCGGGTTCGACGTTCAAACTGGTGGTCGCGGCGGCCGCGCTGGAGGACGGGCTCTACCAGAACGTCGACGAGAAGACGGTCAGCCCCGTCCCGTACACCCTGCCGGGCACCACGACCCCGCTGCGGAACGAGAACACGTCGGCGCCCTGCGAGAACGCCCCGATCCGGGTGGCTCTCCAGTACTCCTGCAACAACGTCTTCGGCAAGATGGCCGTCGACCTGGGCCAGGACAAGGTACGGGCGATGGCCGAGAAGTTCGGGTTCAACGACGAGAAGCAGGACGTGCCGGTACGGGCCTGGGCCAGCGTCTACCCCAAGGACATGGACAAGGCCCAGACCGCCCTCTCCGGCATCGGCCAGTTCGACGTCACCGCGACGCCGCTCCAGATGGCCATGGTGTCGGCCGCCATAGCCAACGGCGGCAGACTCGTGTCCCCGCATATGGTCTCCCAGATCACCGACAGCGGCGGCGACGTGCTGGAGAACTACGACGACGAGACGGGCACCAAGGAGATCGTCAGCTCCTCGACGGCCGACCAGCTGCAGTCCGCGATGCAGACGGTCATCGAGCAGGGCACCGGTACCAACGCGCGGATCGACGGCGTCACGGTGGGCGGCAAGACGGGCACGGCCCAGCACGGCGAGAACAACAGCAAGACGCCCTACGCCTGGTTCACGTCCTACGGCAGGTCGGACAGCACCGGCAAGGAGGTCGCCGTGGCCGTCATGGTCGAACAGTCGGACGCCGCGCGGTCGGAGGTCAGCGGCAACGGCCTGGCGGCGCCGGTGGCCAAGGCGATAATGCGGGCGGCATTGAAGAACTGACCGCGCGGTTCCTCCCCCGGCCTCCGGCGGGGGAGGAACCGGCGCCCCTGACGGGGCGCTCTACTTCACGCCCAGAACCTGCTCCACCGGGTCGATGGCGAAGTACACCAGGAACAGCGCCGACACCACCCACAGCAGCCAGTTGACCTCCTTCGCCTTCCCGAGCACCGCCTTGATCACCACGTACGCCAGGAACCCCGCCCCGATACCGTCGGTGATCGAGTAGGTGAACGGCATCGCGGCGATCGTCAGGAACGCCGGGATGGCGATCTCGTACCTGTCCCAGTCGATGTGCTTGACGTGGGTCATCATCAGGAAGCCCACGGCGATCAGCGCGGGCGCCGCCGCCTGGAGCGGCACGATCGTCAGCAGCGGGGTCAGGAAGAGCGCGAGCCCGAACAGGCCGCCGGTGATCAGGTTGGCGAAGCCGGTGCGCGCCCCCTCGCCGACCCCCGCCGCCGACTCGATGTACGCCGTGTTGGAGGAGGCCGATCCCACGCCGCCGGCCACCGCGGCCGCGCCGTCGATGAACAGCACCCGTCCGATGCCGGGCACCTGGCCCTTCTCGTCCAGCAGCCCGGCCTCCGCGCTGATGCCCACGATCGTGCCCATGGCGTCGAAGAAGTCGGACAGGATCAGCGTGAAGACCAGCAGGACCGCGGTGAGGACACCGGCCTCGGCGAAGCCGCCGAACAGGCTGAAGTGGCCGAAGAGCCCGAAGTCGGGGGTGTCCACGATCTTGTCGGGGACCTTCGGCGTGGTCAGGCCCCAGCTCTTGATGTCGGCGATCGAGTCGATGACGGTCGCCACCACGGTCATGGTGACGATGCTGATCAGGATCGCGCCCTTCACCTTGCGCGCGACCAGCGCGATGGTCAGGAGCACGCCAAGACAGAAGACCAGGACGGGCCAGCCGGTCAGCCGGCCGACGGCGCCCAGCTGCACCGGCACGGTGGTGTTCGCGGCGTCCGGGATCCGGCTGACGAACCCGGCGTCCACGAAGCCGATGAAGGCGATGAACAGACCGATGCCGACCCCGATCGCCTGCTTCATCGGCTGCGGGATCGCGTTCATGATCGCTTCCCGCAGCCCGGTCACCACCAGCACGCAGATCAGGATGCCTTCGAGGACGACCAGGCCCATCGCGTCGGACCAGCTCATCAGCGGCGCCAGCTGGAAGGCCACGACGGCGTTGAGGCCGAGGCCGGCCGCGATGGCCAGCGGCAGGTTGCCGCCGACACCCATGATGACCGTCATCACGCAGGCCACCAGCGCGGTGGCGGTGACCAGTTGGCCGGTGTCGAGGGTGTGCCCGAACTTGTCCTTGGCACTGCCGAGGATGATGGGGTTCAGGACAAGGATGTAGGCCATGGTGAAGAAAGTGGCGAAGCCGCCGCGTATCTCCCGGCCGAAGGTGGACCCCCGTTCGGAGATCTTGAAGAACCGGTCCACGGTGTTCCCGGCAGGCGGCGCGGCGCCCTGCCGCTCCTCCACCTTCTGCGACTCGGACATGGTCGTACTCCTCGTTGCCTGAGTGATCGTGTGCGAATGCTGGCTGGATTGTTCCCGCGTTGAACAGGTTTCAGGTTTTCTCCGTGTTACGGAATCAGTCCGACGGAGACAAAAAGAGCGCTGCTACGCTCCGCACCTCGCCGGTGCGTTCCTCTAGACGTTCGCCCGTCGTCGCGAGAAGAGGTCACCCGTGGCCACAGTCGTCGACGACGCCTCCGTGGAGTGGCCTACGCCCGGGGTGTCGTCGCCCATCCGGCCCGTAGCCGCGTCCGCGGCGCCGTGCGCGAGCGGCGCCGGGCCGCCCTGTTCTGGTCGTACCGCAAGGAACGGACCGACAACCCCGGCATCGCCGGCGTGGTCGACGTGCGGAGGGCGCCGCGCCGCCTGCCGTTCCGCAAACGGGCGTGTGGGTGCTTCGGCACGCGTTCGACCTGCCGAGAAGGACACCGCGCTCGCCCTCGGGATCTCGGTGGGTACCGTGAAGAGCCAGACGCCGAAG
The DNA here is from genome assembly GCF_055567595.1 of Streptomyces sp. NPDC026515. Classification (NCBI taxonomy): domain Bacteria; kingdom Bacillati; phylum Actinomycetota; class Actinomycetes; order Kitasatosporales; family Streptomycetaceae; genus Streptomyces; species Streptomyces sp. NPDC026515. The sequence continues at coordinate 106,638 of NZ_JBVHQD010000007.1, forward strand.
GCTCGACCGCGGGGGCGAGCCGGACGGACCGCTGCGGTCGGACGGCTCGGTGGACCCGCACGGCAACCGTGCGGTTGAAGGTCGCGCAGACCGGCGGGGTGTCCTCGACCGGAGCCTGGCACACCCTGGAGAGGCCCGACTTCACCGGGACCGTGACCGCACGCGACGGCTTCCTGGTCCACCCGTGGACGCTCAGGCCGGGCCGCGAGGTCTCCCGGCCGCGGCGAGTGGCTGTGCGCGGGCCGGTACGACCACGAACGCGGCGGACGCGACGCCCGCGCCGGCACCTGCACGATCGCGGCCGCCGCGGGCGGCAGGCGGTACGCGGTGACCGGCGGCTTCGGCGGCCGCATGCCGGCCGACGGCGAGTGACGGCACTTGCGCCGCCGGCGGCATGCCCAGCGGAGAGGCGAAGCGGGCCAAAGGAGCTGCCCCGGCCCGCTTCCGTCGCCTACGACACGAAGTAGGTCGGGTTCGGCAGCTTGTACGTGCGGTCCGCGTGGCCGCCGTCCAGGTCCGAGTACTGGTCGCCGAAGTTGGCGATGATGTCGTACCCGAGGTCCTTCTCGATGTGCTTGCGGGTGCCGGACTTGTACTGCACGGTGGTGCAGGTCCAGCTGCCCGCGGTGGCGCAGCCGCTCAGGTACGACGGCGGGTTGGCCGAGTCCTTCAGGAACATGTGCCCGGCGTCGAGGTTCACGTCGGCACCGGTCTTCTTCAGGTTCTCGACTGCGGCGGTGCGCTGCGCCTCGCTGAGACCGGAGTTGTAGAAGACCTCGACCCCCTTCTGCGCCGCGTACCGCACCAGTTCGGCGCTGCCGAAGACGCCCGGACGGTCGGCCTTGTTGACGTAGGCCGCCCAGGTGGCGGAGTTGTACGTGTAGTTGTAGCGCTTCTCGTAGTCGAGGCTGAGCAGCAGCGTGTCGTCGATGTCGAAGACGACGGCGGGCCTCTCGCCCTTGCGGTGGGCCTTGCGTGCGGCCCGGTCGATGTACCGCTCGGCGTCCTCGTCCAGACGCGCCAGGTCCTTGGCGTACTGGCTGGTCGGCGACGCCTGGTAGACGCCGTCGGCGTCGGCGGCGGTGCCGTAGTAGGTGTCGATGTCCTTCACCAGGAGCCCGATGTTGTAGGGCTCGTGGGTGGAGTTCGCGGTCGACTGGCCGGCGGTGGCGGCGCCGGCGCCGTAGAGCGCACCGGCGGCGACCGTACAGGCGGCGGTGACCGCCGCGATCCGAAGTGACTTATGCATGACAGGAGTTCTACGCGCGTCATCCTGGTGGGCGCGAGTCCCGTTGCCTGATCGATATCACTTCCCCAGGCAAAAACCGGGTCAAGCACCCTGGAGGGAATGGTTCCGGATGTCCGGGTCAGTCCATGCTGGCCCCGATGGTGGTGCTTCCCGTCGTCAGGAAGGCGGTCGCGGGCGGGGGGCTGATCCCGGGGCTTCGGCGTCCCGCCCGCGTTGCCGTGGACGATGACGGCGGCCCGGGGATCACGGCTCGCGCCCCGCAGGGGCGGTCCCGTCCTCTCGGCGGGCACGTTCACGACCTCGCGGTACGTCCCCGGGTGCACGACGATCGTCCACCCCGGCCCGGACACCGCGTCCACGGCCGCCTGGACGGGTGCAGAGCAGGTCGACGCTGTTGAACTCCCCGCCGCGCGCGGCAGCGTGGCGAGCACGATGGCGTCCTCGACCCGTCTGGGAGTTGCAGAGCAGCACCCACATCGCGGAGGTCAGCGCGCCGGAGACGGCCCAGGGCGGGAAGACCGGCACCGGCCCAGCGCCCGCCCGGCGAACGTCTGTTGACGATGAGCACCGGCGCCGGGCCGAGGAGCAGCTGCAGCCCGGCTTCCACCACGGCCCACTGGGCGCCGAAGGTCGGCGTGTCCCAGAACCGCGGGTCGTACGCGAAGGCCCGGGTGAAGTTGCCGAGTCCCGCGAAGCCGTTCCGGCCATGACTGTTCTTCGTCCGCTCTGGTGACAGCGGGTGCAGGAAAGCTTGCTGCATGCACGTGGTTGAGGCGCTTCGACGATCATCCGTACCGGCTGGGGGGCGGTTGCGGGTGGTGCGGTCAGCCCGCGTACGGGTCGGGGACCTCGCCCGGCCGGGCCAGGAACTCGAAGTCGCAGCCGGTGTCGGCCTGGGTGATCTCCTGGTCGTAGAGCGCTCCGTAGCCGCGGCGCGAGCGCACCGGCGGCGGCGTCCACTCGGCGCGGCGGCGCGCCAGCTCCTCGTCGTCCACGTCGAGCCGCAGACTGCGGGCCGCGACGTCCAGCGTGACGGGGTCCCCGGTGCGGACCAGGGCGAGCGGCCCGCCGACGTAGGACTCGGGCGCGATGTGCAGGACGCAGGCGCCGTAACTCGTGCCGCTCATCCGGGCGTCGGAGATCCGCACCATGTCGCGCACCCCCTGCTTCAGCAGGTGGCCGGGGATGGGCAGCATGCCGTACTCGGGCATGCCGGGGCCGCCCCTGGGCCCCGCGTTGCGCAGCACCAGCACGCTGTCGGCGGTGATGCTGAGGGCGGGGTCGTCGATGGTGCGCTGCATGGTCCGGTAGTCGTCGAAGACGACGGCGGGCCCGGTGTGCCTCAGGAGCCGCGGTTCGGCGGCGATGTGCTTGATGACGGCGCCGTCCGGGCAGAGGTTGCCGCGCAGTACGGCGACTCCGCCCTCGGCGGCCACCGGGTGGTCACGGGTCCTGATGACGTCGTCGTCGTGCACCCGGGCACCGGCGAGCTGCTCGCGGTAGGTGTCGTGGCAGACCGTCGGACGGTCCAGATGGAGCAGGTCGGGGATACGGGAGAGGAAGCCCGGCAGGCCGCCCGCGAAGTGGAAGTCCTCCATGAGGTGGGTCCGGCCGCCGGGGCGGACGTTGGCGAGGACGGGCACGGTGCGGGCGATGCGGTCGAAGTCGTCCAGGGTGAGCCGGACGCCCGCCCGGCCGGCCATGGCGATGAGGTGGATGACGGCGTTGGTGGAGCCGCCGAGGCCGAGGACGGTGGTGACGGCGTCCTCGAAGGCGTCGCGGGTCAGGAGCCGGGAGAGCCGCAGGCCGCGGTGGACGAGGTCGACGATCCGCATCCCCGCCCGGGCCGCCATCCGCTCGTGCCCCGAGTCGACGGCGGGGATGCTGGACGCGCCCGGGACCGTGACGCCGAGGGCCTCGGCGGCGGCGGTGAGGGTGGAGGCCGTCCCCATGGTCATGCAGTGCCCGGGGGAACGGGCCAGCCCGCTCTCCAGCTCCGCCATCTCGCAGTCGCCGATCAGACCGGCGCGTCTGTCGTCCCAGTACTTCCACATGTCGGTGCCCGAGCCGAGGACCTCGCCCCGCCAGTGGCCGGGGAGCATCGGTCCCGCGGGGACGAAGACGGCCGGCAGGTCGACGGAGGCGGCGCCCATGAGGAGGGCGGGGGTGGACTTGTCGCAGCCGCCCATGAGCACGGCACCGTCGACCGGGTACGACCGCAGCAGTTCCTCGGTCTCCATGGCGAGGAGGTTGCGGTAGAGCATCGGGGTCGGCTTCTGGAAGGTCTCGGAGAGCGTGGCGACCGGGAACTCCAGCGGGAAGCCGCCGGCCTGCCAGACGCCCCGCTTGACGGCCTGCGCCCGGTCACGGAGGTGCGCATGACAGGGATTGATGTCCGACCAGGTGTTGAGGATCGCGATGACCGGCTTGCCGAGGTGCTCCTCGGGGAGGTACCCGAGCTGGCGGGTGCGGGCGCGGTGGCTGAAGGAGCGCAGGCCTTCGGTGCCGTACCACTGGTGGCTGCGGAGTTCCTCGGGCCGCTTGCGGGGCGCGTTCACACGGACCATCCGGAGGCGATCGCGGCGACCTCGGCACGCTGTTCCACGGGCAGCTGCCTGCTGGGCGGGCGGACGTCGCGGCGGCAGAGGCCGAGGGAGGCGAGGGCCTCCTTGACGACGCTCACGTTGTCGGCGGAGCCGTGGGCCGCGCGGAGTTCCTCGAAGCGGCGGACCTGTTCCCAGACCTTCATGGCGGCCGGGAAGTCCCCGGCTCGAAGCGCTTCGATCATGTTCAGCGACACGGCCGGGGCGACGTTCACCAGGCCGGAGGTGAAGCCGGTGGCGCCGGCCGAGAAGTAGGAGGGGGCGTAGAGCTCGGCGAGACCGGCCACCCAGACGAAGCGGCCGAGACCCGCGTCCCGGGCGAACGCGGCGAACCTGGCGGCGTCGGGGACCGCGTACTTGACGCCGATCACGTTGGGGCAGGCGTCGGCGAGCTCGGCGAGGCGGGCACCGGGCAGCCGGGCGTTGCGGACGTAGGGGACGACGCCCAGTTCGGGCACGGACTCGGCGATGGCGCGGTGGTAGTCCACCCAGCCGCCCTGCGAGACGTACGGGTGGACGGGCTGATGGACCATCACCATCTGCGCGCCACGCTCGCGGGCGTGCCGGGCGGCGGCCACGGCGGTCGGCACGTCGTGACCCACCCCGACGAGGATCACGGCCCGCTCCCCGGCCTCCTCGACGGTCAGCTCGGTGACCAGACGCCGTTCCTCGGGGGTGAGGGCGTAGAACTCGCCGGTGTTGCCGTTGGGGGTGAGCGTGCGGATCCCGCCGTCGAGGAGGCGGCGCAGCAGGGCCCGGTGCGCGTCCTGGTCGAGGCTGCCGTCCGGGGCGAAGGGGGTCACCGGGATGGCCACCACGTCGGCCAGGGCCGCCCGTCGGGTCTCCAACGCCACGCTGTTCATGCCTGTCCCTCCGTTGCCCGGGCTTCGGGGTACGCGCGCTCGACGAAGGACGCGATGTGGTCGCGCAGGGCACCGGCGGCGCCGTCGGCGTCGCCCGCCACGGCCAGCCGCAGGATCTCGCGGTGCTCACCGGCCTCCTGTTCCCAGGAGGGGGAGGCGGCCCAGGCGACGGCGGAGACGAGGGCGGCCTGGTCACGGACCTCGTCGAGCATCCGGCCGAGCAGCGGGTTGCCGCACTGGAGGTAGAGGGCGCGGTGGAAGTCCCGGTTGGCGAGGGAGCGTTCGGCGGTGTCGGTCGCGTGGTCGGCCCGGGTGAGGGCCGCGCGGGCGGCGTCCAGGGAGGCGCCCTGGCGGACGGCCCGGTGCAGCGCCTCGGGTTCGAGCAGGAGCCGTACGTCGTAGACCTCGCGTGCCATGTCCGCGTCCACCATGCGTACCGTGACGCCCTTGTACTGGCTCATCACGACCAGTCCGGTCCCCGCGAGGGTCTTGAGCGCCTCCCGCACGGGGGTCTTCGACACCCCGAACTGCGTGGCCAGCTCGGTCTCCACCAGGGGCTGACCCGGCGTCAGCCGCCCGGTGAGGATGCGGTGCTTGATCGCGTCCAGCACATACTGCGTCCGGGACGGAATCGGTATGGGCACAGAGGTCATGCGCGCCTCTCGGGGTCACCGGCCGGCTCCGGCGAGCCGATCCGACGTATCTGATCTCGCGTATCACGTCTCATATATGACGTACGAAGTACGACGCGGATGAAGGTAGGAGGACTTCCGTGGTCCGTCAATGCTTCTGACAGAGACCTCCTGCCGGACGAGCCCCGGGTTCGGAGACCCCGGGCCTCGCCCTCCCGGGCCACGCCGGTGGGCCGTCCCGACACCGCGCCCGCCCGTGCCGCCGCCTCCCGGGTCGGCGTCGGCCCCACGTGCGTCACCAGCAGCTCCCGCACGCCGGCCTCCCGGGCGATCCGCCCCGCGTCCTCGGGGGTCAGATGCACACGTTCGCCCTCGCGATGCTCGTCGAGATCGGCCTCGCCCAGGAAGACGTCCGCGCGGGCGGCCGGCCCGGTCAGCGCGTCGCAGGGCCCGCTGTCCCCGGAGTACGCCAGCACACTCCCCCTGGCACTCGGCGCGCAGGCCGTAGGCCTCGGCGCCGTGGGCCACCGCCCGCGCGGCGAGCCGCAGGTTCCAGTGCTGGACCATGTGGCCGTCGTACAGCGGCCGGAAGTCCAGCACTCCGTCCAGGAAGCCCAGGTCCGGCCGGCCGAGGAAGCCGGCCGGCCGCTGCGCGCAGGCCTGCGGCGCGTACACCGGGCTCGGCGCGGCCGGCGTCATCCCGCCGAAGGCGTACGCGTAGGCCGCGGCCAGCAGATCCGCACAGGGGTTCGCGTGCAGGTGCGAGATCCACATCGCCGTGAGCCGGGCCGGATCCGTGTGCTGCTGCAATTCCGCGAACGTCCCCGTCCCGGCGTCGACCCACACCTCCGCGCCCCCGCCCCGCAGCAGACAGCCGGAGCACGGGCGGCCGGGCCGGGGGTGCGGAGAGGCGGTGCCGAGGACGGTGAGGCTCAGCGCCACGGCCAGGCCCGTACGGATCCGGCACCCCGCCCGCTCACGGTTCGAGTGGATCTACGGCTTTGGGCCCGGTACCGTCACGGCTTCCAGCCGGGGTCCCGGCCGCTCAGCCCGACCGTCCGCGCCAGCAGCGGCGCGCTCTCCGGCACCGCAACCAGCGGGCCGAAGGGGCCCCGGTCGGCCTGCGCAGCCGCCCGCAGGAAGCCGTACGCCGCCTCCAGCGCCGCCGGGTCCGGGGTGTACTCCTGCCCGGTGGCCCGGGCCAGGTCCCAGCCGTGGACGACCAGTTCGTCGGCGGCGACGGCCGCGGCCACCTCCCCCGGCAGGTCGATCCCGCCCGCCCGGGTCATCCCGCCCCACGCGGACGGCTCCCGCCAGGCCCGCGCCAGGGCGTCGAGCGCCTCGGGCAGCTCCCGCCGCCACCCCGGGTCCAGTCCCGGCAGGCCCGCTGAGCGGCTGCCGTCGGTCGAGGCCCCGAGGTCCTTGCGGGCCGCGTCCCGGAAGGCCACGGACAGGCCCGCCACATGGCCCAGCAGATGGCGGACCGCGTACTCCGGACACGGGGTGGCCCCCGTGAGCTGCTCGTCCGTCACCCGTTCCGCGAGCCTCGCCACGATCCTCGCCTGCGGGCCGAGGTCGATCATGGTGCTTCCGGTCATTCCCGCCGCCTCCCAGTTCCGTTCCGGTGATCCCCGTCGGGGGGGGGTGGACCTCACCGCGGCCGCGAACTCATCGCTGCGCCCGCGGCCGGGCGGATTTCCGCCGTCCTTCTAGGGCACCTTCCCGATCCCCGCGCCCCGGCCTTAGACCCACGATGACCAGGCATGACCACCTCCTGGGCCGTCACCCGGCTGCTCCGTGACCGCAATGCCGGCCTCTGTCTGGCCGGTGTCGTGGTGTCCGGCTTCGGCACCTCGGCGCTCTGGCTGGTGTCGGGCGTCTGGGTCAAGGACCTCACCGGCTCCGACGGCCTCGCCGCCCTGTGCACCGCCGCGCTGTGGGCGCCCACCGTGCTCGGCCCCGCTCTCGGCACCCTCGCCGACCGGGTCCGCCGCAAACCCCTGCTCGTCCGCCTGAACCTCGTCCTCGCCGCTCTCCTGCTCCCCCTCTGGACGGTCGGCTCGCCCGGCTCCGTCTGGCTCCTCTTCACCGTCCTGGTCCTGTACGGCGCGGCGGGCGTCGTCGAGGACGCGGCCGGCTCCGCCCTGGTCGCCGCCGCCGTCGACCCTGCCCTCCGCGGTGACTTCAACGGGCTGCGGACGACCGCCCGCGAGGGCATGAAGCTGGTCGCCCCGCTGACCGGCGCCGCGCTCTACACGGCGTACGGCGGGCCGGCCGTGGCGCTGCTGGACGCCGGCACCTTCGTGCTGGCGGCGGGCGTGTGCGCGCTGCTGCGGGTGCGGGAGGAGCGCCCGCGGCCGGCCACCGGGAGCCGGCGGCGGGAGACCGCCGAGGGCGTCCGGCTGGTGTGGGGCCACCCGGCGCTGCGTCCGCTGGTGCGGGCGGGCGGCGCCACGATGTGTCTCGCCTCGCTCGGCAGCAGCCTGAACTACGCGGTGGTGGACGCACTCGGCCACGCCCCCGCCTGGACGGGCGTGATGTACACCGTCCAGGGCGCCGGCTCGGTCGCGGTCGGGCTGGTCTCCGGGCCCGCCCTGCGGCGGCTCGGAGAGCGCCGGTTCGCGGCGTACGGCATCGCGCTGACGGGGGTCGCGGTGGCCGCGCGGGCGGTGCCCTGCGACGCGGTGGTGCTGGCGTGCAGCGCGGTGGGCGGGCTCGGCCTGCCGTGTGTGCTGATCGCCGCCCACACCGCCGTACAGCGCGAGATCCCGGCGGCGGCGCTGGGCCGGGCCACCGCGACCGCCGACACCTTGATGTTCACGCCGAACGTGATCGGCCTGGCCGTCGGGGCCGCCCTCGTGGAACTCGTCGACCACCGGCCGCTGTTGGTGGTCCTCGGCGGCGCGCTGCTGGCCACCGCCCGGTCACTGGCTCAGCGCAGCGCCTCCCGCACCGCCGCCAGGTCCGAGTCGGACGCCAGCCCGGCGTGATACAGCCGCACTTCGCTCGCGCCCAGCGCATGCGCCCGGGCCGCGTCGGCCGCCAGTGTGCCGGGGCTGCCGCCCATCCCGGAGACCACCGTGAAGTTGGCGGCCAGGACGGTGTGCTCGCCCGCGTGCTCCGCGAAGGGCGCCAGCAGGGCCGTACCGCCCGCGCAGGGCACCACGACACCGTCCGCGACCGTCAGCACGTGGGCGGGGTCCACGCCCGCGTTGGCTCCGCAGTGGTAGGCCACCGGGTCGGCGTGCAGCAGGACCTGGAAGCCCTCGGGGGCCGCCGCGCGCACCGCGGCCACGGCCGCCTCCTGGAGCGTGCGGGCCTGCCCGTCGCGCCACGCGCGGGTGGCCGCCGCCACCGGTTCACCGAGCAGCTTCTCGACCGTCGGCCACCCGCCGTCGTCCGCGGCGCCCCGCCACAACGGCTCCAGGGCCTCACGGACGGCCGCGGCCAACTCGTCCGCGTCCAGACCCTGTTCGCCGTACCCGGCCCGGCAGGCCGGGCAGAAGCAGAGCGCCATCAGGTACTGGCCGGCGTCTGCCAGGCCGACCCCGGCGGTCTTGTCGTGGGCGTGCAGATGCTGCAGGCCGTACCAGCCGAGGGACTCCAGCTCGGTGCCGGCCGCGCCCGGGCGGACGGCGGCCTCGGCGGCGAGGCCGGTCAGGTAGGCGCGCGTCGCCGGCTGGGCGATGCAGGGCGCCCAGGGGTAGCGGTCGCCGTAGGCGTTGACGACCGAGGTGTCCGGGTGCTCGGCGCCCAGCCGGGAGCTGTGGGCGAGGACCACCCAGGTGTGGACGTCGAGGCCGGCGCCGGCCAGGGCTTCGGCGGCTTCCCCGTAGGCGTCGCCGGGGGCCCAGTCTCCCGCCGGGCAGGGGCGCAGCCGACGGCCCGCCCAGTGGTCGCCCGACGGGTAGTAGACGGCCGCGTACTCGGCGGTGACGATGCGGTGGCGCGGGTGCCGGGGGGTCAGCGCGCGGGTCGAGTGGTAGGCCGAGGCGAGGGTCACCTGGCGCACGCCGAGCGCGGCGATCCGTTCCGGGGCCCCGGGATCCCCGTTCACGTCCCAGGGGTAGACGAACGCCGACGCCTTCACGCGCCCGCCTCCAGCAGCGCGTACCCGCGCTCGATCAGCTGGGCGAGCTGCTTCACGTGGTCCTCGCCGGGTTCGTGCAGCGGGGGCCGGACCTCGCCGACGTCCAGGCCCCGCAGCCGTACGCCCGCCTTCACCAGGGAGACGGCGTAGCCCCGGCCCTGGGCGCGCAGTTCGACGAACGGGCGGTAGAAGCCGTCCAGCAGGCGCTCCACCGTCGGCCGGTCCCCCTCGCGCAGGGCGGTGTGGAAGGCGAGGCCGATCTCGGGGACGAAGCAGAAGACGGCCGAGGAGTAGAGGGAGATACCGATGGCCTGGTAGGCGAGCTGGGTCTGTTCGGCGGTGGGCAGGCCGTTGAAGTAGAGGAAGTCGCCGGGGACCTCGGTGCGCACGGCGCTGACGACGCGCTGCATCAGGTCCAGGTCGCCGAGGCCGTCCTTGAAGCCCATGATGCCTTCGGTGCGGGCGAGTTCGACGACCGTGGGCGGGGTGAACACCGCGTTGTCGCGCTGGTAGACGATCACCGGGAGACCGGTCGCCGCCGCCACCTCCCGGTAGTGCCGCAGCAGGCCCTCCTGGCCGGCGACCACCAGGTAGGGGGGCATGGCGAGCAGGCCGTCGGCGCCGGCGTCCGCGGCGAGACGCGCGTAGCGCACGGCGAGCGCGGTGCCGTAGCCCGCGCCCGCGATCACCGGTACCCGGCCCTCGGTGGCCGCCACGGCCTCGCCCACGCAGGCCTCGAACTCCTCGGGCAGCAGCGCGTGGAACTCCCCGGTGCCGCAGCACGCGAACACGGCCGCGGCACCGGCCTCGACGCCCCGGCGCACATGCTCGCGGTAGACGTCGAGGTCGAGGGAACCGTCGGCGCCGTAGGCCGTGACGGGGAAGAAGAGCGGCCCGCGCGGGTCACGGAGCCGCGCGGCGAGAGGGACTGGCGTCACGGGCGCTCCCTGTTGATGCATGTGTCTGATCAGCGTCCATATTCATGAACGCGACCACGTTACGATTCCCCATTGGCGGCGGTCAAGCCGTGAAACGGGCAACACGAAGGCGGATTACCGCACTCCACGGCACACTTGACCCAGTACGCCCCCGCTCCCTAGCGTGTCCATGGATGTGAATGCCACCCATGTACGCGATCGGTGTCGAATCAAGGAGACCGCGGATGCCCACTCCCCGCACGCTACTGCTCACCGGCGCCGCAGGCGGGCTCGGCACCCTGATGCGGTCCCTGCTCCCGGCGTACGGCTACGAACTGCGGCTCTTCGACATCCGCCCGATCGACGGCGAGCCGGACGCGATCACCGCCGACCTCGGCGACCGGGACGCGCTGCGGGAAGCGGTGCGGGGCGTGGACGCGGTCCTCCATCTCGCGGGGATCTCCCTGGAGGCGCCCTTCGAGAAGATCCTCCGCTCCAACATCGAGGGCACCTACCACCTGTACGAGGCCGCCCGTGAGGCAGGTGTGCCGCGCGTCGTCTTCGCCTCCTCCAACCACGCCGTCGGCTACACCCCGGCCCCGCGCGCGGGCGACCCGCTGATCCCGGTCGACACCCCTCGCCGCCCCGACACCTTCTACGGCCTGTCCAAGTCCTTCGGGGAGGATCTCGCCCAGCTCTACTGGGACCGGCACGGCCTGGAGACCGTCTCCGTCCGCATCGGCTCCTGCTTCGCCGAGCCTGCCGACGTGCGCATGCTCTCGGTGTGGATGAGCCCGGCCGACGGCGCCCGCCTCTTCCACGCGGCCCTGACCGCCGAGGAGGTCGGCCACACCGTCGTCTACGGCTCCTCCGCCAACACCCGTCTGTGGTGGGACCTCACCGGCGCCCGGGCCCTCGGCTACGAGCCGCGCGACGACTCCGAGCGGTTCGCGGAGAAGCTGATCGCCGAGCACGGCGAGCTGGACCCGGAGAACCCGGCCCACACCCATCTGGGCGGCCGGTTCGTCAACGACCCGCCCATCTGGCCCTACTGACGGCGTACGGGATGCCGGACACGGCGGCGGGCGGGCACCGAACGGGCCCGCCCGCCGCCGCATTCGGGCACCGGTCATGCCCGATCTCACGTCCCGCACAGCAGCGCCCCAGGTCCGAGACGGGCACGCCCCGGCACAACCGGGCACATGCGGGCAGCATCGGGTTGGCAACAGGCCTGGTCAGCGACGTGCGCCGGAGGTACAACTTCCCCCATGGCCCGAACGGGCAGTTCCACAGGGAGGTGGGTGCCGGCATGAGCACCAGGACGGCGGAAGAGCGCCAGCGCGAGATCGTGCGGGCCGCCCGGACCACCGGTTCCGTGGACGTCACCGCGCTCGCCGCCGAACTGGGCGTGGCCAGGGAGACCATCCGGCGCGACCTGCGCGCCCTGGAGGACCACGGGCTGGTGCGGCGCACCCACGGCGGCGCCTACCCGGTGGAGAGCGCCGGTTTCGAGACCACACTCGCGTTCCGGTCGACCAGCCACGTCCCGGAGAAGCGCCGGATCGCCTCCGCCGCCGCCGAACTGCTGGGCGACGCGGAGACCGTCTTCGTCGACGAGGGCTTCACCCCCCAGCTCATCGCCGAGGCGCTGCCCACGGACCGGCCGCTGACCGTGGTCACCGCGTCCCTGCCGGTGGCGGGCGCGCTCGCGGAGTCCGAGAACGCCTCCGTCCTGCTGCTCGGCGGCCGGGTCCGCTCCGGCACCCTCGCCACCGTCGACCACTGGACGACGAAGATGCTCGCCGGCTTCGTCATCGACCTGGCCTACATCGGCGCCAACGGCATCTCCCGCGACCACGGCCTGACCACGCCCGACCCGGCGGTCAGCGAGGTGAAGGCGCAGGCGATCCGGGCCGCGCGCCGCACCGTGTTCGCCGGCGTGCACACCAAGTTCGGAGCGGTCAGCTTCTGCCGGTTCGCGGAGATCGCCGAGCTGGAGACCATCGTCACCAGCACCCTGCTGCCCGCCTCCGAGGCCCACCGCTACTCGCTCCAGGGCCCGCAGGTCCTCCGCGTCTGACACCGAGCCGACCGAACCGTCCGTCCGACCACAGCCCCCCAACGGCACCCGCCCGCCCCGGTGCGCCCCTTATGTACCCATAAGTCCTTCAGATCTCCCCATCAGTTCTCCAGGAGTACCCCATGCGAACCCAGAGCCGACGAACGCCCCGCGCCCTGTTTGCGGTGGCCGCCGCAGGAACGCTGACCACCTCGCTGCTCGCCGGCTGCTCGGGCGCCGGCGCCGGCGGCGGTTCCTCCGCCCACTCCATCAATGTCCTGATGGTGAACAACCCGCAGATGGTGGAGCTGCAGAAGCTCACCGAGGCCGGCTTCACCAAGGACACCGGGATCAAGGTCAACTTCACCGTGCTGCCCGAGAACGACGTCCGCGACAAGATCAGCCAGGACTTCGCCAACCAGGCCGGCCAGTACGACGTCGCCACCCTCTCCAACTACGAGATCCCGATCTACGCCAAGAACGGCTGGCTGGAGCCGATCGACTCGTACGTCGAGAAGGACACCGCCTTCGACCAGCAGGACATCCTCAAGCCGATGCGGCAGGCCCTCACCGCGGCGGACGGCAAGCTCTACGGCGAACCCTTCTACGGCGAGTCGTCCTTCCTGATGTACCGCAAGGACGTCTTCCAGAAGAAGGGGCTGACCATGCCGGCCCATCCCACCTGGCAGCAGGTCGCCGACCTGGCCGCCAAGGCGGACGGCGCGGAACCGGGGATGAAGGGCATCTGTCTGCGCGGGCTGCCCGGCTGGGGCGAGATGCTGGCGCCGCTGACCACGGTCGTCAACACCATGGGCGGCACCTGGTTCGACAAGGACTGGAAGGCCCGGCTGGACGCCCCGGAGTTCAAGAAGGCCACGCAGTTCTACGTCGACCTGGTCCGGCAGCACGGTGAGGCCGGCGCCGCGCAGTCCGGCTTCGCCGAGTGCCTGAACGACACGACCCAGGGCAAGACCGCGATGTGGTACGACGCCACCTCCGGCGCGGGTTCGCTGGAGGCCGCCGGCTCCCCGGTGAAGGGCAAGATGGGCTACGTCCCGGCGCCGGTCGACAAGACCGACAGTTCCGGCTGGCTCTACACCTGGGCGTGGGGCATCCAGAAGGCCTCCAAGAACCCCGACGACGCCTGGAAGTTCATCTCGTGGGCGTCGAGCAGGGACTACGAGAAGCTCGTCGGCGAGAAGGCGGGCTGGGCCAACGTGCCGGCCGGCAAGCGCACCTCGACGTACGACATCCCGCAGTACCGCAAGGAGGCGGCCGCCTTCGCGGACGTCACCCGGGACGCCATCGCCGGTGCCAAGCCCAACGACCCGGGTGTGCAGCCGCGGCCCGCGCCCGGCATCCAGTTCGTCGACATCCCCGAGTTCACCGACCTGGGCACCAAGGTCTCCCAGGAGATCAGCTCCGCCGTCGCCGGCCAGCAGTCCGTGGACGACGCGCTGAAGAAGGCCCAGAAGCTCGCCGAGGCCGTCGGCAAGAAGTACGAGGGATCATGACCGCCACCGCCTCCCCCCGGGTCGCCGCCGCCTGCGCGCGGCCGGCGCCCCGGCCCCCGTCCGACCGTCTGCGGGCCTGGGCCACCCGGGCGCCGCTGCTGCCCGCGCTGGTCTTCATGATCGTGGTGACCCAGCTGCCGTTCGTGGCGACCGTGGTGATCTCGTTCTTCGACTGGAACGCGCTCTACCCGAAGGACCGCCACTTCACCGGTGTCGACAACTACCGCCAGGTCCTGACCGACCCGGACCTGCGCCATTCGGTGTGGACGACGGTCCTGCTGACGGTCACCGTGGTGCTGGTCAGCCTGGTCCTGGGCCTGGTGGTGGCGCTGCTGCTGAACCGCAGGTTCCGGGGCCGCGGCGTGGTCCGCACCCTGATGATCGCGCCGTTCCTGATCGTCCCGGTCGCGGCCGCGCTGCTGTGGAAGCACGTCCTCTACAACCCCGAGTACGGCCTGCTCAACGGCCTGCTGCACTACGTCGGCGGCCCCCAGCCGGACTGGATCTCGGACAACCCGCTGCTCGCGGTCGAAGCCGCACTGGTGTGGCAGTGGACGCCGTTCATGATGCTGATCCTGCTGGCCGGACTGCAGAGCCGCGACCAGCAGCAGCTGGAGGCGGCCCGGGTGGACGGCGCGAGCGACTGGCAGGTCTTCCGCTACCTGACCCTCCCGCATCTGCGCCGGTACCTCGAACTCGGCGGCCTGCTGGGCTCGATCTACATCGTGCAGAACTTCGACGCGGTCTTCACGATCACCTCCGGCGGCCTGGGCACCGCCAACCTCCCTTACACCGTCTACCAGAGCTTCTACCAGGCCCACGAGAACGGCCTCGCCTCGGCCGCCGGCGTCGTGGTGGTCATCGGCTCGATCATCATCGCGACCTTCGCCCTGCGTGTGGTGTCGTCGCTGTTCCGCGAGGAGGTGGCGCGCGCATGAACACCGCCCTGAACGTCGTACGACGAGGCGGACTCGGGCTGCTCGCGTGGCTGACCGGGATCGTGTTCTTCCTGCCCATCGCCTGGATGGCGCTGACGTCCTTCCACTCCGAGTCGGACGCGGCGGCCAACCCGCCGTCCTTCACCGCCGCCCTCACCCTGGACAGCTACCGCGAGTTCTTCGGCGTCGGCGGTGGCGCGAGCCCGTGGCCCGCACTGATCAACTCGGCGATGGCGTCGGTGGTCTCGACGCTCTTCGTCCTGTTGCTGGCCTTCCCCGCGGCGTACGCGCTGTCGATCCGGCGGGTCAGGAAGTGGACGGACGTCCTGTTCTTCTTCCTCTCCACGAAGATGCTGCCGGCCGTGGCGGGCCTGCTGCCGATCTACCTCTTCGCGAAGAACGCCGGGATGCTCGACAACATCTGGCTCCTGGTCATCCTCTACACCTCCATGAACCTCCCGATCGCGGTGTGGATGATGCAGTCCTTCCTCGCCGAGGTCCCGGTCGAGGTCGTCGAGGCCGCGCGGGTGGACGGGGCCCGGCTGCCGACGATCCTCGCGCGCGTGGTCGCCCCCATCTCCCTCCCGGGCGTCGCCGCCACCGCGCTGATCTGCTTCATCTTCAGCTGGAACGAACTGCTCTTCGCACGCGTGCTGACGGGCGTGGTCGCCGAGACCGCCCCCGTCTTCCTGACCGGCTTCATCACCAGCCAGGGCCTGTTCCTGGCGAAGGTGTGCGCCGCGTCGCTCGTCGTCTCCCTGCCGGTGCTCGCCGCAGGGTTCACCGCCCAGGACAAACTGGTCCAGGGCCTGTCGTTGGGAGCCGTGAAATGAAGGCCGCCGTCATCGAGTCCGTGGGCCGTGCCGTCGTCACCGAGGTCCCGGACCCGACCCCCGGCCCCCGCGAGGTCGTGGTGGAAGTGGCCGCGTGCGGGCTGTGCGGCACCGACCTGCACATCCTCCAGGGCGAGTTCGCCCCCAAGCTGCCGATCGTGCCCGGCCACGAGTTCGCCGGCGAGGTGGTCGGCGTCGGCACCCAGGTGACCGAGGTGGCGGTCGGCGACCGGGTCGCGGTCGACCCGTCCCTGTACTGCCACGAGTGCCGGTACTGCCGGGACGGCCACAACAACCTCTGCGAACGCTGGGCCGCCATCGGCGTGACCGTGCCGGGGGGCGCCGCGCAGTACGCGCTCGCCCCGGTCGCCAACTGCGTGAAGCTCCCCGAGCACGTCCGCACCCAGGACGCGGCCCTGGTCGAGCCGCTGTCCTGCGCGGTACGCGGCTACGACGTGCTCAACTCCCGCCTGGGCGCGCACGTCCTGATCTACGGCTCCGGGACCATGGGCCTGATGATGCTGGAACTCGCCAAGCGGACCGGCGCGGCGAGCATCGACGTGGTCGACCTGAACCCGGCCCGGCTGGAGACCGCCCGCGCGCTGGGCGTCTCGGCGTCCGCCGCGAACGCCGACGAACTGGACCGGCCGCGGGGCTGGGACGTGGTGATCGACGCGACCGGCAACGCGGCGGCGATCCAGGACGGCCTGGAGCGGGTCGCGAAGGCCGGCACCTTCCTCCAGTTCGGCGTCGCCGACTACGCGACCCGGGTGACGATCGACCCGTACCGCATCTACAACCAGGAGATCACCATCACCGGCTCCATGGCCGTCCTGCACAGCTTCGAGCGCGCGGCGGAGCTGTTCGCGAACGGAGTCCTGGACCCGGAGGTCTTCATCAGCGACCGCCTGCCGCTGGACAGCTATCCGCAGGCGCTGGAGCAGTTCGCGGCGGGGGTGGGCCGGAAGATCGTCGTCGTCCCCTGAGCCGGATCGCGGGCTTGCCTGGGCCGATCGGGGGACACCGGGAGGGCCGCCCGACGGTAAGGGAACGGTAAAGCGGTGTTGTTCGTTCACGCGGCATGACAGCTATGACCCCTGGCTCGAACATCCCTCTTCCCGTCTCCCGGGTGGCGGTGGACGTCGCCGCCCCGGTGCGGCTCGACGTGTCGGGCCTGCTGCTCACCGGCGACGGCAAGGTGCGCTCCGACGACGACTTCATCTTCTACAACCAGCCCGCCGGCCCGGGTGTGACGTACCGCTCCGGCGGCGGTACGTCCCCGGACGCGATCACCGTCGACACGTCGGCCGTGCCTCCCGGCATCGAGAAGATCGTCGTCACCGCGAGCCCCGACGCCGCAGGTCAGACCTTCCAGGGCATCGAGCCGACGGCGACCATCCGCAACGCGGACGACGGCTCGGTGCTGGGCACGTTCACGCCTCCGCGGCTGGGCACCGAGACGGCCCTGGTGGTCGTCGAGATCTACCTGCGCAACGGCGCGTGGAAGGCCCGCGCGGTCGGCCAGGGGTACGCCGACGGCCTGGCCGGCATCGCGACGGACTTCGGCGTGACGGTGGAGGAACCGGCGGCGGCCCCGGCCCCGCAGCCCACCGCTCCCCCGGTCGTGGCCCCGCCCGTCCCCGCAGCACCGCCCGCGCCGCCCGCGCCGGGCGCCGGGAAGATCAACCTCGACAAGGGCAGGGTCAGCCTCCAGAAGAACCAGACCGTGTCCCTGGTCAAGGGCGGCAGCCCGCTGCTCTCCCTGGTCCACATGGGCCTGGGCTGGGAGCCGGCGTACCGCGGCAAGGACATCGACCTGGACGCCTCGGTCATCGCCTACGGTCCGCAGCGCGACCACGTCGACAGCTGCTACTTCGGCAAGCTGTCCATCCTCGGCGGCGCCATCAAGCACTCCGGCGACAACCTCACCGGTGAGGGCGGCGGCGACGACGAGGTGATCGTGGTCGACCTCGGCCGGATCCCCCCGCAGGTCACCGGCCTGGTCTTCACCGTCAACTCCTTCTCCGGCCAGAAGTTCACGGAGGTCGCCAAGGCCTACTGCCGGCTCCTGGACGCCGCGACCGGCGAGGAACTGGTCCGCTTCGACCTCACCAGCGCGGAGGCGCAGACCGGCGTGATGATGGCCAAGCTGGTCCGCCAGTTCTCCGGCGAGTGGGACATGACGGCACTGGGCGAGTTCGTGAAGGCCCGGACGGTACGGAACATGGTGAAGCCCGGCGCGCAGGCGCTGTAGCGGGCAGGGGTGTGGCCCGCATCCCCCGTGCGGGTGCGGGCCACGCTCATGGGCCGACGACGGTCAGGCGGCCGTCGCCCACGGCCAGTCGGCGTCCCGGGCGGACTCCAGCAGCGGCACCATCCGGAAGGACGCGTCCGAAAGACCCCCGAAGGTGTGCCGGCCGGCGCTGCCCGACGGGCCGTGGCCGACCCGGTAGCCGGCCAGGTTCCAGGTGTAGACCGGGATGTGCGCCGGGACCTGCCGGGTGGGGTCGCCGTCCCGGTGGTGCGCGTACTGCTCGTCGGTGACGATCAGCACCCGGTCCTGCCCCCGGTAGTGGGAGCGGATCGCCGAGGTGGTGTCGGTACCGCCCAGCGAGCCGAACCGGCCGAGGACCCTCAGCACCGACTCGCCCCTGCCGAACGCCAGCCGCCTGCTCGTGGTACCGAACTCGACGAGGTCCGCGTCCGCCGCCCGCAGCGCGAGCGCCGTACCGAAGATCGCCGCCGCGTCGGCCCGGTTGAGCCGCGAGCGGTCGGACAGCGGGCCCCACATCGAGCCGGACCGGTCGACCAGCACCAGTGTCCGCCCCGGCAGCGCGGGCACGTTGGCCAGCGAGTGGCCGAGCGCCCGCTCCAGCGGACAGGACCAGCGCAGCGACGGGGCGTGCCGGTAGGCGGCGAGGTACCGGAACGGGAACTGCCGCGAGCGCGCCACCTCTGCCGGGTCACTGATCCGGGCCGCGACCTGGGCGGCCACCTCGTCGCAGACTCCCGCCTCGTCGAAGTTCCGCAGGTTGCGCACGAGCGCCATGGCCCCCATGGACGGGATGACCGCCTCCCAGGCCGCCCGGTCCATCGGTCCCTGGAGCCAGCCGGCCAGCGCCTCCCAGGTGATCCCGGCCGCCGCGAGCCGCTCGGCGCCACCGGGCTCGGTGACGACCGCGCGCCGCCGTGCGACGGGCAGCGCCATCAGTTCGCGGTGCGCGGCGAGCACCGGGCTCGACGCGGGCGGTACGGCCGTGTCCGGGTGGTGCCGCCGGTCCAGCGCGTACCGGAACAGCTCGCCCTGCCACGGCTTGTCCGGGTCCGGCGCCGCGTGCACCAGGTTCAGGATGTCGCCGAAGCGGTACCCCTTGGCCGCGGTGTCGTACTTGAGCAGCGACTGGCCGTGGTAGAGCCGCCGTACGGCGTCGGCGATCCCCCGCTTGACGGGCTTGGGGACGGCTCGGCCGTAGGTCGCCGTCCAGTAGGCGAGGAACTCGCCGGGCTCGTCGGGCCGCCGCAGCACGGAGGCGACGACCCGCCGGTTCGCGGGGCCCTCGGTGGCGCCCGTGGTCAGGCGTGCGTGCACGTACTCGGCGGCGCCCACGAGGGAGGCGGTCCGCATGCTGCCCTCGCCGCGCAGCCAGCCGAGCAGGCCCGCGGTCCAGGCCGGATCGGTGACGGCGAGCTCACGGACGAGCTTCGCGTACCGGTCGTCGCGGTCGGCACCGTTCTCGTAGAAGGTCTGCTGCGAGACGAGGTTGGCGAGGGCGAGCAGGAAGAGCTCGGAACGCGCGTCCCGCTCCCGGCCGCGGCCGCCCTGGTAGGTACGGAGTACGTTTCCGGTCGAGGTGACCCGCGAAACGGGCTGTGCCCGGGCCGCCTTCGTGTTGAATCGCGCCATGGTGAATCCCCCGAATTCATGGGAGCCCGGGAAAAGGCGCGGCAAGTGGAGGGTGCCCGAGATCAGGATTCGGCGACGGGACGTCGACCTGGCGCGTCTTCCTTTCCGCCACATCGGCCCTGAGCCGACGACGGGATTCGAACCCGCACCCTCTTTCGAGGACCAGGGCCCTGAAGTATCCGCTGCCTGCGCACCGGGCACCCACCACTGGCTGCGCCTCCCGAGTCCAGTGACACACGCACCGGGAGGTGCATGAAGTTCTTGGTGTCCAGAGTTCAAGGCCGGCGGAACCGACGTAGGTGCTCTGGCCCCTGAGCTACACCGGCGCGTTGTACCGGTGGCGGGACTCGAACCCGCGGCCGCCCCATTATGAGTGGAAGTAGGTCCTGCCTTCGCACCTGGACGTTCATCACCTTAGGAGGCGTGCCGCGGGTCGGGCGAGCGAATTAGTCATCCGCGCTTCTGCCGCTTCCAGGGCCCCGTGATCGCGAGCATGATGCCCGGGGTCTGGATGTTCGCGTAGAGGGTCCTGCCGTCGGGCGAGAAGGTGACGCCGGTGAACTCGCTGTATTCCGGTTCCTCTTCGGTGCCGGCGTTCAGTTCGTTGCGGGCGATGGGGTAGGTGCGGCCGCTCTCGGTGGCGCCGAACAGGTGCTGGATCCCCTCGCCGTCCTCGGCGATGACCAGGCCGCCGTACGGGGAGACGGTGATGTTGTCCGGGCCGTCGAAGTCGCCGTCCGCGGACGGGTCGGGGTTGACGCCGATGAGGACCTTCAGGGTGAGGGTGCGGCGCTTGGGGTCGTAGAACCAGACGGCGCCGTCGTGCTGGACGGGGCTCTCCGCGCGGGCGTAGGAGGAGACGATGTACACGCCCCCGTCACCCCACCACATGCCCTCCAGCTTGCGGGCGCGGGTGACCTGGCCGGCGGTGAACTGCTTGCGGACCGAGGTGGTCTTCGCGTCGCGGTCCGGGACCTCGGTCCAGTCGACGCCGTACACGGTGCCGATCTTCGTGGCCCGGGAGAGGTCGTCGACGAACACCCCGCCGGAGTCGAAGCACTTGAAGGCCTGGAGCGTGCCCGCGTCGTCGGCGAGGGTGCGCAGCCGGCCGCGGCCGTGGTGGAAGTGCTCGGGCGGGGTCCAGCGGTAGAGCAGACCGTTCGGGTTGGACGCGTCCTCCGTCAGGTAGAGGTGGCCGCGCTTGGGGTCGACGACGACG
Organism: Streptomyces sp. NPDC026515; assembly: GCF_055567595.1. Lineage (NCBI taxonomy): Bacteria > Bacillati > Actinomycetota > Actinomycetes > Kitasatosporales > Streptomycetaceae > Streptomyces > Streptomyces sp. NPDC026515. The sequence goes on from NZ_JBVHQD010000007.1 coordinate 127,459, forward strand.
GCTTCGTGCGCGTACCGGCCCAGCGCCCTGATCGGCCTGGGGTCGCGGTTGGCCCGGCGGTCCTGGGGGTCGACCTCGAAGACGTAGCCGTGGTCCTTGGTCATGCCGTTGACGCCGGCCCTGTCCTCGGTCTCCTCGCAGGTGAGCCAGGTGCCCCAGGGAGTGTTGCCGCCCGCGCAGTTGGTGGCGGTGCCGGCGATGCCGACCCACTCGGCGACCTTGTCGTGGCGCACCTCCACCACGGTGCAGCCACCGGCGGCCGCCGGGTCGTAGACGAGCCCCTCGGTGAGCGGCACCGGGTGGGTCCAGTTGGCGCGGGGGCCGGCCAGTTCGTGGTTGTTGACGAGGAGGGTGGCGCCGCGCGGGCCGTCGAAGGTGGAGGTGCCGTCGTGGTTGGAGGGGGTGAACTCGCCCGTCTCCAGCCGGGTCCTGCCGCTGTACGTGATGACGCGGTACGTGAAGCCGGCGGGGAGGGCGAGGATGCCGTCGGGGTCGGGGAGCAGCGGTCCGTAGCCGACGCCGCCGTGTCCGTGGCCGTGCCCCGCCTCGGCCGCGCCGGGCGCCTCGGTCTCGGTGGAGGCGAGGGCGTTCGGGGCGGTGGCGAGGGCGCCGACGCTGCCGGCCAGCGCCACTCCGGCACCGGTGATCGCGGTCTTCCTGGCGAAGTCCCTGCGGGTGAGCGACATGGTGTCTCCTGTGACGGTCGTGGGGCCGTGGCGGGTGGCGGACCTCAAGTCGGCGCACACGCTCCCGTCCACACCTGAACTCCGCCTGAACGGAGGGCGACATCGGCTTCGCGTCTTCCACGAATCCGTATGCGCCGTCCCGCGGAACCCAAAAGTCACACCCGGCAGCCCGCCGGGAACCCGCCGCGGACCGTGCCGGCCGTCGGCGACCGCACTCCCTCCCGGCCGCCCGGGGCCGCTACCCCCCTTGCTGCGACCGGGCCTTGAACGCCGCCTTACGGGCCTCCTTGGCGACCTTCTTGTCCGGGTGCAGGCGTCCCATGGCCTCCAGGACGTCAGCCGTGTCCGGGTGCTCGACCCGCCAGGCCTCGGCGAAGAACCCGGCGTGCTGCTGGGCCAATCCCTCGACCAGGGCCTGCAGTTCCTCGGAGTTGCCCTCGGCCGCCAGCTGCGCCGCGACCGTGTCGATGGTCAGCCAGAAGATCATGTCCGGCGAGGGCGCCGGCACGTCGGCGGCGCCGCGTTCGGCCAGCCAGACCCTGGCCAGCCCGCCCAGCTCGGGGTCGCCGAGGACCTCGCGGAGCGCCGGTTCGGCCTCGGCGCCGACCAGCGACAGCGCCTGCTGGCAGCGGAGTCTGCGCAGCGGCGCGCCCGCGTCCTCGCCGCGCGCGGCGGCCAGCAGCTCCCGGGCGGCGGCGAGGGATTCACGCCGGTCCAACCACTGCTCGATCTCGGCCTGCGCGGCCCCCTGCGGATACGCGGCCATCCCGTCGAGCAGGGCGTCCGCGCCCTTGTCGGCGAGTTCCCCGACCGCCGGCGCCTCGAACCCGGCTTCCAGCAGTCGCGTCCGCAGCCCGTACGCGCCGAGCGGGGTGAGCCGCACCATGCCGTACCGGGTGACGTCGCTCTCGTCGACCGGCCCGGCGGCCGGCTCCTCCTCGGCGTCGGCCATGAGCGCCTCGTCGACCGGCTGGTACGCGACGAGTCCGACCGGCTCCAGCATCCGGAACTGGTCGTCGAGCCGCATCATCGCGTCGGAGACCTGTTCGAGCACGTCGTTGGTCGGCTCCCCCATGTCGGTGGGCACGATCATCGACGCGGCGAGCGCGGGCAGCGGCACGGGCGCCTCGCCGGGACCGTCCTCGCTCACCGTCAGCAGGTACAGGTTGCCGAGGACGCCGTCGAGGAATTCCGCCTCCGCCTCGGGGTCCCAGTCGAGTGACGAGAAATCGACCTCGCCGCCCTCGTCGAGCGCGTCGACAATTCCGTCCAGGTCGGGCACGCTCGCGTCACCGATCACGGTCTCCAGCACGGCCAGCCAGACCGCGAGGACGTCGTGCGGCGAGCCCGCGGTGAGCAGCGTCAGCTCCTCCCCGGCCGCCACCGTCCCGGCCTCCTCGTCGACGATCTCGACGAGCCCGGAGTCCAGGGCGATCCGCCAGGCCTCGGCGGCGTACGCGGCGGCGTCGTCCCCGGTGAGCCCGAGCAGCTCGGCCGCGGCCGGGAGCTGCTCCTCGGCCAGTCCGCCACCTGCGTCGACGCGGGTGTCGGGGCCGGCCCAGCGGGCGAGCCGGGCCGCCCGGGAGAGCAGCGGCGTGGCCAGCGCGGCGCGTGCCAGCTCCGCTTCGGGACGCAACCGCAGCGGCGGCAGGGGGGAGCTGTCTGACATCGGGTGGTTCTCCTCGGACGCCTCTACGGTCGTACGACGACATGGACTCCGTACGACGGCCGTACGACCATCGGGACGCCGTACGCCTCAGCCGCTCAGCCTAGACGGATTTCGACCCATGCCGCCCGGTTCATCTCCCGGCCGGGTTGCCCGCATGGCCGAAACCTTGACAACTCCCCTGCGCAGGTACGAGATTGACGCGCGTAGAAATCAGGGGGACAAGTGTTCACTCGTGGTCTACGCGTGTCATGCCCATTTCATGACGCACGCCCCCTCGTCCCGGCACCGTTCATGTCCCCGGAGGGATTTCCTTGCCGAGCAGGTCTTCCGCGCGTCTCGCCGCGCTCGCCGTCGCCGCCGTCTGCAGCGCGGCGTCCACCGTCGCCCTCACCTCGCCGGCCCAGGCCGACGGGCTGCGCATCCATGACGTCCAGGGCGCCACGCGCGTATCGCCGTACGCCGGGCAGAAGGTGACGGACGTTCCCGGCATCGTCACCGCCACGCGCACCTACGGCTCCTCACGGGGTTTCTGGCTCCAGGACCCGGCTCCGGACGCCGACCCGGCCACCAGCGAGGGCGTCTTCGTCTTCACCAGCTCCACCCCGAAGGTCGCGGTGGGCGACTCCGTCACCGTCACCGGCACGGTCTCCGAGTACGTCCCGGGCGGTGCCGCCACCGGCAACCAGTCGCTGACCGAGATCACCAAGCCGACGGTCACCACGGTCTCCACCGGCAACGCGGTCCCCGCACCGGTCGTGATCGACAAGAAGTCGGTGCCGGCCGAGTACACCCCGGCGGGCGACACGGCCGCGGCCGGCTCGGTCAACGGCCTCACCCTCCGGCCCACGAAGTACGCCCTGGACTACTACGAGTCCCTGGAGGGCATGAACGTCCAGGTCCGCGACACCCGCGTGATCACCGCGACCGACCCGTACGCCGAGCTGTGGGTCACGGTCAAGCCGCACGAGAACCGCACGGTCCGCGGCGGCTCGCTGTACCGCTCCTACGACGACCAGAACACCGGCCGCCTCCAGATCCAGTCCCTGGGCGCGACCGCCGGCTTCCCGGTGGCGAACGTCGGCGACACGCTGGCCGGGCCCACGACCGGTCCGATGGACTACAACCAGTTCGGCGGCTACACCCTCGTCGCGAGCGAGCTGGGCGCCCTCAGGAGCGGCGGCCTGCAGCGCGAGACGACGACGAAGCAGTCGAAGAACGAGCTGGCCGTCGCCACGTACAACGTCGAGAACCTCGACCCCTCCGACGGTACCTTCGCCGCCCACGCCGCCGCGATCGTGAACAACCTGCAGTCGCCCGACATCGTGTCCCTGGAGGAGATCCAGGACGACAACGGCGCCACGGACGACGGCACGGTCGCCGCCGACGTGACGGTGAACAAGCTGATCGACGCCATCGTCGCGGCCGGCGGCCCGAGGTACGACTGGCGTTCCATCAACCCGGTCAACGACCAGGACGGCGGCGAGCCCGGCGGCAACATCCGCCAGGTCTTCCTCTTCAACCCCGAGCGGGTGTCCTTCGTCGACCGCGCGGGCGGCGACTCCACCACCGCGGTCGGCGTCACCGAGGTGCACGGCCAGGCGCGGCTGACCGCCTCGCCGGGCCGCATCGCCCCGGCGGACTCCGCCTGGACCGCCAGCCGCAAGCCGCTGGCCGGCGAATTCGCCTTCCGCGGCAGGACCGTCTTCGTGATCGCCAACCATCTGAACTCCAAGGGCGGCGACCAGGGCCTGACCTCGCAGTACCAGCCGGTGGCCCGGAGCTCGGAGGTCCAGCGCCACGCGCAGGCGACGCTGGTCAACGCGTTCGTCAAGAGCATCCTGGACGTCCAGAAGGACGCGAACGTCATCGCGCTCGGTGACATGAACGACTTCGACTTCTCCGGCACCACCAAGATCCTGGAGAGCCACGGCGCGCTCTGGTCGGCGATCCGGTCGCTGCCGACGAAGGAGCGCTACACCTACGACTACCAGGGCAACGAGCAGGTCCTGGACCAGATCCTGATCAGCAAGGAGATCCGCCGGGGCGGCGACTTCGCGTACGACAGCGTGCACGTCAACTCGGAGTTCCACGACCAGATCAGCGACCACGACCCGCAGGTGCTGCGCTTCCGCCCCTGACGACCGCGGTTCAGGACTGGCTGAACACCCCCTTCAGCCAGTCCTGCCAGGCGCTCCCGTTCGCCTCGGCGTCGGCGTCCGGTGCGAAGTCGTGGATGCTGATGCCGACCGGGGCGCCCCAGTGGTTGCGCCCGAAGAACCGGACGAGGGCGTCGTCGGTGCGCAGCCCGATGAAGTACGGGTTGCGGTAGTCGACCACCGCCTCCAGAGTCCGCCCGCCGGGCCCCCGGACACTCGCCTTCGCGCCCTCGGCCAGGTCGTCCGGCAGGCCGAGCGCGCGGCCCACGGCCTCGAAGGCGTCCGGCGCCTGGGCCGCCCGCCCCCCGTCGAGCTGCGCGAAGGTGACCGGGCGGGGCGCGAAGTGGACCAGGTACTCGCGCAGGGTGTGCAGATAGAAGTCGGTGTGCCGGCTCGCACCGTCGTACTGGTTGTCCCAGTCGTCGGTGAAGATCCCGCTGTGGACGTAGCGCACCCAGGCCCGGCGGCCGCCGTCCCGCGGCTCGATCACGTGCTCCAGCTGGTTGGCGCTCTGCGTCGGGAACCCGACGTCCTCACTGCGGACGATCAGGTGGTGCGGCGGCTCGTAGGCGGTCACGGTCGAGCCGAAGGCCGCCGCGCCGCCCACCCGGGGCTCGGGCGGATCCATCGGCCACAGGTAGGCGCCGGAGCCGTTGGTGATCGCCTCCCACACCTCCTGGGGCGTGGCGTCGACCTCGAACTCGCGGGCGATCTCGAATTCCTTGGACATGTCTGGGCTCCTGCTGCCTACTGATCCGGTTCGGGGGTGGCCGTGGGCCGGTCCACGGCCACGGGGTGCGGGTCGGCCTTGACCGTGGGGTGGAGGGCGACGACGATCCGGTGGTCCCGGCCGCCCTCCGTGCCGGGTGCGTCGTACTTGCGGATGAGCGCGCTCACGCCCGCCGTCAGCTCCTGCACGAACGCCGCGCGGTCTGCGGCGGAGGCGAAGCGCACCTCGCCGTCCAGCGCGTAGGTCGCCAGCCGCCTGCGGGCCTTGGCGGCACCACTGATCAGGGTGCCGACGTCGCGCACCAGACGGGCGCCGACCGCGAGCAGCCAGCGCGCGGAGAGCTGGTCGCGGAAGCGGTCCGGGTCCGGCTGTACGGCGGGCAGGGCGGCCGGCGAGATGACGTACGACGCGGCGGTCGCGCGCATCAGCCGCTCGGTGACATTGCCCTTGCGCCGCTCGCCCGCCAACTCGACCAGGCCGTGCCGTTCCAGCGTCTTGAGGTGGTAGTTCACCTTCTGCCTGGGCAGCCCGACCCGGCCGGCCAGCATCGCGGCCGACGCGGGCGCGCCGGCCAGTTCGGCGAGCAGCCTGGCCCGTACAGGGTCCAGCGACACCGCCGCGGCCTCGGGGTCCTCGATCACGGTCACGTCCAACATGACTCCACCCTCCCACCGAAAACTTTTCTTGTCCAGACGGATCTGGTTTTCGGTGAGAGGGCGGAGAGAGAGCCGCCGAGCCGCCCTCAGCGGCGTCGGGCCCGGCTCATCACGCCGGCCACGACGGCACCGGCGACGGCGAGGGCGGCGCCCGCGATCAGCATCGGACGGGAGGAGCTCCGGGTCGACCGCAGGGCGCCGCGCGCGGACCGCGGGAGGTGCTCCTCCGCTGCGCGGCCCGCCTCGACGGCCTTCTCGGAGGCCACGTGGCCGGCCCGCTCCGCCTGCTCCTGGACGACGTGTCCGGCCCGCAGCGCCCGCTCCAGCAGCACGTGCCGCGCCTTCGTCAACTGCTCCTGGGTACTGTGGCCGCCCTTCGCCGCCCGGTCCTGGGCGTGGTGGCCGGCCCGGGTGGCACCCGCGCGCAACTGGACGGTCAGCGCACCGGCCTTGTCCTTGAGGTCGGCCGCGCGGGCCTGGGTACGCCCCCTGAGGTCGGCCTTCGCCGCCAACGCACCCGCGGAGTCGGCGAGTCGGGCCCCCGTTCCGTGTGCGGTCCTCTTCGTCATGGCTACTGCCTCTCCTGGTCTCGTCGGCGTCCGCTCGTACCTGCGGACCTTCCGGGTACCCGGATCGCCGACGGTCAGGCGGGGCGGGCGGCACGGCCGGCCCGCGCACGCAACGACTTAGCGTTCCTAAGACGTACAGCACAGAAGAATTAAGTGGAGCTAAGCCATCGCGCTGCCGAGACTAACCCCCATGACACCCATGACACCCATGACACCCGTCACGAACCCACCCGGCACCGCCGGCCCGCGCCGTCCCTTCGGCCGCACCCTCTGTGCGATGGTCACGCCGTTCACCGGCACCGGCACGCTGGACCTCGACGGCGCCCGGCGGCTGGCCGCACGGCTGGCCGCGGACGGCTGTGACGGCCTGGTGCTCAACGGCACCACCGGCGAGTCGCCGACCACCACGGACGCCGAGAAGAGCGAGCTCATCTCAGCCGTCCGGGAGGCGGTCGGCGAGGGGGTGGTGCTGGTGGCGGGCGTGGGCACCGCGGACACCCGGCACACCGTGGAGCTCACGCGCGCGGCCGAGAAGGCGGGCGCGGACGGCGTGCTGGTGGTGTCGCCGTACTACAGCAGGCCGCCGCAGGACGCGCTGGAGGCGCACTTCCTGGAGGTGGCGGGGGCGAGCGGGCTGCCGGTGATGCTGTACGACATCCCCGGCCGCACCGGCACCCGCATCGAACCGGAGACGCTGGTCCGGCTCGCCGCGCACCCCGCGATCGTGGCGGTGAAGGACTGCTCTTACGACTTCCTCGGCACCCAGAAGGTGCTGGCGCGCACGGAACTGGCCTACTACGCGGGCTGCGACGAGCACATCCTCGCCCTGTACGCGGTGGGCGGCGCGGGCTGTGTCAGCACGGTCGCGAACGTGGTGCCGGACCGGGTCGCCGCGATCCTCGACGCGTTCGACGCCGGTGACACCGCCCGCGCCGCCGAACTGCAGCGGCGGGCCGTGCCGTTGATCGAGGCGATGACGGCCGCGGGCCTGCCGGGCACGGTCACCTCGAAGGCGCTGCTCAACGCGCTCGGCCGGCCGGCGGGCCCGGTACGGGCACCGCTGCGGTCCGCCGGCCCGGAGGCGGCCGACGGACTGCGGGCGGTGTACGAGGAGTTCGCGGCCGGCTGATCAGCGGCGGGCGAAGACGGGCTGCCAGGCCTTCAGGTCGTCGTACATCTCCTTCTGGACACCGCTCAACGGCACGGTCCTGTCGCTGCCGATCGTCACCAGCACGAGCCGGGCGCGGTACGGCTCGTCCAGGCCACTGGCCCGCTCCCAGGCGATGAGCCGCCGGTCGTCGGCCCAGGCGAGCAGGTGGCCGCCGCGGACCTTGGTGATCTCCTTGCCGGTGCGGGCATCGCGGATCGAGGAGTACGACTTCCCGGGGGCGACCTCCCTGGTCAGACCGAGCGCGGCGAGCCGCCCGTTCGGCGACAGCCGTGCCTCGACGTCCGTCCGCAGGTACCGCTCGTCCGCCGGCGCGGCGATCCTGCCGCCGTCGAGGCCGTAGAACTGCTGCTTCCCGTCCCGGTCCCCGATGACCTGGGCGTACACCTGGCCGCCGGTGCGGCTGTAGGAGAAGTCCGCGCGCGGGAGGGTGTCGCTGCCGGACGCGACACCCGTCCAGGTGCCCTCGCCGGAGGCCACGTCGATGTCGTAGAAGCCCGTCCGGCCGGACGTGGTGAACGCCGGCCCCCAGCCCCAGCCGCCCTTGAAGTTCCGGACCTTGGCGCGCGCGTCGGGGTTCGCGTCGTACGTCGTCGCCAGCAGCCTGGTCCCGTCCTGCGAGAAGGCCAGTCCGCCGACCCCGTGCCCGACCGGGATCCACCGCTCGACCTTCCTCGTCGCGAGGTCGAGCAGGCCGATCCGGCGCACGGGCAGGGTCTGCTCGAGCACGGCGGCCGACCGCAGGCCCGGCGCGACCGCGACGAAGGCCCACCGGGGGTCCTTCACGTAGGTGCCGGTCGCCTGGTCGAGCAGCCGGTACGTGCGCACGCCCACACCCTTGTCGTCCGTCAGCGGCACGGTCCGCCAGGTGTAGTACGCGGCGAGCGCCGTCCGCCCCGCCGCGATGAACTCGCGCGGCGGCGACTGGTCCGGGTGCCCGGTGATCCCGTCCCGCTGCACGACCCCGGACGGACGCACGTCGCTCTTCCCGGAGTCCAGCAGCGGCACCGCCACCGCGACCGCGACCACGGCGGCCGTCGCGGCGGCCACGGAGGCGAGCCTGCGGGTGCGGCGGCGCCGGCGGACGGCCAGCACCCGGTCGGCGAAGCCCGGTCCCGGGGGCGGCTGTTTAACGGCCAGCTCCCGCAGGGAGTCCCGCACGAGTTCCTCGACGTTCACGGCCGCACCTCCACGGGCGAGTAGTCACGGGACGGCGGCTGCGCGCGGCCGGGGTCCGGGTCGAGGGCGGCCAGTTCGGGTGCAAGGGTGCGCAGCCGGGCCAGGGAGCGGTGGGTGGTGGACCGTACGGTGCCGACGGAGCAGCCGAGCAGCCGGGCCACGTCGGCCTCCGGCAGGTCCTCGAAGTAGCGGAGCACCAGCACGGTGCGCTGGCGAGCGGTGAGCCGGGCCAGGGCCGCGCGCAGTACGAGCCGCAGTTCGGCGGTGGACGCGGCGTCGGGGGCCGACGGGCTCTCCGGGGGTTCGGCGACGCTGAGTTCACGCCGCCGCCACTTCAGGCGCCAGCGGCTGATCTGCTGCCGGTAGAGGATCTGCCGTACATAGGCCTCGGGTTCGTCGATCCGCCGCCAGCGGCCGGCCGCCTTGATCAGCGCGTTCTGCAGCAGGTCCTCGGCCGCGTGCCGGTCGCCGCCGGTCAGCAGCACGGCGGTTCTCAGCAGCGCCGGGGACCGGCCGTCCACGAACTCCCGGAAGCTCTCGCCCAGTTCCGCATCCATCGTCACCTTCTCTTCCCCCGGGCCCACCTCGTGTCCGGGCCCCGCACCCGTGGTGACGCGTGCGGAGCGGCCCCGCTATGCCTGTCCGGCGCGGATTTTATTCACCGGTGTCACGGCCGCCCGCTGCCCTACGTTGTCCCCATGAGCCGCCCCCTGTTGTTCCTGGACGTCGACGGCCCCCTCAACCCGTACGCGGCACAGCCGGAGCGGCGCCCGGAGGGCTACACGACGGTCCGGGCGACCGTCCGCCCCGGGCGTCCGCTGCGGGTGTGGCTGAACCCGTCCCACGGCCCGGCACTCATCGCCCTCGGCTACGACCTGTGCTGGGCGACCACCTGGATGGCCGAGGCGAACCACTGGATCGCCCCGGTCGTGGGCCTGCCCGAGCTGCCGTACGTCGACTTCGGCAAGGAACTGCTGGCGCATCGGCCCGACGGGGTGCACTGGAAGACGGCGGCGATCCTCGCGTACGCCGGGGGCCGGCCGTTCGCCTGGGTGGACGACGAGCAGACCCCGGCGGACACCCGCTACGTCCACGCCCACCACCCCGGGCCGGCCCTGCTCCACCACGTCGATCCCCGTGTCGGCCTGCGGGCGGGCGACTTCACCGCGCTGACGGAGTACCGGAATTCCCTCCCCCACGACGGCTGAGCGCCCCTCCGGTCCCCCGGAAGGACGCTCGGCCCGGCGAGGGCTTCCGTCAGTTGTGGCTGTGCAGGATCTCGTTCAGGCCGTCCCAGACCGCGTTGTTCGGGCGGGCCTCGACGCTGCCGGTGACCGAGTTGCGGCGGAAGAGGATGTTGGAGGCGCCGCTCAGTTCGCGGGCCTTGACGATCTGGCCGTCGGGCATGGTGACCCGGGTCCCGGCCGTGACGTACAGGCCGGCCTCGACCACGCACTCGTCGCCGAGGGCGATGCCGACGCCCGCCTCGGCGCCGACCAGGCAGCGCTCGCCGATGGCGATGATCACGTTGCCGCCGCCGGACAGAGTGCCCATGGTGGACGCGCCGCCGCCGATGTCGGAGCCGTTGCCGACCACGACACCGGCCGAGATGCGGCCCTCGACCATCGAGGTGCCGAGCGTGCCGGCGTTGAAGTTGACGAAGCCCTCGTGCATGACGGTCGTGCCCTCGGCGAGGTGCGCGCCGAGGCGGACCCGGTCGGCGTCGGCGATGCGCACGCCCTTGGGGACGACGTAGTCCGTCATCCGCGGGAACTTGTCGATCGAGGTCACCTGGAGGTGCAGGCCCTCGGCGCGGGCGTTCAGCCGGACCGTCTCGATCTCGTCGACGGCGACCGGGCCGAGGGAGGTCCAGGCGACGTTGGCGAGGAAGCCGAACTGGCCGTCCAGGCTCAGGCCGTGCGGCTTGACCAGACGGTGCGAGAGCAGGTGCAGACGCAGGTAGACGTCGTGCGCGTCGATCGGCTTCTCGTCGATCGAGGCGATGACCGTACGGACCGCGACGACCTCGACGTTGCGGCGGGGGTCCGGGCCGACCGCCTTGGCCGCGCCCTCGCCGAGGAGTTCCACGGCCTGCTCGGCGGAGAGCGTCTCGGTGCCGGCCGGGCCGGGCTCGGCGACCAGCGCGGGGGCGGGGAACCAGGTGTCGAGAACGGTGCCGTCGGCGGCGACGGTGGCGAGCCCGGCGGCCACGGCGCCGGTGGGACGAAGAGCAGTCGTGTCGGTCATGAGGGCAACCTAACCGGCCGGGGGCCGGGGAGGCGAACCAGCGTGCGGGGCGTCTCGGCGGCCGGGCCGTGAAGACCGGCCGGGCGGCCCGCACTCCCCTGCGGTGCGGGCCGCCCGGGAGCGCGGGTGGGGTCAGGAACACTCGCCGGCCTTGTCCACCACCGCCGTCGTGACCAGTTCGTCGGTGCCGGCGACCTTGCCGTCCACGAACCGGCGCCGGCCCACGACGTGGTAGGTCCGCGGGTCGATCAGCGTCTGTTTCACCAGACTGGGCCTGAGCTCGGCCTTGTTCCGGGGCAGTTCCGGGTCGTCCACGGCGAGACAGTTGGTCAGGGCGACGGCTTGCGGCCGGTGACCGTGTCGACCAGGTGGTCGGTGACGTTCCCCTTGACCGGCAGCGCGAGCGCGCGGTACAGCGAGGCCAGCGCCGCGGGCGGCATGGGTCTGTAACCGAGGAGGACGCTGATCTCCCTGTACGTCCCACGCCTGGCCCCCGGGCCCCTTCATTCCGTCGTCGCTGACGGCGTTCCAGTCACGGAGTGCCCGCAGCGTCCCCTCGCCGTCGGCCGGTCTGGTGTCGCCGGCCGCCGGGTGACAGGCCTGTGGTTCGCCGTTGCACCGGACCAAGCGCTCACTCGTCCGTCCGTCGGGGACCGGCACCACGTTCGTGGAGATCCACTGCTTCCCGGTGGGCTCGGTGCCCGCAGGCTGCTTGTCCAGCGCGTCGGCGGCCCGTTCCAGGAAGTGGTGCGCGCTCAGCCCCTTCGGGTCGATGTCCGGCGCCGCGGGCCGCACCCTGCGTCCCGTGCCGCCCCCGCCCACCAGCAGGGCCGCGGTGAGGCAACGGCGGTCACCGCGGCGACGACCGCGACGATCACGACTCCGGTCGCCACCGGCCGTTTCGCCGCCGTTCCCGGGCCCCTGCCGCGTCGGCCAGCCGGGCGCGTCCCGCCGCCAGCCGGGCCCGGACCGGTACCGGCGTGGGGGCGCGCAGGGCGCGCACCTCGGTCATCTCGTCCATCGCTGGAGCACCTCCACGGTGTCGACCACGAACGCCGGATCGGCGCCCAGCGCCGTACGTACCTTGCGCCGGGCCCGGTTGAGCCGGGAGCGGACCGGGCCGACCGGGATGTCCGGCGCCTCGGCGACCTCCTGGTAGGCGAGGTCGGCCCGGGCGGCGGGCAGCAGGACGTGCCGGTCGCCCGCCGACGGCGCGGCCGGCGCGCCGGCGAGCGGGCCCTGCGCGTCGATCCGGTTGTCCGCGTGCTCGACCCAGGTCTCGCTCCAGGACGCGGCGACGGGGTCGTTGCCGGTGCGGGCCAGCGCCCTGAGCGCCCGCGCCCCGGTCCGGCGTTGCTTGCCGATCAGGTTGCCCGCGATGCCGTCCAGCCACGGGCGCGCGAGGTCGTAGCGGGAGCGGATCCGGAAGATGTCCGCGGTGGTGTTGATGTCGTCGGCCGCGGTGTTGCCGAGCCTGCGTGCCGCGGACCGGTGGATGTCGGGCGCGTGGCGATCGTAGAGCCCGGCGGAGAGCTCCGGTTGTTCCAGTGACTGGGCGACGGTCTCCGCGTCGTGCCCCGCCTGTGCCGTGGCCGGCGGCGGTCCGCCCACGAGGGCTCTCCCTGATGCGTCGGTGCGTGCGGGTCGCCGGGAAGGGGGCGGCGGACGCGTTCCGTCCGGCTCAGGGAATCACGCGGCCCAGCACCTCTCGCGCGTACCGCTCGTCGTAGGGGGTCCCGGTCAGCAGCACCTGGAGGCAGATCCCGTCCATCAGCGCGACCAGTGCCCGCGCGGTGACCGGGTCGGTGCGCCGGGCCAGCCGTTCGGCCAGGTCGTCGGCCCACTCGGCGGCGACCGGTCGCAGCGCCGGGCGTCGCAGGGCGGCGAGGTAGAGCTCGTACTCCAGCTCCACGGCGGTACGGTCCCCGCTCAGCCAGTCGCCGAGGATCCGGGCGAGGGCGGTGACGAGATCCGCCGCGGGGTCGTCCAGGCCGCCGTACGCGGCGACCACCTTGGCGAAGCCCTCGTTGGCCTGCCGCAGCGCGGCGACCATCAGTTCGTCGAGGGTCGTGAAGTGGTACGTCGTGGAGCCGAGCGGCACGTCCGCGGCGGCTGCGACGGAGCGGTGGGAGAGCCCGGCGAGCCCTTTCTCCCCCACCACGCGGATCGCCGCCTCGATGATCCGCTGCCTGCGGTCGGGATCGTAACGGCGTGGCATCAGTGCGCGCCTCCCAGGTTGAGGACCACCACTCCACAGACGATGAGCACGATCCCGGCGACCTTGACCAGGCTCAGCCCTTCCCCGAACAGCAGCAGGCCGAGCACGGCGATGGCCGCGGTGCCCACGCCGGACCAGATCGCGTACGCCGTGCCGATCGACACGGTCTTCAGCGTCGCGGCCAGCAGCAGGAACGACAGGAGGTATCCCAGTGCCGTCACGAGCGAGGGCCAGAGCCTGCTGAAGCCCTCGCTGTACTTCAACGCCGTCGTCGCGGCGACCTCGGCGGCTATGGCGCCGGCGAGCGTCAGGTATCCCATGTGTACGAGTGTACGCACCGTTGTGTACGGCCGTACACAACACCCGTGTCGCGCTGCGGGCACGGGTGCGCATCGGGATCCGCGGCCGAACTCCCCCACGTCACGCAAAGATGTTCAACTCTCATAGAAACCGCTCACTGAAACGACTCCCCGCGGCCGCGCGACTCCACTAGTGTGTGCACCTCGGTGACCCACCGTCACTTCACACTCCATCCACACCACCCTCACACCCCCGGCCGCCGCTGCCCTGGCGCCGCTGGAGGAAAAAGCGCATGCCACAAACCACCCCCCAACCCCCGCCGCACCCCTCCTGGGAGAACGGCTGGGTCCCCGACACCTCCCGGTCTCCCGGGACCCGGAGGCTCTGGCTGGCCGGCACGCTGGCGATAGCCACGGTCGTCGCCTGCGTCACCGCGACAGCCGTCGGCCACCACCCATCTGATCAGACGTCAGCCGCCCCGTCGGCCGGCGCGGCCCTCGACCACGGCCCCGGGCTGCTCTCCTTCGCCTCGCCGACGGCGCCGGGACCGGCCGTACCCGGCAAGGACAAGTCGAGCATGCCGACGACCTCGCCGACCGTGTCCGCCTCCGCCACGGCGTCGGCCACGGCACCCGGCACCACCGCGAAGACCTCGCCGTCCAGCACGAAGCCGACCAAGTCCGCCCCTTCTAAGGGAAGTTCGGGCGGTCCAGGCGGCTCGGGCGGGTCCGGCGGCGGGTCCGCACCGCAGTCCCCCACCCTCAGGTCGGTCCGCTCGGTCAACTACCCGGACCGCTACTGGCATGTGAGCGACGGTTACGTGAAGCTCGACCCGGTCGGCGGCTCGGAGTCCCGCGGGGACTCCACGTTCACCGTCGTCAACGGCCTCGCGAACAGCTCCTGCTACTCGTTCCGGACGTCCGACGGGAAGTACCTGCGCCACCGCGACTTCGTGCTGCGCGCCGACCGCAGCGACGGCTCGCCCCTCTTCCGCCAGGACGCCACCTTCTGCGCCCGTACCTCGGCCTACTCCGGCGCGGTCCTGCTGGAGTCGGTGAACTACCCGGGCCGTTTCCTGCGCCACCAGAACTTCCAGCTGAAACTGGTCTCCTACCAGAACAGCGACCTCTACCGAGCGGACTCGGCGTTCCGCCTGGTGGATCCCCTGTCGTGAAGCACGCGAAAGCGGCGGCACCAGACCGGTGCCGCCGCTTTCGTGTGTGCGGGTCTCAGACGTTGAACCCGAGCGCCCTCAGCTGCTCGCGGCCGTCGTCGGTGATCTTGTCGGGGCCCCACGGGGGCATCCAGACCCAGTTGATGCGCAGTTCGTTGACGAGGCCGTCCGTGGCGGACTTGGCCTGGTCCTCGATCACGTCCGTCAGCGGGCAGGCCGCCGAGGTCAGGGTCATGTCGATCGTCGCGATGTTCGCGTCGTCGATGTGGATGCCGTAGATCAGGCCGAGGTTGACCACGTCGATGCCCAGCTCGGGGTCGACGACGTCGTACAGGGCCTCGCGGAGTTCCTCCTCGGAGGCCGGCTTCATCTCAACGGTCTCGCTCATGCCGTCTTCCTTTCGGCGTCGGCCGCGCCGCCCAGCGCCTGAGCCGTCGCGTCCTTCCACGCCATCCAGCTCAGGAGGGCGCACTTGACCCGGGCCGGGTACTTGGAGACACCGGCGAACGCGACCGCGTCCTCCAGCACCTCCTCCATCGAGTCATCGGGTTCGAGCTTGCCCTTGGACTGCATCAGCTCCAGGAAGGTCGCCTGGATCCGCTGCGCGTCGGCCAGCTCCTTGCCGACCAGCAGGTCGTTCAGTACGGAGGCGCTCGCCTGGCTGATCGAGCAGCCCTGGCCCTCGTACGAAACGTCCTCGATCGTCGTGCCGTCGTACTTCACGCGGAGGGTGATCTCGTCGCCGCACGTCGGGTTCACATGGTGCACCTCGGCGTCGCCATCCCTGAGACCACGCCCGTGCGGGTGCTTGTAGTGGTCCAGGATGACTTCCTGGTACATCGAGTCCAGCTTCACGGTCTCAGTTCACGCCCTTCAGCCGAAGAAGTTCCGTACGTGCTCCAGCCCCTCGACCAGTGCGTCGATCTCGGCCGGCGTGGAGTACAGATAGAACGACGCTCGCGTGGTCGCAGGAATTCCGTACCGCAGGCAGACCGGACGCGCGCAGTGGTGGCCGACCCGGACCGCGATGCCCTGCTCGTCGAGGACCTGGCCCACGTCGTGCGGGTGGATGTCGCCGAGGGTGAAGGAGATCGCGGCGCCCCGGTCCTCGGCCGTGGTGGGGCCGATGATCCTCAGATCGGGGACCTCGGCGAGCCGCCGCACCGCGTAGTCGGTGAGTGCGTGCTCATGGGCGAGGACCTTGTCCATGCCGATGGCGTTCAGGTAGTCGATGGCCGCGCCGAGACCGACCGCCTGGGCGATCGGAGGGGTGCCCGCCTCGAACTTGTGCGGAGCGGGAGCGTAGGTCGACGAGTGCATCGACACGGTCTCGATCATCTCGCCGCCGCCGAGGAACGGAGGCAGGTCCTCCAGGAGTTCCTGGCGGCCCCACAGGACACCGATGCCGGTCGGGCCGCACATCTTGTGGCCGGTGAAGGCGACGAAGTCGGCCTGCAGGGCCTGGACGTCGAGAGGCATGTGAGGTGCGGCCTGGGACGCGTCGATGCAGACCAGCGCGCCGACCTCCTGGGCGCGGCGGACTATCGCCTCGACCGGGTTGACGGTGCCCAGGATGTTCGACACCAGCACGAAGGAGACGATCTTCGTCTTCTCGGTGATGATCTCGTTGATGCCGGACAGGTCGAGGCGGCCGTCGTCGGTGAGGCCGAACCACTTCAGCTTCGCGCCCGTGCGCTGCGCGAGCAGCTGCCACGGCACGATGTTGGAGTGGTGCTCCATCTCCGTGATGACGATCTCGGTCTCGTGGTCCACCCGGTAGGGCTCGTCGGCCCAGCCGAGCATGTTCGCCACGAGGTTCAGGGACTCGGAGGCGTTCTTCGTGAAGATCACCTCGTCGCGGCTGGGCGCGTTGATGAACTCCGCGACCTTGTCACGCGCACCCTCGTACAGCGCCGTGGCCTCCTCGGCGAGCACATGCACACCGCGGTGGACGTTGGCGTTGTGACGCTCGTAGTACTCGCTCAGGGCGTCCAGCACCTGGCGCGGCTTCTGCGAGGTCGCCGCGTTGTCCAGGTAGACGAGCTTCCGGTCGTCGTGGACCAGTCGGTCCAGGACGGGGAAGTCCTTGCGGATCGCCTCGGTGTCGAGGAGGCCCGGCAGCTGTGTCACGCGGATGCGCCGCCCTTCGTGTATGCCTCGTAGCCCTCGTTCTCCAGCTTGTCGGCGAGTTCGGCGCCGCCGGACTCGACGATCCGGCCGCCGGAGAAGACATGGACGTAGTCGGGCTTGATGTAGCGCAGGATGCGCGTGTAGTGCGTGATCAGCAGGGTGCCGACCTCACCGGTCTCGCGGACGCGGTTGACACCCTCGGAGACGATGCGAAGGGCGTCGACGTCGAGGCCCGAGTCCGTCTCGTCGAGAATCGCGATCTTCGGCTTGAGCAGTTCGAGCTGAAGGATCTCGTGGCGCTTCTTCTCACCGCCGGAGAAGCCCTCGTTGACGTTGCGCTCGGCGAAGGACTGGTCCATGTTCAGGCGCTCCATGGCCTCCTTGACCTCCTTCACCCAGGTGCGCAGCTTGGGGGCCTCGCCGCGGATGGCGGTGGCGGAGGTGCGCAGGAAGTTGGAGACCGACACGCCGGGGACCTCGACCGGGTACTGCATCGCCAGGAACAGGCCCGCGCGGGCGCGCTCGTCGACGGACATCTCCAGGACGTCCTCGCCGTCGAGGGTGACGGTGCCGTCGGTGATCGTGTACTTCGGGTGACCCGCGAGCGAGTAGGCGAGGGTCGACTTGCCGGAGCCGTTGGGGCCCATGATGGCGTGCGTCTCGCCCTGCTTCACGGTCAGGTCGACGCCCTTGAGGATCTCCTTCGTGGCGTTGTCGGCCTCGACGGTGACGTGCAGGTCTCGGATTTCAAGCGTTGCCATGGATAGCCTCAGGACTCCTGGGTGAGGGAGACGAGCACGTCGTCCCCTTCGATCTTTACGGGGTATACGGGGACGGGGCGGGTGGCCGGGAGGCCGGACGGCTTGCCGGTGCGCAGGTCGAAGCTGGAGCCGTGCAGCCAGCACTCGATCTGGCAGTCCTCCACCTCGCCCTCGGAGAGCGAGACGTTGGCGTGGGAGCAGATGTCGTAGATCGCGAACACCTCTCCCTCGGTGCGGACGACCGAGACCGGCGTGCCGTCGAGTTCCACCCGCTTCGGGGTGTCGTCCTCCAGCTCGCTCAGGCCGCAGGCGCGTACGAACGCTGTCGGGGCTGTCATGCGACCGCGGCCTCCAGCTCCTCCTCGATCTTGGCGAGCAGCCGCTCCTCGATGTCCGGGACACCGATCTGCTGGACCAGCTCGGCGAAGAAGCCGCGGACCACCAGGCGGCGGGCCTCGTGCTCCGGGATGCCGCGCGCCATCAGGTAGAAGAGCTGCTCGTCGTCGAAACGGCCGGTGGCGGAGGCGTGGCCGGCGCCGACGATCTCGCCCGTCTCGATCTCCAGGTTCGGCACCGAGTCGACGCGCGCGCCGTCCGTGAGGACCAGGTTGCGGTTCATCTCGTAGGTGTCGGTGCCCTCGGCCTTGGCCTCGATGAGGACGTCGCCGATCCAGACCGCGTGTGCCTGCTCGCCCTGGAGCGCGCCCTTGTAGGCCACGTTCGACTTGCAGTGCGGGGTGTTGTGGTCGACGAGCAGCCGGTGCTCCTGGTGCTGGCCCGCGTCGGTGAAGTACAGACCGAACAGCTCGGCCTCACCGCCGGTGCCGGCGTAGGCGACGCGCGGGTGCAGGCGTACGACGTCGCCGCCGAAGGTGACCACGAACGACTTGAAGGTGGCGTCCCGGCCGATCAGCGCGTTGTGCTGGCCGACGTGCACGGCCTTGTCGTCCCAGTCCTGGACGGAGATGACGGTCAGCTTGGCGCCGTCGCCCAGCAGGTAGTCGACGTTGGCGGCGAGCACGGCGTCACCCGTGTGGTCGATGACGACGACGGCCTCGGCGAAGGCTCCCAGCTCGATCACCTGGTGGCCGTAGGCGACCCCGCCCTCACCGTGCACGGCGATGCGGATCGGGTCGGTGAGGACGGTCTCCTTGGGGACCGTGACCACACCGGCCTGCTCGAACGCGGAGTAGGCCTGGGCGGCGACGCGGTCCACGGGGGTACCGGCCCGGCCGAGCCGGGGGTCGTCGCGGCCGAC
Organism: Streptomyces sp. NPDC026515; assembly: GCF_055567595.1. Classification (NCBI taxonomy): domain Bacteria; kingdom Bacillati; phylum Actinomycetota; class Actinomycetes; order Kitasatosporales; family Streptomycetaceae; genus Streptomyces; species Streptomyces sp. NPDC026515. The sequence continues at coordinate 146,360 of NZ_JBVHQD010000007.1, forward strand.
CAGCTCGACGGTGACGCCCTCGGGGGCCTCGACGGCGACCTTGACGCCCTCACCGGTCGCGACGGCGGTGCCGTCGTGCAGACCGCGCAGGCGCTCCAGCGGGGTGAACCGCCACTCCTCCTCGCGGCCGTGCGGGACCGGGAAGTCCGCCACGTCGAAGGAGGGCGGCGCGCTCGTGCGCGTGGCGACGGTCGACTCGGCGGCGACCGCGATCGAGCCGGCGGTGGTGGAGCCCACCGGTGTGTACTGAGCCTCAGCCATGGCTGTCGTAGTGCTCGCTTTCCGTTCCGTAAGTGGCTTGCGGGGAGGGGGCGGTGGGGTCAGCCGACCGCGCCTTCCATCTGCAGCTCGATCAGCCGGTTGAGCTCCAGCGCGTACTCCATCGGCAGTTCCTTCGCGATGGGCTCGACGAAGCCGCGCACGATCATGGCCATCGCCTCGAACTCGGAGAGACCGCGGCTCATCAGGTAGAAGAGCTGGTCCTCGGAGACCTTGGAGACGGTCGCCTCGTGGCCCATGGACACGTCGTCCTCGCGGACGTCGACGTACGGGTAGGTGTCCGAGCGGGAGATGGTGTCGACGAGCAGCGCGTCGCACAGCACGTTCGACTTGGACCCGGCCGCGCCCTCGCCGATCTCGACCAGGCCGCGGTAGGAGGTACGGCCGCCGCCGCGCGCGACCGACTTCGAGACGATGTTGGACGACGTGTTCGGCGCCATGTGGACCATCTTGGAGCCGGCGTCCTGGTGCTGCCCCTCGCCCGCGAAGGCGATGGAGAGGGTCTCGCCCTTGGCGTGCTCGCCCATCAGGTAGACGGCCGGGTACTTCATCGTCACCTTGGAGCCGATGTTGCCGTCGATCCACTCCATGGTCGCGCCCTCGTAGGCGACGGCGCGCTTGGTGACCAGGTTGTAGACGTTGTTCGACCAGTTCTGGATGGTCGTGTAGCGGCAGCGGGCGTTCTTCTTGACGATGATCTCGACGACCGCGGAGTGCAGCGAGTCCGACTTGTAGATCGGGGCGGTGCAGCCCTCGACGTAGTGCACGTAGGCACCCTCGTCGACGATGATCAGGGTCCGCTCGAACTGGCCCATGTTCTCGGTGTTGATCCGGAAGTAGGCCTGGAGCGGGATCTCGACGTGCACGCCCTTCGGCACGTAGATGAAGGAGCCGCCCGACCACACCGCGGTGTTCAGGGAGGCGAACTTGTTGTCACCGACCGGGATGACCGTGCCGAAGTACTCCTTGAAGAGCTCCGGGTGCTCCTTCAGCGCGGTGTCGGTGTCCAGGAAGATGACGCCCTGCTCCTCCAGGTCCTCGCGGATCTGGTGGTAGACGACCTCGGACTCGTACTGGGCGGCGACACCGGCGACCAGGCGCTGCTTCTCCGCCTCCGGGATGCCCAGCTTGTCGTAGGTGTTCTTGATGTCCTCGGGCAGGTCCTCCCAGGAGTCCGCCTGCTTCTCCGTGGAGCGCACGAAGTACTTGATGTTGTCGAAGTCGATCCCCGACAGGTCGGAACCCCAGTTCGGCATCGGCTTCTTCTCGAAGAGGCGCAGGCCCTTGAGGCGGAGCTTGGTCATCCACTCCGGCTCGGACTTCTTCGCGGAGATGTCCCGGACGACATCCTCGTTGATGCCGCGCTTGGCGGAGGCGCCGGCGGTGTCGGAGTCGGCCCAGCCGTATTCGTACTTGCCCAGGCCCTCGAGTTCGGGGTGGGCAGTCTCCGTGGGGAGAGTCATGCGGGGTTCCTCCCGGCCGTGCTAGCAGATGCGTCAGTGGAAATCTTGGGGATGAACGTCGTGCAGACGCCGTCGCCGTGCGCGATGGTCGCCAGCCGCTGGACGTGCGTTCCGAGCAGTTCGGCGAAGATCTCCGTCTCCGCCTCGCACAGCTGGGGGAACTGCTCCGCGACATGGGCGACCGGGCAGTGGTGCTGGCACAGCTGTTCGCCGACCGGTGCGGTGCGCGCCGTTGCAGCGTACCCGTCCCGGCTCAGGGCCTTGGCCAGCGCTTCCGTGCGGTCGTCGGGGCTCACGGCCTCGATCGCCTTGCGGTAGGCGCTCGCCTGCGCGGCGATCCTGGCCCGCGCGAAGGCGGCGACGGCGTCCTGACCGCCTCCCTGCTCGGCGATCCAGCGCAGCGCGTCGGCGGCGAGGGTGTCGTAGGACTGGTCGAAGGCGTCGCGGCCGCAGTCGGTGAGGACGAAGACCTTGGCGGGGCGGCCACGCGTCCGCGCTCCGTACACCCGCTGCTCGCGAGGCTCCACGACATCGTCGGCGACCAGGGCGTCCAGGTGCCGGCGTACGGCCGCCGGGGTCAGGCCCAGGCGTCCGGCCAACTCGGTGACGGTCGACGGCCCGTGGTCCAGGATCGACCGCGCGACCCGGTTGCGCGTCGAGCGCTCACCGGTCGCGAGTTCCTCCTGCGGGGTCCCCGTGGGGGTCTCCCGAGCCTCGCCGACGTTTTTCACAACGCCATTGTTGCGTAATTCCTCAGAGCCAGGCAAGCGGCGTCCGGACCGCCGGACGGTGCCCTGCGTCACTTAGGCATACCTAATCTGACCTGCGCAAACGATCTCCGACCGATCACCCCCCAGGCAATCCGGTGGCGTCCGGCGGCCCCGTCCGCAACACTCCACACTCATGCCCACACCCCCTCCGACCGGCCCTCTTGTCACCCGGGACACCCTCGCGAAGCAGCTTCGGCAGCTCGGTGTCGAGGCCGGCGAAACCCTCCTCGTGCACACCTCGCTCAGCTCCCTCGGATGGGTCAACGGCGGAGCCGTTGCGGTCGTCGAAAGTCTTCTCGACGCGCTCGGTCCGGACGGCACCCTGGTGGTCCCCACCCAGACCGGCGACCTCTCGGACCCGGCGGTCTGGCGCGACCCGCCCGTCCCCGAGGAGTGGTGGGCGGACATCCGGGCGACCATGCCGGCGTACGACCCCCGGATCACCCCGGCGCGCGGGGTCGGCGTGCTCCCGGAGACCGTGCGGACCTGGCCGGGCGCTCTGCGCAGCGCACATCCGCAGACCTCCTTCGCCGCCGTCGGCCCCCGGGCGGCCGAGATCGTCGGCGGCCACGCCGCCGACTGCCGGCTCGGCGAGCGGAGCCCGCTGGGCCGCCTGGAGGCACTGGACGCACGTGTGCTGATGCTCGGCACCGGCTATGCCACCTGCACCGCCTTCCACCTCGCCGAGTACCGGATACCGTCACCCCGCGTCCGGGTCGGCCGGCCCGCCGCGGGCGGCGGCTGGGAGGTGGTGACCGAGGTGTCGATCACCTCCGACCGCTTCGACGAACTGGGTCACGACTTCGAACGCGACCGGCCCGCCGTCGTCCGCGCGACGGTCGGCGCGGCCGCGGCCCGGCTCTTCCCGGTGCGTGAGGCGGTGGCCTATGCCGAGCGATGGCTGGCCGTGCACCGACCCCGTGAGGAGGAGATCTAGTACCCGGCCGTCCGGGTGACGGCTGCCGTACCTAGACTCTGTCTCCATGCGAAGTGAGCCCGTGGTCCAGGTGCGGGACCTGGTGAAGCGGTACGGTACGAAATCCGCCGTGGACGGCCTCGACCTGGTGGCCCGCCCGGGGGTGACCGCCGTGCTCGGCCCCAACGGAGCGGGCAAGACGACGACGATCGAGACCTGCGAGGGGTACCGCCGACCGGATTCCGGGTCGGTGCGCGTCCTGGGCCTCGATCCCGTGCGCCAGTCCGCCGAGCTGCGCCCCAGAGTGGGCGTGATGCTCCAGTCCGGCGGTGTCTACTCGGGCGCCCGCGCGGACGAGATGCTGCGGCACGTGGCCAGGCTGCACGCGCAGCCGCTGGACGTGGACGCGCTGATCGAGCGGCTGGGCCTCGGCGGCTGCGGCCGTACCTCCTACCGCCGGCTCTCCGGTGGCCAGCAGCAGCGCCTCGCGCTCGCCATGGCCGTGGTCGGCCGCCCGGAACTGGTCTTCCTCGACGAGCCGACCGCCGGCCTCGACCCGCAGGCCCGCCGGGCCACCTGGGACCTGGTGCGGGACCTGCGCACCGACGGCGTCTCGGTGATCCTCACCACCCACCACATGGACGAGGCCGAGCAGCTCGCCGACGACGTCGCCGTCATCGACGCCGGACGGGTGATCGCCCAGGGCTCCCCCGAGGAGCTGTGCAAGGGCGGCGCCGAGAACACCCTGCGCTTCTCCGGCCGCCCCGGTCTCGACGTCGGCTCGCTGCTCAAGGCGCTGCCCGCCGACTCCTCGGCCGCCGAGCTGACCCCGGGCTCCTACCGGGTCATGGGCAAGGTCAATCCCCAGCTGCTGGCGACGGTGACCTCGTGGTGCGCCCAGCACGGGGTGATGCCCGACCGCATCTCGGTCGAACGGCACACGCTGGAGGACGTCTTCCTGGAGCTGACCGGCAAGGAGCTGCGCTCATGACCACCGCGACGGGCACCTACACCCCGAAGCCGGGTGCCGCCCCGCTGCCCCGCATGATCGCGACGCAGGCCGCCCTGGAGACCAGGATGCTGCTGCGCAACGGCGAGCAGCTGCTGCTGACGGTCGTGATCCCGACACTGCTGCTCGTCCTGTTCAGCTCGGTGGACATCGTGGACACCGGCGCCGGGAAGTCGGTCGACTTCCTGGCCCCGGGCATCCTCGCCCTCGCGGTGATGTCCACCGCCTTCACCGGCCAGGCGATCGCGACCGGCTTCGAGCGCCGCTACGGCGTCCTGAAGCGGCTCGCCTCCTCGCCGCTGCCCCGCTGGGGCCTGATGGCGGCGAAGACGGCGTCGGTCCTGGTCACCGAGACCCTCCAGGTGATCCTGCTGACGGTGATCGCGCTGGCCCTCGGCTGGTCCCCGCACGGCAGCCCGCTGGCCGTCCTGCTCCTCCTGGTCCTCGGCACGGCCGCGTTCTCCGGCCTCGGGCTGCTGATGGCGGGCACCCTCAAGGCGGAGGCGACGCTCGCGGCCGCCAACCTGGTCTTCCTGCTGCTGCTCGTCGGCGGCGGGGTCATCGTCCCGCTGGACAAGTTCGGCGGCGCCCAGGACGTGCTCGGCCTGCTCCCCGTCTCCGCCCTCTCGGACGGCCTGCGCGACGTCCTGCGCCACGGCGCCGGAATCCCGTGGGGCGACCTGGGGATCCTCGCGGTGTGGGCGGTGCTGGGGCTGGGGGCGGCGGCACGGTTCTTCCGCTGGGAGTGACGAGGGGATGACGCGGTCCGGTCCTGCGCGGCGCGACGGGTGACGCCCTGCTGTCACCCGTACGAATGAGAGGCGCACGCGGCGGGAAGACCACCTCCCGTGTTCGGATCGAAGAGGTGCTCGGCAGCGCGCCGCCGCTCGCGTCACAGCCGGCGGTCGCGCCCGGCGGGGCACCCACGTGAATTCGTGCACAAGCGTCCCCCTACGATGGTCCCGTGCCAAAGCTGACCCTCGCCGATGCCGTAGCGGCCGTGCGCAACCCGCTCGCCTTCATCGCCGGCCGCTGGACCCCGGATCCCCCAACCGTCCGGCGCGCGGCCCTCGCCGCACTCGTGATGTCGGTGGTCATCGTGGTCACCGGCGGCGCGGTCCGGCTCACCGGATCCGGCCTCGGGTGCCCGACCTGGCCCGAGTGCACCGACGGCTCGCTGACCCCGACGACCGCGCTGAGCTACCACAGCGCCATCGAGTTCACGAACCGCATGCTGACCTATGTGCTGTGCGCGGCGGTCGGCTGGGCGATCATCGCCGCCCGCTCCGAGAAGCCGTACCGGCGCGGCCTGACCCGGCTGGGCTGGGCGCAGTTCTGGCTCGTGATGAGCAACGCGGTCCTCGGCGGCATCGTGGTGCTCGTCGGCCTGAACCCGTACACCGTCGCCGCGCACTTCCTGCTGGCGACCGCCCTCATCACGGTCGCCGCCCTGATGTGGCAGCGCACCCGCGAGGGCGACGGCGAGCCGCGTCTGCTGGTCGGCAAGGCCGTGCAGCAGCTGGTGTGGGCCCTGGTGGCCGTGTCGCTGCTGCTCATCGCGGTGGGCACGGTGGTGACCGGGGCCGGCCCGCATCCGGGCGACTCCGGCGAGGTGGAGCGCATCGACGTCAGCTGGGAGGGCGTCGCCGAGCTGCACGCGGTGCTGGCCTGGATCGTGGTGTCGCTGACGTTCGCCCTGTGGTTCTTCCTCAAGGGCGTCGGCGCGCCCCAGGGGCCGCGTGACCGCGTCCGTGACCTGTTCCTGATCCTGCTCGGCCAGGGCGTGATCGGATACGTCCAGTACTTCACGCACCTGCCCACCGTCCTGGTGGGCCTGCACATGTTCGGCTCCTGCCTGGTGTGGATCGGCGTGCTGCGGGTGCTGTTCTCCCTGCGGGAACGCGCCGGCGTGGCGGCCGACCCCGGCCTGCCCGCTCAGTCGTACGACACCGACGCCGTGAGCGCGTCGATCGCCGGCCCCAGGTAGTCCCGGGTCAGCCGGGCCCTGCGCGCCGTCCACTCCTCGGTGGGCGGCGCGGGGGCGCCGTAGCGGCGGCCACGGATGTCCTCGACGACCTCGACGGGCGCCCCGAGCCCCGGCAGCAGGTCCAGCGCCTCGCGTTTGGAGATCAGCCGGCCCTCGCGCGCGGTGACCGTGGCTCGGGCGAACGTGGTCATCCCGACGTCGACCCAGACGTGCCGGGTCCACAGCGGGGCCCTGTCGACGGCGGGCCGCCAGTAGTCCCGCTGGTCGCGGACGACGAAGTCGGCCAGTTCCCGGTCCGAGACCGGTGGCAGCAGCGCCCCGGGCGGCCGCCCCTGCAGCACCCGCCCGCAGGTGTGCAGCTCACGCCGGGCCACCGGGGTGACCGGCCGCCTGAACAACTGCTCGTGCGCCCAGGTCAGGTGGCGACGGGTGGCGTCGTCCGCGGTTCCCGGGGTCAGATAGGTGCAGTGCAGGCCGGCGGCGAGCGGCAGCGCGCGCAGGCGGGCGTGTGCCACGGCGACCCGCCATGCGACGGCCGGGGTCACCGGTCCCGGCAGCACCGCGATCAGGTCCAGGTCGCTGCGGCCCTCCTGGTAGTCACCGGCGGCGAGCGAGCCGTGTGCCCAGGCGGCGACCGGGTCCAGCACCGACAGTTCGCCGACGAACCGGGTCAGTAACGTCTCCGTGTCCATGCGCTCAGTCTGTACAGGTCACTCCAGCCCGTACACCCGTCTCGCGTTGCCCGCCGCGATCAGCTTGGCCACGCGCTGCGCGTCGCCCAGTGACCAGGCGCCCTCGGCGACCCAGCCGCCGAGCACCCGGGCGAGGGAATCGCGGAAGAGGCGGGCGCCGACGACGTGCAGTTCGGGCAGGCCGTGGGCGCCGCTGGAGAAGAGGATCTTGCCGAAGGGGGCCAGTTCCAGGATCTCGGCGAGGATCGTCGCGGCCCGGGCGCCGGTGCGCACCAGGGCCGCGCCCGAGTCGGCGTACACGTGCGGGAAGACGCCGGCCAGGTGGGCGGCGTGCCGGTGGTAGGGATAGCCGTGCAGCAGGACCAGGTCGGTGCCCAGGCCGGCGGTGGCCCGGACGAAGTCGGTCAGCAGGACGGGGTCGGTACGGTCGATCCGGGCGCCGGGCTCGCCGAGGCCCGCGTGCAGCTGGAGCGGGAGACCGGAGGCCACGGCGATCCACAGGAGGTGCCGCAGCACGACCGGGTCGGTCAGCTCGCCGCCGACCCGGCGGCCCGCCAGCCAGCGGCCCGCGGCGCCTCTCACCTCACCGGGTCCGGGCGGCTCGGGGGCCAGGGCGAGGCCGTGCCGCAGTCCGGCGACCGAGGTGAAGGCCACCGCGTTCGCCGCCGCGCCGTGCACCGACTCGGCGAGGTTGGCGAGGAACGACTCGACGGTGCCGGAGGTGTCGGCGACCTGTTCGGCCAGGAGCTCCAGGCGGACGATCTCCCGGGCCTCGGCGGCCCCGGTGGAGGCCATCTCGGCGGTGCCGGTGAGGTCGCCGGGAAGGCCGGTGTCGACGAGGTAGGTGGTGATGCCGGTGCCGCGCAGCAGCCGGCGGGCCGCCTCCAGCACGCCGAGTTCACGGCGTCGGGCCAGGTAGCGGGCGGGCGGGCAGTGCGGCTCCAGGCCGAGGAGCGGGGGGCACCAGCGTCGTACCGCGAAACCGGTCTGGGTGTCGAAGAGGGTGGTGCCGGGGGCCGGAGGGCCTTCGGTGCGGGCGAGCTGGGCCTCGAAGGTGCCCAGGCCCAGCTCGGTGCGGAGCACTCCGTGGCAGTACTGGTCCACCAAGGACGGCGTCTCGATCATCCGGGCTCCCCCGTGGACGGCTACTTGACCGTCTTAACGGGTGAACAGGACTGAGGTCGCGGTCGGAAGTGGGTGGTACCGGTTGCACGGCGGCCGGGGACCACGTGCGGCTGGTCGCGCCCGCGCGGCGGAGCCGCATGTCGACACAGCCCCGCGCCCCCGAAAACAGCCGGTCAGCCGCCGATCTGGATACCGGCCATGCGCTTCCACTCGTACGGGCCCGTCGTCACCTTCGCCGCGAACTCGCCGTCGAAGGACTCGTGGACGGTGATGCCGGCCTTCTCGACCGCCTGCCGGGCGATCTCGGTGCTCGGGGCCACCAGGTCGCCCCAGCCGCCGTCCTCGCCGACGAGGACGATGCGGGCGCCGCGTTCGCCGATGTGGGCCACCTGGCCCTCGGCACCGCCGTGGGCCTTGGCGAAGCCGCCGATCTGCCTGGCGAGGCGCGCGACCCTGCGCTCGGCCCTCTGGTCCGCCTTCTGGTCCGCCTCAACCTGCTGCGTGTCTGCCATGGACAGGATGCTACTCACGAGTAGATCGACTGGCGAGGGCAGGGCCGTGTGACCTGTGTCAGCGCAGGAAGGGGTCGACCGCCACCGCCACGAACAGCAGCGACACGTAGGTGATGGACCAGTGGAACAGGCGCATCTCCTTGAGCTTGCCGCCCGTCACCTCGGACTTCGCGCGGTTCTGGAGCGCGTGCGCCTCCCAGAGCCACCAGCCGCCCGCGGACAGCGCGACCGCCGTGTAGAACCAGCCCGTGTAGCCGAGCGGCGTCAGCAGCAGCGAGACCACGACCATCACCCAGCTGTAGATGACGATCTGCTTGGCGACCACCTTGTTGGAGGCGATGACCGGGAGCATGGGCACGCCCACGCGCGCGTAGTCGTCCTTCACCTTCATGGACAGCGGCCAGTAGTGCGGCGGCGTCCAGAAGAAGATGACCAGGAAGAGGATGAGCGGCGCCCAGGAGAGCGAGTCCGTCACCGCCGACCAGCCGATCAGTACCGGCATGCAGCCGGCGATGCCGCCCCACACGATGTTCTGCGAGGTACGGCGCTTGAGGATCATCGTATAGACGACGACGTAGAAGAGGAGCGCTCCGAGTGACAGCCAGGCGCTCAGCCAGTTGACGGTGAAACCGAACAACAGGGTGGAGACGACTGCCAGGGTGACACCGAAGGCGAGGCACTCGCGCGGGCTGACCATGCCGGTCACCAGGGGCCGCTGCGAGGTGCGGTCCATCAGCGCGTCGATGTCCCGGTCGATGTACATGTTGAGCGCGTTGGCGCCGCCCGCGGAGAGATAACCGCCGACGCAGGTGAGCAGGACCAGCATCATGTCCGGCACGCCGCGCTGCGCCAGGAACATCACCGGAACGGTGGTGATGAGCAGCAGCTCGATGATCCGTGGCTTGGTCAGCGCCACGAAAGCTTTGACACGGGCCCCGATCGGCCGGTGACTCGGGCTCTCGCTCGCACCGAGTACCCCCGCTGGACGGGATTCGACGGCCGTCACGCACACCCCTGACAGAGACATCCCAGCAAGCCTCCCCGTGTGAAGTCCCGGTAAAGGCTCGCGCGTACCACGCCACTTTAGACGTTGCCCATACCCCGGCCTTCGCGGGGGTGGGGTCGTGTTGGCGCACGACTCGGGAGAGCCGTGGGGCAGCTCGGTTGAGCAGTCAGATGAGCGGCTCCGTATTCATGTGCCGAACGCCTTCCCGGCCAGTCGGGAGGCGGATCCCCGCAAGGCCCGGCAGTCTGGAAACACTCGAAAAAACGCACGTCCTTACGGGGGTAGGCTCGACAGCGGCCGGTGGGCACCCAGTGCACCGGCAGCCGGTGCGGGCACGTGCCCGTGGACCGGTAACCGAACATGTGGAGAGGAGCCCTGACCCAGGGTGAGCACCAAGCCGACCACCACAGACCTCGACTGGACCGAGTTGGACCAGCGGGCCGTCGACACCGCCCGCGTCCTGGCCGCCGACGCCGTACAGAAGGTCGGCAACGGCCATCCGGGTACGGCGATGAGCCTGGCGCCGGCCGCGTACACCCTCTTCCAGAAGGTGATGCGGCACGACCCGTCCGATCCCGACTGGGTGGGCCGCGACCGCTTCGTGCTGTCCGCCGGTCACTCGTCGCTGACCCTCTACACACAGCTCTACCTGGCCGGCTTCGGCCTGGAGCTGGAGGACCTGGAGTCCTTCCGCACCTGGGGCTCGAAGACCCCGGGCCACCCGGAGTACGGCCACACCAAGGGCGTGGAGACCACCACCGGCCCGCTCGGCCAGGGTGTCGCCAACGCGGTGGGCATGGCCATGGCCGCCCGCTACGAGCGCGGCCTGTTCGACCCGGACGCGCCGCAGGGCGAGTCCCCCTTCGACCACTTCATCTACTGCATCGCCGGTGACGGCTGCCTCCAGGAGGGCATCTCCGCCGAGGCGTCCTCGATGGCCGGCCACCAGAAGCTCGGCAATCTGGTCCTGCTGTGGGACGACAACCACATCTCGATCGAGGGCGACACCGAGACGGCCGTCTCCGAGGACACCGTCAAGCGCTTCGAGGCCTACGGCTGGCACGTCCAGCGCGTCGCCCCGCAGCCAAACGGTGACCTGGACCCGCACGCCCTCTACAACGCGATCGAAGCCGCGAAGAAGGTGACGGACAAGCCGTCCTTCATCGCGATGCGCTCGATCATCGCCTGGCCGGCCCCGCACGCCCAGAACACCGAGGCCGCCCACGGCTCGGCGCTCGGCGAGGACGAGGTCGCGGCCACCAAGCGTGTCCTCGGCTTCGACCCGGAGAAGCACTTCGACGTCGCCGAGGAGGTCATCGCCCACACCCGGCAGGCCGGCGAGCGCGGTGCCGCGGCGAAGGCCGAGTGGGAGAAGGCGTTCCAGGTGTGGCGCGACGGCAACGCCGAGCGGGCCGCCGACTTCGACCGCATCGCCGCGGGCGAGCTGCCCAAGGGCTGGGAGGAGAAGATCCCGGTCTTCGAGCCCGGCAAGGGCGTCGCCACCCGCGCCGCCTCCGGCAAGGTGCTCCAGGCGCTGGGCGCGGTCATCCCCGAGCTGTGGGGCGGCTCCGCCGACCTCGCCGGGTCGAACAACACGACCATCGACAAGGACAGCTCGTTCCTGCCGGCGGACAACCCGCTGCCGGGCGCGAACCCCTATGGCCGCACCATCCACTTCGGTATCCGCGAGCACTCCATGGCCGCGGAGATGAACGGCATCACCCTGCACGGCAACACCCGTGTCTACGGCGGTACGTTCCTCGTCTTCTCCGACTACATGCGCAACTCCGTACGGCTGTCGGCGCTGATGCACCTGCCGGTGACGTACGTGTGGACCCACGACTCCATCGGTCTCGGCGAGGACGGCCCCACCCACCAGCCGGTCGAGCACCTCGCCTCGCTGCGCGCCATCCCCGGCCTGAACGTGGTCCGCCCGGCGGACGCCAACGAGACCGCGATCGCCTGGCGCGAGATCCTCAGGCGCTACACCAAGGTCTTCGGCAAGGGCGCTCCGCACGGTCTGGCGCTGACCCGCCAGGGCGTGCCGGTGTACGAGTCCAACGAGGACACGGTCAAGGGCGGTTACGTCCTCTTCGAGGCGTCGAACGGCGCCCCCGAGGTCATCCTGATCGCCACCGGCTCCGAGGTGCACGTCGCCGTCGAGGCGCGCGAGCAGCTGGAGGCCGACGGCGTACCCACCCGGGTCGTCTCCATGCCCTGCGTGGAGTGGTTCGAGGAGCAGGACCAGGGGTACCGGGACAGCGTCCTGCCGCCGTCCGTCCGGGCGCGGGTGTCGGTCGAGGCGGGCATCGGCCTCACCTGGCACAAGTACGTCGGGGACGCCGGCCGCATCGTTTCCCTGGAGCACTTCGGTGCTTCCGCGGACGGCAAGGTGCTCTTCCGCGAGTTCGGCTTCACCGCCGAGAACGTGGCCGCCAAGGCCCGGGAATCCCTCGCCGTCGCCCAGCGCTGACGCTCATATACGACACGTAGGAGATGTAATTCCATGACAGACGCACTCAAGCGCCTCTCCGAAGAAGGCGTCGCGATCTGGCTGGACGACCTGTCGCGCAAGCGGATCACGTCCGGCAATCTCGCCGAGCTGATCGACCAGCAGCACGTCGTGGGCGTCACCACCAACCCGACGATCTTCCAGAAGGCGATCTCTTCCGGTGACGGCTACGAGCAGCAGGTCTCGGACCTCGCCGCCCGCAAGGTCACCGTCGAAGAGGCGATCCGCATGATCACCACGGCGGACGTCCGCGACGCCGCCGACATCCTGCGCCCGGTCTTCGACGCGACCGACGGCCAGGACGGCCGGGTGTCCATCGAGGTGGACCCCCGCCTGGCGCACAACACCAAGGCGACGGTCGCCGAGGCCAGGCAGCTGGCCTGGCTGGTGGACCGCCCCAACACGCTCATCAAGATCCCGGCCACCAGGGCGGGCCTGCCGGCGATCACCGAGGTCATCGGCCTCGGCATCAGCGTCAACGTCACGCTGATCTTCTCGCTGGAGCGCTACCGCGAGGTCATGGACGCCTACCTCTCCGGCCTGGAGAAGGCCAAGGAGCGCGGCCTGGACCTCTCGCTCATCCGTTCGGTGGCGTCCTTCTTCGTGTCCCGGGTGGACACCGAGATCGACAAGCGCCTGAACGACCTGGGCACCGACGAGGCCAAGGCGCTGCGCGGCAAGTCCGCCGTCGCCAACGCCCGGCTCGCGTACCAGGCGTACGAGGAGGTCTTCTCGACCTCCCGCTGGGCCGCGCTGGAGAGCGCGGGCGCCCGCAAGCAGCGCCCGCTGTGGGCCTCCACCGGCGTCAAGGACCCGGCGTACAAGGACACCCTGTACGTCGACGACCTGGTCGCGCCGAACACGGTCAACACCATGCCGGAGGCCACCCTCCTCGCGGTCGAGGACCACGGCGGCATCACCGGCGACACGATCACCGGCACCTACGAGCAGGCCCGCGCCGACCTCGACGCCGTCGAGCGGCTGGGCATCTCGTACGACGACGTGGTCCAGGTTCTGGAGGACGAGGGCGTCGAGAAGTTCGAGGCCTCCTGGAACGACCTGCTCAAGTCGACCCAGGCGGAGCTGGAGCGCCTGGCCCCCTCGGAGGGCTAAATTGTCGAGCAGCAACCCGCTGCGTGACCCCGCAGACCGACGGCTCCCGCGTATCGCGGGACCGTCGGGTCTGGTGATCTTCGGCGTCACGGGCGACCTCTCCCGCAAGAAGCTCATGCCCGCGGTCTACGACCTCGCCAACCGTGGTCTGCTGCCGCCGGGCTTCTCCCTGGTCGGCTTCGCCCGCCGCGAGTGGGCCCACGAGGACTTCGCCGCCGAGGTCCACGACGCCGTCAAGGAACACGCCCGCACCCCGTTCCGCGAGGAGGTCTGGCAGCAGCTCATCCAGGGGATGCGCTTCGTCCAGGGCACCTTCGACGACGACGACGCCTTCGAGCGGCTCCGCTCCACCATCGAGGAGCTGGACAAGGCGCAGGGCACCGGCGGCAACTTCGCCTTCTACCTGTCCGTCCCGCCGCGCTCCTTCCCGGTGGTCATCCAGCAGCTGAAGAAGCACGGGCTCGCGGACCAGGGCGGCGGTTCCTGGCGGCGCGCGGTCATCGAGAAGCCCTTCGGCCACGACCTGAAGTCGGCCGAGGAGCTCAACAAGGTCGTGCACGAGGTGTTCGAACCGGACCAGGTGTTCCGGATCGACCACTACCTCGGCAAGGAGACCGTCCAGAACATCCTGGCACTGCGCTTCGCCAACACCATGTTCGAGCCGATCTGGAACCGGTCCTTCGTGGACCACGTCCAGATCACCATGGCCGAGGACATCGGCATCGGCGGCCGCGCCGGCTACTACGACGGCATCGGCGCCGCCCGTGACGTCATCCAGAACCACCTGCTCCAGCTGATGGCCCTGACCGCGATGGAGGAGCCCGCCTCCTTCGACGCGGACGCGCTGGCCGCCGAGAAGGAGAAGGTGCTCGGCGCGGTCCGGCTCCCCGACGACCTGGGCAAGCACACCGTGCGCGGCCAGTACGCGGCCGGCTGGCAGGGCGGCGAGAAGGTCATCGGGTACCTCGAAGAGGACGGCATCGACGGCAAGTCGAAGACCGACACCTACGCCGCCGTCAAGGTCGGGATCGACAACCGCCGCTGGGCGGGCGTCCCCTTCTACCTGCGCACCGGCAAGCGGCTCGGCCGCCGGGTCACCGAGATCGCGGTGGTCTTCCAGCGCGCCCCGCACTCCCCCTTCGACCACACGGCGACGGAGGAGCTGGGCCAGAACGCGATCGTCATCCGCGTCCAGCCCGACGAGGGCATCACGGTCCGCTTCGGCTCCAAGGTGCCGGGCACCTCGATGGAGATCCGGGACGTGTCGATGGACTTCGCCTACGGCGAGTCGTTCACCGAGTCGTCCCCGGAGGCCTACGAGCGGCTGATCCTGGACGTCCTGCTCGGCGACGCCAACCTCTTCCCGCGCACGGAGGAGGTCGAGCTGTCCTGGAAGATCCTCGACCCGATCGAGCAGTACTGGGACCAGCACGGCAGGCCCGCGCAGTACAAGTCGGGCACCTGGGGTCCCGTCGAGGCCGACGAGATGCTCGCACGAGACGGACGGAGCTGGCGCCGGCCATGAAGATAGACCTCACGGACACCACGGCCGGCAAGGTCAACAAGGCGCTGGTGCAGGGCCGCCGGGCCATCGGCACACCCGCCGTCGGCATGGTGCTCACCCTCGTCATCGTCACCGACGAGGAGAACGCGTACGACGCCCTCAAGGCCGCCGAGGAGGCCTCGCACGAGCACCCCTCGCGCACCCTGGTCGTCATCAAGCGCGTCTCCCGCTCCCCCCGCGACCGCACGGCGTCCCGTCTGGACGCCGAGGTGCGGGTGGGCGCGGACGCCGGCTCCGGCGAGACGGTGCTGCTGCGGCTGCACGGCGAGGTCGCCGACCACGCCGACTCGGTCGTGCTGCCGCTGATGCTGCCGGACGCGCCGGTCGTCGTGTGGTGGCCGGTCAACGCCCCGCTCGACCCGGCGAAGGACCCGCTGGGCGCCCTCGCCCAGCGCCGGGTCACCGACACCTACTCCTCCGAACAGCCGGTACGGGAGCTGTCCGCCCGCGCGGACAGCTACACCCCCGGCGACACGGACCTGTCCTGGACCCGGATCACGCCCTGGCGCTCGATGCTGGCGGCGGCCCTGGACCAGGTGGTCTGCGAGGTCAAGGCCGTCGAGGTGGAGGGCGAGGAGTTCAACCCGAGCTGTGAGCTGCTGGCGATGTGGCTCGCGGACCGGCTGGACGTCCCCGTCAAGCGCTCCCTCTCGTCGGGCCCGGGCCTGACCGCGGTCCGGATGGAGACCAGCGCGGGAGCGATCGCGCTGGACCGCGCGGACGGTGCCCTCGCCACCCTGTCCATCGACGGTCAGCCGGACCGGGCGGTGGCGCTGAAGCGGCGGGAGACGGCCGAGCTCATCGCGGAGGAACTACGGCGGCTCGACCCGGACGACACGTACGCGTCGGCGCTGCGCTTCGGTGTGGAGCGGTTGAACGCGTCGGCGTCGGCGGCCACGGAAGCGGCCCCCGAGGCGCCGGCGGCGTCGGCCGCGCAGGCGGCTCCGGCTCCGGAGCCGTCGGCCAAAGGAGAACCGGTCCCCGGCACGGCAGCAGCCCCCGAAGCCGCTGCCGAGGCTCCCACGACAGAAGCGGCGCCGCAGGAACGGCCGCCGCTGACGAAGAGGGCGAAGGCGACATGAGCACTCCCCAGCTGGTCGTGCATCACGACAAGGAGCTGATGGCGCAGGCCGCCGCGGCCCGCCTGATCACGAAGATCGTGGATGCCCAGGCCTCCCGGGGCGAGGCGTCCGTGGTCCTCACCGGCGGCCGCAACGGCAACGGCCTGCTCGCGGCTCTCGCGGCGGCTCCGGCCCGGGACGCCATCGACTGGAGTCGGCTCGACCTGTGGTGGGGCGACGAGCGGTTCCTGCCCGAGGGCGACCCCGAGCGCAATGACACCCAGGCCCGCGAGGCCCTGCTCGACCAGGTCCCGGTGGACCCGAAGCGCGTGCACGCCATGCCCGCGTCGGACGGCCCCTGGGGCACGGACGTGGACGCGGCGGCCGAGGCCTACGCGGCGGAGCTGGCCCGCGCGGCCGGCCCCGAGAACCATGGCGCGGTGCCCACCTTCGACGTCCTGATGCTGGGCGTCGGTCCGGACACGCACGTGGCCTCGCTCTTCCCGGAGCTGCCCGGCGTCCGGGAGACGGAACGCACGGTGGTGGGAGTCCACGGCTCCCCGAAGCCCCCGCCGACCCGCGTCTCCCTCACCCTCCCCGCCATCCGCTCGGCCCGCGAGGTCTGGCTGCTGGCGGCGGGCGAGGACAAGGCCGAGGCCGTCGCCATCGCCCTGTCGGGCGCGGGCGAGATCCAGGCCCCGGCAGCTGGCGCCCGGGGGCGCCAGCGCACCCTCTGGCTCCTGGACGCGGCAGCCGCCTCCCAGCTGCCACGGTCGCTGTATCCGCCGGCTTCGCCCTGAGAGCTCCTCGCGAAGAGCCCGTACGGTCCGTCGCGACCGTACGGGCTCTTGCGTTTTTGGGCTGTTCCGGACTACGGACTAACGCCCGCGCAGCTCCCGGTACTTGGCCACCAGAGCCGTCGTCGACGGGTCGAGGCCGGGCACCTCGGCGCCCTCCGTCAGCGCCGGTTCCACGCGCTTGGCGAGGACCTTGCCGAGCTCCACTCCCCACTGGTCGAAGGAGTCGATGTTCCAGACGGCGCCCTGGACGAACACCTTGTGCTCGTAGAGGGCGACGAGCTGGCCGAGGACCGACGGGGTCAGTTCACGGGCGAGGACGGTGGTCGTCGGGCGGTTGCCCTTGAAGGTCTTGTGCGGCACCAGTTCCTCGGGCACCCCCTCCGCGCGGACCTCCTCGGCGGTCTTGCCGAAGGCGAGCGCCTGCGTCTGGGCGAAGAAGTTCGCCATCAACAGGTCGTGCTGCGCCTTGAGTTCACCGCTGAGCTCGGCGACCGGCTCGGCGAAGCCGATGAAGTCCGCCGGGATCAGCTTGGTGCCCTGGTGGATCAACTGGTAGTAGGCGTGCTGCCCGTTGGTGCCGGGCGTGCCCCAGACGACCGGGCCGGTGGTCCACTCGACCTCCTTGCCGTCCCTCGCCACGTGCTTGCCGTTGGACTCCATGTCCAGCTGCTGGAGGTACGCGGTGAACTTCGACAGGTAGTGGCTGTACGGGAGCACCGCGTGCGTCTGGGCGTCGTGGAAGTTGTCGTACCAGATGCCCAGAAGCCCCAGCAGAAGCGGGACGTTGGACTCGGCGGGGGCGGTGCGGAAGTGCTCGTCGACCAGGTGGAAGCCGTCGAGCATCTCGCGGAAGCGGTCCGGGCCGATGGCGATCATCAGCGAGAGCCCGATCGCGGAGTCGTACGAGTAACGGCCGCCGACCCAGTCCCAGAACCCGAACATGTTCTCCGTGTCGATGCCGAACTCGGCGACCTTCTCGGAGTTGGTCGACAGGGCCACGAAGTGCTTGGCCACGGCGTCCTGGCCGGCCTTCAGCTCGCCGAGCAGCCAGTTGCGGGCCGAGGTCGCGTTGGTGATCGTCTCGATCGTCGTGAACGTCTTGGAGGCGATGATGAACAGCGTCTCCGCCGCGTCCAGGTCGCGGGTCGCCTCGTGCAGGTCGGCGCCGTCGACGTTGGACACGAAGCGGACCGTCAGGCCGCGGTCGGTGAAGCTGCGCAGCACCTCGTAGGCCATCGCGGGACCGAGGTCGGAACCGCCGATGCCGATGTTGACCACGTTCTTGATGCGTTTGCCGGTGTGGCCGGTCCAGGCACCGGAGCGGACCCGGTCGGCGAAACCGCTCATCTTGTCCAGGACCGCGTGCACCTGCGGTACGACGTTCTCGCCGTCGACCTCGATCACCGCGTCACGCGGGGCGCGCAGCGCCGTGTGCAGCACCGCGCGGTTCTCGGTCACGTTGATCTTCTCGCCGCGGAACATGGCGTCCCGCAGGCCGAAGACGTCGGTGGCGGCGGCCAGCTCGCGCAGCAGCCGCAGCGTCTCGTCGTTGACCAGGTGCTTCGAGTAGTCGATGTGGAGATCACCGACCTGGAGGGTGTAGCCCGTGCCGCGCGCCGGGTCGGCCGCGAACAGGTCTCGCAGATGGGTGTCGGCGAGCTCCTCCCGGTGCTTGGCGAGCGCGGTCCACTCGGGCGTCTGGTTGAGCCTGGTACGGCCGTCTGCGTTCATGTGCGACTTCAGCCTTCTTCCTTGCACCTGTCCTGTTGCGTCCCTGCCCCGCTGCCGTTCCAACCTAATTGATCAGCGTGGGACGCGGCCTGTCGTCGCGCCGTCCCGTGGCGCAACAACAGGTACGTCCGGCTTGCGCACGGGTATCAGCGAGGTGACGGCCAGAGCGAACAGGACAGCGGCGAGCAGCGCGGGCCCGTTCAGGCCGTACGCCCCGGCGACCACTCCGCCGAGGAGCGCGCCGAGCGGCGCGCCGGACGTGGAACAGGTACGGAAGGCGGCGGCGATCCGGCCGGTCATCGACTCGGGGGCGCGTTGCTGCATCAGCGTGACCTGGTTGACGTTCCACACCATGTTCATCGCGCCGAGCAGCAGCATGCCGGCCACCAGCGCACCGAGATGCCGGACCGTGCCCATGAGCAGCAGCGACGACGCCTGGACGGTCCCGGCGGCCAGCAGGGCCCGCACCCGGCCGGTGCGGCGGGCGATGCGCTGGGCGAGGAGGCCGCCGGTGATACTGCCCGCCGAGTAGGCGGTCATGGCCGCGGCGTATCCCGCCGTACCGGCGTGCAGCCAGCGCGTGACGTGCAGCACCAGGGTGGCGATCAGGGCGCCCATGCCGATGTTGCAGAGCAGGGTGGCGACGCAGGTGGCGCGCAGGGCGCGGTCCTGCCACAGGGCGCGCAGGCCCTCGCCGATCTCGGTGCGCAGGGTGCTGCCGGCCGGGCGTGGCGCCCGCTCCGGCGGCGGTGTCCGCAGGGAGGCGACCAGGAGGGCGGCCGCCAGGTAGGTGGTCGAGTCGGCGGCGAAGGGCAGGAACGCACCGCCGGCCAGGAGCAGCGGAACCAGCGGGGCGCCGAGCAGACCGCCCGCGATCTGCTGTCCGGTCATCAGCCGGGCGTTGGCCCCGCCCAGGGTCCGCCGGTCGACCAGGGAGGGCAGCAGGGCCGTGGAGGCGTTGTCGAAGAGCGTCTGGAGCGTGGTCAGTGCGAAGGCGAGCAGGAGCAGCAACGGGACCGAGGCGTGGCCAAGTCCCACGGCGAGCGCGAAGGAGGCGACCAGCAGCCCTCGTACGGTGTCGACGGCCCACATCGCGCGCCGCTGGTCGACCCGGTCCGCGACGGCGCCGCCGAGCAACCCGAACAGCAGCCACGGCACATAGCCACAGGCGGTCACCGACGCGACGGCGAGGGGGTCGTCGGTCAGGCGCGCGGCCAGCAGGGGCAGCGCGGACGTCCGTAACGCGTCCCCGAACCGGGAGACCACGGCGGCCGTCCACAGCCGTCCGAATCCCCCGCGCCACGCGGGCGCCCACTCCTCCGCCGTCATCATCGCCCCCCTTCACGATTCGCCGATGTGCAAACCGTAGAGGACACCACTGACAACGGTCCGGTGCCCGGCCGCGAAGGCCACTCCGGCCAGGCACCCTCGGGCACCCGGCCGGTCTCAACTCCTAGATCTCGCCCCGCAGTTTGGCGAGCGCCTCGGCGAGGATCGCCTCGCCGTCCGCGTCGCTGCGCCGCTCCCGCACATACGCGAGGTGCGTCTTGTACGGCTCGGTGCGCGGCGGGTCCGGCGGGTTGTCCCGGTCCTGACCGGCCGGGAAGCCACAGCGCGGACAGTCCCAGGTCTCGGGCACCTGCGCGTCGCTGGCGAAGCTCGGCTGCGTCTCGTGCCCGTTGGAGCACCAGAAGGAGATGCGCAGACGCGGCGCGGACTCGCCGCGCTCGGCCTCGCCCATCGGCCCCGCCCCGACCCGGCTACCTCGGATCGCGTTGCCACTTGCCACGGTCGTAACTCCCTGCGTGATGGTGCCGCGAAGCGAGTCGGCGTGTCGCTTCGTTGCGAGCGCCTCAGTCTACGTAAGGCCCAACGCGCGTCCAGTGTTGGGAGTTACCGTCCCCGCACCTAGACGCAAGCCCCATGATAGGCCGCGCTCAGGTGCGCGTACCGAACATGGGGCCTTACGTGCGGATTGTGCGTGTGTGCGAGTCGCGGATCAGCTGTTCGTCTTCATCAGCATGCCAAGGACGATGATGCACGCGAACCACAGCAGACCGACCACCACGGTGATCCGGTCCAGGTTCCGCTCGGCGACCGAGGAGCCGCCGACGGAGGACTGCATGCCGCCACCGAACATGTCGGAGAGACCGCCGCCCTTGCCCTTGTGCATCAGCACCAGCAGCATCATCAGCAGGCTGAAGACGATCAGGGCGATCGAGAACCCCAAAACCACGGCTGGACCAACTTCCTCGGATACGGATGGACTGCGGGGCACAGCTACAGAGCTGTGCCCCGCAAGGGTACGACGGATCCCGCTTACCGCATACTCACTGGTCGCGGAAGCGCACGATCTTGACGAACTCGTCGGCGTCCAGCGAGGCACCGCCCACCAGTGCACCGTCGATGTCGGCCTGCGCCATGATCTCGGCCACGTTGCCGGCCTTGACGGAGCCGCCGTACTGGATGCGGACCTGGTCGGCCAGCTCCTGGCCGTACAGCTCGGCGAGCTTGCCGCGAATCGCGGAGCACACCTCCTGGGCGTCCCCGGCGCCGCAGACCTTGCCGGTGCCGATGGCCCACACGGGCTCGTAGGCGATCACGACGGACTCGGCCTGCTCGGCCGGGACGTCCTTCAGACCGCCCTCGACCTGGGCGAGGGTGTGGGAGACGTGGTTGCCCGCCTCACGGACCTCCAGCTCCTCGCCGACGCACAGGATCGGGGTCAGACCGTGCTTGTAGGCGGTCTTGACCTTGGCGTTCACGACCTCGTCGGTCTCGGCGTGGTACTGCCGGCGCTCGGAGTGGCCGATGGCCACGTACGTGCACTTCAGCTTGGCCAGCATCGGCCCGGAGATCTCGCCGGTGTACGCGCCGGAGTCGTGCGCCGACAGGTCCTGGGCACCGTACTTGATCTTGAGCTTGTCGCCGTCGACCAGGGTCTGCACGGACCGCAGGTCGGTGAAGGGCGGCAGGACGGCGACCTCGACGGCCTCGTAGTCCTTGTCGGCCAGGGCGAAGGCGAGCTTCTGGACGTGCGCGATGGCCTCGAGGTGGTTGAGGTTCATCTTCCAGTTGCCCGCCATGATCGGCGTGCGCCCAGAAGAAATAGATTCAGCCATGTAGGTCAGTCCTCCAGTGCGGCGAGGCCGGGGAGCGTCTTGCCCTCGAGGTATTCGAGGGAGGCGCCGCCACCGGTCGAGATGTGTCCGAACGCGTTCTCGTCGAAGCCGAGGATGCGCACGGCGGCTGCGGAGTCACCGCCGCCGACGACGGTGAAGCCCTTGGACTCGACGAGAGCCTGGGCGACCGCCCGGGTGCCGGCGGCGTAGTCGGGGTGCTCGAAGACGCCCATGGGGCCGTTCCAGAAGACGGTGGCGGCGTCGGCGAGCTTCGAGGCGTACAGCCTGCCGGTCTCCGGGCCGATGTCCAGGCCCATCTGGCCGGCCGGCATGGCGTCCGCGGCGACCGTCTCGGGGTGGGACGGAGCCTTGCCCGACAGGTCCGGGAACTCGGGAGCCACCAGGGTGTCGACGGGCAGGACGATCTCCACGCCGGTCTTCTCGGCGCGCTCCAGGTACTCGGTGACGGTGGCGAGCTGGTCCTCCTGGAGGAGGGAGCTGCCGACCTCGTACCCCTTGGCCTTCAGGAAGGTGTAGACCATGCCGCCGCCGACCAGGATGCGGTCGGCCTTGCCGAGCAGTTCGTCGATGACGGCGAGCTTGTCGGAGACCTTGGCGCCGCCGAGCACCACCACGTACGGGCGCTGGACGTCCTCGGTGAGCTTCTTCAGGACGCCGACCTCGGTGGCGATCAGGTAGCCGGCGTAGTGCGGCAGCCGGGCCGGGAGGTCGTAGACGGAGGCGTGCTTGCGGTGCACGGCGCCGAAGCCGTCGCCGACGTAGACGTCCGCGAGGGCGGCCAGCTGGTCGGCGAACTCGCCGCGCTCGGTGTCGTCCTTCGAGGTCTCACCCGCGTTGAAGCGAAGGTTCTCGATGACGGCGACCTGGCCGGGCTGCAGGCCGTTCACCGCGTCGTGGGCGGCGGGGCCGACGGTGTCCTGGGCGAAGGCGACCGGGGCGCCGAGGAGTTCGGCGAGCCGCTCGGCGGCCTGGAGCAGGGAGAACTTGGGGTCCGGGGCACCCTTGGGGCGGCCCAGGTGGGAGGCGACGACCACCTTGGCGCCCGCGTCGGCCAGCGCCTTGACGGTGGGCAGGACGGCACGGATACGGCCGTCGTCGGTGATGAGGCCGTCGGACATCGGCACGTTGAGGTCGGCGCGGACGAAGACCCGCTTGCCGTCGACCCCTTCGGCGAGGAGTTCGTCGATCGTCTTCATGGGTTGGAAACTCCTACAGGAGGGCTCTTGGTCGTACGAGGGCTGATCGAACCGTAGACGCCGGATCGATCCTTACGTGCGTCAGGGCCCGGGCGGCGCGACCGTGCGCTGCCCGAGCCCTGCTACCGCATCGCGGTGCCTGCTTGGCCGATCAGAGCTGGTTGCCGACGAAGACCGTGAGGTCGACGAGGCGGTTGGAGTAGCCCCACTCGTTGTCGTACCAGCCGAGGATCTTCACCGTGTTGCCCTCCTGGACCATGGTCAGGGAGGAGTCGAAGGTGCAGGAGGCCGGGTCGCCGACGATGTCCGAGGAGACGATCTCGTCCTCGGTGTACGCCAGGTAGCCGCTCAGGTCGCCGTCCTCGGAGGCCTTCTTGAACGCGGCGTTGACCTCGTCCTTGGTGACCTCGCGCTGCAGCGTCACGACCAGGTCGGTGGCCGAGCCGGTCGGGACCGGGACGCGCATCGCGATGCCGTCGAGCTTGCCCTTGAGCTGCGGCAGGACCAGGGCGGTGGCCTTCGCGGCACCGGTGGTGGTCGGGATGATGTTCTCGGCGGCGGCACGCGCGCGACGCAGGTCCTTGTGCGGGAAGTCCAGGATCCGCTGGTCGTTCGTGTAGGCGTGCACCGTCGTCATCAGGCCCTTGACGATGCCGAAGCTCTCGTCGAGGACCTTCGCCATCGGCGCCACGCAGTTGGTGGTGCAGGAGGCGTTGGAGATGACGTGGTGGTTCGCCGGGTCGTACTTGTCCTGGTTGACGCCCATCACGATGGTGATGTCCTCGTCCTTGGCCGGAGCCGAGATGAGGACCTTCTTCGCCCCGCCCGCGATGTGCTTGGCGGCGTCTTCCTTCTTGGTGAAGATGCCGGTCGACTCGATGACGATGTCGACGCCCAGCTCGCCCCACGGGATGTCCGAGGGGTTGCGCTCGGACAGGACCTTGATGGTGTGGCCGTCGACCGTGATGGTGTCGGCGGTGTGCGAGACCTCGGCCTTGAGACGCCCAAGGATCGTGTCGTACTTGAGCAGGTGGGCGGTGGTCGCGGTGTCACCCAGGTCGTTGACAGCCACGATCTCGATGTCAGCACCCTGCTCCAGCAGCGCGCGGAAGTAGTTGCGACCAATACGGCCGAAGCCGTTGATGCCTACGCGGATCGTCACGAACCGATCTCCTCGTTGGTACGCCGGCCATGCGGTGCCGGCGAGCTGTATTTGGGATGTCCCCGACCACCCACGACCCTACCTCCCTGAGGCTCCCGAGGTGACATCCAGATGCCCCATACACGGCGAGGCGGTCCGTACCCGCCAGTAGGGGTACGGACCGTCCCGGAACGATGGTCGGATCACACCGTTTTGTCAGGGAATGCCGACCGCGTTTCAGCCCATTGTCACTCGTTCGTGAGCGGGTCGGCTCACATGTCGAATGCCGTCGGGGTCAGTTGTCGAGTGCCGTCAACGCCTTCTTCACCAAGGCGGCACGATCGGCGGCCGAGGTGACCTGTTCCAGGCCGAAACCGAGCAGCACGGTGCGGTCGGTGGTGACGGCTCCATAGGTCTTGAACAGGGCCCCGGTGCGCTCCCAGTCCTTCAGGACGGCCGGGCTGCCGGCGGGCGGTCCGCTGACGGTCCAGGGGCCGAGGGAGGTTTCGAAGCCCTCGGTCTCGGTGGCCGTGGAGCCGGTCAGGAGCGCGGCGTCGTCGACG
Source organism: Streptomyces sp. NPDC026515 (assembly GCF_055567595.1). NCBI lineage: Bacteria > Bacillati > Actinomycetota > Actinomycetes > Kitasatosporales > Streptomycetaceae > Streptomyces > Streptomyces sp. NPDC026515. The sequence goes on from NZ_JBVHQD010000007.1 coordinate 170,943, forward strand.
AGGACGCCGTGTCCGCCGCTGCTCGGGTCGGTGATGTAGCCGATGGAGACCTGCACGGTCCGCCCGGCGTAGGCGCTCAGGTCGAACTTCACGGACTGCCAGCCGGCGGAGCTGCCGGTGAGGCTGTGCCAGGAGCCGGTGCTGCCGCTCGCGGTGCACCGGCCGTCCGCGATGGTCAGGTAGTGCTTGAGCCAGGGGTGCTCGGCGATCAGGAACCCGGCCCCGCACTCGCTCGGCACGGTGTCCTTGGTGGCACCGCCCGCCTCGGGCAGGGTCGTCCAGTCGTCGGCGCCCACGGTGTGCGCCTCGACCACCGCGTGGTCGTAGCCGGGCTCGGTGTCCCAGAGCAGCCGGGCGCTCAGGGCCGGCTGGTCGGCCGCGGTGACACCGGTGAGGTCGACGGTGCGGGTGAGGCGCTTGTAGGCGTCGTCGGTGTGGACCGCGGCGGCCATGTACGACCCCGAGTACGGCCCGTACGGGTTGACGGTCCCGGCGAACTGGCCCGCGCCCGCACTGGCGAACTGCGGGTAGGTGTCGGCGGAGAGCTCGTCGGAGGTGACCGCGTAGGTCCCGGCCCTGTCCAGCGGGTTGGCGGAGGTGCCGCTGAGGGCGCCGCCGGAGCCGTTCAGCGCGCCGGAGCCGGTGAAGCCGGTGGCGCCGGGGGTCGAGGTGCGGGAGTAGGCGCCCAGGTAGTACTGGCTGAAGTCGTTGGACGGGGTGCCGTCGCCGAGGTTCACGCTGCCGCCGGCCAGCTCGCCCGCCTCGATCAGCTTGCCGCCCTCGTTGAGGTAGGCGCGCAGCTGGAGCTGGGTGTCGTTGCCGGGGCCGCTCGTCCCCGAGTAGTGGACGACCGTCCTGAAGTGCTTCAGCACGCCGAGCGCGTCGGGCGCGCCCTGGGTGGCGACGTCCCAGACGACCGCCTTGTGTCCGGCCGCCTTCAGCGCGTCGACGTAGGTCTGCGCCTGGGTGGCCTTGGCGCCCTCCTCGGCGACCACCAGGGTGTCGGCCTTTTGCCGCTCGGCGACGGTGTAGGTGAAGTGCGCGCTGGAGACCCTCTTGCCGCTCTTCGTCTCCCCGGTGAACCACACCTCGACCTTGTCGCCCGGGTCGCCGTCCTTCACCTTGGCCCGGTACTCGTCGAAGTAGAGGTTGTCGTCACCGCCGTAGGTGTCGCCGCCCTTCCATGCCTTCAGCGTCCTGTCCACCGCGCGGCCGCCGTTGACGCGGTACCTGACCTCCTTGTCGCGGATCGCCTTGCGGACGACGACGGAGACCTCCTGGTCGGCGCCGCGCGAGTACGAGGTGGAGAACGCGGCCGGGGTGAAGTCCGCGGCGCTCAGACCGACCGAGGAGACCGGCTGGTCGGGGTGGGCGGCGGTCTCGGCGACGGAGAGTGCGAACGGGATGTTCTTCGCGAACTCGTCCTGGATCAGCGTCTCGTCGTCCGGGAAGTTGAACACCGACTGGCAGTCGGCGGCGTTCCAGGCGTCGTTCGGGTCGATGTCCGAGGCCGTCTGGCAGGTCGACATCTCGGGGGTGAACATCGCCATCCCGTTGACGTTCGACGCGTGGCCGTCCGCCTCTCCGTTGGTGGTGTACAGCTCCGAGGAGACCTGCGAGTGGTAGCCGGGGATCGCCGGGTTGTCCGGGGTGCCGGCCAGCGCCTTGTAGAGGACGTCGTCCGGGGTCGGGGTGGCCACCTGCCAGCCGACCCCGTAGAGGAGGAGTTCGGCGGCCGAGTGGTAGTTGATGCCGTACGTGAACCCGACCCGCTTCTCGAAGTTGTCCAGCGCCTTGGTCTCGGGCTCGGACTCGGGGCTCGCGCCGCGGTAGGTCTCACTGGTGGGGTTGGGCGACGAGCCCTCGTCGTCGTAGCCCCACTTGTAGCCGAAGTTGCGGTTGAGGTCGACGCCGTCCCCCGTGCTGATGACACCGTCGCCGTTGACGTCCCGCAGGTTCTTGCGCCACAGGCGGGTGTCGGAGTTCTGGAAGGTGTAGTCGTAACCGTCGGGGTTGGCGGACGGCACGAACCACAGCTCGGTCGAGTCGACGATCTTCTTGATGCGCTTGTCGGTGCCGTAGTTGTCCAGGTAGTAGTGCATCAGCCGGCGGGTCATCTCCGGCGTGATCCACTCGCGGGCGTGCTGGTTGGACACGTACAGCACGGCGGGCTTGGAACCGTCCTTGGAGCTCTTCGCGCCCTTGGTCAGTTTGAGCGCGAGGACGTCCTGGCCGGAGACCGTCTTGCCGATGGACTCGACCTTGGTGAGGCCGGGGTTGGCCTGCGCGGTCCGCAGGATCTCCTCCTTGAGCCCGCCGCTGCCGCTGTACGGGCGGAACACGCCCTGGGAGGCGTCCGCCACCCGCGTCTCCGCCTTGGCCGACAGCGTGTGCTCGGTGAGCTCGACGCCCTGCTTCTCCAGGGTCCGGGCCTGCCCGCCGGTGAGATAGAGCTCGACTTCGGTCTTGCCGGATCCGGTGACCTGGTCGCCGAGTTCATGGCCGTCCTGGCCGGCCTTGAGCAGCAGGGGAATCTGCTTCTTGGTGACGTCGGCGCGGAAGACCTTGACCTCGTCGGGGTCGGGCTTCGCCGAACCCCCGGTCTGCGCCTGCGCCATGGGTGCGAGTGCGGCTCCGCCGATCAGGAGCGCGCCGACAGCGAGGATCGATCTCGCTCTGTGTCTCATGAACCCCCCTAGCAGTGGTCCGCCACGGCGGCGAACCCCTGCCAGGCTCATGACACTCCATGATCGAGTCAAGGGCACCTCACGGATAGTTCACGGTGGCCTAAAAGAGACGCAAATCCCGGTGCCAGCGACCGCTTGGGCCGCCGGCACGGGGTGCTGACGGTGACTCAGCCTGCGAGGTTGTCGGCCATCTCCTCACTGAGGTTGGCCTCGGTGCCCGGGATGCCCAGATCGGACGCACGCTTGTCGGCCATCGCCAGCAGCCGGCGGATCCGGCCCGCGACGGCGTCCTTGGTGAGCGGCGGGTCGGCGAGCGCGCCCAGCTCCTCCAGGGAGGCCTGCTTGTGCTCCATCCGCAGCCGGCCGGCCGCCGCGAGGTGCTCGGGCACCTCGTCGGCGAGGATCTCCAGGGCCCGCTGGACCCGGGCACCGGCCGCGACGGCCGCGCGCGCGGAGCGGCGCAGGTTGGCGTCGTCGAAGTTGGCGAGGCGGTTCGCGGTGGCCCGCACCTCGCGGCGCATCCGGCGCTCCTCCCAGGCCAGCACGGACTCGTGCGCGCCGAGGCGGGTCAGCAGGGCGCCGATCGCGTCACCGTCCCGGACCACCACCCGGTCCACCCCGCGCACCTCACGGGCCTTCGCGGCGATGGACAGTCTGCGGGCCGCGCCGACCAGCGCGAGCGCGGCCTCCGGACCGGGGCAGGTCACCTCCAGGGAGGACGACCGGCCGGGCTCGGTCAGCGAGCCGTGCGCCAGGAAGGCTCCGCGCCAGGCCGCCTCCGCGTCGCAGGTCGCCCCGGAGACCACCTGCGGGGGCAGGCCCCGGATCGGGCGGCCCCGTCCGTCCACGAGCCCGGTCTGCCGGGCCAGCTGATCACCGCCCGCGACCACACGCACCACATAGCGCGAGCCGCGGCGCAGCCCGCCGGGTGCCATCACGATCAGCTCGGAGCTGTGACCGAAGATCTCCAGGATGTCCCGCTTGAGGCGCCGGGCCGCCATCGCGGTGTCCAGCTCCGCCTCGATCACGATGCGCCCGCTCACCAGGTGGAGGCCGCCCGCGAACCGCAGAATGGCGGAGACCTCCGCCTTCCGGCAGCAGGTCCGGGTGACGGGTAGCCGGGAGATCTCGTCCTTCACCGCTGCCGTCATCGCCATGGGCCGATCCTTCCATGCATCCGAAAAATACGGTCGTACGCGGCGGCCAACAGCTCCGGATCATGCCGGGGTGATCCGTCGGTCCGGGCCACGGGGCCCAGCTCGACCGCGGCTCCCAGCCGCTTGGCGGCTTCGGTGAGCGAGTCACGGTCGGGCACGGCGGCCTCGTCGGCCAGCACCACGTCCAGGGCGAGTTTAGGGGCGTGTCGCCCCAAAACCTCCAAATGACGCTGCGGTGAGAAGCCTTCGGTTTCACCCGGCTGCGGCGCGAGGTTCAGCGAGAGGACCTTACGGGCCTTCGTCTCGGTGAGCGCGTCGAGGAGATCGGGGACCAGCAGGTGCGGGATCACCGAGGAGAACCAGGACCCCGGGCCCAGCACCACCCAGTCCGCGTCCCGGACCGCCGCGACTGCCTCCGGCACGGCCGGCGGGTCGTGCGGCACCAGGTGCACGGACTGCACCTCGCCGGGCGTCAGGGCCACCGTGGCCTGCCCCCGGACGATGTCCACCTCCTCCGGCCGCTCCGGATCATGCCCCTTGACCAGGGCCTGCAGCTCCAGCGGAACGGCGGACATGGGCAGCACCCGCCCGTGCGCGCCGAGCAGCTTGCCGACCAGGTCCAGGGCCTGGACGTGGTCCCCGAGCTGTTCCCACAGGGCGACGATCAGCAGATTGCCGACCGCGTGCTCGTGCAGGTCGCCCTTGGACTGGAAGCGGTGCTGGATGACCCGGGCCCAGGTCTGGCCCCAGTCGTCGTCACCGCACAGCGCGGCCAGAGCCTTGCGCAGATCACCCGGAGGAAGCACGCCGAGTTCGTCACGAAGGCGCCCGCTGGAGCCACCGTCGTCGGCCACGGTGACGACGGCGGTGAGGTCGCCGGTGATCCGGCGCAGCGCGGCGAGCGAGGCGGACAGACCCATGCCACCGCCCAGCGCGACCACCTTGGGCTGGGTACCGCGGCGGCGCGGCCGGGCGCCGCGGGCCTCGACGGGGCGGCCCGAGCGGGACTCGGGCACGACCCGGCGCAGCCTGGTCAGCCGTGGAGAGCGTCCGGTCACTCGCGCCCCATGTCCCGGTGCACGACTACGGTCTCCACTCCCTCGGCGGCCAGACGGGCGGCCAGTTTCTCGGAGACGGCGACCGAGCGGTGCTTGCCGCCCGTGCAGCCGATGGCGATGGTCACATAACGCTTGCCCTCGCGCCGGTACCCGGTCGCGATCAGCCGCAGCAGCTCGGCGTACCGGTCGAGGAACTCCTTGGCGCCCGGCTGGTTGAAGACGTACGCCGACACCTCTTCGTTGAGGCCGGTGTACGGGCGCAGCTCCGGCACCCAGTGCGGGTTGGGCAGGAACCGCATGTCGGCGACCAGGTCGGCGTCGACGGGCAGGCCGTACTTGAAGCCGAACGACATCACGGTGGCCCGCAGCTCGGGCTCTTCCTCGCCGGCGAACTGGGCGTCCATCTTGGCGCGCAGCTCGTGCACGTTGAGGCTGGAGGTGTCGATCACCAGGTCCGCGTCGCCGCGCAGCTCGCGCAGCAGCTCGCGCTCGGCGGCGATGCCGTCCACGATCCGGCCGTCGCCCTGGAGGGGGTGCGGACGGCGCACCGACTCGAAGCGGCGGACCAGCGCGTCGTCCGAGGACTCCAGGAAGACGATCCGGCGGGTCACGGCCCGGCTGTCGAGGTCGGCGAGGGACTCGCGCAGATTGTCGAAGAAGCGCCGGCCGCGCACGTCGACGACGACCGCGATCCGGGCCACGTTGCCCTGCGAGCGGGCACCCAGCTCGACCATGGTGGGGATGAGGGCCGGCGGGAGGTTGTCCACGACGAACCAGCCGAGGTCCTCCAGACACTTGGCCGCCGTCGAACGGCCCGCTCCCGACATGCCGGAGATGATCACCAGCTCGGGGATGGCCGCCTCGGGCACCCCCGCCGGTGTGGCATCCGTACTCACTTCTGCTCCGTTTTCCTGGACCGTTTCCGCCTCCGCTTGCTGCGGCTGATCCTGGCCCGCCTCGTCGGGCGTCTCCTTGGACGCGCCCTGCGTTTCGCTGAACGCCGGATCTCGTCGGGCTGTGTGCTCTGCGTCGCGCTCGGTCATCTCTCCTGCCCCCGATCGTCCGGGGCACCCGCGGGTACGGGCTCCCCCGAGGCGTCCGCCGTCGTCTCGGGCACCTCGTCTTCCCTGTCATCCATGATCTCTCCGGTCGCCGTGTTCACGGCAGGCGCGGCCGGGGCCGCCTGGGCGAGGGCCACGGCGATGGTCTCGGCCGTCTTGCGGCCTATCCCGGGCACCTCCTGGATCTGCTCGATTGTGGCGGACCGCAGCTTCTTCACCGAGCCGAAATGCTTGATCAACGCCTGTTTGCGGGCCTCACCGAGCCCCGGTACGTCGTCCAGCGGACCGGAGCGGAAACGCTTGGCGCGCTTGGTGCGCTGGTAGGTGATGGCGAAGCGGTGCGCCTCGTCACGGACGCGCTGGAGCAGGTAGAGACCCTCACTGCTGCGGGGCAGGACCACGGGGTCGTCGTCCTCGGGAAGCCAGACCTCTTCGAGACGCTTGGCGAGGCCGCAGACGGCGATGTCGTCGATGCCCAGCTCGTCGAGCGCCCGCTTGGCCGCGGCGACCTGGGGCTGGCCACCGTCGACGACCACGAGCTGGGGTGGGTAGGCGAACTTCCTGGGCCGGCCGTCGTCATCCTTGAATCCGTTGACCGGGCCGTTGGCGTCGTCACCGTCGGTGCTGGAGACGGGGATGGTACGGGCGACCGGGGGCGTACCCGGGTCCGTGAGCGTGTCGGCGTCCGGGAGGGGGCTTACCGAGCCGTCTTCTTCCGACCATTCGCCGGTCCTCTCCTTCTCGGCAAGGTAGCGGCGGAAGCGGCGGGTGATCACCTCGTGCATGGAGCGCACGTCGTCCTGGCCGGCGAAGCCCTTGATCTGGAAGCGGCGGTACTCGCTCTTGCGCTGCAGACCGTCCTCGAAGACGACCATGGAGGCCACGACGTCGTCGCCCTGCAGGTGCGAGATGTCGTAGCACTCGATGCGCAGCGGAGCACTGTCCAGGTCCAGGGCGTCGGCGATCTCCTCTAGGGCCCGAGAGCGGGTGGTGAGGTCGGAGGCACGCTTCGTCTTGTGCAGGGCGAGCGCCTGCTGGGCGTTGCGCTGCACTGTCTCCATCAGTGCCTTCTTGTCGCCGCGCTGCGGGATGCGCAGCGAGACGTTCGACCCGCGGCGGCCGGCGAGCCACTCCTGGACCGGCTCGACCGGCTCGGGCAGGGCCGGAACCAGCACCTCCTTGGGAACGGCGTCCCCGGTCTCCTCGCCGTAGAGCTGCTGGAGGGCGTGCTCGACGAGCGCCGCTGTCGTCACGTCCTCCACCTTGTCCGTCACCCAGCCGCGCTGACCGCGCACGCGCCCGCCACGCACGTGGAAGATCTGGAGGGCCGCCTCCAGCTCGTCCTCGGCGACCGCGATCAGGTCGGCGTCGGTCGCGTCCGCGAGCACGACCGCGTTCTTCTCCATGGCCTTCTTCAGGGCCTCGATGTCGTCGCGCAGGCGGGCGGCCCGCTCGTACTCCATCTCCTCGGCGGCCTCCATCATCTGCTTCTCCAGGCGGCGGAGGTAGGTGCCGGTACGGCCCGCCATGAAGTCGCAGAAATCCTCGGCGAGGTCGCGGTGGTCCTCCGGGGAGATCCGGTCGACGCAGGGTGCGGAGCACTTGCCGATGTAGCCGAGCAGGCAGGGGCGGCCGGTGCGGGTGGCGTTCTTGAACACCCCGGCGGAGCAGGTGCGCACCGGAAACACGCGCAGCAGCAGGTCGACGGTGTCCCTGATCGCCCACGCGTGGCCGTACGGCCCGAAGTAGCGCACGCCCTTCTTCTTGTGACCGCGCATCACCTGGACGCGCGGGAACTCCTCGTTCATCGTCACCGCGAGGTACGGGTAGCTCTTGTCGTCGCGGTACTTGACGTTGAACCGGGGGTCGTACTCCTTGATCCAGGAGTACTCCAGCTGGAGCGCCTCGACCTCCGTGGACACCACGGTCCACTCCACGGACGCCGCGGTGGTGACCATCGTCCGGGTACGGGGGTGCAGGCTCGCCAGGTCCTGGAAGTAGTTCGCCAGACGCTGGCGCAGGCTCTTCGCCTTTCCGACGTAGATCACCCGGCGGTGCTCGTCACGGAACCTGTACACCCCGGGAGTGTCCGGGATCTGTCCCGGCTTGGGGCGGTAGCTGGAGGGGTCGGCCATGTCTCACACCCTACTGGCGCACACCGACACCGCGACGAGCCTGTGGACAACCCCGGAAGGGCCGGCGGACCTGCGAGTCGGCGGAGCAGCGGACCATCGAGTCGGCGGACCCGCGGACCGGCTGCCCCCGGCGGGGAGACGGCTCGGATCAGCGGGGCCGGCTGCACCGGCGGGATGACGGGACCGGCTGGACCGGCTGGATGACGGGACCCACGGGATGGGGCGGAACGGCAGGACCACTAGGACTGGCGGACCGCGAGGACCGGCGCGACCGGCGGTGGCAGCCGCAGCAGCTCCGCGAAGCGGATCTCGGAATCGGCCACCTCGGTGGCAACGCGAGCCGTCCGGACGCCTCGGCCAGGCGCACCCCGTCCACGCCCGCCCCGTGCCCGGCACAAAACCTCCGCCCCGGTCACGACGGACCTTGCGCGGCTTCCTCCTCAAATCGGTGCCCTGCGTGCGCGCCCGCCTCGATCCCCCGGACAGCCGCGGCACCCACTCCCCCGCATGATCCGTCCGGCGCCGGGGTCACGCCTCGGCCAGGTGGGCGCCTTCGGCCGGCCGAAGGTGTTGTCGGGGATTGGTCAACACGCTTCAATGCGGGGGAACTCGGGGCCGTGAGCAGCGGCCTGCGGACGCGGCGTACCCAAGTGCGGCCGCCCCGACGCCGCCGGGGTGGCCCCGGACCCGCGCCAACGGCCTGACCAGCCGTGGTGAACCCCAAGAGAAAGGCCCTCCTGCATGCGGCACGGCACACAGCACGCGGACGTCGCCACCGCGGAACTGGACTCGGCCCTGCGCGGCGGCCCCTTCCATGTGGCCCTGCGCGCCGCGATCGCCGCCCGGGGGCTGCCGCTCCAGCGCGTGCAGCATCACCTCTCGCGCTACGGGGTCAAAGTGGGCGTGACCAGCCTGAGCTACTGGCAGCAGGGAGCCCGTCGCCCGCAGCGCCCGGAGTCATTGCGCGCCGTCCGCGCGCTGGAGGAGATACTCCAGCTCCCGGAGGAGTCCCTGATCCGGCTGCTCGCCGACGCCGACCAGGGTCCCGCCGTACGCCGCCCCGCCGCCCGCTCCTACCGCTCCCTGATCGAGGCCTCCGACGCCCTGGACCGACTGCAGTCCGAGCTCGGCTGGTCCCTCGACGGCGGTCTGCACACCCTGGGACACCACGAGCGCGTGCGGATCGGCGCCCACCGCGAGCTGGCAGCCCGTGAGTCGCAGCACATCGTGCGCGCCCACCGGGACGGCGTCGACCGCTTCGTGGCCGTCCACCACGGCGACCCCGGCTGCACCCCGCAGCACATGAACGTGCGCGCGCTGGAGAACTGCCGTACCGGACGCGTCCGTTCGGACCCGGAGACCGGTCTGCTCGTCGCCGAACTGCTCTTCGGCACCCGCCTGCGCTCCGGCGACACCTTTCTCTTCCGCTACGCCGTGGAGGACGGCACGGCGGGCGTCTCCCGCGAGTACACCCGCGACTTCGGCTTTCCCGGCGGCCAGTACACCCTTCAGGTACGTTTCACCGCCGACGCGCTGCCGACGCACTGCCACCGGTTCGCCCAGCACTCCGCGGCGGCCCCGCGCAGTGGCCGACAGGCCCTCCCGCTGAGCGGGCTGCACCGCTCCGTCCACCTGGTCGAGCCCCGGGTACGGCCGGGCCTGCTGGGGATCGGCTGGGACTGGGAATGAGCCGGCGCTGAACCAGCCGCCCGGCCTCAGGCGCCCGGCCCCGCCACGATCCGACCGTTGGCCGCCTTGACCGGCAGTTCGTTCAGCGGCTCGGTGGCCGGCGACTGCACCACCTTTCCGGTCACGGCGTCGAACTCGCTGCCGTGGCACGGGCAGATCAGCGTCGTGCCCTGGAGTTTGTTGATCGGGCACCCCGCGTGCGTGCAGATCGTGCTGTACGCCTTCAGGGTGCCGTCGGCGGACCGGCTGACGACGACGTTCTGGTCCCGGTAGAGCTTCGCGCCGCCCTTGGCGACCTCGCTCTCGGCCCCCAGGTCCACCGGAGCGGTCGGCGTCGCGTCCGCGGTGGCTCCGCCACCGGGAGCCGAGCAGGCGGCCAGCCCGAGCCCGGCGACCGGCGTGACCGCCGCTCCCCGCAGGACGGTACGGCGGCTGGCGGAGGGACGAGCGGCAGGCATCGGGGCTCCAGGCGGGGTGGGGTGGGGTGGGGTCGCAGCGGCATGTGGGGCCGGTGGCGGTGGCGGTGGCGGTGGCGGTGGCGGTGGCGGTGGCGGTGGCGGTGGCGGTGGCGGTGGCGGTGGCGGTGGCGGTGGCGGTGGCGGTGGCACGATACCTGGGCGGATCATCCCGCTTCGGGGCGGGTCGGGGTGCGGGGCCGTCATAGGTGAGTTTGGGGCATCCGCAGCCGATGGCATGTCCTCGTGCGAGTTCATTCGAATGGACGTAAACGCTTGCGCAAGCGTTTACGCGTCGGTCTCGGATGGAGTAACTTCCCGGCCGAGGCCATCGGCAGCGCGGGAGGAAGCCGAGGAGCCTCAGCCGAACGCGGGATGCGGAGAAGGGAAGCCCTGTGCCCACCATGGCCGACGTCGCCCGTAGCGCCGGAGTCTCCGTGGCGACCGTCTCCCATGTGCTGAACGAGACCCGTCCGGTGCTGCCCCACACCCGTCAGGCGGTGCTCGACGCCATCGAGGAACTGGGCTACACGCCCAACACCCTCGCCCGCTCCCTGGTGACCTCCCGCACCCGGTCCATCGGGCTCGCGGTGTCCGCGATCAGTAACCCCTACTTCACGGAGATCCTCCAGGGCGTCGAGGCCGCTGCCCTGGCACACGGCTACAGCCTGCTCATCGCCGATCCGCACGACGACCCCGCGCACGAACGCAAGGTCGTCCAGCTTCTGCACGAGCGCCGCGTCGACGGCATGATCGTCGCCCCCTCCGCCGAACCGCGTGAACTCCTCGCCTACCTCGACCGGCACGCCGTACCGACCGTCCTCCTCGACCGGGTGATCGACGATCGCGCGGACGGCAGCCCGCGCTTCGACCAGGTCTGCGCCGAGAACACCGGGCCGACGGCCCGGCTGGTCACCCATCTGGCCGGTCTCGGGCACCGCCGGATCGGCCTGGTCGCCGGGCTGTCCGGACTCAGCACCACCAGTGAACGGATCACCGGCTACCGGCAGGGGCTCGCCGCCGCCGGGCTGCCCCTCGACGACGGTCTGGTCGTCCCGGGCAACTCCGAGTCCGCCGGAGCAGAGCGGGCCACCGCCGCTCTGATGTCACACGCCACACCACCCACGGCACTCGTCACCGCCAACAACGCGATGACCATCGGCGCCCTGCGCGCTCTGCGCGAGCACGGCCTCTCGGTGCCGCACGACATCGCCCTGTGCTGCTTCGACGACTTCGCCTGGGCCGATCTGTTCTCGCCCCGCCTCACCGCCATCGCCCAGCCCAGCAGAGAGATCGGCGCCGAGGCGGTCCGGGTGCTCCTGGAACGCCTGGCCGCACCCGACCGGGCCGCCAGGACCGTGCGGCTTCCGTGCGCCTTCGTCCACCGGTCGTCGTGCGGCTGCCCCGAGGAGAACGGCGCGGCGGCGGCCGCGAGGAGCCGACCCGCCTGGTCGACGGACTCTCGTCAGCGGTCCGCCCGCTCCCGGCCGGCCCCGCCGTCCGGGCAGCCAGATCATCCCCAGCATCCCGGGTGCTCCGGGCACCACGAGCACTCCGGGTGTCCAGAGGAAGGAACCCTCTCGTGATCGTCGTCGCCGGTGAGGCACTGATCGACCTGGTACCGCAGGGCGCGGGCGCCCTCGCGCCCCTGCAGCCGGCGCTCGGCGGCGGCCCCTACAACACGGCCGTGGCCCTCGGCCGCCTCGGCTCCCCCACCTCGTTCTGCTCCCGCACCTCGCACGACGCCTTCGGCGAGGCTCTCCTGGACGGGCTGCGACGCGCGGGAGTCGACGTCTCCCTCGTGGAACGCGGCACGGAACCGACCACCCTCGCGGCCGCCACGGTCGACGCACAGGGATCCGCCTCCTACTCCTTCTATGTCGACGGCACCGCGGACCGTCTGTTCACGGCACCCGCCGCTCTCCCCGCCACGACTCGTGCCGTCTCCTTCGGCACGCTCTCACTCGTCCTGGAGCCGGGTGCGAGCGCCTACGAGGAGCTGATGCGGGGTGCGGCCGCGATGGGTCTGTTCACCGCCCTCGACCCGAACATCCGGGCAGGCCTGATCACGGATCCGGATGCCTACCGGGCACGCTTCAAGAGCTGGCTGCCCTCGGTGACTCTCCTCAAGCTCTCGGAGGAGGACGCGCTCTGGCTGGGCGGCACCCCGCGCGAGTGGCTGGCGTCGGGCCCCTCGGCAGTGGTGATCACCCACGGCGGTGACGGCCTCAGTGCTTTCACCCCCGACGGCACCGTGTACGCCGTTCCCGGTGAGGAGGTCGGCGTCGTGGACACGATCGGTGCCGGCGACACCGTGAACGCGGCTCTGCTGCATGGACTCGCCGCCCAGGACGCGCTGTCCGCCGAGGCCTTGGCGGGGCTCGGCGCGAACGGCTGGACCAGGCTGTTGCGGTTCGCGGCGCGGGCGGCCGCGATCACCTGCTCCCGGGCGGGTGCGGAGCCGCCGTACGCATCCGAACTCGGCGACCTGTAGGGGACGTTCGGATCTCCTTCGCCGATTCACCGGGTGCCCTCATGCCGCTGATTGCGTAGCTTCAGCTGCTTCCGCTGTTGATGAGTCAAGGTTCGTCGTAGCCGCGGGAATCCGGCGGCTGACGAGGGAACGAGCGGCGCCCCGCGGGAAGTTCCCACGGGGCGCCGCACTTTTCTGGATTTGTCACGACCTGGCGCCCGAGGGTCTCAGGCCTTGCGGGCCCGGGTCGTCTTCTTCGCGGGCGCCGTCTTCCTCGTGGCCCCGGCCGCCTTCTTCGTGGCCGTGTTGTTGGCGGTCGAGGCGGTCGCCGTCTTCTTCGTCGCCGACCTGGCCGCGACCGTCTTCTTCGCCGCCGTCTTGCGCGGGGCCTTCACCGAGCTCGCGTCGCTGATGCGATCGGCGCCGAGGATCTCGCGCAGGAACTTGCCGGTGTGGCTGGCCGGGACGGCGGCAACCTCCTCGGGCGTGCCCTCCGCGACCACGAGCCCGCCGCCGGCACCGCCTTCCGGACCCATGTCGACGACCCAGTCCGCGGTCTTGATGACATCGAGGTTGTGCTCGATGACGATGACCGTGTTGCCCTTCTCGACGAGGCCGGCGAGCACCTTCAGCAGCTTGCTGATGTCCTCGAAGTGCAGACCGGTGGTCGGCTCGTCCAGGACGTAGACCGTACGCCCGGTGGAGCGCTTCTGCAGCTCGCTGGCGAGCTTCACGCGCTGTGCCTCACCGCCGGACAGCGTGGTTGCGGACTGGCCGAGACGGACGTAGCCGAGACCGACGTCGTGCAGCGTCGTGAGGTGCCGGTTGATCGCCGGGACGGCCTCGAAGAAGTGCATGGCTTCTTCGATGGGCATGTTCAGGACCTCGGAGATGGACTTGCCCTTGTAGTGGACCTCCAGCGTCTCCCGGTTGTACCGGGCTCCGTGGCAGACCTCGCACGGGACGTAGACGTCCGGGAGGAAGTTCATCTCGATCTTGATGGTGCCGTCGCCCGCGCAGTTCTCGCAGCGACCGCCCTTGACGTTGAAGGAGAAGCGGCCCGGCAGGTAGCCGCGGACCTTCGCCTCGGTGGTCTCGGCGAACAGCTTGCGGACGTGGTCGAAGACACCCGTGTACGTCGCCGGGTTCGATCGCGGGGTGCGGCCGATGGGCGACTGGTCGACGTGCACGACCTTGTCGACGAGGTCGTCGCCGTCGACCCGCGTGTGTCTGCCTGGGACGTTGCGCGCACCGTTCAGCTCACGCGCCAGGTGCGTGTACAGGATGTCGTTGACCAGCGTCGACTTGCCGGAGCCGGACACGCCCGTGACGGCCGTGAACACGCCCAGCGGGAAGGACACGTCGATGTCCTGGAGGTTGTTCTCGCGGGCGCCGTGCACCGTGAGCCGGCGGGTGGGGTCCTGCGGGCGGCGGATGTCGGGCAGCGGGATCGCCTTCTTGCCGGACAGGTACTGACCGGTCTGCGACTCCTCGTTGGCCAGCAGTTCCTTGAGGGAGCCGCTGTGCACGACCTTGCCGCCATGCTCGCCGGCGCCGGGGCCGATGTCGACGACCCAGTCGGCGACCTTGATGGTGTCCTCGTCGTGCTCGACGACGATGAGCGTGTTGCCCATGTCGCGGAGCCGGACCAGGGTCTCGATCAGCCGGTGGTTGTCGCGCTGGTGCAGGCCGATCGACGGTTCGTCGAGGACGTACAGGACGCCGACGAGACCGGAGCCGATCTGCGTGGCCAGGCGGATGCGCTGGGCCTCGCCACCGGAGAGCGTGCCGGCCGCGCGGTTCAGCGAGAGATAGTCCAGGCCGACGTCGACCAGGAACCGCAGCCGCTCGTTGACCTCCTTCAGGACACGCTCGGCGATCTTCTTGTCGCGCGCGTTGAGCTTGAGCTCCCCCAGGAACTCGGCGCAATCGCTGATGGACATCGCCGAGACCTCGGCGATCGACTTGTCCATGATCGTGACGGCGAGGACGATCGGCTTCAGGCGCGTGCCCTGGCAGGTCGGGCAGGGCACCTCGCGCATGTAGCCCTCGAAACGCTCACGGCTGGCGTCGCTCTCGGCTTCGCTGTGCCGGCGCTTGACGAAGGGCACCGCGCCCTCGAAGGGGGTGGTGTACACGCGCTCGCGGCCGTACCGGTTGCGGTAGCGGACCTCGATCTGTGTCTTGTGGCCGTAGAGCAGGGCCTTCCTGGCGCGCTGCGGCAGGCCGGCGAAGGGGATGTCGGTGCGGAATCCCAGCGCGTCCGCGAGGGCGCCGATCAGGCGGCCGAAGTAGTCCTTCGTGTGCCCGTGCGACCAGGGATGGATGGCGCCCTCGTCGAGGGACTTGTCCTCGTCCGGGACGATCAGCTCCGGGTCGACCTCCATGCGCGTACCGATGCCGGTGCACTCGGGGCAGGCGCCGAAGGGCGAGTTGAAGGAGAAGGAGCGGGGCTCCAGCTCCTCGAAGGACAGGTCGTCGTACGGGCAGTACAGGTGCTCCGAGTACATGCGCTCGCGCTCGGGGTCGTCCTCGGGGAGGTCGACGAAATCGAGCACGACCATGCCGCCGGACAGTCCCAGCGCGGTCTCCACGGAGTCCGTGAGGCGGCGCTTGGCGGTGTCCTTCACCGTGAGGCGGTCGACGACCACCTCGATGGTGTGCTTCTCCTGCTTCTTCAGTGTCGGCGGTTCGGAGAGCTGGACGGTCTCGCCGTCCACGCGTGCGCGGGAGTAGCCCTTGGTCTGGAGGTCGGCGAACAGGTCGACGAACTCGCCCTTTCGCTCGCGCACCAGCGGCGAGAGCACCTGGAAGCGGCTGCCCTCCGGCAGTTCCAGCACCTTGTCGACGATGGCCTGCGGCGACTGGCGGGAGATCGGGCGACCGCACTCGGGGCAGTGCGGCTTGCCGATGCGCGCGAAGAGCAGACGCAGGTAGTCGTAGACCTCGGTGATGGTGCCGACCGTCGAGCGCGGGTTGCGCGAGGTCGACTTCTGGTCGATGGACACCGCCGGGGACAGGCCCTCGATGAAGTCCACGTCCGGCTTGTCCATCTGCCCGAGGAACTGGCGCGCGTACGAGGAGAGCGACTCCACGTAGCGACGCTGGCCCTCGGCGAAGATCGTGTCGAAGGCGAGGGAGGACTTGCCCGACCCGGACAGCCCCGTGAAGACGATGAGCGAGTCACGAGGCAGGTCGAGCGAGACATTCTTCAGATTGTGCTCGCGCGCGCCACGGACGATGAGACGGTCGGCCACAGCCGGTCCGCACCTTTCTTGAGAGAAGTGGCAGGGGCAGGGCCCCGTGCTTCTTCAGACTAGGGGGAGCCACTGACAACGCCGGTTGGATTCCTGGATGCGTAAACAATCCCGGACCATCCAGCATGCCCGACCCCGCCACCGACGATATAGCACGCGCATTCGAATTACGGACCAAGCGCGAAACCTTCACCCGATGGAGTGGCGGAGCTAGTGTCGGCCCCATGATTGATCACGCTCATGACCTGGCGTCTGTACGGGAAGCGACGGACCGGCTCCTCACCGCAGTCGCCGAACTGGACAACGCGTCCGTGGCGCGACCGTCACGGCTGCCCGGTTGGACGGTCGGTCACGTCCTGGCCCACCTCGCCCGCAACGCGGACGCGCTCACGAACGTCCTCGACGGACGTCCCATGTACGTCTCCGGCGAGGCCCGGAACGCCGACATCGCGCGCGACGCCCCGCGCCCGCTCGACGCCCAGCTCGCCGACCTGCGCGAGAGCGACGCCCGTTTCCGCGTGCGCGGAGCCGCCCCAGCGGACTGGACGCGCACGGTGGAGCTGCGCAACGGGGTCACCGACAGTGCGGCGCGGGTGCCGTTCCGGCGCTGGGCCGAGGTCGAGCTGCACCATGTCGACCTGGGGATCGGGTACGAGCTGGAGGATGTTCCGGCGGACTTCACGGAACGGGAGATCGACTTCCTCGCGGACCGCTTTCTCGCGCATCCCGACGTTCCCGCGACGAGGATCACGGACGGCACGCGCGCGTGGCGCACCGGACGGCAGGCCCCCCGGCCGGAGGTCACCGTCACCGGACGGCCCGCGGACCTGCTGGGCTGGCTCGCCGGGCGGCGTGCCGGGACCGCCCTGGAGGTACTCGGCGGGACGCTGCCCGCGCTTCCTCCGCTGTAGCGCACGTCACCTCGACGGCCACTCCCCGCTATAGGCTGAGCGTCATGACGTACAGCGGAGAGGTCACGGTCGGCGGACCGGCGGACGTGCACGAGCTCAAGGACCTGATGATCACCAAGATCGCGGTCGGGCCCATGAACAACAACGCCTATCTGCTGCGCTGTCGCGCCACGGACGAGCAGCTGCTGATCGACGCGGCCAACGACGCGGAGACGCTCCTCGGCACGATCGGTGACGACGGCATCGCGTCCGTCGTCACCACGCACCAGCACGGCGACCACTGGCAGGCGCTGGCCGAGGTCGTCGCCGCCACCGGCGCACGGACGTACGCGGGCCGCGAGGACGCCTCCGGCATCCCGGTCACGACCGACGTCGCCGTCGACGACGGCGACGTCATCCGGGTCGGCCAGGTCGAGTTGACCGCCCGCCATCTCGTCGGTCACACCCCCGGCTCCATCGCCCTGGTCTACGACGACCCGCACGGCCACCCGCACGTCTTCACCGGGGACTGCCTCTTCCCCGGCGGTGTCGGCAACACGCGCAAGGACGCGAAGGCCTTCGCGAGCCTGATCCGTGATGTCGAGACGAAGATCTTCGACGCGCTCCCGGACGAGACCTGGGTGTATCCGGGGCACGGCAACGACACCACGCTGGGCACCGAGCGCCCGCACCTTCCGGAGTGGCACGCACGCGGGTGGTGAACCCTGGGCCTGAGCCGTCCAAGTGAACCGCGTGTACGAGGTGCGGGGTTGAAGTGCGCGGCCCGGCGTAGGGGCCCCGGCGCGCTCGGCGTGCGGTTCACAACTCCCGCCCGGCGCACGCCCCTTCACCCGCGCCCCGCGCACACAACCTCACACGCCCCGCGCGGGGCCGACGCGCGCCCCGTGTGAACGGTTCGCACGCGCCGGGGTGCAGCGCACGCTCCCCTCGCGCGTCGCCGCGCGGTCAACTGGTGACGGCCCCGCACAGGATGACGGCTCCTGCGCGGTACGGGCCGCCGGTCATCATTCCCCGCCCTCGACCGGCGGCCCTGGCGGGGTCGCCCCGCAACCCGCAGCGGGCACCGTTCACACGACCGCAACACCGGTTCCCAGCATGCGGACAGGTAACCCTTTGACCTGGACATACGCGGCGTTCGCTGTCACTCTCCGGCCATGCATCCTGCCCCGAGCGCACTGCGCAGCGCTGTCGCCGCCGCCACCATAGCCCTGCTCGCCACCGCTGTCGGCTGCGCTCCGCAGCCGGAGGAGAAGGCGTCCGGCGGATCTTCCTCGTCGGACCGAACCACCTGCGCCAGGGGTAAGTTGACGACCCGGACCTCCGGCAAGCTGACGATCGCGACGGACGAACCGGCCTACGAGCCGTGGTTCAAGGACGACAAGCCGGCCGACGGCGAGGGGTTCGAGTCAGCGGTCGCGTACGCCGTCGCGAAGCAACTGGGTTATGACAAGAGTGCGGTCGTCTGGCAGAGCGTGCCGTTCAACAAGGCGTTCGCGCCCGGTGCGAAGACCTTCGACTTCGACATCAACCAGGTGTCCATCAGCGCCGAGCGCAAGAAGGCCGTGGACTTCTCGTCGGGTTACTACGACGTCCGTCAGGCGGTCATCGCGCTCAAGGGCAGCAAGGCCGCGAAGGCGACGGGTATCGCGGATCTGAAGGGGCTGAAGCTGGGAGCCCAGGTCGGCACCACCAGCCTCGAGTACATCACCGACGTGGTGAAGCCGTCGCAGCAGCCCGCCGTGTACGCCAAGAACGACCAGGCCAAGTCGGCGCTGAAGAACGGCCAGGTGGACGCGATCGTGGTCGACCTGCCGACCGCCTTCTACATCACCTCGGCCGAGGTGACGAACGCGGAGGTCGTCGGCCAGTTCGAGAACCAGGGCCGCGCGCCCGAGCAGTTCGGTCTGGTCCTCGACAAGGGCAGCGCGCTCACCTCGTGCGTCACGAGCGCGGTGGACGCCCTGCGGCGGGACGGCACACTGGCGAAGATCGAGCAGCAGTGGCTGTCCGACGCGGTCGACGCCCCGGTGCTCAAGTGACCGTCACCGAGGACGGGCCCGGACGGGAGGGCGCGGACGGCACGAGCGGCATGTCCGCGCACGCGGACGACGGCTACACGCCCTCCGAACGGCGGCTGGAGCGGGAGCGCCACAGGCGGGTCCGCGCCCGGCGCGCCACCGCGATCGCCGCCCTCTCGACGCTGGTCACGGCGGCCGTGCTCTACCTGGTCGTCGTGAACGCGCCCGGCTGGCCGCGCACCAGGGAGACGTTCTTCAACGGGCAGTACGCGCGCGAGGCGTTGCCGAAGGTCCTCGAAGGGCTGTGGCTGAACGTCCGGCTGCTGCTCGTCTGCGGCGCCGCCGTACTCGTCCTCGGCATGCTGATCGCCATCGCGCGTACGCTGCGCGGGCCGGTGTTCTTCCCGCTGCGTGCGCTCGCAGCGGCGTACACCGACTTCTTCCGCGGGCTGCCGCTGCTGATCAACCTGATGATCGTGGTGCTGGGCGTCCCGGCGCTGCGCCTCCAGGGCGTGACGGTCGATCCGGTGCTGCTGGGCGGTACCGCGCTGACGCTGACGTACTCCGCCTATGTGGCCGAGGTGTTCCGCGCCGGCATCGAGTCCGTTCACCCCTCGCAGCGCGCGGCGGCCCGCTCCCTCGGCCTCAGCAACCGGCAGGCACTGCGCCACGTCGTGCTTCCGCAGGCGGTACGGCGTCAGGTTCCGCCGCTGCTGAACGACCTGGTGTCGCTCCAGAAGGACACCGGTCTCGTGTCGATCGGCGGCGCGATCGACGCCGTACGGGCGGCGGACATCATCGTGGGCCGCAGTCTCAACTACACGCCGTACATCGTCGCCGGGCTGGTCTTCGTGGCGCTGACCATCCCGATGACCCGCTTCACGGACTGGGTGACGGCACGGATGGACCGGCAGCGGGCCCAGGGAGGATCCATATGAACGACGCACCTGTCCTGCGCATGGAGTCTGTCCGCAAGACATTCGGCGGTTCGGTGGTGCTGCGCGACGTGGACCTGGCGGTCGCCCCGCACACGGTGACCGCGCTGATCGGGGCGTCCGGCTCCGGCAAGTCGACGCTGCTGCGCTGTGCCAACCTCCTCGAGGAGATAGACGACGGCGCGATCTGGCTGGACGGCGAGGAGATCACCGCTCCGCGCGCGGACCGGGACGCGGTACGCCGCCGCATCGGCGTGGTCTTCCAGTCGTACAACCTCTTCCCGCACATGACCGTGCTGGACAACATCACCCTGGCACCGCGCCGGGTGCACGGCGTCTCCCGCGCGGAGGCCGAGGAACGGGCCCGGGAGCTCCTGGAGCGCCTCGGACTGGGTGACAGGACGGGCGCCTACCCGGACCGGCTGAGCGGCGGTCAGCAGCAGCGGGTGGCGATCGTGCGCGCCCTGGCGGTACGGCCCCGGCTGCTGCTGCTCGACGAGGTCACCGCCGCCCTCGACCCGGAGCTGGTCGGCGAGGTACTCGCCGTGGTCCGCGGCCTGAAGGACGAGGGCATGACCATGGTGCTGGCGACGCACGAGATGGGCTTCGCACGGGACGTCGCCGACCAGGTCTGCTTCCTCGACGGCGGTGTCGTGCTCGAACGCGGCAGCCCCGAGCAGGTGTTCGGCGATCCGCGGCAGGAGCGCACCCGGCGCTTCCTGCGGCGGATCGTGGAGGCCGGACGGCTCTGAGGCGTCAGGCGTCGGCGGTGGCCGCGCCGGCCAGCGCCGCCACCCGCTCGACGCCGAACACATAGCCCTGCACACCGCATCCGGCGATCACCCCGTCGGCACGCAGGGAGACATAGGAGTGGTGCCGGAACGACTCGCGCTTGTGGATGTTGGAGATGTGGACCTCCAACACGGGCATCCCGTCGCAGGTGTTGAGGGCATCCAGGATGGCGACCGAGGTGTGCGAGTAGGCGCCCGGGTTGATGACGATCCCGCAGTGGTTCAGGCGCGCCTCGTGGATCCAGTCGACCAGTTCGCCCTCGTGGTTGGACTGCCGGAAGTCCACGGTGCCGCCGTGCGCGGCCGCCGCCTTGACGCAGAGGGCCTCGACGTCGGCGAGCGTGTCGGAGCCGTAGATCTCGGGCTGACGCTGGCCGAGCAGGTTCAGGTTGGGCCCGTTGAGGATCATGATCGGGGCGTTGGCCAGGGTGCGGGGCACGCTTCCTCCGGTCCGTTCGGACGATGAGCGGCCCTGGGCGGACCGCGGGTCAGACCGGTTTATCACGGTGCGCCGAGGCGCCCGCGAAGGGCGCCGTGCGCCCCCGTAACGGACGGTCACCCTGGGTAGTTGACGCGGCATGCGCGATGTACGCACCGTAAGGGTTCCCTCGATGCTGCGGCTGGCGGCCGCCTCGCTCGCCGGGACCGCCATCGAGTTCTACGACTTCTTCGTCTACGGCACAGCCGCGGCGCTCGTCCTGGGGCCGCTGTTCTTCCCGACGTTCTCACCGCTCGCGGGGACGCTGGCGGCTTTCGGTACGTTCGGCGTGGGGTTCGTGGCCCGCCCGCTGGGCTCGGTGCTGTTCGGGCATATCGGAGACCGGCGCGGCCGGCGTCCGGTCCTGGTCTCGTCCCTGCTGCTGACCGGCGCCTCGACGGTCGCGGTCGGCTGCCTGCCGGCGTACGGCACGATCGGCGTCGCCGCGCCTGTGCTGCTGCTCGTGCTGCGCTTCCTGCAGGGGCTGGGACTCGGCGGGGAGTGGGGCGGGGCGGTGCTGCTCGCCGCGGAGCACGCGCCGCCCGGGCGGCGCGCCCTGTGGTCCAGCTTTCCTCAGATCGGCCCTGCCGTCGGGTTTCTGCTCGCCAACGGCGTGATGCTGGCGCTGTCCGCGTCGCTGTCCGAAGCGCAGTTCGCGCAGTGGGGCTGGCGGGTGCCGTTCTGGGCGGCGGGGGCGCTGGCGCTGAGCGGGCTGTGGCTGCGTTCGTCGCTGGCCGAGAGCCCGAGGTTCCTGGAGCTCGACGACCACGCGCGCGTGCCGATCGCCGAGGCCGTACGCCATCACTGGCGGACGGTGCTGCTGACGGCAGGGGCACTCGCGGTCGGGTACGCGGTGTTCTACGCGGTGACCACCTGGTCGCTGGCGTACGGGACGGAACGGCTCGGGGTGAGCCGTACCGTCATGCTCGTCTGCATCATGGCCGCCGTGGTGGTGAAGGGCTCGCTCACGCCGGTGATGGCCCTGCTCGGCGACCGCTACGGACGACGGCCGCTGTGTCTCGCGGGGTGCACGGCCTCGGCGCTGTGGATGTTCCCGATGGTCGCGCTGCTGGCGACCGGTGAACCCCTGCTGATGTTCCTCGGGTTCACGGGCGCGCTGATCGCCTTCATCGCCATGTTCGCGGTCGTCGCCGCCTATCTGCCGGAGCTCTACGAGCCCCGGGTGCGCTGCACCGGTGCCGCTGTCGGCTACAACCTCGGCGGGGTGCTCGGGGGCGCGCTCACTCCGATCGTCGCGACAGCGCTGGCGGAGCACAGCGGGCGCGTGCCGTGGGCCGTGGGGACCTATCTGACGGCGATCGCGCTGCTGAGCCTCGGCTGCTTCGCACTGCTGCCGGAGACGCGCCCGGTGCCGGTGGCGGCGGCCGAGCCGGTCACCGGCTGAGTGCGGCGTCTACGGGTTGATCGCCAGCTCCAGGTAGGCGGCGAACAGCACCAGGTGGACGCCGCCCTGGAGCGGCGTGGCCCGGCCCGGCACGACCGTGAGGGAGCTGACCACCACGGTGAGCGCGAGCAGCAGCATGTGGGTCGCGCCGAGACCGAGGAGCAGCGGGCCGGTGAGCCAGATGGAGGCGAGCGCGACGGCCGGTATGGTCAGGCCGATGCTGGCCATGGCCGAGCCCAGCGCCAGGTTGAGGCTGGTCTGCACGCGGTCGCGGCGGGCGGCGCGCAGGGCGGCGATGGTCTCGGGGAGCAGCACCAGCAGGGCGATGATCACACCGACGACGGCTTGGTGCAGTCCGGCCGCCTGCACACCGGACTCGATGGTCGGTGACACGCCCTTGGCCAGACCGACGACGCCGACGAGGGCGAGGCCCAGCAGTCCGAGGCTGATCCAGGCGGTGAGCGCGGAGGGGGCATCGGCGTGGTCGTCGCCGTCGATCACCTCGCCCTGCCTGGTGATCGGAAGGAAGTAGTCGCGGTGCCGCACGGTCTGGGTGGCGACGAACAGGCCGTACAGGATCAGTGAGGACAGGGCCGCGAAGGTCAGCTGTACTCCGGAGAACTCCGGACCCGGTTTGCTGGTGGTGAAGGTCGGCAGGACCAGGCTGAGTGTGGCCAGGGTGGCCACGGTGGCGAGGGCGGCGCCGGTGCCCTCGGGGTTGAAGACCGCGGTGCCGTGGCGCAAGGAGGCGACGAGGAGACAGACGCCGACGATGCCGTTGCAAGTGATCATCACGGCGGCGAAGACGGTGTCCCGGGCCAGGGTGGAGCTCTTGTCACCGCCGTCGACCATGAGGGTGACGATCAGGGCCACCTCGATGATCGTGACGGCGATGGCGAGGACCAGGGAGCCGAAGGGTTCGCCGACACGGTGGGCGACGACCTCGGCATGGTGGACGGCGGCGAGGACGGATCCGGCGAGTACCACGGTCACCAGTGCGACGACCGCGCCCGACAGATCGCGGCCCCAGGTGAACAGGAGCAGGACGACCGCGAGCACCGGCACGAGGAACGTCCACTGGGTGGTGAGCGACCTGAGCCGAATGATCATGCAGCGATGGTGACAGAGGCGTACTGGGTTCGCATTCCGGTCCTTTCGGGTACCGGGGGCCTGCCGCCGGCGCGGTACGGCCCCAGTTGAACTCGATCACGCCCAGGTAGCGGCCCGGCCGGCTCCGGTCCCTGAGGATCAGTCGGCGCATCGGGCTGTTCTCGCCGCCGGCGTGCTGGCTGCCCAACTCGTCGGCGAGGGCCCTCATCTCGTCGATGCGGTCGGTCTCGAAGTCGACGATCTGGGCGAATGTCACGGTTGCCTCCACCAGGTGGCGGCACTCCCGGTCGGGGACACTCCGCCACCCGGCGAAGCACCGGGAGCGGTGGGTCGGCAATGCGCTGCGCACCGCTCCACGGGGTGGTCCTACGTCCGACGTGGTCAGACGTCGACACTGTCCTTCGGAGCGCCTTCGCTCCGGCCCCGCGCCGCCTCGGCCGCCTGCTTCCCGGAGGCCCTCAGGCTGGTGATCGTGGTGACGATCAGAACCGCGCAGATCACGCCGAGCGAGACCGGGATGCTGATCTCCGGGACGTGCACACCGGACTCGTGCAGAGCGTGCAGCACGAGCTTCACACCGATGAAGCCGAGGATGATCGACAGACCGTACGACAGATGGACCAGCTTCCTCAGCAGTCCGCCGATGAGGAAGTACAGCTGCCGCAGACCCATCAGCGCGAAGGCGTTGGCCGTGAAGACGATGTACGGGTCCTGCGTGAGACCGAAGATCGCAGGGATGGAGTCCAGCGCGAACAGGACGTCGGTCGAACCGATCGCAAGCATCACGACCAGCATCGGGGTCATGACCCGCTTGCCGTTCTGCTGGATCCACAGCTTGGTGCCGTGGTACCGGTCGGCCACGCCGAACCTGCGCTCCGCGGCCTTGAGCAGTTTGTTCTCCTCGAACTCCTCTTCCTCCTCGTCGGCGCGGGCCTCCTGGATCAGCTTCCAGGCGGTCCAGATGAGGAAGGCGCCGAACAGGAAGAACACCCACGAGAAGCTGGCGAGGATCGCGGCGCCCGCGGCGATGAAGATCGCCCGCAGGACCAGGGCTATGAGGACGCCGACCAGCAGCACCCGCTGCTGGTACTGCGAGGGCACGGCGAACTTCGCCATGATCAGGACGAAGACGAAGAGGTTGTCGACGCTCAGCGACTTCTCGGTGATGTAGCCCGCGAAGAACTCACCGGCGGGCCGGCCGCCACCGAAGAGGAACAGGCCGATGCCGAAGAGTCCGGCCAGGGCGATCCAGACGACGGTCCAGATCCCGGCTTCCTTGATGGACACGTCGTGAGGTTTGCGGCCGATGAAGAAGTCGGCCCCGATGAGGGCTGCCAGCCCCAAGATGGTGAGGACCCAAAGGGTCACGGACACATCCACTGCGCCTCCGGTTTGTGAATGGCAAAGGGTCAGCGTTGTCGCTGCCGGAGGTCTCTTCCACCCGAGACGGGCCGACGCCCCGGGATCCGGTCGGATCCGTATTGACGGGTACGCCGCAGCAGACAGGGAGTACTCCCCTCCGTGAGGAAAACAGTACCCCAATCACCAAGGATTGGTAAAGCGCCAGGTAAAGGGGAGGGCGAATTGGCTGGTCAGAGGACTTTACATACGCTTGGTACAAGCGATCGCGACCTGGCGGAGCACGTGCTGGAGCACCTGGCTGCCGGGAGGCACACGGCAGGGCTCGTACGTCCAGGCATGCCCCACCCACGGGTCGGCCAGGTGGTCGTCCGGCACCGGCGTGAGTCGCATCAGTGAACGCCACAGTGGATCGAGCAACGGTCCGTAGGCGGCGGCGTCCTCGCGGTCGGCGACCAGCAGGAGATGGACACCGGCGTCCGGACCTTCATCCGCGAGATACCTCAGCTGCGTGACGGCTCGTTCGTCGAAACCGTGCGGGAACTCGTTGACGATCAGCAGGTGCCGTGAGGTGTCCAGGCCGGGCGGCAGGGCGTCCGCCGCGCCACCGCGTACGGCCATCCGCACCAGGTCGACGCGCTCGGTCAGCCGGCCCAGCACCTCCGCCACCCCGGCCGCGCCGGTCGCGGGCGGCCCGGCCAGTACGCCGGCTCCCGTCAGCGAGGCGAGTGCGGCGGCGCCCGAACCGGCCGGATCGATGACCTGCACGCCGAACTCACCGGCCGGGTGCACGGCGAGCAGCCGGGCCGCGAGCGCCACCGCCGTGTCCAGAGCAAGGTGCCTCAGCTCACCGGCGTCGGGAAAGCCGCCGTCGGGAGTCGAGGTGAGGCCGCTGTCCATCCACAGACCCCGCTCCAGCGGCAACCGGACCAGCAGCGGAATGCGCAGCGGATCGCTCTCGGCGAGGTGGAGGTCGCCCAGGCGCACGGCCATCGGCATGTCCGTCGGTACCCGGTAGGCGTGCCAGACAGGGTTGTCCCACCGTGCGTACGCCGGTGGCAGGGCGGGCTCGACGACCTCGGACTCGGCGGTGAGCTGGGTCAGGTCGCGGTCGAGGACCGCCTGGGCCTGGTCGACCAGTTGAGCCCGCCGGGCGCGGGCCGCCTCGCGTGCGGCGTCGCCCGCCGAGCCCAGGCGGTTACGCGGGTCGGCGAGGACCTGGTCGAGATCCTTCTCCATCCGGGACTCGGCGAAGTCGACGGCGCTGCGGTAGGCGGCGGTGGAGCGGGCCAGGTCCTCGAACATGCCCCAGACCTGGTTGTACAGCCGCTCGTCCATGGACCAGCCGACCGCATCGCCCGCGACGGGCGGCACGGGTCCGTCGGCCGGAGCCGGCGGAGCCGGGGTGGGCGCCTCCGGGACCGTGGGCACGGACTGCCGGCGGCGCTTGGGATGCGTGTGGTCGACGGGGCCGTCGGCGGGTGCCGCAGCCTCGGCGGCAGCGCGTTCCTCTGGTGCCGGGGACCGCCCGCCGGCGGGGGCCTGGACGTCGTACGGGGACCCTGCGACGGTGCCGGACGCGTCCGGACCGGCGACGGAGGCGGCCGTGGGGCGGGAGCGGCCGGTGTCCGCGGGCACCGGGACCGCCCGGGCCACGCCGCGTGCCACCGCCTCCTCGATATCGCGGGCGAGCTCGGCGGCCTGCGGCAGACCCTGGTCGGTCAGGAGCGCGGTGAGGCCCTGCGCGTAACCCTGGCCCACCGCGCGGATCTTCCAGGCGCCCTGGCGGCGGTAGAGCTCCAGGGCCACGACCGCCGACTCGGCGTCCAGGCCGGCGAGGGTGTAGCCGGCGATCTCGGTGCCGTCGAGACTGGTGACGGCGGCGCGCGGCGCGGCGACCGCGCCGAAGCGGAGCGGGCCGCCGGGTGCGGCGGGCAGGGCGATCAGGACGCTGACCCGGTGCACGGTCTCGGGCAGGGCGTCGAGGTCGACGGCGAGCCGGTGTTCGGCGGCCGCCTGCCTGGGGACCTCGATCCCGGGCAGCGTGGGTGCGCCCGGGTGGGCCACCCCGTCGGCGTCCCGTACCCGGCCGGTGTCATCGGTGAGGGTGGCCCCTGCAACGACCGGCACGTCGGCCGAGATCCGGATCTCGATCCGGTTCCGCGGAAGCGGATGGTTCTGCCCGCGCGTCAATTCGGCCGACATCGCCCGTGTCCCCCTGTGTGTCGTGTCGTCGTGCGCCGCGGGCCGCGGGGCGCTCCTAGAGGACCGGCAGGATCGTGGGCACCAGGTCCTGGAAGGTACGGCCCTTGGCCGGCACACCCAGGGCCGTCAGCGTCCAGCCCGAGCCGGACCGGTGCACCTTCGCCATGATCTGGGCGGTGTACTCGCCGCCGCCGTCGAGCGTGTAGCGCGCGAGTTCCTGGCCGTTGGTCTCGTCGACCAGCCGGCAGAAGGCGTTCTGCACTTCCTGGAAGGTCTGGCCGGTGAAGGAGTTGACGGTGAAGACGATCTGGTCGATGTGGACCGGGACGCGCGCGAGGTCGACGAGGATGGCCTCGTCGTCGCCGCCGTGTCCCGCGCCGCCGACGAGGTTGTCGCCCGTGTGCCGGACGGAGCCGTCGTCGCTCACCAGGTGACGGAAGAACACGACGTCGACGGGCTGCTTGTCGGCGAACAGCACTGCCGAGGCGTCCAGGTCGATCTCCCGGGTGCGCGAACCGAACAGCCCGCGGCGGGGTGCCGCCTTCCAACCAAGACCCATGCGGACCGCGCTCAGGGAGCCGCCGTCCTTCTTCTCCAGGCTGATGGCCTGACCCTTGGTCATGTTGACGGTCACGGCTGCTGTCCCCTCGTCGGATGTCCCCGGTTGCCGCGGAGTGCGCGGTTGTCCAAAACCCTATGCAGCGCCGCTGACAGTGCCGAACCCCGGTCCGCGGTTTGTGTCGGTGTTGCAACACTTCGCGTCCTTACCGGGGTCCGGCGGCGACCCGGTGGTCAGGCCAGGCCCGCCTCCCTCATCTGGCGCAGTTCCTTCTTCATCTCGGAGACCTCGTCACGCAGCCGGGCCGCGATCTCGAACTGCAGATCCGCGGCGGCGGCACGCATACGCTCCGTCATCTCCTCGATCTGCTCAGCGAGTTCGGCCGCCGGACGGTCGGTCGGCACCGTTTCCTTCGCCTTGCCCTTGGCGGCCTTGCCCGCCTTCGCCCCCTTCGCCGCCTTGCCGCCCAGGGCCGGAACGGGTGCCTTGGCCGCCTTGCCGTCCTTCTGCCCCCGGTAGCCCGTGCCGAGCAGCTGTTCGGTGTCGACCTCTTCGCGGGCGATCTGCGCGACGATGTCGTTGATCTTCTTGCGCAGCGGCTGCGGGTCGATGCCGTTGGCCGTGTTGTAGGCGACCTGCTTCTCCCGGCGGCGGTTGGTCTCGTCGATGGCCCGCTCCATCGCCGGGGTGATCTTGTCGGCGTACATGTGGACCTGGCCGGAGACATTGCGCGCGGCGCGGCCGATGGTCTGGATGAGCGAGGTGCCGGAGCGCAGGAAGCCTTCCTTGTCGGCGTCGAGGATGGCCACCAGGGACACCTCGGGCAGGTCGAGGCCCTCACGCAGCAGGTTGATGCCGACCAGGACGTCGTACTCGCCGGAGCGCAGCTCGCGCAGCAGCTCGACGCGGCGCAGGGTGTCGACGTCGCTGTGCAGATAGCGCACCTGGATGCCGAGTTCGAGGAAGTAGTCGGTGAGGTCCTCGGCCATCTTCTTGGTGAGGGTGGTGACCAGGACCCGCTCGTCCTTCTCGGTGCGCTTGCGGATCTCGTGCACCAGGTCGTCGATCTGGCCCTCGGTGGGCTTGACGACGACCTCCGGGTCGACGAGGCCGGTGGGGCGGATGATCTGTTCGACGACGCCGTCCCCGCGCGACAGCTCATAGGTGCCGGGGGTGGCCGACAGGTACACGGCCTGCCCGATGCGCTCCTGGAACTCCTCCCACTTCAGGGGGCGGTTGTCCAGGGCGGAGGGCAGCCGGAAACCGTGGTCCACGAGGGTGCGCTTACGGGAGGCGTCGCCCTCGTACATGGCGCCGATCTGCGGCACGGTGACATGCGACTCGTCGATGACGAGGAGGAAGTCGTCCGGGAAGTAGTCGAGCAGGGTGTTGGGCGGCGAGCCGGGCGAACGGCCGTCGAAGTGCATCGAGTAGTTCTCCACGCCGGAACAGGTGCCGATCTGGCGGAGCATCTCGATGTCGTACGTGGTGCGCATGCGCAGCCGCTGGGCCTCCAGGAGCTTGCCCTGCTTCTCCAGCTCCGCGAGGCGCTCCGCCATCTCCTTCTCGATGTCGTTGACGGCCCGCTCCAGGCGCTCGGGACCCGCGATGTAGTGGGAGGCCGGGAAGACGTACAGCTGCTGGT
Source organism: Streptomyces sp. NPDC026515 (assembly GCF_055567595.1). NCBI lineage: Bacteria > Bacillati > Actinomycetota > Actinomycetes > Kitasatosporales > Streptomycetaceae > Streptomyces > Streptomyces sp. NPDC026515. Next base: position 200,331 of record NZ_JBVHQD010000007.1, read on the forward strand.
CGTCGCTGATGATCTCGCCGGTGAGCGGGTGCAGCGTGGACAGCGCCTCGATCTCGTCGCCGAACATCTCGATGCGGACGGCGAGCTCCTCGTAGACCGGGAAGATCTCGATGGTGTCACCGCGGACGCGGAAGGTGCCCCGGGTGAACGCCATGTCGTTGCGCGTGTACTGGATGTCGACGAAACGGCGCAGCAGGAGGTCGCGGTCGATCTCGTCTCCGACCCGCAGCGGGACCATCCGGTCGACGTACTCCTGCGGTGTGCCGAGGCCGTAGATGCAGGACACGGAGGCGACCACGATGACGTCGCGGCGGGTGAGCAGCGAGTTGGTGGCGGAGTGGCGCAGTCGCTCGACCTCCTCGTTGATCGAGGAGTCCTTCTCGATGTAGGTGTCCGACTGCGGGACGTACGCCTCGGGCTGGTAGTAGTCGTAGTACGAGACGAAGTACTCGACCGCGTTGTTCGGGAGGAGCTCGCGGAACTCGTTGGCCAGCTGGGCGGCCAGGGTCTTGTTCGGCGCCATCACCAGGGTGGGGCGCTGGAGCTTCTCGATCATCCACGCGGTGGTGGCGGACTTGCCGGTGCCGGTCGCGCCGAGAAGGACGACGTCCTTCTCACCGGCCTCGACGCGCTTGGCCAGGTCGGCGATGGCCGCCGGCTGGTCGCCGCTGGGCTGGTACGGGCTGACGACCTCGAAAGGCGCCACCGTGCGTTCGATGTGGGAAACGGGCCGCATGGCATCAACCGTACGACCCCACACTGACAACCGGCTCTGATCAGCGAATCTGCGGGGTGCGGGAGCTGCGGTGGCCCTGCTGGCGGCTGATGCGCAGCTGCGGGCGGCGGCTCGGGTGGTGGGTCACCTCGTCGGCCGGGACACCCGGCTTGCGCTCGACGCGGAGCCGCTCGGGCCTGCCGATGATCATCATGGGGTCGAGGACGACGACCACGGCGGCGAGGCAGAGGAAGGCCAGCGGGCCGATCAGCATGGGGGCGAGCAAGGAGGCGGGCGAGTCACCGGGGGGCGTGCCACCGGTGTGGTGGAGGTGCACGGTCATGGCGGCCATGCCGGTGTAGTGCATACCGCTGACGGCCAGTCCCATCACGAGGCTCGCGCCGACGCTCCACAGGAAGCCGCGGACCCGCCCGGCCGCCCACAGCGCCGAGGTGGCTGCCACGACCCCTATCAGGACCGACGCGACCATGGTGAGCGTGTCGTACTCCAGGGTCCCGTTGAGGCGCAGGCCGGCCATGCCGAGGTAGTGCATCGAGGCGATGCCCAGGCCCGTGATCGTGCCGCCCGTGAAGAGCGCGGTTCCGGTGGCACCCCGGTAGCCGACTATGAAGATCCCGACACTCACCATGACGATGGCGAGGCCGAGGCTCGCAAAAGTGATCGTCTTGTCGTAGTGGACCGGCGTCTCCTTGACGCTGAACCCCATCATGGCGACGAAGTGCATGGTCCATATGCCGGAGCCGATCGCGGCCGACCCCAGGGCGAGCCAGGCGGGCCGCCAGGACTGTGCCACCAGCATCGCGCGGGTCGTGCAGCGCAGCCCGAGGGCACCGCCGAGGCAGGCCATCACGTAGGCCACCAGCGGGGTGACGACCCCGTAGCTGAATCCGTCGACCGTGCCCTGCATACGTGGCTGCCCTTCACCCTTTGCGTCCCGGAATATTTGATATGCGCCCCGTCCCAGGACCGCCCGAGCGGTCAGGGTTGACGCAGAGAGTATGACCCGCACCGGAATGGTCGAACGATTTTCCGGCAAAGAAACACGGCCTTGCCGCACTTGTGAGGCATCAGTGAGCGGACTTGGGTAAGTCCGTTCAATCTGTGGCCGTCCCGCACCCGGCCACCGTTGACTCCTTGCTGTCAGTCTTGTGCTGTACGTATTCGGCCGACATGAGGAGGACGCATGCACGCGCGTGCCGTCGCCGCCACGACCACTGCGCTGCTGGGCACGGCGGCCCTGCTCAGTCCCGTGCCCGCCGCCGGGGCCGGCGACGCCCGCGAGCCCACGGTGCTGGCGCACCGGGGTGCCTCCGCCTACGCGCCGGAGAACACGCTGCCCGCCGTCGACAAGGCGGCCGCGCTGGGCTTCACCTGGGTCGAGAACGACGTGCAGCGCACCAGGGACGGCCGGCTGGTGGTCCTCCACGACGACAGCCTCGCGCGCACCACGAACGTCGAACAGGTCTTCCCCGGCCGGGCGCCGTGGAAGGTGAAGGACTTCACCGCCGCGGAGATCGCCCGGCTGGACGCGGGCAGCTGGTTCTCGTCCTCCTGCACAGGCACGCGCGTGCCCACGCTCACGCAGTACATGCGAAGGATCGAGCACAACCACGAGAAACTGCTCCTGGAGATCAAGAACCCGGAGCTGTATCCCGGCATCGAGCGGCAGATCGTCGACCTGCTGGGGAACGAGGGCTGGCTGGACGGCCGTCACCTGGACCGGATCGTCGTGCAGAGTTTCAGCGCGGAGAGCCTGCGCGTCGTGCACGGTCTCAGGCCCGCGGTGACGACCGGCTACCTCGGCACACCGCCCGTGTCGGCCCTGCGCCGGTACGCGGGATTCACGGACCTGGTCAACCCCTCGGTGGACTCCATTTCCGCCGGTTACGTCTCCTCCGTGCACTCGTTCGACGGTCCGCACGGCAGGCCCCTGCGCGTCTTCACCTGGACGGTGAACGACGCGGCCACCACCTGGAAGGCCGTCGGCTACGGCGTCGACGGGATCATCACCAACAAGCCTGACGTGGTGCGGGCCGCGCTGCGCGCGGGCTGAGCGGAACGGGCGGACCGGGTTGTCGGTGGCGGGTCGTACGGTGGGTCGCATGGACAGCGAAGGGCAGTACGGGCAGCGGGTGGTGTGGGCCGTCGTGGGCACCGATATCGGTCCGCTGCTGTTGGCGGCGACCCGTGAGGGCCTGGTCACCGTGGTGTTCCACGCCACGGACGCGGTGCGAGAGCGGACTCTGGAGCGGCTGGCGGCCCGGCTGGGCGCCGAGCCCGTCGAGGACGCGGCGGCGCCGGTGCTGGTGGAGGCGGTACGTCAGCTGCGGGCGTACTTCGCGGGCGAGCGGCAGGACTTCGAGCTGCCGCTGGACTGGTCGCTGATCTCCGGCTTCAACCGTCAGGTGCTGCGCGAACTGGCCGCCGGCGTGCCCTACGGCAGCGTGGTCGGATATGGCGACCTGGCCGGGCGGGTCGGACAGCCCGGCGCGGCGCAGGCGGTGGGCGCGGCGATGGGCGCCAATCCGCTGCCGGTGGTCGTGCCGTGTCACCGGGTGGTGGAGAGCGACGGCGGCATCGGCGGGTTCGGCGGCGGCCTGGAGACCAAACGGAAGCTGCTCGCCCTGGAGGGCGTCCTGCCCGAGCCGCTGTTCTGAGGCGCCCCGGCGCAAGGGGCGCTCAGGCGTGGTGCCGCACCTCGACGACATTGCCGTCCGGATCGCGGAAGTAGAAGTTGCGCGGGGCCTTGCCCCGGGCACCGAAGGAGTCGTGGCGGATGCCGGTCATGGGGACCGTGTGTTCGGCCAGGCGGGCGCGCAGCGCGTCGAACGCGTCGGACGGCAGGGACAGACAGATGTGGTTCAGCGGCTGGCCGGCCGAGCCGGGGTGTGCCGGCATGCGGTCGGCGAGGGTGTGCGGCGCAAGGTCGAGGACCGTCTCCTCGTTGACACCTACCGAGGGGAGGGGCGCCTCTCCCGCGGTGAACTCGGCCGGCCTCAGCGGCTCCAGGCCGAGCGTCCGCTCGTAGAAGCCGGCCGCGGCGGCCGGATCGGCGGCCCAGACGACGACATGGTCCAGGCGTGCCGTGTGATGCGTCATGCGTCTGAGGCTGGTGGCGTCACGCACAGCCCGCAAGCGTTTATCCGGGTGTGCCGCCCGCCAGGGATGAGGGAAGACCGACGGACAGGAGGCAGGCGCGTGGTGCTGATGGTGTCGGATGAGGTCCGGGAGGCGCTCGGCGCGGGCCGGGCAGTGGTGGCCCTGGAGTCCACGATCATCGCGCATGGGCTGCCCCGCCCGCGCAATCTTCAGGTGGCGCTGGAACTGGAGGAGGCGGTACGACGCGAGGGTGCGGTACCCGCGACCATCGCGGTGCTGGACGGGCGGCCCCGAGTCGGTCTGGCCAAGGACCAGCTGGAGCGGGTCGCCAACGAGGGCGGGATCCGCAAGCTGGGCCACCGCGACCTGCCGCTCGCCGTGGCGGCGGGGGTGAGCGGGGCGACCACCGTGTCGGCGACGGCACAGCTGGCGGCGCTGGCCGGCATCCGGGTGTTCGCGACGGGCGGTCTCGGCGGGGTGCACCGGCAGTGGACGGTGACCCAGGACGAGTCCGCCGATCTGGGTCTGCTGGCACGCACCAGGATCACCGTGGTGTGCGCGGGCGTGAAGTCGATCCTCGACGTGCCGGCGACCCTGCAGCGTCTGGAGACCCTGGGGGTGGCGGTGGCCGGCTACGGCACGGACCGTTTCCCCGGCTTCTACCTGTCCGACTCCGGGCACCCGGTCGACTGGACGCTGCAGACCCCGGCGCAGGTCGCCGAGGTCATGCGGGCGCAGGACGCCCTGCAGGCGGCGGACACGGCGCTCATCGTCGCGAACCCGGTTCCCGAGGCGGAGCAGCTCGATCCCGCACTGCACGCGCGGGTGCTCGCCGAAGCGCTGCGCGCGTGCGACGGGGAGGGGGTCACCGGTCAGGGGGTCACGCCTTTCCTGCTCGACTATCTGGTCAGGCACACGGACGGCGCCTCGCTGGAGGCCAACCTGGCGGCCGTGCGCGGCAACGTACGGCTGGCGGCCCGGATCGCGTCGGCGTGGACCAGGCGGTGACGACTGCCGAAGAGGGCGCCCTGCTGGTCGTCGGGGACGTCGTCACGGATGTCGTCGCCCGGCACCGGGGGCCGCTCGCGACCGGTACGGACACGGTGGCCGTGATCCGGACCGTGCCCGGCGGGGCGGGTGCGAACGTGGCCTGCTGGGCCGCCCGTTCGGGCTGTGCGGAGGTGCGGCTGCTGGGGCGGGTCGGCGTGGACGCCGCCGAGTGGCACCGGCGGGAACTGGTCGCGGCAGGGGTGCGGCCACGCCTCGTGGTGGATCCCGAGGCCGCGACGGGTACGGTCATCTGCCTGGTCGACAACGGCCACTCGGCCGAGCGCACTTTTCTCACGGACAGCGGGGCGTCGCTGCGACTGGAGCCCACCGACTGGTCGGACGCGCTGCTCGACGGGGTGGCCCGGCTGCATCTGTCGGGTTACCTGCTGTTCTCGGAGTCGAGCCGGGCACTGGCGGCGGTGGCACTGGCGGCGGCCCGCGCGCGTGGCGTGCCGGTGAGCCTGGATCCTGCGTCGGCGGGGTTCCTCGTGGCGATGGGCGTGGAGAGCTTCCTGGCGCTCGTCGAGGGGGTGGACATCCTGTTGCCGAGCCGGGACGAGGCCTGTCTGCTGACAGGGCTGTCCGATCCGGCCGAGGCGGCGGTGGAGTTGAGCCGCCGCGTGCCGCTGGTGGTGGCCAAGGCGGGGGCGGACGGCGCGCTGGTCGCCCGGGCGGGTGGCGTCCTGGCGCAGGTCCCGGCCGAACCGGCGACGCCCCGGGACACCACGGGCGCCGGTGACGCCTTCACCGGGGCGTTCCTCGCCGCGCTGGTCGCAGGTGCGGATCCCCGGCGGGCGGCGGAGCGGGGCTGCCGGGCGGGCGCACTGGCGGTGGAACGCGTGGGCGCCAGACCGCCCGTCCACGGCTGACACGGCACCGCGGCCGAAGGCGGCGGACCGGCGCCCTGCCCGGCGGGCCCACTCCCGGCGGGTCTACTTCTTGACGCCCCACGCCGAGATCATCGGGGCGGTGGCGAGGTCCATGGTGCCCGCCGCCACGTTGGCGAGGTGCTGGTCGATCTCCTCGTCGGTGGCCAGACCCGCGGTGACGAGCCGGCCGCGGATCTGGCGGACCGTCGCGGACTCCAGGGCGGTGCAGGCCGGCGAGGCGATGGGGAAGTAGGCCTCGGCCGCCACCTGGTGCAGTCCGGCCTCGCGGAGCAGCCGCGGGAGTTTGCGCCCGTACGACAGGTCGGCGCCGCGTTCGGCGAGGAGCTTGCGGAAGCCCTGGCGCAGGCGGTTGGCGAGCCGCTGCTCGGGTCCGTACTCGTAGGGGCAGGTCAGGGGCTGGAGAGCGGGGTCGGCGTCCTCGATCAGCAATCGTCCGCCGGGGCGCAGTGCCTTGATCATGGAGCGCAACGCATGTTCCCGGTCCGGAACATGGACCAGCACCAGCCGGGCGTGCACCAGATCGAAGTCCTCCCCCGGCGGCTCCTCAGTGCCGACGTCGTGGGTGCGGACCTCGACCGGTGCGTGGGCAACCGTGGCGAGCAGCGAGGTGTCGATGTCGGTGGCGACGACCTGGCCCGCCGGTCCGACCTGGCCCGCCAGCCAGGACACCACGGAGGTGCCGCCGGCCCCGACCTCCCAGCACCGCCGGCCCGCTCCGGTACCCAGTGCCTCGAGGTGCCGGAAGGTGGTGGGGTCGAAGAGCGCGGCGAAGGCGTCGAAGCGCTGCCGGGCCTCGCTCTGGCGGTTGTCGAGGAGGTATCCGTCGGCTTGTGTCATGGAGCGATGATTCCAGTTGCCCGGGTTGTCGGGACGGTCGGCGCCCGATGGTGCGGTGGACGACTGCCGGTGCGCTCGACGCTCCGGTGCGGGGGGAATACGGCCGCCGGGCGTGGGGAACCCGTGGCCGACCGGCGGGAACAGCCCTCGGGAGCCGGGTTGTCCACAGGCGGGAACCAACCGGAACCCGCCACTCCCCCAGCCTTACCCGTGTTTCACACCGGGCTGGCAGACTTGCCCGGCAGGGCGCGAGAGCGTTGCGCGAGGGGACCCATGCAAGGAGATCCGGATGACGATGGCAGGGAATCTGCGGAAGGTCACGGGGCTGGGCAGGGCCGGCGGCCTGGGCAGGGTGGCGCGGCTGGCCCGGCGGCGGCCCCGCGTCGACCTGAACCATCACGCGCGGTCCCCGCTGGGCTCCTCTGTCGTCAACTGCGTGACGTACGAGGACGGGAAACGGGTCCCCGAATGCGGCGATCTCTACTCGGCGGTGGAACGCGTGCGGAGGAAGGGCGAGGGGTTCGTCTGGCTGGGGCTGCACGAGCCGACGGACAGCGAGTTCGCGGGCATCGCCGAATTGTTCGACCTGCATCCGCTGGCCGTGGAGGACGCGGTCGAGGCCCATCAGCGCCCCAAGGTGGAGCGGTACGGCGAGACGCTGTTCGCGGTCTTCAAGACGGTCTGCTACGTCGAGCACGAGAAGCTGACCGCGACCAGTGAAGTGGTGAACACCGGCGAGATCATGGTGTTCGTCGGTGCGGACTTCGTGATCACGGTGCGGCACGGCCGCCATGGCTCGCTGGGGCCGCTGCGCGAGGAACTGGAGTCGGCACCCAGCCAGCTGGCCAAGGGTCCGGCGGCGGTGCTGCACGCGATCGCTGACCATGTGGTCGACGACTATCTGAACGTCACGGACGCGGTGCAGGCGGACATCGACCAGGTCGAGGCCGACGTGTTCGCGGAGGACGGCGCGCGGGCCGACCCGGGGCGGATCTACCAGATGAAGCGTGAACTCCTGGAGCTGAAGCGGGCGGTGGTGCCGCTGGGCAGGCCGATGGAGGAGCTGACGACGCGCCCGATACGGGTGATCGCCCCCGAGATACAGGCCTACTTCCGGGACGTGCTCGACCATCTGATGCGGGCCAAGGAGCAGATCGCGTCCTTCGACGAACTGCTCAACTCCATTCTTCAGGCGCATCTGGCACAGGTGACGGTCGCCCAGAACGAGGACATGCGGAAGATCACGGCCTGGGCCGCGGTGATCGCCGTGCCGACGATGGTGTGCGGGGTGTACGGCATGAACTTCGATCACATGCCGGAGTTGCACTGGCGGTTCGGCTATCCGCTCGTCATCGGCGTCATATCCCTTGCCTGTCTGGTGCTGTACCGGGGCTTCCGGCGCAACGGCTGGCTCTGAGCATCAGCCTCGGCGGCGCCGAGGACCACGGCCCCGCCGAGCGGCCGCTCAGCGCGGACCGGCCGTTCAGCGCGGGCCACCGGGGGCCGGCGCGGACCACCAGGACCGGCGCGGGATGCTCAGCCGTTCCACGCCGGATGCCGCGGGTCGTCGGCGCGGACCAGCACGTCCGCCACGCCGGCGGGGTCGCTCTCGGCTTCGTAGCGCTCGAAGGCGGGAAGGGTCCAGTGCTCGGACTCGGGGGTACGACGGCGAAGGGCGCCGGGGGACAGCAGGAGGTGAACGGTCAGGTCGAACGGGAACCAGTGCCGCAGCAGCAGCGGTCCGTACACCAACAGCAGCCCACCGGGCGGGAGTTGGATGTAGGGGCTGCGGGTGGCCCGGTCGGTCGCCGGGTCCCACAGGTCGGGCAGGACGCGTCCGGTGCCGCCGGGGTCGAGGGGGCCGAAGACCTCCCGCCACAGGGCGTTGGTGTCGAACCAGCCGCCGTAGTAGGACTCGGCGTCGCGGTGGCCGTGTTCCAGACGCAGTGAGGCGGGGCGCAGGAAACCCTCGGTGCCCACGACGAGCGACGGCAGGCCCCGTAGGCGCAACGCCTCCGCGACGCGCTCCGCGAGGTCCCCGGGCAGGGCGGCCGGGGCTCCGTCCAGGGCGACGCGCGGCCAGGCACTCCCGTCTGCGGGCTTCAGCCCGGCCAGCCGCTCGGCGAGGCGGTCGGCGAGCCGGTCCCAGGTGATCGCTTCGAGTCGCACGGGGTCATGATGCCGCCCGGTCAGGTCGGCGGAGGCGCCGGGGGCGGGGCACCCAGGTGAGGTTCGCCGGGATGTCCGGCGCCCCGGCCTGACCGCGCGCCGTGCGTCCGCCGCCTCGCGGACGTGAGATCCCACGCCAGGAAGGGGAAAGAACCGCATATGACAGGCCTGGTAACTCCCCCTCGTCACGGCGGACTTCTGGTGGTGCAGCCTCTCAGGCACAAGCGGTGTGCGGCCTGCCGGCGAGGGCCGTTGTCGATGCTGGTGCTGGAGGCCGGAGCGCCGCGGTGTCTGGTGTGTACCGATCTCGCGCATCTGGTGTTCCTGCCGCGTGGCGACACCGCGCTGACCCGGCGGTCGCGGGAGGAGAGCGCGCTGTCGGCGGTGGTGGTGCGGTTCAACCGGCGCAGAAGCCGGTACGAACGGCAGGGCGTCCTCGTCGAGGAAGCCGCACTGGCCCGGGCCGAGGCACGGTGTCTGGCCGATGCCGAGGCGCGGCGGCGGCGCCGGGCGCGGGACGCGAAGCGGCGGGCGACGCAGGACGTGCGGTTCACGGAGGCCTTCGCGGCGGAGGTCCTGCGTCTTTTCCCGGGCTGTCCGGTGGAGCGGGCTCGGGCGATCGCGGCGCACGCGTCGGTGCGGGGCAGCGGGCGGGTGGGGCGGACGGCGGACGGGCGGGCGCTCACTGAGGGGGCGGTGGTCTCGGCGGTGGTGGCGGGCGTACGGCATGGGGACACGCCGTACGACCAGCTGCTGATGGGCGGGGTGCCGCGGTACGAGGCGCGGCGGCGGATCGCGAGGACGGTCGAGGCGGTGCTGCGGGAATGGGAGGCCGGGGTGGAGATACGCCTGACCGGGTGACGTCGGGGGGAGACGGACGGAACAGCCGGGCCGCAAGAGGCGCGGCGCGGGAGGCGGGCAGGCAGGCAGCCGGAAGGGGAGGCATGGCGTGGAATCGAATGGCGGCGGTGTCCGGGGCGAGCGACGAGAGCGGGCGTGGTGGAAGTGATCGACGGACCGTATTACGTACTGGTCCTGCTGGCAGTGCTGGGGACCGGGCTGGTGGCGGGGGTGTTCTGCGGGTTCTCGACCTTTGTGATGCGCGGACTGTCGGCGTTGCCGCCGGCACAGGGGGTGGCCGCGATGCACGCGATCAACCGGGCCGCGGTCGCCACCGCCTTCATGCTGGTGTTCGCGGGGGCGGCGGTGCTGTGCGCGATGATCGCGGTGGTGACGTTCGTGGTGTGGCCGGGCGAGGGGAAGACGGAGCTGCTGCTGGGCAGTGCGCTGTATCTTTCGGGTTCGTTCGGGCTGACCCTGGTGGCGAACGTGCCCCGGAACGAGGCGCTGGCCGCGCTGGAGCCGGGCACCCCGGAGGCCGCCTCCTACTGGCCGGCGTATGTGCGCGAGTGGACCCGGTGGAACCATGTCCGCACCCTCGCGTCGGCCGCCGCGTCGGTCATATATGTGCTGGCCCTGTCCTGAGAGAGGCTCGGGGGGATTCCGGCGCCCGCCGCCCACCCGGCAGGCCCGCGCCTGGCCCCCGCCGGGTCCCTGTCGGCACTCGGCTGACCGTCCGCCGGCACTCGGCTGGATCTTTGCCGCCCGGCGGCTGAGGAGGCCCTGGCAGAAGGCGCTGTCAGCCACTCTGCGGGCGCAACCGAGCGGACGTATCGTGGCCGAAAGAGTGCCGCCCGATGGCGCATGACCCGGGCAATCGCACACGAGGAAGTCGACCATGGCCGATCCCAAGGGTTTCATGACCACGCCGCGGGAGGAGTGGCCGCGGCGACCGGTCGAGGAGCGGGTCCGGGACTGGGACGAGGTGTACGTCCCGGGGGCGCTGCTGCCCATCATCAGCAAGCAGGCGGACCGCTGCATGGACTGCGGGGTGCCGTTCTGCCACGACGCGTGTCCGCTGGGCAACCTGATCCCCGAGTGGAACGACCTGGTGTCGCGGGAGGACTGGCGGGCGGCGGCCGACCGGTTGCACGCGACGAACAACTTCCCCGAGTTCACGGGGCGGCTGTGTCCGGCGCCGTGCGAGGCGGGGTGCGTGCTGGCCATCAACCAGCCGGCGGTCACGATCAAGAACGTCGAGTGTGCCATCGGCGACCGGGCGTGGGCGGAGGGTTTCGCCTCGCCGCGCCCACCGGACCGGCTGTCCGGGCGGACCGTGGCGGTGATCGGGTCCGGCCCGACCGGCCTTGCGGCGGCGCAGCAGCTGACCCGGGCCGGCCACACCGTCGCCGTGTACGAGAAGGACGACCGGCTGGGCGGACTGATGCGGTACGGGATCCCCGCGTTCAAGATGGAGAAACACCATCTGGAGCGGCGGCTGGGGCAGATGCGGTCCGAGGGGACGAAGTTCCGTACGTCGGTGACGGTGGGCCGGGACATCGGGGCGACGGAGCTGCGGATGCGGTACGACGCGGTGGTGATCGCGACCGGAGCGACGGCGTGGCGGGAACTCACGGTGCCGGGCCGGGAGCTGGACGGGATACATCAGGCGATGGAGTACCTGCCGCTGTCCAACAGGGTGGGCGAGGGCGATCTGGAGCGGTCACCGTTGTCGGCGGCCGGCAGGCACGTGGTGATCGTGGGCGGCGGTGACACGGGGGCGGACTGTCTGGGGACGGCGGTGCGGGAGCGGGCCGCGTCGGTGACCCAGCTGGACATCTACGCGCAGCCGGGGGCGGAGCGGGACGAGGACGTCGAGCCGTGGCCGACGTATCCGAAGATCTACCGGCTGTCGGCGGCGCACGAGGAGGCGCGGGACCTGGAGACGGCGCCCGACGCGCACGCGGACGCGCGGTTGTTCGCGGCGTCGACGCTGCGGTTCAGCGGCGACGGGAACGGACATGTGCGGTCACTGCACCTGACGGAGGTGGACGCGGCGCGGCGGCCGTTGGAGGGCACCGGCCGGACGCTGCCCGCCGACATGGTGCTGCTCGCCCTCGGCTTCTCGGGGCCCGATCTGGAGGACGGGCTGATCGACCAGTTGGGCGTGGTGACGGAGCCACGCGGGACGATCGCCCGGGACGCGGAGTTCACCACCAACGTGCCCGGTGTGTTCGCCGCCGGGGACGCGGCGCGCGGGCAGTCGCTCATCGTCTGGGCGATCGCGGAGGGGCGGGCGGTGGCGGCGGCGGTCGACCGCTATCTGACGGGGAGTTCGCAGCTCCCGTCGCCGATATCGCCGTACGACCGGCCGATGACGGTATAGGGGACGAGGGAGCCGTAGAGCGGCCGGGTTCCCGGCTCGGCTCGGCTGGGCCGGGTCCGGACGTCGTACGTCTGCCCGTCCGCGACGGGCGGGCCGGCCTGCGCGGGCCCTCCTGCAGGCTGAGCGCCGGCGTATCCGGTGGTGGCCCGGGGTTCGGCCCAGGCGCCGTCACGGCTTGCGTCCCACCGCCGCGTATCCCGGGATCACGCCGTCGTCCTGCCCCGGCACCGGCTCGCCCAGTTCCGGATGCCAGTGGTGGACCACCGAGACGCCGGGATCGGCCAGGTCCAGGCCGTCGAAGAAGCGGCCGAACTCCTCGCGGGAGCGCAACGCCAGGGTGACTCCGGCCGCCTTGAGTTTCGCGGTGGCCGCCGCCGACTCCTGAGGGGTGAAGTCGGCGGTGGCGTGGGTCATGGTCAGGTAGCTGCCGGAGGGCAGTTCGGCGAGCAGGCTGCCGACCAGCTCGTGCGCGCCGTCGGCGTCGGGGACGAAGTGGAGCAGGGCGACGAGCGACAGCGCGACCGGGCGGTCGAGGTCCAGGATCTCGCGCGCGCCGGCGACGATCGCCGCCGGGTCGCGGACGTCGGCCTGGAGGTACTCCGTGGCGCCCTCGGTCGTGCCGCGCAGCAGGGCGGCCGCGTGGACCAGCACGATCGGGTCGTTGTCGCAGTAGACGACCCGGGCGTCGGGCGCGACGCCCTGCGCGACCTGGTGCAGGTTGGGCTCGGTCGGGATGCCCGTGCCGATGTCCAGGAACTGCCGTACGCCCCGCTCGGCCAGCCACCGGGTGGCGCGGTGCATGAAGGCGCGGTTGACCCGGGCCGTCACCGGCACCCGGGGGTCGAGGGCCGGCATCTGCCGGCCCATGTCCTCGTCGACGGGGTAGTTGTCCTTGCCGCCGAGGTACCAGTCGTACATCCGCGCGGGATGGGGCCTGCTGGTGTCGATCACGAGGCACTCCGTAGGCGTTCGACACGGCCGATGATCAATTCAGCACCATTACAAAGGAAGTTGAACAAGACAAATGAAACAGTGTCAGGTGAGCAGGAAGTCGGCCTCCCCCGCTTTGGCGCCCTCGATGAAGGCCGTCATCTCGTCCGTGGTGTAGATCAGCGCCGGTCCGTCGGGGTCGGTCGACTGGCGGACGGCGATCCGGCCGTCGGCCAGCTTCATCGCCTCCAGACAGTTGCCGCCGTTGCCGCCGCTCCACGGCTTGTGCCAGCCCTCACTGCCCAGTTCCCGGGCGGGCATGCCGTTGTAGATCCGGTCGGTGCGGTTCCGTGGCCCGGACTGGGGCTTGATGCGATCCATTCACAGCTCCTTGCGGAGATCCCGGAGGATCTCCTTCGTGCGTTGTGCCGTAGCGGCCTGCGCCGCCATGCGGTCCATGACCTCGAGGTGGGTAGCCACCTCGGTGCGGGCGTCCAGGTAGACGGCGCCGGTCAGGTACTCGCTGTAGACCATGTCCGGGAGTTCGGGCATGGCGAATCGGAACAGCACGAAGGGCCCGTACGTCCCCGGGTGCGGCCCGTCGGCGAACGGGGCGACCTGGAGCGTCACATTGGGCAGCTTCGTGACCTCTAGCAGCCGGTCGATCTGCGCGCGCATCACCTCCGGACCCCCGACCGGGCGGCGCAGGGCGGTCTCGTCCATCACGGCCCAGAAACGTGGGGCGTCATCGCGGGTGAGCAGATCCTGGCGTTGCATGCGAAGGGCGACATGGCGCTCGATCTCCTCCGGCTGGGTCTGGCCGACGGCTCCCGACTTGAGCACCCCGCGCGCGTAGCCCTCGGTCTGCAGCAGCCCGGGCACGAAGTGCGGCTCGTAGGAGCGGATCAGGCTCGCCGCGCCCTCCAGGCTGACGTACATGGAGAACCAGCCCGGCAGGATGTCGTGGAACCGCTGCCACCAGCCGGGCTGGTTGGCCTCCTCGGCGAGCAGGACGAAGATCTCGGCTTCGTCGTCGGTCACCCCGTAGGCCTTCAGGAGCAGTTGGAGGTACGGGATCTTGAGGGCGACCTCGGCCATCTCCATACGGCGGACCGTGGCGGGCGCCACGCGGAGCACACGGGCAGCCTCCTCACGCTTGAGCCCGGCGCGTTCACGCAGGTCAAGGAGGCGCCGGCCGAGGACCACCTGGCCCACGGTCGGCGCGGACCGCGGCTCGCTCACGCTCCACCTCCACGAAGTTCCCTGGCCGGACCGTCACTTGTGTTCACCGGCGGCATGACCGCCGCCACATACAGGTGTCACCCGGCTGCAGGTGCCAGCGGCATGCTGACAGCCCAGCGGCGCCATTCGAAGACTCATTCGAGGATCCGACGGGGCGACCAGACCGGGCAGGGTGACCGAATTGACCGTAATGGCCGGAAACTTCCGGTTGGGTCGCATCGGTCGCACTGGCCGGATCGGTCCGTCGGATCCTCACTCATCCCAACTGGCGCCGCTCGACATGCTGTTGCGAGCAGTGTGCCACGGCGTCCGACCGCGTCACACAGCACTCTGCATTTTTCAGAGTGACTCTTGCCAAGTGTTCACGGCGGGGCGATAGTGGCAAGCGTGATTCCGTCCCCGCCCTTAGGGGCAGACGCCGCCGCGGACCGTCTCGGTCTCGGCGCTGCCGCGGTTGTCGCCCCTGGTGGGGGCGGTGCCGAGCGCCGGTTCCGGTTCGAGCTGGCCGCTCATCCGGGTTCCCCCGCCCAGGCGAGGCACCTGGTGCGTGCCCGGCTGACCGGCTGGTCGGTCTGCGAGGACACCTGCGACACCGCCGTGCTCGTCATATCCGAGTTGGTCACCAACGCGATCGTGCACACCGCGAGCAGTCGGGTCGTGTGCGAACTGCGCGACCACGACGACACGGTGCGCATAGCCGTGCAGGACGAGGGCTGTGCACCGGATGAGCCCCACCCGTCCCCACAGCGTCCGGAGGAGGAGCACGGGAGGGGGTTGCTCCTCGTCGAGGCGCTGTGCCAGGCCTGGGGGGCTCAGGAGCACGGTTCCGGGCTGCTGGTCTGGGCGGAGCTGTCGCGCCGGGCCGATACCGCCCAGGACACCGCCGGGGCACGCAACGACCTGGGGTGGGGCGCTCGCCCCGAGCCGGGCCCGTCGCGTGGCTCGTCCCGCGGAACCACGCGCGACCCCTCGCACGGGCCCGCGCACAGCCCGGTCCACCGTCCCTCGCCCGGTTCCGGGGAAGAGGGGCAGTCGGAGGCGGCGCTGCGCCCGGTGCCAGGGCGGAGGCAGGCATGAACGGCGCCCCCGGTTCGGGCCGGAAGCTGGGCCTGGACACCCTGGTCAGGCTGCAGCGCGGCCGGCCGGCGGCCGCCCCGGGCGGTGACCGGCGACTCCTGGTGCCGGAGGGCATGACGACACCGCTGGGCTGCGACGCCGTGGCGGTACCGGCACGTCTCGGGCCGCTGGTGGTACCCCGGTTGCCGCGGGTGGGCTGCGTGTACGCCGACGGCACGCGCTGGTGGTGGATCGTCCCGTCCGACTCCGACTACGCCCTCAGCTGGCCCGCCCCGGCCCACTACAGCGCGGGAGCCCCGCTCGTCGGCGCCGCCCGGCTGATCCACCGTCCCGAGGGCACGGTGCCGTACACCCCGCCGATACCGCTCTACCTCGCCCTGTGCCGGGTGACGGGGACGACACCGGAGTGGTCACGCCCCCTGAGCGCGTGACCGCCACGCGGTTCCGGCCGGCGGCGGCGCGGGAGGCACTCGCCCGTTCCGAGGCCCGCCGTACGCCGGCGTAGTACCGACCCGCCCGTTCCGACGCCGACTGGACGCCGACGCAGGACCGACCCGCCCGTTCCGAGGCCCGGCGAGGGCTTCGGACCAGGTCTTCTCCGGTCGGCCGGACCGGCCTCCCGTCCTCTCCCGCGGCCCACCCCGTCCTCACCGCCTCACCTCCTCACCGCCTCGCCCCGCACCCCCGGCGCACTCCCCCGTGCCCCGTGAGCCCCGTCGCACGCTCTGCCCGGGGGCCGCCGTGGGCCGCGATAGTGGCCGTTCGTCCACGGCCCTGGGGGAGGAACTCGGTGACGAAGAGGCGGGACACGGCGGCGTCCGAGGTGTCGGAGTCGGAGGAGCTCTTGTTCGGGGGGCCGCTCCGCTACGACATGGGGTGGAACCAGCACCGGGACGCCTTCCTGGAACTTGACCTCCGCGCGATGCTGACCCGCCTTCCCGGCATGCTCATGTCGAGCCTGCGGCTGGCACGCCAGGCCGACGCAGGCGCCGCGCGCGTGGTGCTGGCCGCCCAGTTGGTCATCGGCGTGACCCAGGCCGTGAGTCTGCTGGCCGTCAACAGCGTGCTGGGGCGGCTGATCGGCACCGGCGCCGGCACCATCGAGGAACGGCTGCGCGGTGCCGCCCCGGCCCTGGTGGTCATGGCCGCCGTGATGTTCCTGGCCGCCCTGCTGCGCGCCGCGTCCACCTACGCCACAGGCCGCCTGGAGCCCAAGGTCGAGCGGGTGGCGACCGAGATGTACCTTGAGCGCGCGGCGGCCGTCGAGCTCGCCGCGATCGAGGACCACGCCTTCCACAAGCTGCTGGACACCGCACAGTACGGCGCCTCCTCCGCCCGCCGCATGATCATGTACGGCACGCGGGTGGTGAACGCGATGATCTCGCTGATCGCCGCGGCCGGTGTGCTGACGGTGCTGCATCCGGCCCTGCTGCCGCTACTGGTCACGATGACGGTCCCGAGCGCGTGGGGCGCCCTGACCAACGCCCGGCGCCGCTACGAGTCGTTCCACACCTGGGTGCAGCACGCCCGCGCCGGTCATCTGATCAGCTCGCTGCTCACCGAACCGGAGGCGGCGCCGGAGATCAGGGTGCACGGGGTCGGACCGTTCCTGCTGCGGCACTTCCGGGCGATGTCGGAGACGGCGGAGGCGGAGCAGGCCCGGCTGGCCCGGCTCGCCGCCCGCACCGGCCTGATCGCGGCGGCCTGGACCGGTCTGGCGACGGTCGCCACGTACGCGACGCTGGGCGCGCTGCTGCTGAGCGGGGCGATGGCCCTGTCGGTGGCCGGTACGGCCGTGATCGCGATCCGTACCGGCTCGGCCAGCCTCAACACCCTGGTGCTGGAGGTCAACACGCTGCACGAGGAGGCGCTGTTCGTGGGCGACCTGGAGCGGCTGTACGTCGAGGCCGCCGAGCGGGCCATCCCGACCGGTGGCGACACGCTCCCGGAGGATCCGCGGGAGATCCGCTTCGAGAAGGTCACGTTCAGCTACCCCGGTGACGCGACCCGTCCCGCCCTGGACGACGTCTCCCTCACACTCCCGCTCGGCCGGATCATCGCCCTGGTCGGCGAGAACGGCTCCGGCAAGACCACCCTGGTCAAGCTGCTGGCCGGGCTGTACCAGCCGGACCGGGGCCGGATCCTGTGGGACGGGGTCGACGCGGCGCGGGCCGACCGGCACCGGCTCGCCGAGCGCATCGCGATGGTGGCCCAGGACTTCAAGCGGTGGCCCTTCACCGCCAAGGTCAACGTGGCCGTCGGCCGCTCGTCGGCGCCGCTCACCGAGGAACGGCTGGCCAGGTCGGTCTCGGAGGCGGGCGCCGAGGAGGTGGTCGAGGACCTGCCGCACGGTCTGGAAACCCTGCTGGCCCGCAACTTCAGCGGCGGTCACGAGCTGTCCGGAGGCCAGTGGCAGCGGCTCGGCATCGCACGGGCCGCCTACCGGCGCGGTCGCATCCTGATCGTGGACGAGCCGACGGCCGCCCTGGACGCCCGGGCCGAGCTGGAGGTCTTCGAGAAGATCCGCGCGCTGGCGGGCAGCGGGCAGACCGTCGTGCTGATCACGCACCGTCTGGCGTCGGTCCGCCATGCCGATCTGGTGCACGTCCTCGACCAGGGCCGGGTCGTGGAGTCCGGGACCCCCGACGAACTCCTGGCCAACGGCGGTGTCTACGCGGAGCTGTACGCGCTCCAGGCGGACCAGTTCACGACCAAGGTGCCCGCCCGGAAGGTGAGTTAGCCCCGGCCGGTCCCAGACCGGCCCCGCCCCGAACCGGTCCTCGCCCCCGGACCGACCCGGCCCCGTTCCGGGCCGGTCCCCATCCCCGTCGCCGACCGGCTCGGCCGGCCCCCGATGAGCCCTCGCCCAACCCTCGCCTAGCCCTGGGCTCCGTCTCCGCCGCGGACGATGACCAGGAACGTGTCCGTGGCCAGGTCCATCACGACCTCCGCGGGCATGCCTTCGAGTCGCCGCGCATGCGCGAACTCCTCCGCCGGCCATGATCCGCGCGGTCCGCCTGCGGGAAAGCGTTCGAGCACGGTTCGCCCGTTCACCATCCTGCACCTCCAGAAGTGCGTCGTACTTGTTGGAGTTAACGCTCTGGAGAACACGAATGGCTCGCCCGGTGACGGTACTGAGACACAGCCGACACGTCACCGGCGCGGAGGGTGAGGGTCCGTTGACTTTCGGCCACTTCCGTGACCGCTTGTGTCAGTCCTCGTACTCGTCGTGACAGCGCACCAGGCCGCTGCCCCCGGGCGCCCGGCCGAACGCCGTCAGGTCGAGCAGGGAATTGGTCGAGCCGAGTCCGTCGAGACCGCGGTCGTGGGCGGAGTAGGTGTGGAAGACCCGGTCGTGCTCCCTCAGGAAGCAGCTGATGCCGGGCCGTTCGACCGGTTCGTCGTCGACCACGAGGGTCGCCCCGAAGTCGCGGTTGAAGTCGCTGTGGCACGAGGAGTACCAGGGCAGCGTCCAGCCCATCCGCGCCTTGAACGGCAGGATCCTGGTGAACGGCGCCCGGGACACCGCCGCGAACGAGGTACCGCGCGCCCGCAGATGGGCGAGATGGCCGATCTGGTCCAGGAACGCGGAGCAGTTGGGACAGCCTGCCTCCCACTCCGGCGCGAACATGAAGTGGTAGACGATCAGTTGCGCCCGTCCTTCGAAGAGGTCGAGCAGGGTCGCCTTGCCGTCGCCGCCCTCGAACACGTACTCGAGGTCCACCTCGACCATCGGGAGTCGGCGCCGCTCGGCGTTGAGCACGTCCCGCGCGCGCGTGAGCGCCTCTTCCTTGAGCAGCAACTCCTCGCGCGCGGCACGCCACCGCTCACGCGAGACGATCTCCGGAAGCGACATGGGCCCTCCTGTACGACGGTCGGTTCCGGGTGGTGACCGCCGGGAGGCGGAGAACTCATCGGCGCGGCCGGAGATTTTTTCCGGCGTCACCGTCAGGTGTCGTAGCCCCTGATGCGCCGGCCCTGGCGGCGGCCGGCGGCGAGCGGCGCTCACCGTCTCGACGTAGGGCAGCGTCCTCGCGCCGGGTGAGCCGGACCGCACATCCTGTCCCGGCTCTGTCGTGCACCGGCGAGGGCGAGCACGCCCGCGGCACCATCTCCTGGAAGGAGCCGGGCATGCTCCTCGGCACCTGGAACCTCGAGAACCTCTGCCGACCCGGTAGCCCCTTCGGCCCCAAGGACAAGTCCGCGTACGAGGCCAAGCTCGCCGCCCTCGCCTCTGTGATCGGCGCGCTGGACCCGGCCCTGCTCGGCGTCCAGGAGGTCGGCGACCCCGGCGCCCTGGCGGATCTGGCCGAACTGCTCGGTGCGAACTTGCACGTCGCTCTCTCCGCGCACGCCGACGGCCGGGGAATCCGGGTCGGCTTCCTGGCCCGCACCGAGCTGACCGTGGTCTGCGACACCGCGGCTCTCCCGGCCCAGCTGGACCCGGTGCAGACCGACGACTCGGGGACCACCGTCACCGGGACCGGGCGCGGCTTCCCGGCCGTGACCGTGCAGCCCCCGGCCGGTTCGCTGACGGCGGCGGTGGCCCATCTCAAGTCCAAGCTCCTCAGCTACCCCGGCGATCGTTTCTCCCCGCGCGACGAGGGCGAACGGGCGCGTCACGGCGCGTACGCCCTCTTCCGGCGTGCCGCGGAGGCGGCGGCTCTGCGGGCGCTGGCGGACGAACTGCTGGACGGGCAGGGCAGGTCCAGGGACGTGACGGTGCTCGGGGACCTCAACGACGAGGTGCAGGCGGCCACCACCCAGATCCTGCTCGGCCCGCCCGGCTCGGAGATCGGCACCACCGGCTACGACCGCGCCGACCGGGGCGACGCCTTACGGCTGCGGGACACGGCCCCGCGGATTCCGGCCGGGCAGCTACTCCCGTGTGGACTCCGGCCGCCGCGAGCTGATCGACCACATCCTCGTCAGTCACCACCTGGTCCACCGTCTGGCGGCGGCGGGCACCGGCCTGCCGGGCGCCACCGCGCCGCCGGACCTGCCGTCGGTGGGTGAGGACCCGGCGGAGCGCCGCGGAGTACCGGGGTCGGACCACGCACCGGTGTGGGCGCGGTTCGAGGACTGAGGCGTACGGCGTGGCCGGGGTCGCCCGTGCCACCGGGCCGCGGCCGGCATCCGCAGCACCGTGAGTCCGAGCTTCTGTCCGTCGCGCTCCAGCTCGGCCGCCAGGGCGTCGAGTCGCCGGGCCTGCCGGGGGGTGAGGCGTCCGGTCTCGTCGAGGTGCACGGCGCACGCGGTGGTCGTGTCCACGAGCCCTTCGAGTACGGCAGCCACCGCGTCGGTGCCCTCGGTGTGCCGGGCGAGGGCGGGGAGTTCGGCGGCGGCAAGGGTGATGGCGGTGCGGGCCTCGGCGAGGGTGCGGTAGGCCTCGCGGCGCAGGGCCGGGCGTTCGCCGCGGTCGGCGGACTCACTCAGGACGTGGTCGAGGTAGGCGTGCGCGGCCCGCCCGGCCGCCGCGAGCCGGGCCCGTACCCCGCCGCCCCGTTTCCCGGCCATCGGCAGATGGCCCACGATCAGCACGATCGCGCAGGCCAGCAGGGTCTCGCCGATGCGGCTGAGGGATGCCTGCGGTTCGCCGCCGGCCATGACCAGGGCGAGCACCAGGACGGTGGCGGCGGCGGTCTGGGCGGCGAAGTGCCGGGTGGCCACCGGGAGGACCGCTCCGCAGACGGCGACCAGCGCGACGAGTCCCTCGGGCCGGGGCAGTACGGCGGCGAGGCCCGCGAAGACGAGGGCGCCGAGGACGGTGCCGGCGGCCCGGCACAGCACCCGGGAGGCGAGCGGTCCGAGGTCGGGCTTGACGAGGAAGACGGCGGTGGCGGGCAGCCAGTACCAGTGCTGGTGCTCGCCGTACCAGCGGGCCTGGTGCAGGGCCTGGGCGATGGCGGCGCTGGCCCCGAAGCAGAGGGCGACCCGCAGCCCGTACTCCCGGCCGCCGCTGCCGAACGCGGCCCGCAGGATCTCCTTCGGGCCGCGCCGCCGGGCGGGTGGCCGCTGCCCCGCGCCCTCGGTCTCGGCCCGGTCGAAGGACTCGGCGGCGCGCAGCAGGGCGTCGTCCAGGGCGCGCAGGGCGGGTGCCGACCGGGACGGCGCGGGCAGTGGCCCGGTGGCGGCGTTGCCCCGGACCGCCGCGGCGAGCCGCCGGGGCCCCTCGGCGGCCCGCTCGGACATCCGCTGGTCCGCCCAGGCGAGGGCGGTGGCCGCCTCGGCGAGGGGCAGCGCGGCCGCGTACTGCGCGTACAGCCGGCGCTCGGCGGCGGAAGTGGCGTACCGCCGCAGCCGGGGCCCGGTGAGCGCGTCCTGGGCCTGGTCGAGTGCGGTGCTCAGCGCCTTGCGCCGGCCGAGGGCGGCCTCGCCGCCGACGGCGTCGAGGAGGTCGGCGACGGCGTCGTACACGGCGGCGACGGCGTCGCGTTCCCCGTCGAAGCGGTAGTCGCCGGCGAGGCCGCCGGGGGTGGGCAGGGCGAGCCGCAGCACCAGCAGCCAGCCGGCGCCGGCGAGGAAGGCGAGGGCCCGCTGCCCGCCCGGTTCGGCGACCGGCATCCCGGCGCCGATGGCGGCGGCGACCAGTAGCTGCGTCCCGGCCGCGGAGGCGACCGGCCCGACGGCGCTCGCCCCGCCGGCGACCAGTCCGAGCCCGGTGAGCAGCAGGGTCAGGGGGACGGCGGTGAGGTGTTCGCCGCCGTACGTCCCGGCCAGCAGCCCGACGCCCCCGGCGGCCGCGGGCACCCCGAGCCGGCGTACGGCGGCCCGACGGCTGCCCGGCCGGTCGTTGATCCCGGCGAGCATCGCGGCGATGGCGGCGACCACCCCGAGAGAGGTGTGGTGGAGGACGACCGCGGTGAGCAACAGCGGTCCGGCGGCCATCGCGCCTCTGGTCACGGCGGTCCACGGGACGGGCCCGCGCTGAGCGTGCAGGGCGTGGGCGAGCCAGGGCGGCAGGGCGGCGGGAGGGGACACGGGGCTCCTGTCCGGGCGAGGGCGGGGTGTGCCTTCGGACGACGGTGGCCGGGCTGTCGGCTTCGGTGTTCCCACCGTAGGCCGTGTTCCCGTACGGAAAGGTCCGTCTGTATTTCGCAGGTGTGACAAGTGGGGCGAAGAGCCGTGTTCTTTATGAACGCAATTTCACGGTGAACGGGAACGGGCCCGGGAGCGTAGCCTGCCCCCGGGCCCTGGAGAGCCGCCCATCGTCACACGCCGGCCCACTTGAGAACCCGGGTCAGTCGTGAGGTCGCCGCGTCCTTCCTTTGGACCACCACGCATCGAGCTGCGCGGGCAGGACTTGAACCTGCATTTCGACGTGCTGGGGCCCGGGCCCGGTCGATCCGGCGATCGGCGGCGAATGCTGAGTCTGGAGCGAGAGTCTGAGATTCAACGCGGTCCGCCCCGTGTTCTGTGGGGTACGACCGCCCGTCACGACAAGGCTCAGCTTCAGCTTTGCGCTCCTCGCGCACCCCGGCCGCGAAGGTCCGGGGAGTCTGGAACGGCTATCCGAAGAGATAGCCGAACACGGCGTCACCGACCCGCTGGTCGACGACGTCGGCGCCGTTCGCCTCCTCGCGGGCGAATTTGACGGCCTGCTGCAACTTCTCGACCCGGTCGAGGAGTTCGTTGATCCGCCGGGCGGGCAGGGCACCCGAGAACTTCACGGTGGTCCAGTACCCCACCGGAATGTCCTCGTAGTACACCTCGACCTGCGCCGGGTGTTTCTCGGTCGCCTCGGCCTTCACGTGGTTGCGGGGCACCTTCTTGGTCCGCAGGGTCCGCACCGGCTCGGTCTTCCAGGCGTCGGTGGAGGGATCCTGCACCCACGACTCGGAGGCGTCGAGCACGGGCAGCTTCCGCACGAAGGTGTTGAGATCGACGAGCTGCTTCTCCAGGAACAGCAGGTAGGCCACGGGTACGGCGGCGACGAGCACCCGCCCGTCCACCTTCACGTCGGCCCTGGCCGCGCAGTTGGCCCAGTCCTTGGTGGCGGTCACGTCGAAGAGCCGCGTCAGCGTGGCCGAGGTCTCCCGCAGCACGTCCTCGGCCTTGACCTGAACCCGCGTGGACTCGGGCGGCAGCTGCTCACCCTCCTCGTCCTTCGGCTGATACGTCCGCGAGATTCCGGCCAGCAAAGCGGGCTTCTGCAGCCCGTGATGAGCTGCCGTCAGGTCCTGCTGAGCCTTGGACTTGATGCCCTTCTCGACCGCGATGATCTGATTGAGTTTCGCCACGTGAGGGACGGTAGCAACGTCAACTCGGCCGTCTCCAACGAATTTTCGAGCGGCGAATGGATTCCGTCCGCGATCCCGCAGGAATGCCGTCGACAGGACATGGGAGGTGCGGGAATCCGGCGGACCCCGCGGCCGGTGGTCTCCCTGCCGAACGGAAATCCGGGTGCGATCACGGCCCCGTGTCCGGATGATCGGTACACCGCCGGTCGTCTGCCCGAGGAGCTGCCGTGATCCGTCGTGTCACCACCCCTGTCCTCCTTCCGCCGCCCCGCTGTTCGCACGTCTCCGTCGTCGAGGGGGCGGGTGCGTGAGCGCGGCTGACGAGGCCGTGGTCCGGCGGGCGCTGGGAGGGGATGCCGTCGGCGTCGCCGATGTCTGGCTGCGCTCGTTCTCCGCCGCCCTGCCCACCGTCGTCCGGCCGCGCTCCGACGACGAGGTGCGGGCGTACTTCCGGGATGTGGTGGTGCCGGAGCGGGAGACCTGGCTCGCGGAGGCGGACGGCCGCGTGGTGGGCGTGATGGTGCTCGACGAGGGTGTGCTGTCCCAGTTGTACCTCGACCCCCGGTGGCGGGGGCGCGGCCTCGGCGACCGGTTCGTCGCGCTGGCCAAGGAGCGCTCCCCGCGGGGGCTCACGCTCTGGACGTTCGAGGTCAACAAACCGGCGCATCGGTTCTACGAGCGGCACGGCTTCGTCGCCGTCGAGCACACGGACGGCAGCGGGAACGAGGAAGGGGAGCCGGACGTGCGCTATGTCTGGCTCCCCTGAGGGCCGCCCCACGCCCGCCTCTTCGGCAACGGCTTCGCGTAGCTGCCCGCCCGGCTGGTCGTGAGCCCGAGCGTCACCAGTGACTCCGCCAGTTTCACCGCCGCGCCGACGCCGTCGACCACCGGGAGCCCGAGCTTCTCCCCCACCGCGCGCTGCAGTCCCGTCATCCCGGCGCAGCCGAGGACCAGGACCTCGGCGCCGGCGTCCCGGGCGCGTTCGGCCGCCGCGAGGAACGCGGTCTCGGTGCGCCCGGGGTCACCGGCGAGGTCGAGGACGCCGAGTCCGGTGCCGGTGACGGCGACGCAGTTGCGGGCCACCCCGGCGTTCTCCAGGCTGTCCTCGATCTGCCCGCGCGACCGGTCCAGGGTGGTGACGACGCCGTAGCGGCGGCCCAGCAGGCAGGCCAGGTGGGCCGCCGCCTCGGTGATGTCGACGACGGGGACGTCCAGCAACTCACGGGCGCCTTCCCGCCCGTGCTCTCCGAAACCGGCCATGACCACCGCGTCGTACGGCGGACCGGCGTAGGTCCGCAGTGCGTCGAGGACCGCCGCCGCCGACAGGTAGCTGTCCAGCCAGCCCTCCGCCGACTCGGGTCCCCAGTCGGGGGTCAGGCCGGTCACGGTGGTGCCCGGGCCTGCGGCGGCCCGGGCACCTCGTACGATCTCCCCGGTCATCTCCTGCGTGGTGTTGCAGTTGGTGACGACGATCCGCACGGCCGTCATACCTCCCGCGTGGCGACGGCCCGCTCGGTGCGGCAGAGCGCCGCGTACAGCCCGGCGGCCAGCGCCGTGCCGATGAACCAGGAGTACGGCGCCACCTCGCTGAACGTCTTCACCAGCGCGAGCACCGCCGCGACCGCCGCCGACGGCAGGAACGCCCACAGGGCCTTGGGGTTGACGCCCTTGCGGTAGTGGTACGGCGCTCCCGGCGCCGCGTCGAAGAGCTTCTCGACGTCCACTGCGCCGCGCTTGACCCAGTAGTAGTCGACCATGATCACGCCGAACAGCGGGCCCAGGAAGGCACCGAGGCCGCCCAGGAAGTAGTTGACGACGGTGGGGTTGGAGAAGAGGTTCCAGGGGGTGACGACCAGCGCGGCGACCGTGCTGATCATGCCGCCGGCCCTGAAGCTGATCTTCTGCGGCCAGACGTTGGCCAGGTCGTACGCTGGTGAGACGAAGTTGGCGACGATGTTGACGCCCATGGTGGCGACCGCGAAGGTCAGCGCGGCCACCACCAGGACCCAGGTGTTGCCGACCTTGGCGACCAGTTCGGCGGGGTCGGTGATGGCCTCGCCGAAGACCTCCAGCGAGCCCGCCGTGACGATCACGGAGACGACCACGAACGCCGTGGAGTTGATGGGCAGGCCCCAGAAGTTGCCGCGGCGGACGGTGCGGTAGTCGGGTGCGAAGCGCGAGAAGTCGCAGAAGTTGAGCATCAGCGTGCCGTAGGTGGCCAGGATCAGCCCGATCGCACCGAACCACTGCCGCCACTGCTCGCCGGCCGAGACCGGGTGCGGGGTGGAGGTGAGCGAGATGCTCCAGTGGGCCCGGGCCAGGATCCAGAGGGCGAGCGCGATCATCACCAGCCAGATCGCGGGGCCGCAGAAGTCCTGGAACCTGCGGATCGTCTCCATGCCCCGGCTGATGATCGCCGCCTGGATCAGCCAGAGGGAGACGAAGGAGGTCCAGCCGAGCGCGTCCAGGCCCAGGAAGGAGTGGTGGGTCCAGGACTCCAGGCCGGGCCAGGCCGCCAGCAGCATCACGTTGACGGCGACGGACGCCAGATAGGTCTGGATGCCGTACCACATGATGGCGATCACGGCCCGGATGAGTGCCGGGACGTTGGCGCCCCAGACGCCGAAGCTGATCCGGCTGACCACCGGGAACGGCACGCCGTGGCGCTGTCCGATCCTGCCCATCCGGTTCATGCCGACGTAGATGAGCACGAAGCCGGCGAGGAGGGAGGTGAAGACCTGCCAGACGTTCATGCCGAGGACCAGGAGGCCGGCGGCGAAGGTGTAGTTGCCGAGGTTGTGGACGTCGGACATCCACATGGCGAAGAGGTCGAAGACCTTCCAGTTCCGCTTCTCGGCGGGGGCGAGGTCTTCGTTGGTGAGCCGGGGGTCGGGGACGAACGCGGGTGCGCCGGTGGCTTCGGCGCGGTCGGCCAGGGACACGGGGCCTCCAGGAACTACGGGGCTGCGGGGACAGGGAGGGGCGGAGGGTGACTGCCGGATGGTCGCATTTGGTATACCAAACTGCGGTCATGGTCCTCCCGTCAAGCGTTCCGACCGATGTCCGTCCCGTTACGGCTCCGTAAAAGCCCCCCAGGTCGGCGAGGATGGCCTCATGGGATCCCCCACGACGAAGATCGAACCCCTGGGCGCGGTGCGCGAGCGCGTCCTCGCGACGCTGCGGCAGGACATCATCGCGGGGCGCCTGGGTCCGGGCGACCGGCTGGTCGAGCGCGAGCTGGCCGAGCGGTTCGGGGTGTCCCGGGTGCCGGTGAGGGAGGCGATCCGGGCCCTGGTCGCCGAGGGATTCGTCCTCTTCGAGTCGGCTCGCCGCACCGTCGTGCGCCGGCTGACCCCGACCGACGTCAAGGAGCTCTTCGAGCTGCGCGAGGCGCTGGAGGTGTACGCGGCCGGGCTGGCGGCGGCACGGGCGACCCCGCAGGCACTGGCCGAGCTGCGGGACCTGCTCGACCGGGCCGCCACCGCGACGCGGGCCGGGGACGCCGAGACGATCACCGACATCAACACCCTTTTCCACGACCGGATCCTGGCCCTGGCCGGCAACAGCCTGCTCATCTCGGTGATGGAACCGGTCGACGGCCGGCTGCGCTGGCTCACCCGGCGGAACGAGGAGTGGCCGCAACTGCTCACCGAACACCGCGAGCTGTACGACGCGATCGCCTCCGGCGACCCGGACCGCGCCCGCGCCCACGCCCTGCGCCACGTCCGGGCCAACCACCGGTCGACAGTACGGCACCTCTTCGGCGAGGAGCCTGGGCAACAGCCCTGACCTCACATCAAGCCATCCACAGGAACACCCGTTCGAACAGCAATCTCCTAGAGTTCACCTCATCGGCGAAGACCGGAGCGGATCCGGCCGGACCACACGGGGAGGACATCACCATGGTGAGCAGGCGGGGGCTGTTGAGCGGAGCCGCGCTGATGGGAATGGGCGCGGTGGGCGGCCTGGCGGCGAGCGCGGGGACCGCCGCGGCCGACACTCCACTGGACACACCGTTCACCCCGGTCGCCGCACCGCATCTGGCCGAGGCCGAGCAACTGGTGCAGTACCAGCGCATGCTGGCGGCCGGCTACCTGCCGACGGGACTGGCCGGGCACTGGCCGCTGGACGGCTCCGGCACCGACCGCTCCGGCCTGGAGCATCCCGTCACCCTGGGCTCCGGAGCGAGCTGGACCGGCCTGCGGGCGGGCGGTGAGCTGAGCCTCGACGGCACCTCCGGCGCCTACGCGGCCACCGGCCCCGTGCTGGACACCACGACCCCGTTCACGGTGACGGCCTGGGTCCGGCTCGCTGACGACGCCGTACTGACGAACATGTACACGGCCGTCAGCCAGGACGGCGCCGGCGTCAGCCGCTTCCTGCTCCAGTACGACGACGCGGCCGGGACCTGGGCCTTCAAGGTGCGCAGCGAGGACCAGAGCACCAAGGTCTCCGCACTGGGCGCCACACCCGTCACCAGGACCGGCGTCTGGACCCATCTCGCGGGTGTCTGGGACGGCACCCGCGTCCAGCTCTACGTGAACGGTGTACTGGAAGGCAGCGCCGACACGACCCTGTCCTGGGCCGCGCCGCAGGGCTTCAGCATCGGCCGGGCCCGCTGGGACGGCGGCTACGTCAACCGCTTCAAGGGCGCGATCGACGACGTCCGCGCCTACGGCCGCGCCCTGAGCGCCGCCGAGATCGCCCTGGTCAGCGGTGCCACGGCACGTGCCAACAACGTCTACCTGATGAACGCGACGGCGACCGTCAGCTGGGGCCGCCCGGACGACCTGGCGAGCTGGGTGGCCCGGGCCCGCTGCTCGTCCTTCGTCACGGCGCTGCTCAGACACACCTACGGCTGGGCGACCGACGCCTACTTCCTCCAGTACTTCCAGGACAAGGGACCCGAAGCCGCCGACTACTGCACGGCCTTCCTGAAGAACACCGGCGGCCCCCGCTTCCGTCCCGTCCGCGAGGTCGCCGACCTACGGCCGGGCGACCTGATCGCGGTCGACTACAGCGGGCAGGACACCGAGAACACCGGGCACATCGTGATGGTCCGTGCGGTCAAGGGCGTCTTCAGCGGCGTCGCCGACTTCCCGAACGAGACCCAGTACGCCGTCGAGATCATCGACTGCACCTCCGACCCGCACGGGGTCTACGGCCTGAACAACTACCCGCAGTACCCCGACACCCGCATGGTCAGCAACGTGGACGGCGAGAGCCTCCAGGGCGTCGGCATCGGACACATGATGTTCTACGCCGCCGACGCCACCGGCGCGTTCTCCCGCTACCGCTGGAGCGTCAACTCCTCCGCGTCCACCGGCACCCATCCGGTCACCGACCGCCCGGTGGCGGCCGCCCGCGTGGTCTGAGCGCTCTGCCGTCCTCACAGCCCGGCCGCCTCGGCCGCCGTGCGCAGCACCTCGCGGAGCATCTCGGGGGTGAGGCGACCGGTGAAGGTGTTGCGCTGGCTGACGTGGAAGCAGCCGAAGAGGTCCAGGCCGCCAAGGCCGACCCGGGTGCCGTGACCGAAGGCCGGCCGGGGCCGGGGCACGCTCCAGCCGGCCGCGGCCAGCGCGGGCAGCGCGGCCTGCCAGCCGAAGGCACCGAGCACGACGGCGGCGCGCGCCGTCGGACGCAGCACCGTCAGCTCCTCGACCAGCCAGGAGCGGCAGGTGTCGCGCTCCTCGGGGGTGGGTTTGTTGTCGGGCGGGGCGCAGTGCACAGGCGCGGTGATGCGCACGCCGTGCAGTTCCAGACCGTCGTCGATGCGCTCCGACGTCGGCTGCGAGGCGAGCCCGACGTCGTACAGCGCCTGGTACAGCACGTCACCGGAACGGTCGCCGGTGAACATCCGGCCGGTGCGGTTGGCGCCGTGCGCGGCCGGCGCGAGGCCGATGATCAGCAGCGGGGCGTCGGCCGGCCCGAAGCCCGGGACGGGCCGGCCCCAGTACGTCCACTCGGAGAACGCGGCGCGCTTGGTACGCGCCACCTCCTCCCGCCAGGCGACCAGGCGGGGGCAGGCCCGGCATTCGCTGACCCGCTGGTCTAGCCGGGCGAGGGGGGTGAGCGGGGAGGGGAGGGGGTGGGCGGAGGGAGGGGGGAGGGGCACAACCCCAACGGTAGAGCCGAGGGCACCTGGCCGTACGGCGTGGGGGCTCGTTCCCGTCGCCCCGAGTGGTCTGCGTACGCTGCACGGGCTGCGTGGGCGTCCGGGAAATCGGCTCCGTTTCTCTCCGCTCGTGGGGCTAAGGTCGGGGCATGGCTTCTGAGGACGCGGGTGAGAGCAGGGAGCGCGGGAGCGGCGGGACGGGAATCCCCGCCGCCGCACAGCCTGCCGAAGGCGCCGGAGCGCCTGCCGCCCAGACCCCCGACTCGTCCCCTGACTCGTCCTCCGGCTCCGCTTCCGCCGCCGACCCCGCCGCAGTGGCGGCGGCCGTCGCCGCCGCCGAGGCCGCGGGGCCCGCTCCCGGTGAGAACGTGCGGATCGACAGCTGGATCTGGGCCGTACGCCTGATCAAGACACGCTCGATGGGAGCCACGGCCTGCCGGGGCGGGCACGTCCAGGTGAACGGCGAGCGGGTCAAGCCCGCCTACTCCGTGCGCGTCGGGGACGAGGTGCGGCTGCGTCAGGAGGGGCGTGAGCGGGTCGTCGTCGTGAAGCGTCTGATCCGCAAGCGGGTCGGGGCCCCGGTGGCCGCCCAGTGCTACGTCGACAACTCGCCGCCGCCCCCGCCCCGGGAGGCCTTCGTCCCGATCGGCCTGCGTGACCGCGGTGCCGGACGCCCCACCAAGCGCGACCGCCGCGACCTGGAACGGCTGCGCGGGCTCGGCGGGACGGGCGGTCCGGGTGGGGCGGGCGGCCCGGGCGGAACGGGCCGGCCACCGGGTGGCGGACGTCCCGGCGGACGGTGATCCACCGGGGTCGGTCCGCCCTGCGCGCGGCGGTCGCGGGGGTCATGTGCGTGACCGCAGCAGTCCCCACAGCCGGGTGTTCTGTTCACGCCGGGCCCAGGCGATCAGGGCCAGCGGCATGATCAGGATCAGCGGGGTCGCCGCGTTGTGGCCGTCGAAGACGGTGAGCTGGACGCTGAACGCGCCCACCATGAGCGCGCTCAGCGCCGTCGCCGCCACCGACTGCAGCACCGGTATCAACAGGGCGACCGCACCGGCCAGTTCGAGTGCGCCGATGGTGTACATGCCGACGCCGCCCCAGCCGATCCTGTCGAAGGAGTCGACGGCGGACGGGTGCGCGATCAGCTTGGGCAGGGCGCTCGCGACGGCGTAGAAGAGGGCGAGCAGCACCTGCACCGTGCGCAGGGCCAGGCGGGCCCTGCGGCCACGGGCCGCCGCCGGCTCGGCGATGCCGGGGGCCGGGGCGGTGGCGGCGAGGGAGGCGGAGGCGGCGGACTCGGTCA
Organism: Streptomyces sp. NPDC026515; assembly: GCF_055567595.1. Taxonomy (NCBI): domain Bacteria; kingdom Bacillati; phylum Actinomycetota; class Actinomycetes; order Kitasatosporales; family Streptomycetaceae; genus Streptomyces; species Streptomyces sp. NPDC026515. Next base: position 231,248 of record NZ_JBVHQD010000007.1, read on the forward strand.
TGGGGTTCTCCTGCGGGAAGCGGTCCCTGTTGCTGTCACAGGGGCAGACCCGCCGCCGGCCCGGAACTCATCGAGTGCCGGCAGGATTTCCCGGCCGCCGCCGTTTCTCGCTATGCCGCCGGTACCGCCCGCACCCACACTCCGTCCTCGGTCAGGTACTCGGTGGCCGTCAGTCCCGCTTCCGCGAGTGCTTCCTCGAACTGCTCCCGGGTGAGTGGCCGGGCCAGGAACGTCTGTGTCCAGGCGGCGTCCGGGAACTCGTATTCCACGTGTACGGAGTTCACGCCGTCCCCGACCGGTCGCGCGGACACGATCCGTACCGTGTAGCCGCTGGGGTCGACGCGTTCCCTCGGCACGTTCGAGTGGTAGTCGGCGCCCTCCCGCTGGATGAGCACGCAGCCGCTGTCCGCGACGTGTGCCGCGCAGGTGCGCAGCATGCCCCGGCGTACTTCCGGGTCCCCGGTGTGCACCAGGAACGACGCGAGCATCACGACGTCGAATTTCTCGCCGAGGTCGAGCTCTTCGATGGTGCTGTGGATCGTGCGTGCGCCGTGGACGCGTTCCAGCATCTGGGCTGACTCGTCCACCGCCGTGACGGTGAACCCGCGTGCCAGGAGTGGGTGTGTCATCCGTCCCACGCCACTGCCCAGTTCCAGGATGTGGGCGCCGGCCGGGACCGCCGCCTCGATGATGTCCGGCTCGCCGCCGACGGACAGCCGCGAGTAGAGCTCCACCGCGCAGCCGTCCGGGGTGATCGCACCGGGCCCCGTCCCTTCGTACCCGTCACGCATCTCAACCGTCATGCCCGTCCAACGACCCGTCCGGGTGGGGACGTTCCCGTGACGGGGTCATCCTTTCCAGGGGAGCCAGCCGTGTCCGAGGTACCAGTGGGCGCCCGTCCGCAGGTGGTCGCCGACCGCCCGCTCCACCGAGGTGCGGCGGGGCAGGTCCTGGACAGGCAGGTCCGGGGCGCCGAACACGAACTGGACGGCCGCGGTGTCGACCGGTTCGGTGTCCTCGTATCCGGGGCGGAACCGTTCCTGGAAGCGGACGATGTTCGAGTCCGCCCGCAGGTAGCGCTTCAGCTGCGGGTCGAGCAGCCAGGAGTGGCAGATGGCGACCGCGTACTCCGTGTCGGGGAAGTGCCGGGGGAAGAAGTCCCGTGCCAGGGCCAGCGAGCGGTCGCAGGCGGTGGGGGTCAGGGGCCCGCGGTAGTCGGGTATGTGCAGGTCCAGACTGGGCGTCCCCGGAGCCACGGCCGCGGACGGGTCCGTTCCGGTCGCGGTGATCGCCTGGGCCGTGCGTTCGCCGAGCCGGGTCCGTTCGTACTGCAGCCGGCCCAACTGGTACAGCTCGCCGCGGAAGTGGCGGACGAGCCAGGACGCCTGGAAGGCCGACAGTCCTCCCCTGCCGTAGCGCCTGCGGTGCAGCGTCATGCCGCGTCCCAGGTCGGCGAGCGTGTGCCGGGACACGTCGGAGGGGATGTTCCGTGCCTGGTGGTAGGCGCGGGCGTGAGGCAGTGCGGCGAGGAGGACGTAGACCAGGAAGTATCCGTCGAGTGCGGCCGGGGCGGCGGCGGCGAGCTCGTCGAGCCCGGACGGGCCGCCGGACCCCGCCGGAGCGGCCGAAACGACCGGAGCGGCCGGAGCGGAAGTGGTGCCGGTGACCTCGTCGGCGCCTGCGGCGAGCAGCCGCAGTACTCCGGGGTCGGCGGTCACCGTCCGCCGCAGGGCCACCACCTCGTTGATGTCCTCGTGCGGCACGGCGAGGTCGAGGAGCAGGTCGGGCAGGTCGTCGGCGTCCGGCAGCACGGTGGGATCCCCCCTTGGTGAACGTCCTGGTCGAAGAGTACGTTGCAGAGAGGAGTGGTGATCCGTGATGCGTACCGGCAGTGAACCGGCGACCGCGCGCAGTGCGCTGAGGGCGCGGTTGTGGCTGAGTGTGTGGGGCGTGGCCTGGGCGATCTTCGGGACGGCGGCGTTCGCGCTGGTCGGCCGTCCGGGCTGGGCGGCGGCCTGTGGGGTGCTGTGGCTGGTGGCCACGGCCGACATGGTGATGATCCTGCGGCACATCCGGCAGGGTCCGCATTACCAGCCGGGTCGGGACGTGCCGCCGTACCGGCCGGCGGACGGTGGTCCGCGGCGGCTGCGGCGTCCGCCGCGGCACCGTCACCCGTGAGTGGCCGTCCGCTCACCCGGCGTCGTCGAAGCGGGCCGCTTTCAGGTACTCGGGGTTCGGGTCCAGGGCGGCCGCGAGCCGGAAGTGGCGTATCGCGAGGTCGGCGCGGGCCTGGCGTTGGTAGGTGCGGGCGAGCGCGAAGTGGGCGAACGCGTTGTCCGGCTCGCGTTCGAGGACGATGGTGAACTCCATCTCGGCGGGGCGTAGTTGCGCGGCGGCGAAGAAGGCACGCGCGCGCAGCAGCCGGGCGGCGGTGTTCTCGGGGTGGGCGGCGATCACTCCGTCGAGCAGTTTCACCGCACCCCGTGGGTCCCGTGCGTTGAGCAGTTGCTCGGCGGCACGGAAGTCGATGACATGCGTCTCCGGAGTACGTCCTGTCGAACCGCTGGTCTCGGGCACGGCACAGTCCTTCCCTCACTGAAGCGGTTCAACGCACGGACGGGTGCCCGCTATTTCGAAGAGGTGTGGCGGCTAGTCCGGGCGGCCTTCGCGGGCCCGGCGCACGAGGTCGGTCCAGACCGTGGCGACCTGCTGTTCGAGCTGGTCCAGGGGGACGTCGTTGTCGATCACGATGTCGGCGGTCTCCAGGCGCTTCTCGCGTGTCGCCTGGGCGGCCATGCGCGCGCGTGCGTCGTCCTCGGTCATCCCGCGCAGGCGGGTGAGCCGGTCGAGCTGGGTGCCGGGGGCGACGTCCACGACGATGACGAGGTCGTAGAAGGGGGCGAGGCCGTTCTCCGCGAGGAGCGGAACGTCGTTGATCACCACTGCGTCGTCGGCGGCGGAGTTCTCCAGTTCGCGGGAGCGGGCTCCGACCAGGGGGTGGACGATCGAGTTCAGTACGGCGAGCCTGTCGGGGTCGGCGAAGACGATGGAGCCGAGCTTCGGCCGGTCAAGGGTGCCGTCGGCGGCGAGTACGCCGGGTCCGAAGGCCTCGACGACGGCGGTGAGGCCGGGGGTTCCGGGCTCGACGACCTCGCGGGCGATGCGGTCGGCGTCGATCAGTACCGCTCCGTGTCCGACGAGCAGTCGTGACACTTCGCTCTTGCCGGCGCCGATCCCGCCGGTGAGACCAACTTTCAGCATGCTCCGAAGCTTAGGCCCTGCCACCGACACGGCTCCGGACCGGTCCGGGGTCTCCCCGCGGCCAGGGGGGAGACCCCGGTCGCGGGAGGCTCAGGTCGCGGGCGCGCCCTGGTCCGGGACGGGCCCGATGGAGGCTGGGCGGGGTTCAGCCGTCGCCTTCCCGCTCCGCGAGGAAGCGCTCGAACTCCAGGCCGATCTCGTCCGCCGAGGGGATCTCCACCGGCTCGGCGAGCATGTTGCCCCGGGTCTCGGCGCCCGCGGCGGCGTCGTACTGGTGTTCAAGGCCCTGGACCAGGGCGGTGAGTTCCTCGTCGCCCTCCTGGACCTGGCGGTCGATCTCCGTCTGCGTGCGGTACGCGTCCGTGCGCAGGGCGTGCGCGATGCTGGGGAGTACCAGGCCGGTCGCGCCCGTGATGGCCTCCAGGACGGTCAGGGCGGCGTCGGGGTAGGCGGAGCGGGCGATGTAGTGCGGTACGTGTGCGGCGACGCCCAGGACGTCGTGGCCGGCCTCCATGAGGCGGTATTCGACGAGTGCCTCGGCGCTGCCGGGTACCTGGGCCTCGTCGAAGGGGCTGCTGTGGCCCGGGACGAGGTCGGTGCGGTTGCCGTGCGGTGTGAGGCCGACGGGCCGGGTGTGGGGGACGCCCATGGGGATGCCGTGGAAGTTCACGGCCAGCCGGACGCCGAGCCGTTCCACGATCTGCCGTACGGCGGCGGCGAAGCGTTCCCATTCGACGTCCGGTTCGGGGCCGGACAGCAGCAGGAAGGGTGCGCCCGTGGCGTCCTGGACCAGCCGGACCTCGATGCCGGGCTCCTCGTACTCGGTCCAGCGGTCCCGCTTGAAGGTCAGCAGCGGGCGGCGGGCCCGGTAGTCCACGAGCCGGTCGTGGTCGAAGCGGGCGACGACCTGGTGGGGCAGCGAGTCGAGGATCCGGTCGACGATCTGGTCGCCGGTCTCGCCCGCGTCGATGTATCCGTCGAAGTGGTAGAGCATGACAAGACCGGCCGACTCCTGGGCCAGCGCCATGTCCACCACGGCGAGGCCCTTCGGCTCCCATGCGTACAAACCCTGCGGATCAAGCACTGTGACCGCTCCTCCTCGTGTTCGTACGGGACAACGTGGCGGGGGCGGCGGGCATTCCCGCCCCCGCTGCGATCAACTGACCGTTCGGCGTCTTCTCCTGCCGGAGGGTTCCCGGCGCACGCCCGTTGACGTTCTTTCCGTGCCGGCGGGACGCGGCTGCGTGGACGTGTCCACGTCTTGGCGGACCCTATGCGGACAGCACGCGCGCGTGCAGTGCGGTGACCGCTTTGCGCGCGGAGCTGAACGCGCCGTGCTGCCAGGCGTCCGTGTGGCTGAGCCAGTCGCCGGCGAAGTAGACGCGGCCGGTGGGTTCGTTGAGCGGCTTGTAGCGCACGTCGTCGGGGCCGCCGGGGGTGTCGTGCCAGGCGGCTTCCAGGTGGGGGGTCTGGCGCCAGTGGTGGGAGAAGGAGGAGACCAGCTCGGTGCGGTACTTGTCGCCGTAGATCTTCACGCCGGCGGCCACGGCGCGTCGTTCGCGCCGGGCCGGGGTGAGTTCGGCGTAGGAGTCGGCGTCGGAGCCGTAGTTGTAGTAGCCGATGAGGACGCCTCGTTCGCCGTGGAAGCCGTGGGAGGGGTGCCAGATGTGGGTGACGTCCTGGTCGGTCTCGGTGATGCCGCCGTAGATGCGGTGGTCCAGTTCCCACCAGCGGGAGCGGTATTCGAGGCCGATCTTGGCCGCGGACGACGGGGTGACGGCCGCCAGGGCGTTCTGTACGCCGGAGCCCAGGTTGTGCGGCACTTCGGCGAGGATGTTGGGGGGCATGGCGGCGACGCAGTAGTCGGCGTCGACGGTCCTGGTGCGGCCGCCCTGGGTGTAGGTGACCGTGACGCCGTGGCCCTTGTCGGTGATTGCGGAGACGACGGCTCCGGTGCGGATGCGGTGGGTGCCGATCGCCCGGGTGAGCGCTCTCGGTATCCGGTCCATGCCGCCGACCGGCTGGAACATGAGCATCGCCTGGTCGAAGCCGAACTCGAAGGAGAAGTAGCGTCCGACTCCGCTGGCGAACACCTCGGAGGCGGCCGGGACGTCGCCGAGGAGGACGCCGGGGGTGCCGGCGGCGGCGGGGACGGTCGTGTATCCGCGGCGCTCACCGCCTTCGTAGGTCAGGTTGTCGCCGAGTGCGCCCCAGTCCTTGAGGAATTCGACGAGCCGCTCCTGGTCGGCGGCGGTCAGTTCCTTGTCCAGGGCGCCTTTGTCGGTGGCCTTGGCGAGCAGTTCCGAGACGTAGCCGTACACGTCGGCCTTGGCGGTGCGGTAGCGCTCGGGTCCGGTCATGCCGGCGGACTCGTTGTAGAGGTAGGCGTCGGCGTTGGTGTTGGTGAACACCTCGATGGGGACGCCGAGTTCACGGCAGTAGTCGAGGGTGATCATCCATTGGGGTATGCGGGCCGGTCCGGCGTTCATGTAGTGGCCGGTGGCGAATCGTGCGGTCTGTGTGTGGCCGTGGAGGTCGGTGGTGGAGTCGCCGCCGCGGACGGTGAAGTTGCGTCCGCCGGTGCGGTCCCTGGCTTCCAGGACCGTGCAGTGGTAGCCGGCCTTGCCCAGTTCGTAGGCGGTGGCGAGGCCGGCGATGCCTCCGCCGAGGACGACGACGGTGGCGGCGGCGCGCCCGGTGAGGGTGAAGTCGCTGGTGCCGGGCGCCCGGAAGGGCTGTTCGCGCTGGGCGGCCTGGGCGGTGGGGGCGAGGCCGAGGGCGCCCATGGTGGCGAGCATGGTGCCGGCGCCGCCGGTGAGACCGACGTTGCGCAGGAACGTCCGCCGGCTCGTCCCTGACCCGTGCTGAGGCTGTGCCATGTCTGGACTCCTCTCCCGATCTTGAACGAAGACCGGGGAAGCGTCCCAGCGCCGCGTTACGGCCCTGCGGTTACTCGTGTATCCCGCACGTTTCTGTGTACGGGACGTCCGGCGCCACGAGGGGGCGCCGGGGAGCCCGCGTTGCCACGGGGTGCGGGGAGCCGCGCGCTCAGCCGCGAACGAGGCCGTGCGGGCGGACGATCGCGTGCCCGTGGACGAACGCCGAAAACACCGGGAACACCGAGGGGCCGTACCTCGGAAGGTACGGCCCCTCGGTCACCGGTTAAACCCAGTGGCGAGCGTCAGCTCTGGCCACCCGCGAGCTTCTCGCGGAGCGCGGCCAGCGCCTCGTCGGAGGCGAGTGCACCGGAGGTGTCCGCACCCTCGGAGGAGTACGAACCGCCACCCGAGGCGGCCGGAGCGGCGGCCTCGCCACCCTCGGCGGCAGCGGCAGCGTCGGCCTCGCGGCTCTTGATGACCTGCTGCTGGTGCTGCTCGAAGCGCTGCTGCGCCTCGGCGTACTGGTGCTCCCACGCCTCGCGCTGGGTCTCGTAGCCCTCGAGCCAGTCGTTGGTCTCGGGGTCGAAGCCCTCGGGGTAGATGTAGTTGCCCTGGTCGTCGTACGAGGCAGCCATGCCGTACAGGGTCGGGTCGAACTCGACCGAGGCCGGGTCGGCACCGAAGGACTCGTTGGCCTGCTTGAGGGACAGCGAGATCCGGCGACGCTCCAGGTCGATGTCGATGACCTTGACGAAGATCTCGTCGTTGACCTGGACGACCTGCTCCGGGATCTCCACGTGGCGCTCGGCCAGCTCGGAGATGTGGACCAGACCCTCGATGCCCTCGTCCACGCGGACGAACGCACCGAACGGAACCAGCTTGGTGACCTTGCCCGGGACGACCTGGCCGATCTGGTGGGTCCGGGCGAACTGCTGCCACGGGTCTTCCTGGGTCGCCTTCAGCGACAGGGAGACACGCTCGCGGTCCATGTCGACGTCGAGGACCTCGACGGTGACTTCCTGGCCGACCTCGACAACCTCGGACGGGTGGTCGATGTGCTTCCAGGAGAGCTCGGAGACGTGGACCAGACCGTCGACGCCACCCAGGTCCACGAAGGCACCGAAGTTGACGATCGAGGAGACCACGCCGGAGCGGACCTGACCCTTCTGCAGGGTCGTGAGGAACGTCTGGCGGACCTCGGACTGGGTCTGCTCCAGCCAGGCACGGCGGGACAGGACCACGTTGTTGCGGTTCTTGTCCAGCTCGATGATCTTGGCCTCGAGCTCCTTGCCCACGTAGGGCTGGAGGTCGCGGACGCGGCGCATCTCGACCAGGGAGGCCGGGAGGAAGCCACGGAGGCCGATGTCGAGGATGAGACCACCCTTGACGACCTCGATGACGGTACCGGTGACGATCCCGTCCTCTTCCTTGATCTTCTCGATGGTGCCCCAGGCACGCTCGTACTGGGCGCGCTTCTTCGAGAGGATCAGGCGGCCTTCCTTGTCCTCCTTCTGGAGAACAAGGGCCTCGATCTCGTCACCGACGGCGACGACCTCGTTGGGGTCGACGTCGTGCTTGATGGAGAGCTCGCGGCTCGGGATAACGCCTTCGGTCTTGTAACCGATGTCGAGCAGGACCTCGTCCCGGTCGACCTTCACGATGACGCCGTCGACGATGTCGCCGTCGTTGAAGTACTTGATCGTCTCGTCGATCGCGGCGAGGAAGGCTTCCTCGTTACCGATGTCGTTGACCGCTACCTGCGGGGTGGTGGCGGTGGTCTCGGTGCTGCTCGTCATGTGGGAAAGGGCTCCGGTACGGACATTGAAGTCGTAGGTACTGCTTACGCCGGGAGCCCGTTTCGCTCTGATGAAGACCGGACAGCCAAGGAAGCGCCACACAAAACCGCTGGTGGCGCCTCGAAAACCGAGGGGGCAAACAACAGATGCGAGCGCAGCCTGCTACGTCTGAGGTGCGCAGGCCCGCAGCGCAACTTGTAGCATACGGGGGCAGCCGGACAGGGTCAATGCGCGAAGGCGCACACCCGGGGCGGATCGCCGCATACCCGGCACAAAAGCCGTCCCACGAGGCCGCGCAGGCCTGCCAGACCTCCTCCGTGACACCCCCCTGAACGGGTTGCACGGAAGAGTACGACGAGGGAGCCGATCATCCAAGAGCCCGATTCGTTCGACCTCGAAGAGGCCGGGTCAGAGCCCGGAACAGAGGACGAACCCGAAGCCACCCGGCGTGCCGCCGGCGTCACCGAGAGCAGCCGGGCCAACCGGGGCTGGTGGGACCGCAACGCCGACGAGTACCAGGTCGAGCACGGCACGTTCCTCGGCGACGACCGTTTCGTGTGGTGTCCCGAGGGCCTCGACGAGGTGGAGGCGGAGCTGCTCGGCCCGCCGGAGGACCTCAAGGGCAAGGACGTCCTGGAGATCGGCGCCGGCGCGGCCCAGTGCGCGCGCTGGCTGGCCGCCCAGGGCGCCCGTCCGGTCGCCCTGGACCTCTCGCACCGCCAGCTCCAGCACGCGCTGCGCATCGGCGGATCGTTTCCGCTCGTCTGTGCGGACGCCGGCGCGCTGCCCTTCGCCGACGGCTCCTTCGACCTGGCCTGCTCGGCGTACGGTGCGCTTCCCTTCGTCGCCGACCCCCGCCTGGTGCTGCGCGAGGTGCGGCGGGTGCTGCGCCCGGGAGGCCGTTTCGTCTTCTCCGTGACGCACCCCGTGCGCTGGGCGTTCCCGGACGAGCCGGGCCCCGAGGGGCTCACGGTCTCGGCGTCCTACTTCGACCGCACGCCGTACGTCGAGCAGGACGAGGACGGCCGCGCGGTGTACGTCGAGCACCACCGGACGCTGGGCGACCGGGTCCGGGACATCGTCTCCTCGGGGCTGCGGCTGGTCGACCTGGTGGAACCGGAGTGGCCGGCCTGGAACACCGCCGAGTGGGGCGGCTGGTCGCCCCTGCGGGGCGGTCTCGTCCCGGGGACGGCGATCTTCGTGTGCGAGCGGGACTGAGCGCGGGCGTGGGGCCATTTCCCACGGCCGTGATCCGCGGCCGCAGGACGCCGTAAGACACTGGGTGGCGTGATCCGTTACGACGCCCTGGGCGAGCTGCCGGTACGACAGGCCCTGCCCGGTCTGGACGACGCCCTGGCCGGGCACGGCACCGCCGTGCTGGTGGCGCCGCCCGGCACCGGCAAGACGACGCTGGTGCCACTGGTGCTGGCCGGGCTGCTGGACGAGGGGCGGCCCGCGCGGCGGGTGGTCGTGGCCGAGCCCCGCCGGATCGCGGCGCGCGCGGCGGCCCGCCGGATGGCCTGGCTGCTCGGTGAGCCGGTGGGGCGGAGCGTCGGCTACACCGTGCGCGGCGAACGGGTCGTGGGTCCACGCGCGCGCGTGGAGGTCGTCACGACCGGCGTGCTGCTGCAGCGGCTGCAACGTGACCAGGAGCTGTCGGGTGTGGACGTCGTCGTCCTCGACGAGTGCCACGAGCGGCATCTGGACGCGGACACGGTGGCGGCCTTCCTGTGGGACGTGCGCGAGACGCTCCGCCCCGAGCTGCGTCTGGTGGCCGCCTCGGCGACCACGGACGCGCAGGGGTGGGCGCGGCTGCTGGGCGGTGCGCCGGTGGTCGAGGCGGACGGCGTGTCGTACCCGGTGGAGGTGGTGTGGGCGCCGCCGGTGCGGCCGGTGCGGCCGCCGCACGGGATGCGGGTGGATCCGGCGCTGCTGGCGCACGTGGCGTCGGTGGTGCGGCGGGCCTTGTCCGAGCGGCCCGGTGACGTGCTGTGTTTCCTGCCCGGCGTGGGTGAGATCGCGCGGGTGGCGGGCCAGTTGGGTGCCCTGGGGGACGTGGCGGTGCTCCAGGTCCACGGCCGGGCGCCGGCCGCCGTCCAGGACGCGGTGCTGACGCCCGGGGAGCGGCGCCGGGTGGTGCTGGCCACGGCGGTCGCCGAGTCCTCGCTCACGGTGCCCGGGGTCCGGGTGGTCGTCGACTCCGGGCTGGCCCGGGAGCCTCGGGTCGATCACGCGCGCGGGCTGAGCGCGCTGGCGACGGTGCGGGCGTCCCGGGCGGCCGGGCGGCAGCGGGCGGGCCGTGCCGGGCGGGAGGCTCCGGGGGCGGTGTACCGCTGTTGGACGGAGGCCGAGGACGCCCGCCTGACGGCCTTTCCGGCACCGGAGATCAAGGTGGCCGACCTGACCGCGTTCGCCCTTCAGGCGGCGTGTTGGGGCGATCCCGGAGCGGCCGGGCTGGCGCTGCTGGATCCGCCGCCGGGCGGGGCGATGGCGGCGGCCCGGGAGGTGCTGACGGCGATCGGGGCGGTCGGCCCCGCCGGACGGGCCACGGAACGGGGGCTGCGGCTGGCCCGGCTGGGGGTGCATCCGCGGTTGGGGCGGGCGTTGCTGGACGGCCCGGGCGGGAGCGCCGAGGTGGTCGCGCTGCTGAGCGAGGAGCCGCCTCGGGAGTACGGGGACGACCTGGCGGCCGCGCTGCGGATGGCACGGCGGGGCGGCGACGCCTACGCGGGACGGTGGCTCACGGAGGTACGCCGGCTACGGGCGGGCCACCGTGACACGTCGACCACCCCTGCGGCCGCCCGCCGGGAGACCGTGCGCCCGGCGAAGGCCCCGGCGTCGCACGACCACACGGCGAACGCCCCCACGGCAGCCGACCACAGGGCGGACGGCCCGACGGAGAACAGCCCCGCGGCGGCAGACCGCCCGGCGGACCACCTCACGACCGCCCTCCACACGGCCAACGACCGCACGACAGCCGACGGCACGACAGCCGACCGCACGGGGAACGGCCGCACGGGCCAAGACACCAAGGAAACCGGCCCCACGGCGGACGCTCCTGCAGACAACAGCCCCGCGGCAGCAGACCGTACGACGGACCACCTCACGGCCGATCCCCGCACGGCGAACGACCCCACTGTGAACTCCCGCGCGGCGAAGGCCCCCGCGACGGACGAACGCCCGGCGGAGGCCTCCGCGACCGAGCTGCGCACGGCGAACGACCCCGCAGTGAACGCCCGCACGGCGAAGGCCCCCGCCGTGGACGACCGGGCGGTGGGGCTGGTCACCGCTCTCGCCTTTCCCGAGCGGGTCGCCAAGGCGGACGGTGGCTCGTATCTCATGGCCTCGGGCACCCGGGCCGAGCTCGCCGACGGCAGCCCGCTGCGTGGTGCCCCGTGGCTCGCGGTGGCCGTCGCGGACCGGCCGCTGGGCCGGGGGCACGCACGCGTGCGGCTGGCCGCGGCGGTGGACGAGGGCACGGCCAGGTCGGCGGCGGCGTCGCTGTACTCGGAGGGCCAGGAGGTCCGCTGGGCCGACGGGGACGTCGTGGCGCGGCGCGTGGAGCGGCTCGGCGCGATCGAGCTCGTGGTGCGGCCACTGCGGGACGCGGCCCCCGCCCTGGTACGCGGTGCGCTCCTGGACGGGCTGCGGCAGGAGGGGTTCGGCCTGTTGCGGTGGACGGCCGACGCGGCGGTGCTGCGGCAGCGGCTCGGGTTCCTGCGGCTGCGCGTCGGGGAGCCCTGGCCCGACGTCGGCGACGACGCGTTGCACGCGCGCGTGGAGGAGTGGCTGGAACCGGAGCTGAGCCGGGCCCGGCGCCGGGCCGACCTCGGGCGGATCGACGCGGGGGAGGCGCTGCGGCGGCTGCTGCCGTGGGCGAGCGGCCAGGCGGGGCGGCTCGACGAACTGGCGCCCGAGCGGATCGTCGTGCCCAGCGGGTCACGGATCCGGGTCGACTACGCGAATCCCGAGCAGCCGGTGCTCGCCGTGAAGCTGCAGGAGATGTTCGGGGCGCAGGAGTCGCCGGCCGTGGCCGGGGTGCCGGTGCTCGTGCATCTGCTGTCGCCGGCCGGACGGCCCGCCGCCGTCACCGCCGACCTCGCCTCGTTCTGGCGGGACGGCTACAAGGGCGTACGGGCCGAACTGCGCGGTCGCTATCCGAAGCACCCCTGGCCCGAGGACCCGGCGTCCGCCGCGCCCACCCGGCACACCAACGCGCGGCTCAGGCGCTGACGGGTTCCGCCACCGTGGCCGGGGCGGGTTCCGGATCGGCGGGGCGGCGGCCGAGGGCTTCCAGGCACAGGGCGAGGGCGAGCAGGGCGATACCGAGGGAGAGGAAGCCCCAGGGGAGGTAGGAGGTCAGCATCAGGACGAGGGTGCGGTTCTGCTTGACCAGCGCGACCGTGTGCTCGATGTAGTCCTCGCGCATCTTCACGTCGCCGGCGAAGGCCGTCACCTTGGCGCGGCCGCCCAGCAGGGTGCCGCCGCGCAGCTCCTCCTTGTGGATCTCCTCGCCGTAGACGGGGGCGCCGGTGACGGGTTCCACCCAGAACCTGCGGACCGTGGTGTACCAGCGGGTGGTGCCGGTCTTGGCGACCGTCTCGGGGGTGATGCCCTGCACGGGCATCTTCTTGGGCATGGGGACCTTGGTCCAGGGGATGGTCTGCTCGAAGTAGTAGACCTGCACGCCCCGGAAGGTCTGCGTCCCCTTGTAGTGGATGGGGTTGGTGGTGCGGGTCTGCGCGTCGAAGTACTCGTAGTCCCGTTTCTCGGTGAGGAACGGCCACTTGAACTCGATGCCGTCCCGTTTCACCGGGTCGCCGTCGACCATCTCGCCGGTGGCGTGGACGGGTTCCTGGCTGTGGGCGTCGAAGATGTAGCGCTCGGGGATCTCGGAGACCATCTTGCCGTCGGGGCCCTGGACGTAGGACAGGCCGTCCCAGACGACGACGTCCCGTCCCGCCGTCTTCTCGATCCTCTCCGCGGCCGCCACGTCGCCCTTGAGGGTCTGCACGATGGTGACCTGCGGGACCTTTTCCGCCTTCATGGTGCCGTAGTCGAGGAGGGTGGCGTCCTTCGCCACCAGGACCATGTCCTGGTACTGGTTGGCGGGGATCTTGGCCAGGCGCGGGAAGGCGTACCAGCGCAGCAGCGGGGACAGCGCCGCGAAGAACACGGCGCAGGCGAGCAGGACCAGACTGGCCTTGCGGCGCATCTCGGCCTCCCGGGGCGGCGGTTTACGGATGTGAGGGCACCGTCGTGAGCAGCGGCTGGGGGGACGTCTTTCCGGCCGGTGAGCCCAGGGCGCTGACCGTGACGACCAGGACGATCGCGAGGGCGAGACCGGTCGCGGCGGCGATCAGGGCACGCATGCGGGGCCTCCCGACGGCCGGTTGTTTCCCTGCGGTTGTCCTGATGGTTCGTCAGGTCCGGGCACCGTAGCAACGGGAGGGTGAGATGAGAACAGGTCGTACGACGCCGAAGGGCGCCATCCCGCGTCGGCGGGAGGGCGCCCTTCGGTGTCGACGACCGCGGGTCAGGGGGTGGCGGAGGCGCTCGGGGAGGCGGACGCCGACGCGGACTCGGACGCGGACGGGCTCGGCGACGGGCTCGGTGAGGAGTCGGCCGCGGCGACCGTCAGTTCCACGGTGAGGGTCGCGCCGCCGGTGGTGGTGATGCGGAGCAGGAACGTGCCGGTGGTGTCGTCCGCGTAGAGCTTGGGCAGGGTGAGCAGGCCGTTCGCGTCCGTCTTGAGGTCCGTGAGGGTGCGTACGGCGTTGCCGCCGGCGTCCTTGAAGTACGGGCCCTTGTCGTTCTCGCCGGTGTCGTCCGCCGACTTGACGAGTGTGGCGGTGGCGGCGACCTGGCCGGCGACGGCGCCCCGGTAGGTGGCCTTCACCTGCACCTGGTCGGTGAACTCGGCGCCCGGGGTGGCCGTGGGCGCGGTGGTGTCGACGAGGGCGAGGGTGTCGGCGGCGCGCGCAGTGACGCTCGCCGTGTAGTCGACGCCCTTGACCGTACGGCCGACCACGCCGGCCCGGATCGTGAAGTCACCGGTCTGCTCGCCGGCCCGGAGGGTCGGTGCGACCGCGACGCCCTTGCTGTCGGTGGTGACCGTGGCGACGCTCTCGCCGCCGGTGAAGGTCGCGTCCGTGTCCCCGACGATGGTGAACCGGACCCGGACCTTGGCGGCGGCGCGGCCCGTCTTGGTCTCCGCGCGCGTGCTGATCTTCTTGGTGAACGCGTCGCCGGCCGTCGCCGTGAGCTTGGCGGTGCCCGCGTCCTCCAGGTGGTCCACGGTGTCGGTGGCCGTGGGCGGCACGGTCGGGGTCGTGGTCGGCCCGCCCGGCCTCGGCTCGTCGGGCTTCGGGGTGCCGGTGCCAGGCGCGCTGGGCGTCGGGGATCCCCCGGAGCCGGCGTGGCCGGGCTTGTCGTCGTCGCTGCGGTGGCTGGGCACGCCGCCGGTCCCGTTCGGGATCGAGTGGGTGCCCTTGCGGTAGAACTCGTACCAGGACAGCACCAGGTTCAGGTACTCCTGCGAGCCGTTGTAGCTGAGGATCGCGCGGTTCATGTCGGCCTGGACGGACAGGTCCCAGTCGTAGCGGCACAGGTAGTGGCCGGCGGCGAGCGCCGCGTCGTAGACGTTGTTGGGGTCCTTGACGCCGTCGCCGTTGCCGTCGCGGCCGGCCCACGCCCAGGTCGAGGGGATGAACTGCATGGGGCCGACGGCCTGGTCGTACGAGCTGTTGCCGTCGTACTGGCCGCCGTCGGTGTCCTTGATGAGCGCGAAGCCGTTGCCGTCGAGCTGCGGGCCCAGGATCCGGTGCAGGGTGTTGCCCTCGGCGTCGACGTCGCCGCCGCGGGCCTGTCCTGACTCCACCTTGCCGATGGCGGCGAGCAGTTGCCAGGGCAGGTTGCAGCCCGGCTTGGAGCCGCGCAGTTCGGCCTCGGCCTTCTTGTAGGCGTCGAGGACGGTGGCCGGTATGCCGGCCTCGGCCGCGCCCCGGGAGACGGCGGTGCCGATGCTCGACGAGGAGGCGCTGGGACTGGCGCTGGGGGCCGGGCTGTTGAGCGGCGGCAGGTCCGTGTAGTACGGCGAGTTGCCGGTGGCGCCGTCCGTCGCGCCGGCCTTGTCGGATGCGGAGGTGCTGGCGCCGGCGTTCGACTGCCGGCCCGTGTCGCCGCTCGTCGCGCCCGGTGCCTGGGACGCGGACAGAGCCGCCACCGCCAACGCGGCCGCGGCGGTCGTCGCCGCTCCCTTGCGCAGCCGCCTGCCGAATTGCGCCGCCATAAGGTGAACCCCTCCCATGGGCGCCTTCTGAGCGCCCGTCTCCGTCTGTCCGCTCGCCCCTGGTGGGACGGTCGACCTGGTGTTGTGGTTGCCCCCTGTTACCTCTTTCGAGTGGTGAGGTAGCGCACCGGTGGAGCCCGCCGGGGCGGCGACCCAGGCGACACTACGACAACTTCCATTCCGCGGACACCCGGCGGTGCCCGATTTTCACCAGTTGGCCATTCCCCGTTGAACGATGGTGGTGTCGCGGATACTTGCCGTACGCGATCACTTGTTCGGCGCTTCGGGCCGACGACTGCTCCAGGGAGACCGGGTGCCGTTCACTCTCAGCCACGCCGCCGCCGTCCTGCCCGTCGTGCGCGGCGACGGCACCGGGCGCGGGCGGCTGGTACCGGCGGTGCTCTTCGCCGGGTCCTTCTCCCCCGACCTCACCTACTACGCGGCGAGCGCGGTGCCGGAGGCGATGGAGTTCGGCACGTTCACGCACTCCTTCACCGGGGTCCTCACCGTGGACGTGCTCTTCTCGTGGGCGCTGGTGGGTGTGTGGGTGCTGGTGCGGGAGCCGCTCGTGGCGCTGCTGCCCCGGGCCCGGCAGGGGCGCCCGGCGGCTCTGCTGCGCTGCGGGGCGCCACGGACGCGTGCCGGTCTGCGCGTCGCGGTCCGGTGGTACGTCTGCGCCGTGCTCGGCGCGCTCACCCATGTCGTCTGGGACGCGTTCACGCACCACGACCGCTGGGGGACCCGGCTGATCCCCGCGATCGGCCGGACCGTGGCGGGTGTTCCGCTCTACACCCTGCTCCAGTACGGCACTTCGGCGGTGGCCGCGGTCGTGCTCGCCGTGTTCGTGCTCCGTGCGCTGCGGCGGGCCCGGGCCGGGGAGCCGGTGGGGGTGCCGCCGCTGTCCGCCCGGGACCGGTGGTGGGCGGGGGCGGGGATCGCGGGCTGCGCGTTGGTCGCCGCGGTGCAGCGGGCGACGCGGTGGTGGGCCTACTGGGGTTCGACGGCGAAGTCCTGGGAGCTGCTGCCCACCGTGCTCTTCGGAGGGGGTGCCGGGCTGCTGCTCGGGGTGCTGGGGTACGCCGTGACGGTCAGGGTGTGGCGTCCGGCGCCGGTGGCCGGGAATGTGCGCCGGAGTCCTTCGGCCGTTCGGTGAGGGTCGCCACGAACACGGTCATGGTGCGGGGGCGGCGGGGGCCGGGGAGTGCGCTGAGGAGCAGCGCGAGATAGCTGCGGACGAGATCGAGCCACTGACGTGGCCGGGGGCGGGTGCGGAGCCTGCGCCGGAGGCGGGCGACCGCTTTGCGCACGGTGAGGACGAGGTCGGTGGGGATGCGGGCGGAGCTGGCGCCGGGTGCCATGGCCGGGGCCGACGGGACCGCCGTGACCTGCGCCGCGGCGGAGCGGGCCTTGGCCGGGGGCCTGGTCTGGGGCGTCCGGCCGTGAAGCATGCGTATACCCATGCCCGCATCCTTGCCGCTGCCCGGTGCGGGGGCGTTCTGACGGGGTCCAGCTGAGTGACGGCCGGGGTGCGGCGCGGGGCGGGCGCCGCCGCACCCATACCGGTGCAACGGCGGTCCCCCGCGCGGGGGACCGCCAAAGGCTAGTGGGCGGCCGATTCCCAGTCCGGGCCCACGCCGACCGAGACGTCCAGCGGGGCCCTGAGGCGGACCGCGTCGGCCATCTCGCGGCGCAGGACCGCCTCCACCTCGGTGCGCTCGCCGGGGGCGATCTCCAGGACGATTTCGTCGTGCACCTGCAGGAGCATCCGGGAGTTCAGGTCCGCCGCGCGCAGCGCGCCGTCCACCTTCAGCATGGCCAGCTTGACGATGTCCGCCGCGGTGCCCTGGATGGGCGCGTTGAGAGCCATCCGCTCGGCCGCCTCGCGGCGCTGGCGGTTGTCGCTGTTGAGGTCGGGGAGGTAGCGGCGGCGGCCGAAGAGCGTCGCCGTGTAGCCGGTCGCCCGTGCCTCGTCGACCACCCGGCGCAGGTAGTCACGGACGCCGCCGAACCGCTCGAAGTAGGTGTCCATCAGGGCGCGGGCCTCGCCCGCGTCGATGTTCAGCTGCTGGGAGAGGCCGAACGCCGACAGTCCGTAGGCGAGGCCGTACGACATCGCCTTGATCTTGCGGCGCATCTCCGCGTCGACGGCCGGGCCGTCGACGGAGAACACCTGCGAGGCGACCGTGGTGTGCAGGTCCTCGCCGGAGGTGAACGCCTCGATCAGGCCCTCGTCCTCGGAGAGGTGGGCCATCACCCGCAGTTCGATCTGGCTGTAGTCGGCCGTCATCAGCGACTCGAACCCCTCGCCGACCACGAAGCCCCGGCGGATCGCCCGGCCCTCGTCGGTACGGACCGGGATGTTCTGAAGGTTGGGGTCGGTGGAGGAGAGCCGGCCGGTCGCGGCCACCGTCTGGTTGAACGTGGTGTGGATACGGCCGTCCGCCGCCACCGTCTTGATCAGGCCCTCGACCGTCACCCGGAGCTTGGCCTGCTCACGGTGGCGGAGCATGATCACCGGCAGTTCGTTCTCGGTCTGGTCGGCCAGCCAGGCCAGCGCGTCGGCGTCGGTGGTGTAACCGGTCTTGGTCTTCTTGGTCTTGGGCAGCGCCAGCTCACCGAAGAGGACCTCCTGGAGCTGCTTGGGCGAGCCCAGGTTGAACTCGTGCCCGGCGGCCGCGTGTGCCTCCTTCACGGCCTGCTGGACCGCGCCCGCGAACATCTGCTCCATCGCTTCGAGATGCGTGCGGTCGGCCGCGATGCCGTGCCGCTCCATGCGGGCGAGGAGGACGGAGGTGGGCAGCTCCATGTCACGGAGCAGGTCCGCCGCGCCGACCTCCTGGAGCCGGCCCTCGAAGGCCTCCCCCAGGTCGAGGATGGCGCGGGCCTGGATCATCAGGGCGTCGGCCTCGGCGCCGTCGTCCGCGCCGAACGCCAGCTGGCCGTCGGCCGCGGCGGCCGGGGCCAGCTCGCGGTGCAGGTACTCCAGGGTCAGCGCGTCCAGGTCGAAGGAGCGGCGGCCGGGTTTGACCAGGTAGGCGGCGAGCGCGGTGTCCATGGTGACGCCGTCGACGCTCCAGCCGTGCTCGGCGAAGACCCGCATGGCGCCCTTGGCGTTGTGGAAGACCTTGGGCCGCGCCGCGTCGGCCAGCCAGGCCGTCCACGCCCTCTCGTCGGCCTCGTCCAGTTCGGCGGGGTCGAACCAGGCGGCCGCGCCCTGGGCGGCGGCCAGCGCGACCTCGGCGACCGATCCGGTGCCGAGCGCCCAGGTGTCGACAGTGGCGACGCCGAGCAGACCGGTGCCGTGCTCGGTGAGCCAGCCGGTCAGCTCGCCGGTGCCGAGGACGGTGCCGTCGACCGCGACGCCCGCCTCGGGGGCCGGTGCGGACTCGGCCTCCTCGGCACCGGGGTCGACGGCGTAGAGCCGCTCGCGCAGCGACGGATTGCGGATCTCCAGGGTGTCCAGGATCATCGCGACGTTCTTGCGGTCGTACGGCGCGCGCTCCAGGTCGGCGACCGTCCTCGGCAGCTCGACCGCGCGATCCAGCTCGGTGAGCCGGCGGTTGAGCTTGACCGACTCCAGGTGGTCGCGGAGGTTCTGGCCGGCCTTGCCCTTCACCTCGTCGACGCGCTCCACCAGCTCGGCGAAGGAGCCGAACTGGTTGATCCACTTCGCGGCCGTCTTCTCGCCGACGCCCGGGATGCCGGGGAGATTGTCGGACGGGTCGCCCCGCAGGGCCGCGAAGTCGGGGTACTGGGCGGGCGTCAGGCCGTACTTCTCGAACACCTTCTCCGGGGTGAACCGGGTCAGCTCGGAGACGCCCTTGGTCGGATAGAGCACCGTGGTGTGTTCGGTGACCAGCTGGAAGGAGTCCCGGTCGCCGGTGACGATGAGGACCTCGAAGCCGGCGGCCTCGGCCTGGGTGGCAAGGGTGGCGATGATGTCGTCGGCCTCGAAGCCCTCGACGGCGAAGCGCTGCGCGTGCATGGCGTCCAGCAGCTCACCGATCAGCTCGACCTGGCCCTTGAACTCGTCCGGGGTCTTGGAGCGGTTCGCCTTGTACTCGGTGAACTCCTGCGAGCGCCAGGTCTTGCGGGAGACGTCGAAGGCCACCGCGAAGTGCGTGGGCGCCTCGTCACGCAGGGTGTTGGCCAGCATCGACGCGAAGCCGTAGATCGCGTTCGTCGGCTGGCCCGTCGCGGTCGTGAAGTTCTCCGCGGGCAGCGCGAAGAACGCGCGGTAGGCCAGCGAGTGCCCGTCCATGAGCATCAGCCGGGGACGGGTCCCGCTGGGGGTCGGGTCGGTCTTCTTCGATGCTGTCTCTGCCACGCCCCCGATCCTGCCACGCCGCACTGACAGTGAGGGCCGTCGGTTCGGATCGCGGTGGCCGCGGCGCGGGACCTGGGGCCCGGCACTGTCGGGCACAGCGTGCGTGCTCGTCCGCCGCACCCCTTCGGCCGACGTCGGCCGGGCGTGCGAGGATCGGCTGCACAGGGCAGTGATGCTGGCGTAGAGGGAGTGCGTGTCATGGCGACGAAGCCGCCCCAGGGGGATCCCGTTCAGGACGCGCCTCGGGTCGTCGACCCGAAGCACGCGGCGGCGGGGCTGCCGGCCGTCGGGCACACTCTGCGCGTCGCCCAGCAGCAGATGGGGGTGAAGCGCACCGCGCTGACGCTGCTGCGGGTCAATCAGAAGGACGGCTTCGACTGCCCCGGCTGCGCCTGGCCGGAGCCCGATCACCGGCACACCGCCGAATTCTGCGAGAACGGCGCCAAGGCGGTGGCCGAGGAGGCCACCCTGCGCCGGGTCACGCCCGATTTCTTCACCGGGCACTCGGTCGCCGACCTGCACCACCGCAGCGGCTACTGGCTCGGCCAGCAGGGGCGGCTCACCCACCCCATGTATCTCGCCGAGGGCGCCGACCACTACGAGCCGGTCGGCTGGGACCGTGCCTTCGACATCATCGGTGAGGAGATCGCCGCCCTCTCCTCCCCCGACGAGGCCGTCTTCTACACCTCGGGCCGCACGAGCAACGAGGCGGCGTTCCTGTACCAGCTGTTCGCACGCGAGCTGGGCACCAACAACCTGCCGGACTGCTCCAACATGTGCCACGAGTCCTCGGGCTCGGCGCTCGGCGAGACCATCGGCATCGGCAAGGGCAGCGTCCTTCTCGAGGACCTCTACCAGGCGGACCTGATCGTCGTGGCCGGGCAGAACCCGGGGACCAACCATCCCCGGATGCTGTCGGCACTGGAGAAGGCCAAGGCCAACGGCGCGAAGATCATCAGTGTCAATCCGCTCCCGGAGGCGGGCCTGGAGCGGTTCAAGAACCCGCAGACCCCTCAGGGCATGCTCAAGGGCACCGCGCTGACCGACCTGTTCCTGCAGATCCGCATCGGCGGCGACCAGGCCCTGTTCCGGGTCCTCAACAGGATGATCCTGGAGACCGAGGGAGCGGTCGACGAGGAGTTCGTGCGCGAGCACACCCACGGGTACGAGGAGTTCGCCGAGGCGGCCCGCGCCGCCGACTGGGACGAGACGCTCGCCGCCACCGGTCTGACCCGCGCGGAGATCGAGGAGGCGCTGCGCATGGTGCTCGCCTCCGAGCGCACCATCGTGTGCTGGGCCATGGGTCTGACCCAGCACAAGCACTCGGTCCCGACGATCCGGGAGGTCGTCAACTTCCTGCTGCTGCGCGGCAACATCGGCCGTGCCGGCGCGGGCGTGTGCCCGGTCCGCGGCCACTCGAACGTGCAGGGCGACCGCACGATGGGCATATTCGAGCGCCCGGCCCCGGCGTTCCTGGACGCCCTGGAGAAGGAGTTCGGCTTCGCGCCGCCGCGCGAGCACGGTTTCGACGTCGTCCGGGCCATCCGCGCGCTGCGCGACGGCGAGGCGAAGGTCTTCTTCGCGATGGGCGGCAACTTCGTCTCCGCGACCCCCGACACGGAGGTCACCGAGGCGGCGATGCGCCGGGCGCGGCTGACCGTGCACGTGTCGACGAAGCTCAACCGCTCGCACGTCGTGACGGGCGCGCGGGCGCTGATCCTGCCGACGCTCGGCCGCACCGAGCGTGATCTCCAGGACAGCGGCGAGCAGTTCGTCACCGTCGAGGACTCGATGGGCATGGTGCACGCCTCCCGCGGCCGCCTGGACCCCGCGAGCCCGCACCTGCTGTCGGAGCCGGCGATCGTGTGCCGGCTCGCCCGCCGGGTGCTCGGCGCGCGGAGCGCCACCCCCTGGGAGGAGTTCGAGAAGGACTACGCGACGGTCCGCGACCGCATCGCGCGCGTGATCCCCGGTTTCGAGGACTTCAACGCGCGCGTGGCCGAGCCGGGCGGCTTCGCGCTGCCGCACGCCCCTCGCGACGAGCGCCGCTTCCCGACCGCCACCGGCAAGGCGAACTTCACGGCGGCGCCCGTGGAGTACCCCGAACTGCCCGAGGGGCGGCTGCTGTTGCAGACGCTGCGTTCGCACGACCAGTACAACACCACGATCTACGGTCTGGACGACCGCTACCGGGGCATCAGGAACGGCCGCCGGGTGGTGCTGGTGAACCCGGAGGACGCGCGGGCGCTGGGTGTGGCGGACGGGTCGTACGTCGACCTGGTGAGCGAGTGGAAGGACGGCGTGCAGCGGCGGGCGCCGGGCTTCCGGGTGGTGCTCTATCCGACGGCCCGGGGCTGCGCGGCCGCTTACTACCCGGAGACCAATGTGCTGGTGCCGCTCGACGCGACCGCCGACACCAGCAACACCCCGGCCAGCAAGTCCGTCGTGGTCCGCCTGGTCGGCGGTGTGCCGCGGCAGAGCACGGCGGACTGAACGGGCGTTCGGGCCGTCTGGAAGAATCGGCGGCCTACTGAGCGTTTGCTCAGTGACGAGACAGCCGTACGACGATCGGAGCCGGCCCATGGGCGAGCAGCAGCGTGTGAAGTTCCCGCAGGAGGTCATCGACGAGTACGCCGCGCTCGGTGTCGACCTGCCCGCCCTGTTCTCGGCGGGTCACCTCGGCACCCGGATGGGCGTGCAGATCCTCGAGGCCTCCGCGGACCGGGTCGTCGGCACGATGCCGGTGGAGGGCAACACCCAGCCGTACGGACTCCTGCACGGCGGGGCCAGCGCGGTGCTGGCGGAGACCCTGGGGTCGGTCGGGTCGATGCTGCACGGCGGCAGCTCGAAGATCGCGGTCGGCGTCGACCTGAACTGCACGCATCACCGCGGGGCCCGCTCCGGCCTGGTCACCGGCGTGGCCACACCCGTCCACCGGGGGCGTTCCACGGCGACGTACGAGATCGTGATCAGTGACGCGGAGGGCCACCGGGTGTGCACGGCCCGCCTGACCTGTCTGCTGCGCGAGCTGACGGGCGACTCCCTCCCCTCCCCGGTCCAGGGCTGAGCCGCCCGCCACCGCCCCGGGGCCGGGGCCCGTCGCCGACGGGCCCATTGCTCCCCGCCGTCCCCGCCCTTACCTTCGGCGCATGGGACGGCGAGGAGGCACCCTGCCGGGTGGAGCGACCGCACTGGGTCTCGGACTCGTTCTGCTGACCGGCTGCGGCACCACCCCCGCTCCCGCCGCCGCGGGCTCCACGTCCCCCTCGGCATCGGCCGCGGCGACCTCGGACGCCGCCCTGTGCGCCGCGATCGTCGCGCACTGGGCGCGCGAGGTGCTCGACAGCGGCACCTACGGCGACTACCAGTCGATGGGGCTCTCCAACGGCCAGTACGAGATCCTCCGGGACATCGTCGACGCCGCACGGGCCGTGAGGCGCCGTCAGGGAGCCTCTGCCGCACACCGGTTGACGGACCGCCGGTCGCGCTCCGCCTGCACCGAGCGGTACCGCGACGGCGTACCGACGGGAGGCCCCTGGCAGTGAGCGAAGCGACCGGCATCGGCCCCGTGGAGCCGGGCGAGGGCACCCACGGCCTGGAGCTCCCCGGACCCGCGGCCGCCCCTCCCCCGCACCCCGGCCGCCGCCGCGCGGCCCTCGCCCTGGCCGCGGCCGCCGCCGTGCTGTCCGGCGGCGGGTACCTCTACGCGACCCGGCCGCACGACCCGCCACCGCCCGAAGTCCCTTACCCCGCGCAGACGGTGGCGTTCACGTTCCTGGGCGACCGGGTCACCCCGCCCGGCGCCCCGACCCGCAGCTTCAGCTTCGCGGTGCGGATGAGCGTCCTGGAGGGACCGCCGGTCACCGCGGACCGGATCAGCCAGCCCTACGCCGGTCTCTCACTGACCGAGACGCCCCGCGCACCCTTCCGGACGAAGGCGGGCACACCGCGCGACATCACGATAACCATGCACGTGACCGACTGTGCGACGGTTCCGAAGGAAGCCGGACTTCCTTTCCTGGACGTAACTCTGCGTAATACGCGCGCAATACAAGTCCAGAGTTTCATCCTGGGGACCCGCTACGCACAACACCTGTCACGGGCCCTGAAAGTCGCCTGCAGCAACGGCCGGTAAGCGCTTCAAGTAATTACCAAAAGCCCTGAGACGCCTGATCGGATTACGGCGGGTCCTGCGGGTTCTCACCATGCGGACGGAGCGAATCGGCCTGAATTCCACTCTTCTCGACACCATGTACCGCTCTGCATTACCTCGTGTCATAACAAGAGCGTCACAGCATCGGTCAGACCCTCCTCCACGTTCCCCAAGCCCGCTTAGAGTCACGGCCAGTCACGGCGCCGTCGGAATGTTCACTTCGACAGGGCGCGCGACTCGACCGTCTCCACGGGGATGCGGTTGTTCAGGGGAAAGGACTGAT
The DNA here is from genome assembly GCF_055567595.1 of Streptomyces sp. NPDC026515. NCBI lineage: Bacteria > Bacillati > Actinomycetota > Actinomycetes > Kitasatosporales > Streptomycetaceae > Streptomyces > Streptomyces sp. NPDC026515. Next base: position 255,238 of record NZ_JBVHQD010000007.1, read on the forward strand.
CGTGCGTCAACGTTCGCTCATCGCCATCACCGCAGCTCTGGCAGCGGGAGCACTCACCCTCACGGCCTGCGGCTCGCGCGACAGCGGCGACAAGGGCTCCGACTCGGGCAGTGGTGGCACCACGGTCACCATCGGCGTCGACGCCCCGCTGACCGGCGACCTGTCCGCGCTCGGCCTGGGCATCAAGAACTCCGTCGACCTCGCGGTCAAGCAGGCCAACAAGAAGAAGTACGTCGACGGCGTCACCTTCAAGATCGAGGCCAAGGACGACCAGGCCCAGCCGTCCTCCGGCCAGGCCAACGCCTCCGCGTTCGTCAGCGACAACAACGTCTACGGCGTGGTCGGCCCGCTGAACTCCTCCGTCGCCCAGTCGATGCAGAAGGTCTTCGACGACGCGAAGCTGGTCGAGGTCTCCCCGGCCAACACCAACCCGGCGCTGACCCAGGGCGACAACTGGCAGACGACGAAGACGCGTCCGTACAAGTCGTACTTCCGTACCGCGACCACGGACGCCATCCAGGGCCCCTACGCCGCGCAGTACGTGTACAACACGGCGAAGCTGACCAAGGCCTTCATCATCGACGACAAGAAGACCTACGGCGCCGGCCTCGCCGCCACCTTCACCGACGAGTTCAAGAAGCTCGGCGGCAAGGTGGTCGGCACCGAGCACATCAACCCCGACTCCAAGGACTACTCCGCGGTCGTCACCAAGGTGAAGAACTCGGGCGCCACCGTGGTCTACTACGGCGGCGAGTACCCGCAGGCCGGCCCGCTGAGCAAGCAGCTCAAGGCCGCCGGCGCCAAGATCCCGCTGGTCGGCGGTGACGGCATCTACGCCGACGACTTCATCAAGCTGGCGGGCACCGCCGCCACCGGCGACATGGCCACCTCCGTCGGCGCCCCGGTCGAGACCCTCGACTCCGCCAAGGAGTTCGTCGCCAACTACAAGGCGGGCGGCTACACGGAGGCCTACGGCGCCTACGGCGGCTACTCCTACGACTCGGCCTGGTCCATCATCGAGGCCGTGAAGAAGGTCGTCGACGACAACGGCGGCAAGCTGCCGTCCGACGCCCGCGCCAAGATCACCGCCGCGGTCCAGAACGTCTCCTTCGACGGCGTGACCGGCAAGGTCTCCTTCGACGAGTACGGTGACGCTACCAACAAGCAGCTCACCGTCTACAAGGTCACCGGCGGGGCCTGGAAGGCCGCTACCTCGGGCACGTACACGCCGAGCAGCTGACCCTCACCCGTACGCAGCACCGAGCCGCGCGGGGCGCTGTTCCACTGGCGCCCCGCGCGGACTCGCATCCGGCCTCATCCGTCGAACTTATCCGAACGTCTCGGAGGACATGCGGTGAACGAACTGCCGCAGCAGCTGGTCAACGGCCTGCTACTGGGATCCATGTACGGGCTGGTCGCCATCGGCTACACGATGGTCTATGGCATCGTCCAGCTCATCAACTTCGCCCACGGCGAGATCTTCATGACCGGCGCCTTCGGCGCGCTCACGGTCTACGCGTACGTACTGCCCGGCGGCACCTCGATGTGGATAGCTCTCCCGCTGATGCTGGTGGGAGCAATCATCGTCGCCACCCTGGTCGCCGTCGGAGCGGAACGGTTCGCCTACCGGCCGCTGCGCACCGCCCCGCGTCTCGCCCCCCTCATCACCGCCATCGGCCTCTCCCTGGCCCTCCAGCAGGCGGTGTGGGCCTGGTACCCCGAGGCGAAGTCCGCCCGGACCTTCCCGACCATCCCGGGCGGCCCCTTCGACATCGGCAACGTCACCATCCAGACCGGTGACATCTTCCTGGTGGTCGTGGCCCCGCTCAGCATGGCCTTCCTCGCCTACTTCGTGATGCGCACCCGCACCGGCCGGGGCATGCAGGCCACCGCCCAGGACCCGGACACCGCGAAGCTCATGGGCGTCAACACCGACCGCATCATCGTGATCGCGTTCGCCCTCGGCGCCGCCTTCGCCGCCGTCGGCGGCGTCGCCTACGGCCTCAAGTACGGCCAGATCGACTTCAAGATGGGCTTCCTGCTTGGCCTGAAGGCCTTCACCGCGGCCGTCCTCGGCGGCATCGGCAACATCTACGGCGCCATGCTCGGCGGACTCGTCCTCGGCGTCGCCGAAGCCCTGTCGACCGCCTACATCTCGGACATCCCCGGCATGGGTCAGTTCGGCAGCCAGTCCTGGGCCGACGTCTGGGCGTTCGTACTCCTCATCCTCGTACTGCTGTTCAGACCACAAGGTCTGCTCGGCGAACGCGTCGCGGACAGGGCGTGACACCGATGACCACAGAGACCACCACATCCGAGACCCCCGAGACCCCGGGGACCCCGACGACCGAGAACACCTCCGCACCCGCCGCGACCGGCCTCATCGGCCTGCCCACCCCGCTGGGCCGGGCCCTCGCCACCGGCGGCGGCGCCCTCGCCGTCATCTCCACGTTCATGTCCTGGACCTGGACCTCCGCCTTCCCCGGCGACCTCACGGTCTACGGCTACCCGGGCGGCCTGCAGGTCCTCGTCCTGATCGGCGGCCTCCTCACCACCCTGTTCGGCCTCGCCTCCTACGGCGTCAAAGGCCTCGGCGCGCTGACGCCCGGCAGCGCCGACAGCGCACTGAAGATGGCCGCGCTCGGCACCTTCGCCACCGCCTGGTACACCGTCATCGCCATCAGCGACGAACTCGGCGGCGTGGTGAACCTCGACCCCGGCGGCTTCGTCGTCGCGATCGCCACCCTCGCCGCCCTGATCGGCGCGATGTCCCTGCCGTTCGAACGGCCCGAACCCGACCCGGTCGACCCCGACGACACCGGCTGGGAACTGTTCCGGCACAACACCCGCCAGAACTGGAACACCTTCCGCGCGTCCTTCGCCGCCAAGACCCCCGCCCCGGCCCGCCCCATGGCCGCCTGGGCCGAGATCCTGGTGATCGTCGCCGCCATGGCCGTCGGCCTGATCGTCTTCAGCTACGGCGTCGGCACGTCCTACGACGAACTGTTCATCGGCTTCCTCATCACGGCCGGCTTCGGCTTCGCCGCCCTCTCCAAGGCCGGGATCGTGGCCCAGGTCTCGGCGATCACCGCGAAGCACCGGAACATCACCATGACCGGCGCCTTCCTGGCCGCCGCGGCCTTCCCGTTCACCCAGTCCAACGACCAGTACGCGACCATCGGCGTCTACATCCTGATCTTCGCCACCGTCGCACTCGGCCTGAACATCGTCGTCGGCCTCGCCGGCCTCCTCGACCTCGGCTACGTCGCCTTCCTCGGCGTCGGCGCCTACACCGCCGCCCTGGTCTCCGGCTCGCCCTCCTCCCCCCTGCACGTGCAGTGGCCCTTCTGGGCCTCCGCACTGCTCGGCGCCGCCGTCGCAATGATCTTCGGCGTCATCATCGGCGCACCGACCCTGCGACTGCGCGGCGACTACCTCGCCATCGTCACCCTCGGCTTCGGTGAGATCTTCCGCATCACCGTCCTCAACCTGGACGGCACCTCCGGCCCCGACGTCACCAACGGCTCCAACGGCATCTCGTCCATCCCGAACCTGGACATCCTCGGCTTCGACTTCGGCGCCGAACACCAGATCCTCGGCTCCACCATCGGCCGCTTCGCCAACTACCTGCTCCTGATGCTGATCATCACGCTCATCGTGGTCATCGTCTTCCGGCGCAGCAGCGACTCCCGCATCGGCCGCGCCTGGGTCGCCATCCGCGAGGACGAGACCGCCGCACTCGCCATGGGCATCAACGGCTTCCGTGTCAAGCTCATCGCCTTCGCCCTCGGCGCCTGCCTCGCCGGCCTCTCCGGCTCGGTCCAGGCACACGTCACCTACACGGTGACCCCCGAGCAGTACCAGTTCGCCTACGTCGTCCCGCCCAACTCGGCCTTCCTGCTCGCCGCGGTCGTCCTCGGCGGCATGGGCACCATCTCCGGCCCCCTGGTCGGCGCCTCCCTGCTCTACCTGATCCCGGCCAAGCTGCAGTTCCTCGGCGACTACCAGCTCTTCGCCTTCGGCGTGGCACTCATCCTCCTGATGCGCTTCCGCCCCGAGGGCCTCATCCCCAACCGGCGCCGCCAGCTCGAATTCCACGAAGAGGCCGAAGCGCCCGCCGTCCTCACCAAGGCAGGGGCGTGACCACGATGACCACCGACACCACCGTCCAGGACACCACCCCCGGCGCCACCGACCCCGGCCAGACCGTGCTCGACGCACGCGGCGTGACCATGCGCTTCGGCGGCCTCACCGCCGTACGCAACGTCGACCTCACCGTCAACAGCGGCGAGATCGTCGGCCTGATCGGCCCCAACGGAGCCGGCAAGACCACCTTCTTCAACTGCCTGACCGGCCTCTACATCCCCACCGAGGGCGAAGTCCGCTACAAGGGCCAGGTACTGCCGCCGAAGTCCTTCAAGGTCACCGCCGCCGGCATCGCCCGCACCTTCCAGAACATCCGGCTCTTCGCCAACATGACCGTCCTGGAGAACGTCCTGGTCGGCCGGCACACCCGTACCAAGGAAGGCCTGTGGTCCGCACTCCTGCGCGGCCCCGGCTTCCACCGCGCCGAAGCGGCCTCACGGGCCCGCGCCATGGAACTCCTGGAATTCGTCGGCCTGGAACACAAGGCCGAACACCTGGCCCGCAACCTCCCCTACGGCGAGCAGCGCAAACTCGAGATCGCCCGCGCCCTCGCCAGCGAGCCCGGACTGCTGCTCCTCGACGAGCCCACGGCCGGAATGAACCCCCAGGAGACCCGGACCACCGAAGAACTGGTCTTCAAGATCCGCGACAAGGGCATCGCCGTCCTCGTCATCGAGCACGACATGCGCTTCATCTTCAACCTCTGCGACCGCGTCGCCGTCCTCGTACAGGGCGAGAAACTCGTCGAGGGCGACAGCGCCACCGTGCAGGGCGACGACCGCGTCATCGCCGCCTACCTCGGCGAACCGTTCGAGAACGCGCCCGGCGACGAGGAAGCCGCCGAGGTCGAGACGGCCGAGGCGAACGCCGAGTCCCCGACCGACGCCGCGCCCGGCAAGGAGAACGACCGATGACCGCACTGCTCGAAGTCGAGGACCTGCGAGTCGCCTACGGCAAGATCGAGGCCGTCAAAGGCATCTCCTTCAAGGTCGAGGCCGGCCAGGTCGTCACCCTGATCGGCACCAACGGCGCCGGCAAGACCACGACCCTGCGCACCCTGTCCGGACTGCTCAAGCCGGTCGGCGGACAGATCCGGTTCAACGGCAAGTCGCTCAAGAAGATCCCGGCGCACAACATCGTCTCGCTGGGCCTCGCCCACTCCCCCGAGGGCCGGCACATCTTCCCGCGCATGACCATCGAGGACAACCTGCGCCTCGGCGCCTTCCTGCGCAGCGACAAGCCGGGCATCGAGAAGGACATCCAGCGCGCCTACGACCTGTTCCCGATCCTCGGGGAACGGCGCAAGCAGGCCGCCGGCACCCTCTCCGGCGGCGAGCAGCAGATGCTCGCGATGGGACGGGCGCTCATGTCCCAGCCCAAGCTGCTGATGCTGGACGAGCCGTCCATGGGACTCTCGCCGATCATGATGCAGAAGATCATGGCGACCATCGCGGAACTGAAGTCCCAGGGGACGACGATCCTGCTGGTCGAGCAGAACGCCCAGGCGGCGCTCTCACTGGCCGACCAGGGACACGTCATGGAGGTCGGCAACATCGTCCTGTCGGGAACCGGCCAGGACCTGCTGCACGACGAGTCCGTCCGCAAGGCCTACCTCGGCGAGGACTGACACCCCGCTTCGATACGCCGAGGCCCGCGCTCCCTTCTCCGGAGCGCGGGCCTCGGTGCCGTTACGGGAGGTCGTCAGCCCTTGCCGGACTTCTTCTCGTCGCTGTCCACGATGACCGCCTCCGCGACCTGCTGCATCGACATACGACGGTCCATCGACGTCTTCTGGATCCAGCGGAACGCCGCCGGCTCGCTCAGCCCGTACTCCGTCTGCAGGATGGACTTCGCCCGGTCGACCAGCTTGCGGGTCTCCAGACGCAGGGTGAGGTCGGCGACCTCCTTCTCCAGCTCCTTCATCTCGGTGAAGCGGGAGACCGCCATCTCGATCGCGGGCACCACGTCGCTCTTGCTGAACGGCTTGACGAGGTACGCCATCGCGCCGGCGTCCCGCGCCCGCTCGACCAGGTCGCGCTGCGAGAACGCGGTGAGCATCAGGACCGGGGCGATGGACTCCGCGGCGATCTTCTCGGCCGCGGAGATGCCGTCCAGCTTCGGCATCTTGACGTCCAGGATGACCAGGTCGGGGCGGTGCTCGCGGGCGAGTTCGACGGCCTGCTCACCGTCACCGGCCTCGCCGACGACGCTGTACCCCTCCTCCTCCAGCATCTCTTTGAGATCGAGCCGGATCAGGGCCTCGTCCTCGGCGATGACGACACGTGTCGTCAGCGGAGGCACGTGCGACTTGTCGTCGTCGGGTACGTCGACTGGCTTGGGCGACTCGGCGGCGGTCACGGGGGCTCCTCGTTCAGGGCAGGGCTACTGCTGACAAGAGCCTACCTAGCTGCGGTAAGGTGGACGCGCGGAGGGTCGGGTACGACCTTTGATTCTTCGAGCCCCGGTAGCCCAATTGGCAGCAGGCAACGGATTCAAAACCCGTACAGTGTCGGTTCGAGTCCGACCCGGGGCACTTTTCCTTATTTTCCAAGGTCACGGGATTCAAACGGAGGATCACGTACGCGTGGACCTCGTCTTTTTGCCGCGTGTCACCGCGGACCTCCTCTCACAGTGGCCTCATGTACGACGTCAGCACACGCAAGCGAACTCTGGCACTGGTGGCTCAGGGCCGAAGCCTGAACTCCGTCAGCAAGGAGACGGGAGTGTCCCGGGCCGCGATTCGCGCGTGGCAACACCGTCTTGAGCCGCTCCCCCGCGTGACGGCTCCAGGCCCCGGACCGCCCGCCGACGAACGCGCGTACTCCTACCTGCTGGGCCTCTACCTCGGCGACGGCTGCATCAGCACCCACCCACGCGGCACTGGTCACTACCTGCGGATCGCCTGCGCCGACGCCTGGCCAGGGCTCATCGAACTGTGCCGCGACGCCATCAAGACAGTGCAGCCCGCCGCGGGCGTCAACCTCAAACACGAGCGCCCCATCGTCCTCGCACCCTGGCAGCAGGCGATCGTCGACGCCCACCCCTGGGAGTTCGTCCGCGGCCTCGTCCATTCCGACGGCTGCCGCATCACCGACTGGACGACCCGCATCGTCGCCGGTGAGCGCAGGCGGTACGAATACCCGCGCTACTTCTTCTCCAACAAGTCCGACGACATCCGCAAGCTCTTCACCGACACACTCGACCGGGTCGGCGTCGAGTGGACGACGCTCGCCCGCGGGAACAACCCGTTCAACGTCTCCATCGCACGCAGGGCCTCCGTGGCCCTCATGGACACCCACGTCGGCCCCAAACACTGACAGGGACCCACCGGTACTACTTGGGGCTGTCGTCCTCGCCGATGTGGTGGACGCGGACCATGTTGGTCGAGCCGGAGACGCCGGGCGGGGAGCCCGCCGTGATGACCACGACATCGCCCTTGCGGCAGTGGCCGTGCTTCAGCAGCAGTTCGTCCACCTGGTCGACCATCTTGTCCGTCGAGTCGACGTGCGGGCCGAGGAACGTCTCCACGCCCCAGGTCAGGTTGAGCTGGGAACGCGTGGCCGGTTCCGGGGTGAAGGCGAGCAGCGGGATCGGGGAGCGGTAGCGGGAGAGCCGGCGGACGGTGTCTCCGGACTGGGTGAAGGCGACCAGGAACTTCGCGCCGAGGAAGTCGCCCATCTCGGCGGCGGCCCGGGCGACCGCGCCGCCCTGGGTGCGGGGCTTGTTGTTCTCGGTCAGTGGCGGCAGCCCCCTGGCGAGGATGTCCTCCTCGGCGGCTTCGACGATCTTCGCCATGGTGCGGACGGTCTCGACGGGGTACTTGCCGACGCTGGTCTCGCCGGAGAGCATCACCGCGTCGGTGCCGTCGATGACCGCGTTGGCGACGTCGGAGGCCTCGGCGCGGGTGGGCCGGGAGTTCTCGATCATGGAGTCGAGCATCTGGGTGGCGACGATGACCGGCTTGGCGTTGCGCCTGGCCAGTTTGACGGCGCGCTTCTGGACGATCGGTACCTGTTCCAGGGGCATCTCGACGCCGAGGTCGCCGCGGGCGACCATGATGCCGTCGAAGGCGGCCACGATGGAGTCGATGTTCTCGACGGCCTGCGGCTTCTCCACCTTGGCGATGACCGGGAGGCGGCGGCCCTCCTCGGCCATGATGCGGTGGACGTCCTCGACGTCGCGGCCGGTACGCACGAAGGAGAGGGCGATCACGTCGAAGCCGGTGCGCAGTGCCCATCGCAGGTCGGCCTCGTCCTTGTCGGAGAGGGCCGGGACGGAGACGGCGACGCCGGGGAGGTTGAGGCCCTTGTGGTCGGAGATCATGCCGCCTTCGACGACGGTGGTGTGCACCCGGGGACCGTCGACGTGGGTGACTTCCAGGCAGACCTTGCCGTCGTCGACGAGCACGCGCTCACCGGGGGTGACGTCGTCGGCGAGGCCGGCGTAGGTCGTGCCGCACTGCCGACGGTCGCCCTCGGCGCCTTCTTCGACCGTGATGACGAAGGTGTCGCCGCGTTCGAGTAGTACCGGCCCCTCGGTGAAGTGGCCGAGGCGGATCTTCGGACCTTGAAGGTCGGCGAGCATTCCGACGCTGCGGCCGGTCTCGTCGGAGGCCTTGCGGACGCGCTGGTAGCGCTCCTCGTGCTCGGCGTAGCTGCCGTGGCTGAGGTTGAACCGGGCGACGTCCATTCCGGCCTCGACCAGGGCCTTGATCTGGTCGTACGAGTCGGTGGCGGGCCCCAGAGTACAGACGATCTTTGCTCGGCGCATGCTTCGAGCCTAGGCCTTACCGGCGGGTAGAGAATTGGTCGCGTATGACGACCCAACAACCTTTGCGTGAAGGCCTATTGACAAGTGTTGAATTGTGCGGGGGCCCGCTCTGATGAGCATCTCGCATAGGTCGAATGCGGGAATGCGGGCGCTCGCTCATTCGACACACCGGACGCCCGCTTCCGGCTCACAGCTGTGGCGGTGCCATCGTGAATTGCGCGCCGACCTGAGCGGTCACGCGCAGTTGCGGGGGTTCGAGATCGAGGGGTTCGGCGGGCTCGGCGATTTCGGCGGCGGCCGCCATCCGGCGGACCCCGCCGCCGACGGCAGGGCGTCGCGGCCGCGGTCCCTCGCTGCCGGTGTCGGCGAGTTCGATCAGGGCGACGAGGGAGGTGCCGAGGGCGCCGGCGTACTCGCGGGCGCGCTGTACCGCCTCGGCGACCGCCTGTCGTCGGGCTTCGCCGTGCACCGGTGAGTCGGGGCGCAGCGACCACCAGGGGCCGTCGACCTGGGTGAGTTCCAAGTCGGCCAGTCTGGTCGCGAGTTCGCCGAGGACGGTGAAGTCGGTGAGCTCGGCGGTGAGCTGGACCCGGCCCTGGTAGCTGCGGACCCGTTCGCCGCGGCCGCGTTCGGCGAATTCGGGGGCGATGGAGAAGGTGCCGGTCGACAGGCGGGTCACCGCTTCGCCGTAGGACTTGACGAGGTCGAGGGCGGCGGTGTTGCGGCGGGTGAGGTCGTCCAGGGTGGAGCGGCGGTCGCGGCCCCGGGCGTTCACCGTGACGCCGATCCGGACCAGCTCGGGCTCGACCTCCAGTTCGGCCTCGCCGCGTACGACGAGCAGGGGGGCCTCGGCGGTGCCCGCCGGCCGGCGGTCCTCGGGCGGGGGTGCGGTCATACGCCCCACTGTGTCACGGCATCCTCGGGTGTGCGCACCGGAGTTCACGGTCCGGGTCACCAGATCGCAACCTTCCGGACCTGTTGTCGTCGGTCATGTCCAAGACAGAATCTACGCGCGTCGTTGGCCATTTCTCGAGGAGATCAAGACATGTCCTTGAACCGTCGGAAGTTCCTGACGAAGTCCGCCGTCACCGGAGCGGGGGTCGCGGTCGCCGGTGCGGCGGCGGCTCCGGCGCGGGCCGCCCAGGCCTCCCCGAAGCCCGCCGAGCCCGCCAGGCACCCCAAGCGGTACTCGCTGACCGTCATGGGCACCACCGACCTGCACGGGAACGTCTTCAACTGGGACTACTTCAAGGACGCGGAGTACTCCGACGCCAAGGGCAACGCGCTGGGCCTGGCGCGGATCTCCACCCTGGTGAACCAGGTGCGCGAGGAGAAGGGCCGCTGCAACACCCTGCTGCTGGATGCCGGCGACACCATTCAGGGCACCCCGCTGACGTACTACTACGCCAAGGTCGACCCGATCACCGCCAAGGGCGGTCCGGTGCATCCGATGGCGCAGGCGATGAACGCGATCGGGTACGACGCGGCGGCGCTCGGCAACCACGAGTTCAACTACGGCATCGAGACCCTGCGCAGGTTCGAGAGCCAGCTGCGCTTCCCGCTGCTCGGCGCCAACGCGGTCGACGCCAGGACCCTCCGGCCCGCGTTCCCGCCGTACTTCATGAAGGAGTTCCACGTGCCGGGCGTCCCGCCGGTCAAGGTCGCCGTGCTCGGCCTGACCAACCCGGGCATCGCGATCTGGGACAAGGCCTTCGTCCAGGGCAGGCTGGCCTTCCCGGGGCTGGAGGAGCAGGCCGCGAAGTGGGTGCCGAAGCTGAGGGCGATGGGCGCGGACGTGGTCGTGGTCTCGGCGCACTCCGGCACCTCGGGCACCTCCTCCTACGGCGACCAGGTGCCCTACGTGGAGAACGCGGCCGCGAACGTGGCCAGGCAGGTGCCGGGCATCGACGCGATCCTGGTCGGCCACGCGCACGTGGAGATCCCGGAGCTGAAGGTCGTCAACGAGGCGACCGGGAGGACCGTCGTGCTCTCCGAGCCGCTGTGCTGGGCCGAGCGCCTCACCCTCTTCGACATCGAGCTGGTGTTCGCCAAGGGCGGGTGGGAGGTGGAGTCGGTCGCCGCCTCGCTGCGCAACTCCGGCACGGTCGCCGACGACCCGAGGATCACCCGGCTGCTGAAGGACGAGCACGCCAGGGTGGTGGCGTACGTCAACCAGGTCGTCGGCACCGCCACCGAGACCCTCACCACGGCCGAGGCCCGTTACCGGGACGCCCCTATCATCGACCTGATCACCAAGGTCCAGGAGGACGTGGTGAGGGCGGCCCTGGCGGGCACCGAGTACGCGGCTCTCCCGGTGCTCGCCCAGGCCTCGCCGTTCTCCCGGACCTCCCAGATCCCGGCCGGCGAGGTCACCATCCGGGACCTGTCCGGCCTCTACGTCTACGACAACACTCTGGTCGCCAAGTTGATGACGGGTGCTCAGGTCCGTGCCTATCTGGAGTACTCGGCGGAGTACTTCGTGCAGACGGCCGCGGGCGCGCCCGTCGACGTGGAGAAGCTGACCAACGCGGGCAACCGTCCGGACTACAACTACGACTACGTCTCGGGCCTGCGGTACGAGATCGACATCGCGCAGCCGGCCGGGTCCCGGATCAGGAACCTCAGCTACGCGGGCGCGGCCCTGGACGATGCCCGGCAGTTCGTGCTCGCGGTGAACAACTACCGGGCCAACGGCGGTGGCGCGTTCCCGCACGTGGCCTCGGCCAAGGAGCTGTGGTCGGAGTCGACCGAGATCCGTACCCGGATCGCGGAGTGGGTGACCGCCAAGGGTGTCCTGGACCCGAAGGACTTCGCGTCGGCGGACTGGCGGCTGACCCGCGAGGGCACGCCGGTGTTCTGACAAGACGGCGGGCGCCGGTCCGGGGGCCGGCGCCCGTCCTTCAGTCGGCGAGGGGGGTGAGCTGCCTGGGCCGCTGCCCGTTCTGTGGGGGGACCCTGTCCTCCGACCGCTCCAGGCCGAAGCTGGTGAAGGCCGTGCGGGCGGGCAGCGGATAGGGTTCCTTGCCGGTCAGGGAGTTGAGGATGGTGGCGCTGCGCCAGGCGGCGAGCCCCAGGTCGGGGGCGCCGACGCCGTGGGTGTGCAGCTCGGCGTTCTGTACGTACGCCGATCCGGTCACCGACGGGTCGAGGACGAGCCGGAACTGCTGGTCCACGCGCGGGCGTTGGCTGCTGTCCCGGCGCAGGTAGGGGTCGAGTCCGGCGAGCAGCCGGCCCAGGGGGCGTTCACGGTAGCCGGTGGCCAGCACCACGGCGTCGGTGGCGAGCCGGGAGGCGGTGCTCTGCTGGATGTGTTCGAGGTGGAGTTCGATCTTGGCGGTGGCGATACGTCCGGCCGTACGGACCTGGACGCCGGGGGTGAGGACGGCGTCGGGCCAGCCGCCGTGCAGGGTGCGGCGGTAGAGCTCGTCGTGGATGGCGGCGATGGTGTCGGCGTCGATGCCCCGGTGCAGCCGCCACTGGGAGGCGACCATCCGGTCCCGGACGGGCTCGGCCAGGGCGTGGAAGTAGCGGGTGTGGTCGGGGGTGAAGTGCTCCAGGCCGAGCTTGGAGTACTCCATGGGCGCGAAGGCCTCGCTGCGCCCGATCCAGTGCAGTTTCTCGCGGCCCGCCGGGCGGTGGCGCAGCAGGTCGAGGAAGACCTCGGCGCCGGACTGTCCGGAGCCGACGACGGTGACGTGTTCGGCGGCGAGGAAGGCCTCGCGGTGGTCGAGGTAGTCGGCGGCGTGCACGACGGGCACGCCCGGTGCCTCCACCAGGGGCTTGAGCGGGTCGGGCACATGGGGGACGGTGCCGACCCCGAGCACCACGTTCTTCGCGTAGGTACGGCCCAGTGTCTCGGCCTCCCCTTCGGCGCCGAGCCGGGTGAAGTCGACCTCGAACAGGTCGCGCTCGGAGTTCCAGCGGACCGCGTCCACCTGATGGGAGAACCGCAGCCCGGGCAGGCTCTCGGCGACCCATCGGCAGTACGCGTCGTACTCGGCGCGCCGGATGTGGAAGCGCTCGGCGAAGTAGAACGGGAAGAGCCGGTCGCGGGACTTGAGGTAGTTCAGGAAGGACCAGGGGCTGGCGGGATCGGCGAGGGTCACCAGGTCGGCGAGGAAGGGGACCTGGATGGTGGCGCCGTCGATCAGCAGCCCGGGGTGCCAGCCGAAGCCGGGGCGCTGTTCGTAGAAGACGGCGTCCAGTTCGGCGAGCGGGTGGGCGAGGGCGGCGAGGGAGAGGTTGAACGGTCCGACGCCGATGCCGACCAGGTCGCGGGGTGCGTCCTGTTCCTGGTGTGGGGGGGTGGGCAGCGAGCTCATTGGGGCGTCGTTCCTTCCACGAGTTTGAGGAGGACGGCCAGTTCGTCCGGCCGGGTGTGGGGGTTGAGGAGGGTGGCCTTGAGCCAGAGTCGGCCGTCCAGCCGGGCCCGGCCGAGGACGGCGCGGCCGTCGTGCAGCAGCCTGCGCCGTATGCCGGCCACGTCGTCGTCGGTGGCCTCGGTGGGGCGGAACAGCACCGTGCTGATGTCGGGCCGGTCGTAGAGCTCGAAACCGGGGTGCTCCCGGACCAGGGCGGCGAACTCCCGGGCTCGGGCGCAGACCTGGTCGACCAGTGCGCCGAGTCCGGAGCGGCCCAGGGTCCTGAGGGTGACCGCGATCTTGAGGACGTCGGGGCGCCGGGTGGTGCGCAGTGAGCGGCCGAGCAGGTCGGGGTAGCCGGCCTCGGTGTCGTCGTCGGCGTTGAGGTAGTCGGCGCGGTGGTGGAGTACGCCGAGTTCGGCCGGGCGGGCGACCGCGAGGAGGCCCGCGGCGACCGGCTGCCAGCCGAGTTTGTGCAGGTCGAGGGTGACGGTGTGGGCGCGCTCCAGGCCGGCCAGCTTGTCCCGGTGCCGGTCGCTGAAGGCGAGGGCGCCCCCGTAGGCGGCGTCGATGTGCAGCCGGGCGCCGTGGGCCGCGCACAGGCCGGCGATCTCGGGGAGCGGGTCGATGAGGCCGGCGTCGGTGGTGCCGGCGGTGGCGGCCACGACGAACGGTTTCGGCAGCTGGGTGAGAGCGGCGTGCAGGGCGGCCGGGTCGAGGATGCCGTTCGGTGCCGGGACGACGACCGGGTCGGGCAGGCCCAGCAGCCAGGCGGCGCGGGGCAGTGAGTGGTGGGCGTTGGCGCCGCAGATCAGCCGGACCCCGCCGCCCAGGGTCTCGCGGGCGAGGAGGAGGGCGAGCTGGTTGGACTCGGTGCCGCCGCTGGTGACCACGGCGTCGGAGAGACCGATGGAGTGGGCGAGGCCGCGGGTGACGATGGCTTCCAGGGCGGAGGCGGCCGGGGCCTGGTCCCAGGAGTCCAGTGAGGGGTTCAGGGCGCTGGCGGCGAGGTCGGCGGCGGTGGCGACGGCGAGCGGCGGGCAGTGCAGGTGCGCCGCGCACAGCGGGTCGGCGGGGTCGGCAGCGCCCGCCGCGAGGGCGGCCACCAGGGTGCGCAGGGCGTCGGGGTCGCCGTCGTCCGGGAGTACGTCGCCGACGGCGTCCGCGACCCGCTCGGCCACCGCCTCCGGGCCGCCCGCGGGCAGCGGTCCGCCACGGTCCCGGCCGCCGTCGCGCAGCGCGTCGAGCACGGTGTCGAGCAGGGGCCGCAGGGCGTCGGGGCCCTGGGGTCCGGATGCGAGGGGCGGCGTGCTCATGGGTCTCCTCGGGGCGCCGGCCGAAAGGGGTTGTCCGCGGGGGGAGTTCCAGCTTGTACGAGATCGGGTCTGCGCGCCCCCGAAGCTCAACGATCGGAACCCGAAAGTGGGTACTGCCGTGCGGGGAAAACGTGTCGGGGCGGCTGTGCCGGAGCAGGTGGTGACGGGGCGTTGAGACCGGGGCTGACCGGGGTTAACGTCGGTCGGGTGGTTGACGCGTGGATGATCGACGTGCCCGGTGAGCGGGTGCTGGTACGGGAGCCGCTGCCTATGGACGAGGCGCCGCTGCTGGATCTGTTCGAGGCGTGCGAGGACTGGTTCGTGGCGGCTACGGGGCTGCCGTCCGGGCCGGGTGATGTGCAGAGCCTGTTCTACGGGCTGCCCGAGGGCGCCGACCCGGACGACAAGGTGCTGCTCGTACTGGAGCGGGACGGGGTCGTGTCGGGCCTGGTGGACGCGGTGCGCAACCATCCGGTGCCGGGCGCGGTCGCGGTGGGCCTGTTCCTGCTGGCGCCCTGGGCGCGGGGCCGGGGCCTGGGGCGGGCGCTGGCCGAGTCGCTGCTCGCGCATGCCGAGGGGGTGTCGCTGGTGACGGCGAGCGTGCCGCCGGGCTGGCGGTCCGGGGAGTGTTTCCTGGAGCGCCTCGGCTTCACGCTGGGCGCACAGGCGCCCCGGGCGGCCGAGGTGGGCAACCGGCGCGCGGGTCCGCGGGAGGGTGGCGTGCGGCGGGCGGAACTGCGGCCGTCGACGGGCTGAGGTCCCGGCTCAGGGCGTCGGTTCGCTCACGGCTGGAAGTCGGCCGCGTGGTCCTCGGCCCACTGTCCGAAGGTGCGGGCCGGGCTGCCGGTGATCTCCTGGACCGTGGTGGTGATCTCGGGGGCGACGCCGACGGTGTCGGCGAAGGTCCTCAGCAGGCCCCTGACCAGTTCCGGCGGCGTCCGCGGGAAGAGCAGCGGGCCCGCTTCCTCCGGTTCCACCTCGACGAAGGCCAGGTCCCGGCCGACGGCCGCGCCGATCGCGGCGATCTGGTCGGTGTTGGTGGTGGCGGCGGGCCCGGTGAGGCGGTGCGCGGCGCCCTCGTGGCCGTCGTCGAGGAGGGCGCGGGCCGCGACGGCGGCGATGTCGTCCTCGTGGACGGGGGCCGTGAGCATGTCCGCGAAGACACCGCGGACGGTGTTGCCGCTCCGGATCTGGGGCGCCCACTGGAGGGCGTTGACGGCGAACGCGTTGGGGCGCAGGAACGTCCAGGCGAGGCCGCTGTCGCGGATCTGCCGCTCGGCGGTGGCGTGCATGGCGTGGATGGGGTGGGTCTCGTCGGCGCCCTCGCGGATGATCCCGGAGGAGAGCAGGACGGCCTGCCGCACCCCGGCCGCGCGGGCCGCGTCCAGCAGCTCGGGCATCCGTCCGCCGGCGCCCTGGACGTACAGGAAGACCTTGTCCGCGCCCTCGAACAGGGCGGCAAGGCCGTCCGGCCGGAACTTCACCACCTCGGCCCTGTCGGGCAGTGCGGCCCGCTCCGGGGCACGGGTGAGCGCCCGTACGGGAGCTCCGGCGGCGACGAGGCGGCCGACCAGGGCGCGGCCGACGTTGCCGGTGGCACCGGTCACTACGATCACGGGTCTCTCCATGGGCCGGCGGTGCTTGTCCGGCACCGAGCCTAGGAGCGGCGGCGGGCCCCCGCATCGTCATCGGGGACCAGCCGCGCCCGTGTCGTCCTACGTCGGCGGCCCTACGCCTCCCGGATCCGCAGTGCCCTTTCCAGGTCGTCGAGTTCGTCGGTCAGGCGGCGGCGCAGAGCGGTGACGGGGTCGCCGTCGCGCAGGCAGGCCCGGCCCAGGGCGAGGTTCTCGGCGTCGACGGCGTGGGAGGGGAAGGCCTCCCGGCCGGCGACGGCCGCGATGGCGGGGCCGCGCCGGGCGGCGACGGCGGCCGCCTCCTGGTAGTAGCGCGGCACGTACTCCCTCACCAGGTCGGCCTGTTCGGGGTGCCAGAAGCCCTGGGCGGTGGCGGTGAACAGGTAGTTGGACAGGTCGTCGCCGGTGAACATCGCCTCCCAGGCCCTGCGCTTGGCCTCGGGGTCGGGCAGCGCGGCCCGGCAGCGGGCGGCGCCCTCCTGGCCGCTGGCGCTGGGGTCGCGGGCCAGCTCGGCGGCGATCTGCGCCTCGTCGGTGGCGCCGAGGACGGCGAGCCGGCTCAGGATGCGCCAGCGCAGCTCGGGGTCGAGCTCGGGGCCGCCGGGCACCGTGCCCTCGGTGAGCCAGGCGGCGATGGTGTCGGGGTGGGCGGCCGCGCGGACGAAGTGGCGTACGGCGATCAGGCGCAGGCCGGGGTTGTCGCCGTCCTCGGTGCGCCGGATGAAGTCGCGGCACAGGGCGGAGACGGTGGCGAGGGCGGCCGGACGGTCCTCGGGCCTGAGGTACCGGTCGACGACGTGGACCGTGGTGAAGGCCAGCACGCCTTGGACGAGGGCGAGGTCGGTCTCGCGCGGGAGGTGGGCGCGGGCGGTCTCCAGGTAGTCGGCGGGCGGGAGTTCGCCGTCGCGGACCGCGTCCCGCAGGGCGTTCCACACCACCGCGCGGGTGAGCGGGTCGGGCAGGCCCGACAGGTCGGCGCGGACCGCCTTGGCGGACTCGGCGTCGAAGCGGACCTTGGCGTAGGTGAGGTCGCCGTCGTTGAGCACGAGCAGTGCGGGGCGCTTGCCGACGGCCTGCGGAGTGTTCTGCGGGACGTCGAGGTCGATGCGCTCGCGCAGGGTGAGCCCGCCCGCGTCGGCGAGGTCCCGGTCGTAGACGCCGACGCAGACGCGGTGCGGGCGGTTGCCGGCGTGCTCGACGGTGAGGGTGCGGGTGCCGTCGGGGGCGGTGGCGAGGACCGGGGTGAGGGTGTCGACGCCGGTGGTGCGCAGCCAGGCGTCGGCCCAGGCGTGTACGTCGCGTTCGGTGCCGGCGGCCAGGGAGTCGATGAAGTCGGCCAGGGTGGCGTTGCCGAACCGGTGCCGCCGGAAGTGGATGTTGATGCCGGCGAGGAAGTCCTTCTCGCCCATCCAGGCGACCAGTTGGCGCAGTGCGGAGGCGCCCTTGGCGTAGGAGATGCCGTCGAAGTTGAGCAGGGCGGCGGCGGTGTCGTCGACGGCCTCGGGGGCGACCGGGTGGGTGGAGGGGCGCTGGTCGGCGTCGTAGCCCCAGGCCTTGCGGGCCACGCCGAAGTCGACCCAGGTGTCGGCGAAGCGGGTGGCCTCGGTGAGGGTCTGGTAGCCCATGTACTCGGCGAACGACTCGTTCAGCCAGATGTCGTCCCACCACTTCAGGGTGACGAGGTCGCCGAACCACATGTGGGCCATCTCGTGGGCGATGACCATCGCGCGGGTCTGCCGCTCGGTGTCGGGGACGGCCGAGCGGTAGACGAACTCGTCGCGGAAGGTGACCAGGCCGGGGTTCTCCATGGCGCCGGCGTTGAACTCGGGGACGAACGCCTGGTCGTAGGAGTCGAAGGGGTAGGGCTCCTCGAACTTCTCGTGGTAACGGTCGTAGCAGGCGCGCGTGATGTCGAGGATCTCCTCGGCGTCGGCGTCGAGGTGCGGCGCCAGCGAGCGGCGGCAGTGGATGCCGAAGGGCAGGCCGCGGTGCTCGGTGCGCACCGAGTGCCAGGGGCCGGCGGCGACGGCGACCAGGTAGGTGGAGACCAGCGGGGTGGCGGCGGCCCGCCAGCGGCCCTCGCCGAGGTGCTCGGTGACCCCGTTGGCGAGCACGGTCCAGTCTTCGGGGGCCCTGACGGTCAGCTCGAAGACGGCCTTCAGGTCGGGCTGGTCGAAGGCGGCGAAGACGCGCTGTACGTCGTCGAGGAAGAGCTGCGTGTAGACGTAGGTCTCGTCGTCCGTGGGGTCGGTGAAGCGGTGCATGCCCTCGCCGGTGCGGGAGTAGCGCATCGTGGCGTCGACGCGCAGCTCGTGCTCCCCGGCGGCGAGGTTCTTCAGGGGCAGCCGGTCCTCGTGCAGCGTCCCGGGGTCGAGGGGTTGTCCGTCGAGGCTGACGGCGCGCAGTTCGGCGGGCTTCATCTCGACGAAGGTGTCGCCGTCGGACCGGGCCGTGAACCTGATCACGGTGCGGGAGTCGAAGGTCTCGTCCCCGGTGGTCAGGTCGAGGTCGATCGTGTAGCGGTGGACGTCGAGGAGCTCGGCGCGGCTCTGCGCTTCGTCGCGAGTCAGTACGGACATGCGGGCCATGCTGCCCGATGACACCGACAACGCACAGGGGTGGGGGTGTTACGCGGCTTATGTCCGCTCCTGGCCGTGGCGTGGGAGGAGACGGCGCTGGTGGGCGCGGTGCGGCCGGCGGCGGGCCGGCCGGGGCCGCTCCACGGGGCGGGCGGCCGGGTCAGCGCGCGTCCGCCGCCTCCTCGCCGACGGTGTCCTCGGCGATGGACTCGTGGTGTCTGATCACCTCGGCGATGATGAAGTTCAGGAACTTCTCGGCGAAGGCGGGGTCGAGCTTGGCGTTCTCGGCCAGGGCGCGCAGCCGGGCGATCTGACGGGCCTCGCGGGCCGGGTCGGCCGGGGGCAGCCGGTGGACGGCCTTGAGGTGCCCGACCTGCTGGGTGGCCTTGAAGCGTTCGGCGAGCATGTGGACGACGGCCGCGTCGATGTTGTCGATGCTGTCGCGCAGCCGGCCGAGCTCGGCGCGGACGGCGGGGTCGACGTCACCGGTACCGGTGTTGCTGGTGGTCATGGGCGTCAACCCTAAGGGGACGACGCCGTGATCACTAAGGGCCGTCGCCCGTGCCGTCCGCGTCGAGGCCGTCGTGCCAGTCGTCGGGGACGGCGCGGCTCTGCTGGGTGCGGAAGCGTACGGGGGCCGTGCCGACCCGGCGGGTGAACAGGCGGGAGAAGTAGGCCGGGTCGTCGTAGCCGACCCGGCGGGCGACGGCGGCGACGGAGAGTTCGGTGGTGGCGAGGAGTTCCTGGGCCCGGCCGAGCCGGATGCCGATCAGGTAGTCCCTGGGGCTGCACCCGGCGATCCGGCGGACGGCGGTGCGCAGCTCGGCCGGGGTCATGCCGTGCCGGGCCGCGTGGCCGGCGACGGTCATGCCGGTGCAGGCGTCCCGGGCGAGCGCCTGCAGCACCGGGTCCCCGTCGGGGCCGAGGTCGGCACGCGCGCGGCGCAGGGCGACCAGGAGCTCGTGCACGGCGGCGCCGGTCTCGGCCTCCAGGAGGGGGTTGCCGTGGCGGGCGGCCCGGGCGATCTTGGCGATGACGTCCCGGGGTCCGGCGGCGTCCGCGAGGGGCACCACGGGCCGCTCGGGCTCGATGTAGCCGAGTTCCGTGTAGGTCGCGGTGTCGGGCCCGGTGAAGGTGACGAAGCCCTCGTCCCAGCCGCTGTCCGGGTCGGGCCCGTAGTGGTGCGGGACGCCCGGCGTCAGCCACACCAGCGCGGGCGCGGTGACCGTCGTACGGCGCCCGTCGGGTGTGCGGTACCAGCCCCGGCCGGAGCTGATGACCACGGCGACGTGCCCGTCGAGCACGCGCGGGCCGACGGCGGGCACCGCGCCGTACTGGAGGCCGACGCCCTGGCAGACCAGGCCGAGCCGGTGGTGGACGGGGCCTGGTGTGAAGAACCGCATCCAGGTGTGGAACACCGGCGCTCCGCCCGCCACTGCGCGCCCCCTCTCCGGCGTCTTCCGTCCAAGTGCTGCTGATCTTTGTCCATGGTGCCGACGGCCGCCAGGGGCGAAGGTGGGCGCATGACCGACTTCACGGTGGGCGAGACGGATTTCCTGCTCGGCGGGCGGCCGGTGCGGCTGCTGTCCGGTGCGCTGCACTACTTCCGGGTGCACGAGGAGCAGTGGGGTCACCGGCTGGCGATGCTGCGCGCCATGGGGCTGAACTGTGTGGAGACCTACGTCCCGTGGAACCTGCACGAGCCGCGCCCGGGCTCCTTCGACGACGTCGGCGCCCTCGGCCGGTTCCTGGACGCGGCGCGGGACGCGGGCCTGTGGTCCATCGTGCGCCCGGGACCGTACATCTGCGCGGAGTGGGAGAACGGCGGTCTGCCGCACTGGGTGACGGGCGAGCTGGGGGCCCGGGCGCGCACGCGTGACGAGCGTTTCCTGCGGCACGTGGACCGCTGGTTCCACCGGCTGCTGTCCGAGGTCGTGCCCCGGCAGCTGGACCGGGGCGGCCCGGTGATCATGGTCCAGGTGGAGAACGAGTACGGCAGCTACGGCTCCGATGCCGAGTACCTGGCGCACCTCGCCGGGCTGCTGCGCGCCGAGGGCGTCACGGTGCCGCTGTTCACCTCGGACGGACCCGAGGACCAGATGCTCACCGGCGGCTCGGTCCCGGGGCTGCTGGCGACGGTGAACTTCGGCTCCCAGGCGCGCGCGGCCTTCGAGACGCTGCGCCGGCACCAGCCGCGGGGTCCGCTGATGTGCATGGAGTTCTGGTGCGGCTGGTTCGACCACTGGGGTGGCGAGCACGTCGTGCGGGAGGCGGCGGACGCGGCCGAGGTGCTGCGGGAGATCCTGGACTGCGGGGCCTCCGTGAACGTCTACATGGCGCACGGCGGCACCAACTTCGCCGGCTGGGCGGGCTCCAACCGGCCCGGCGGCGAGCTGCACGAGGGCCCGCTGGAGCCCGACGTGACGTCGTACGACTACGACGCGCCGATCGACGAGTACGGCCGCCCCACGGAGAAGTTCTGGCGCTTCAGGGAGGTGCTGGCCGGCTACCACGCCGAGCCGCTGCCCGAACCGCCGCCCGCTCCCGACGGGTTGGTCTCGGCGGCGGACGTGGCGGTCACCGGCTGGGCACCCCTGGCCGGTGTCCTGGAGGCGCTCGGCGGCCCGGAACGCGTCCACGCCGTGCCGCCCACCTTCGAGGAGCTGGGCGTCGGCCGGGGCCTGGTCCGCTACGAGGCGGACGTGCCGGGACCCCGCCGGCCGTATCCGCTCACCGCGCGGGGGCTGCGCGATCTGGCGGTCGTGTACGTCGACGGGGAGCGGGCCGGCGTGCTCACCGAGGACGAACCCCAGCTGGGGAAGCCGATCGCCGGCCCCGCGCGCGTGGAGCTCTGGGTGGAGTCGCTGGGCCGCGTCAACTACGGTCCCCGCTCCGGCGAGACGAAGGGCATCACCGGCGGCCTCCTGCACGAGCGCCAGTTCCTGCACGGGGTACGCGCGCGTGGCCTGGATCTGGACGCGTTCGAGGGGGGCGTGGCGGCGGTGGCCTTCGGTTCGCTCCCTCCGGACGGCGCACCCGGGCTGTACCGGGGGACGGTGACGGTCCGCGGGGCCGGTGACGCCCGTGTCGAACTCCCCGGCTGGACCCGGGGCTTCGTCTGGGTCAACGGCTTCAACCTGGGCCGCTACTGGTCGGCGGGCCCGCAGGAGTCCCTGTACGTGCCGGGTCCAATCCTGCGGGAGGGCGCGAACGAGGTGTGGATCCTGGAACTCCAGGACTCGGATCGAGGGGCGGTACGGCTGGCGCCCCTCTAGGGCGTGTGTCCGGGGAGAAGTGCGGCCACCGCCGCGTGGGCGCGCTCGGCTCCGCCGGCCCGCAGTGTCCGAACAACCCTCGGCCCCCCGATCTCCCCCGTCCCCCGCATAATGTGAAAGACAGCTCCAGCGGCGTCGGTGGGGGTGGAAGACGTGGCGAACGGCGGCCCGGTGGAACACGGCTACCCGCACCTGGACACCGTGCGGGCCGCCGTCACGGCGTTGTACCGGCGGCTGTCGTACGACACCGTCCAGACCTTCGCCACCAGCGTGCTCCCCGCCGACGTCGCGTTCTGTGACACCGACGACCTCCACCTCGGCGCCCAGCGGGTCGCCCACGAGATGGTCCGGCACTTCCGGCTGCCGGACGCCCGGATGATCGTCGGCTTCCGGGAGATGACCCACGCCGCGAACGTCGAACTCACCGCGGGACCCGAGTACTTCATCGAGCTGAACGACCGGTTCCGCACCCATCGCCGGGACATCGGCGCGGCCCTCGCCCACGAGGTGATGCACGTCTATCTGCACCGGCTGGACCTGTCCTTCCCGAGCACCGCGGAGAACGAGATCCTCACGGACACCGCGACCACCTACCTGGGCGCGGGCTGGCTGCTGCTCGACGCCTACCGGGAGCACGGGGAGGCGTCGCAGAAGCTCGGCTACCTCACCCCGGAGGAGTTCGGCTACGTCCTGGCGAAGCGGGCGCTGGTCTTCCACGAGGACCCGTCCGTCTGGTTCACCAGTCCGCAGGCCTACACGGCGTACGAGAAGGGCATGGCCCGGGCCCGCCAGGACGGGGAGCAGCCGCCGCTCACCGCGGCGGGCTGGGCGGGCCGCCGCCGCTACGCCCGGGACCGCCGGCACGCTCCCGCGGCGGCTCCGGCCCCGCGGTCCGGCACCGCCTACACCTTCACGCCCGACGACGGCGGCCGGCTGCGGGTCTCCTTCCCGTGCCCGACCTGCCACCAGCGGATCAGGGTGCCGGTGCGGGGCCGGGTCCGGGCCCGGTGCTCGCTGTGCCGGACGGTGCTGGAGTGCGACACCTAGGGTCCGCCCCCTCAGGCTCCGTACACCGCCCCCGGCGTCGCCGCGCCGGCCAGCAGTTCCCGTGCCGTCTCCCCCGCCTCGGCCGGGGTCCGGCGGGCGCCCTTGTCGGCGGTCGGCCCCGCTCGCCAGCCCTCCATGACGGTGATCCGGCCGCCCTCGGTCTCGAATACCCGCCCGGTGACTCCCGCGCTCGCGGCGGAGCCCAGCCAGACCACGAGCGGGGAGACGTTCCCGGGTGCCATGGTGTCGAACCCGGAGCCGGGGGCGGCCATGGTCGCGGCGAACGTGCGCTCGGTCATCCGGGTGCGGGCGGCCGGGGCGACGGCGTTGACGTGGACGCCGTAGCGGGCCAGTTCGGCGGCCGCGACCAGGGTCAGGCCGACGATGCCGGCCTTGGCGGCGCTGTAGTTGCCCTGCCCGACCGAGCCCAGCAGTCCGGCGCCGCTGCTGGTGTTGACGATCCGGGCCGCCGGGGTGCGGCCCGCCTTGGCCTCGGCCCGCCAGTGCGCGGCCGCGTGCCGCAGCGGCAGGAAGTGTCCCTTGAGGTGCACCCGCACGACCGCGTCCCAGTCGTCCTCGCCGAGGTTGACGAGCATGCGGTCGCGCAGGAAGCCGGCGTTGTTCACGAGGGTGTCGAGCCGGCCGTAGCTCTCCACGGCCGTCGCGATCAGCGAGGCGGCCCCGGCGGTGGTCGCGACGTCACCGCCGTGCGCGACCGCCTCGCCACCGGCCGCGCGGATCTCGTCCACGACGGTCCCGGCGGGGCTGTCCGGGCCCGGCCCGCCGTCGAGGCCGACGCCGAGGTCGTTGACGACGACCCGGGCGCCCTCGGCGGCGAAGGCCAGCGCGTGCGCCCGGCCGAGCCCGCGCCCGGCGCCGGTGACGACCACGACCCGGCCCGCGCAGATTCCGCTCATCTCAGTCCTCCTGGTCGGACGGCTTGTTGGCAGTTGCGGCATCGAGAAAGGGCGGCCGTTCCCCGCCGCCGTGCACGAGCAGGCTCGCCCCGCTGATGTAGGCGGCCGCGTCGGAGGCGAGGAAGAGCGCGGCGGCGCCGACGTCGGACGGGGCGGCGAGGCGGCCGAGCGGGACGGTGCGGGAGACGGCGTCGATGCCGTCCCGACCGCCGTAGTGGAGGTGGGCCAGCTCGGTGCGGACCATGCCGACGACCAGCGTGTTGACCCGGACCTGCGGTGCCCACTCCGCCGCCATGGACCGGGCGAGGCTCTCCAGTCCCGCCTTGGCCGCGCCGTAGGCGGCCGAGCCCGGCGAGGGGCGGCCGCCGCTGACGCTGCCGATCATCACCACGGCTCCCCGGGCCCGGCGCAGGTGTTCGTACGCGGCGAGGGAGGCGGTCAGCGGGGTGAGGAGGTTCAGTTCGATCACCCGGGCGTGCCGTTCGGCGTCCGCTTCGGCGAGCCGCCGGTAGGGGGTGCCGCCCGCGTTGTTGACGAGCACGTCGACCCGGGGCAGGGCGTCGAAGAAGGCGCGCACGGCGGGCGGGTCGCGCAGGTCGAGGGGGGTGAACTCGACGCGTTCGAGGGGTTGTCCGGGCGGTCGGCGGGCACAGGTCACCACGTGTGCGCCGGCGTCGGCGAAGGCCCGGGCGATCCCGGCGCCCACGCCCCGGGTACCGCCGGTGACCACGACGGTCCGGCCGCGCAGCGAGTCGTCCGCGGCGCCTCGCGCCAGGTTTTCCACAGGGCCTCCCGCTCGCTCGCACCGGCTGCTAGCTTCGAAGCCTCACACCTAACAAATGTTTGGTGGAAAGGTTGTTGAGTGCGAAGGTAGCTGATGCGTCCATGGGTGTCTCCACCTCGTTTCCGGAAAAGGGCGTCGCGCTGGTCACCGTCGACCACCCGCCGGTGAACGCGCTGCCGGTGCGCGGCTGGTCCGCGCTGGCGGAGGCGGTGTCCGCGGCGGGCCGCGACCCCGGCACCCGGTGCGTGGTGCTGGCCGCACGGGGCCGCGGATTCAACGCGGGCGTGGACATCAAGGAGATACAGGCTTGCGGGCACGAGGCGCTGCTCGGCGCCAACCGGGGCTGCGCAAAGGCCTTCGCGGCGGTGTACGACTGCGAGATTCCGGTGGTGGCGGCCGTGCACGGCTTCTGCCTGGGCGGCGGGATAGGCCTGGTGGGCAACGCGGACGCGATCGTGGCGAGCGAGGACGCCGTCTTCGGGCTGCCCGAGCTGGACCGGGGCGCCCTGGGCGCGGCCACGCATCTGGCCCGGCTGGTCCCGCCGCATCTGATGCGGACGCTGTACTACACCTCGCGCACGGCGACCGCGGCCCAGCTGCACGCGCACGGCTCGGTGTGGCGGGTGGTGCCGCGCGGGGAACTGCTGTCCGCGGCGATGGAGCTGGCGCGGGAGATAGCCGCCAAGGACGGCCGGCTGCTGCGCCTGGCCAAGGCCGCCATCAACGGCATCGACCCCGTCGACGTGCGGCGCAGCTACCGCCTGGAACAGGGCTTCACCTTCGAGGCCGCCCTCAGCGGGGTGGCCGACCAGGTCCGTGACACCTTCGGGAAGGAGGGTGCGGGGAGTGACTGACAAGACGATGACCGCCGACGAGGCCGTCGCCCGGCTGTGCAGCGGCATGACCCTCGGCATCGGTGGCTGGGGTTCCCGACGCAAGCCGATGGCCCTGGTCAGAGCAGTGATCCGGAGCGGCATCAACGATCTGACCGTGGTCTCCTACGGCGGCCCGGACGTCGGGATGCTGGCCGCGGCCGGCCGGGTGCGCAGGCTGGTGACGGCCTTCGTCACCCTCGACTCCATCCCGCTGGAACCGCACTACCGGGCGGCGCGCGAGCGCGGGGCCCTCGAGCTGACGGAGGTGGACGAGGGCATGTTCATGTGGGGCCTGCGGGCGGCCGCCGACCGCCTGCCGTTCCTGCCGGTGCGCGCGGGGATCGGCTCGGACGTCATGCGGGTCAACCCGGGTTTACGGACCGTCACTTCGCCGTACGCCGACGGGGAGACGTTCGTGGCGATGCCCGCGCTGCGCCTGGACGCGGCCCTGGTCCACGTCAACCGCGCCGACCGGCTGGGCAACGGGCAGTATTTGGGCCCGGACCCCTACTTCGACGACCTGTTCTGCGAGGCGGCGGATGCGGCCTACGTCTCCTGCGAACAGATCGTGGACACCGCCGAGCTGACGAAGGCGGCTGCCGCGCAGTCACTGCTGATCAAGCGGCTGCACGTGACGGGGGTCGTGGAGGCCCCGGGTGGCGCGCACTTCACCTCCTGCGCGCCCGACCACGGGCGGGACGAGGACTTCCAGCGGTTGTACGCGAGGACCCCGTGGGCGAAGTTCTCCGAGCGATTCCTGGCCGGGGACGAACAGGACTACCACGCGGCCGTGCGGAACTGGCAGGAGGAGCGGGGCTGATGGAGGTACTGCGCGCCGACCACTGCGTCATCGCCTGCGCCGAGGCCTGGCGCGGCTGCGGTGAGATCCTGGCGAGCCCGATGGGCCTGATCCCCTCCCTGGGCGCCCGGCTGGCCCGGCACACCTTCGCCCCGGACCTGCTGCTGACCGACGGGGAGGCGCTGCTGGTCCGCCCGGACGGCACACCCGAGGGCTGGCTGCCCTACCGGCAGCACCTGGCCCTGGTGTCAGGTGGCCGCCGGCACGTGATGATGGGTGCGAGCCAGCTCGACCGGTACGGCAACCAGAACATCTCGGCCATCGGCGACTGGCCCCGGCCCCGTCGCCAGCTGCTCGGGGTCCGTGGTGCGCCCCTGAACACGCTGAACAACCCGACCAGTTACTGGGTCCCGAAGCACTCGCGGCGGGTGTTCGTGGCGAAGGTCGACATGGTGTGCGGGGTGGGGTACGACCGGGTCGCCGAGCACCCCGGCACGGAACGCTTCCACCGCATTCCGAGGGTCGTCACCGACCTGGGCGTCCTCGACTTCGAGACCCCGGACCGCTCGATGCGGCTGGCCTCGCTGCATCCTGGGGTGAGCGTCGAACAGGTGCGGGAGGCCACGGACTTCGAGCTGACCGTCCCGGACGAGGTGCCGTACACCCGCGATCCCACCCCCGGGGAGCTGCGGCTGATCCGCGAGGTGCTGGATCCGGCCGGCGCGCGAACGAAGGAGGTGGCGGGCTGATGGAGACCGCGCTCACCCGGCTGACCGGGGTCCGGCATCCGATCGTGCAGACGGGGATGGGCTGGGTGGCGGGCCCCCGTCTGGTCTCCGCGACCGCCAACGCCGGGGCCCTCGGCGTCCTGGCCTCGGCGACGATGACCCTCGACCAGCTGCGGGCCTCGATAGCCGAGGTGCGGTGCCGCACGGACGCCCCGTTCGGGGTGAACCTGCGGGCGGACGCGGCCGACGCGGGCGAGAGGGTGCGGCTGATCGTCGACGGGGGTGTGCGCGTGGCGTCCTTCGCGCTCGCCCCCGCCCCCGGGCTGATCGCCGAGCTGAAGGAGGCGGGCGTGGTGGTGATCCCCTCCGTGGGAGCGCGGCGACACGCCGAGAAGGTCGCGGCGTGGGGTGCGGACGCGGTGATCGTGCAGGGCGGTGAGGGCGGCGGGCACACCGGCGATGTGGCGACGAGCGTACTGCTGCCGCAGGTGGTGGACGCGGTGCGGATACCGGTGGTGGCCGCCGGAGGGTTCTTCGACGGCCGGGGACTGGTGGCGGCGCTGGCCTACGGGGCGGCGGGGGTGGCGATGGGCACCCGCTTCCTGCTCACCTCGGACTCCACGGTGCCGGACGCGGTGAAGGCGAGGTATCTGGCGGCCGCGGTCAAGGACGTCACGGTGACCAGGGCGGTGGACGGCCTGCCGCACCGGATGCTGCGCACCCCGCTGGTCGACTCCCTGGAGAACACCGGCCGGACCCGGCGGCTGCTGCGGGCGGTGCGCCACGCGGCCGCCTTCCGGGGCCTGTCCGGCCTCACCTGGCGGCAGCTGCTCCGCGACGGTCTCGCCCTGCGGCACGGCAGGAACCTGACCTGGAGTCAGGTCCTGCTCGCCGCGAACACGCCGATGCTGCTCAGATCGGCGATGGTCGACGGCCGCACGGACGTCGGGGTGATGGCGTCCGGCCAGGTCGCCGGCGTGATCGACGACCTGCCGTCGTGCGCGGAGCTGGTGGACAGGGTGATGGCCGAAGCCCGGGAAATCATCGGTGCGCTGCCGGGGACGGGTGCCTCAATGCGCGGATGACGGAGACGGTCGGCAGACCGTGGGGAATCGATGTGGTCGACCGGGCGGACTTCGACGTGCGCGACAAGCCGGCCCTGCGGGACGAGGCACGCCGCGAGGCGGTAGCGGCGGCCCGCCGCAGGGCCGGGGTGTCCACGGAGGCGGCGGGCGTGCCGCTCGGCACGGTGCTGCACATCACGGACGTGGCCGCCGGGTCGGTGTACAGCCGGTATCAGGGCCACGTGGGCGGGGGCGGCGGCTCGGCCGGGTGATCTGGCGCCGGGCACGGTGGAGGTGTCGGTGGCCGTGCCGATGGGCTCCCCTCTCGGACGCTGACCCGGCGGGCAGGAAGTCTGCCGGGCCGGCGCCTTTGGCCCGTCAGAGCCGCTCGATGATCGTCACGTTCGCCTGGCCGCCGCCCTCGCACATGGTCTGGAGGCCGAAACGGCCCTGGGTGCGCTCCAGTTCGTGCAGAAGGGTGGTCATCAGCCGGACGCCGGTGGCACCGAGGGGGTGGCCGAGGGCGATCGCGCCGCCGTTGACGTTGACCTTGGCGGGGTCGGCGCCGGTCTCCTTGAGCCAGGCGAGGACGACCGGGGCGAAGGCCTCGTTGATCTCGACGAGGTCGACGGCGTCGATGGTGAGGCCGGTCTTCTTGAGGGCGTGCGCGGTGGCCGGGATCGGGGCGGAGAGCATCCGGATGGGGTCCTCGCCGCGGACGGAGAGGTGGTGGACGCGGGCACGGGGCCGCAGCCCGTGTTCGCGGACCGCCCGCTCGGAGGCGAGCAGCATGGCGGCGGCACCGTCGGAGACCTGTGAGGAGCAGGCGGCGGTGATGGTGCCGCCGTCGACGACCGGCTTCAGGGCGGCCATCTTCTCCAGGGAGGTGTCGCGGCGCGGGCCCTCGTCCACGGCGACCGGGCCGTAGGGCACGATCTCGCGTTCGAAGCGGCCCTCGTCGATGGCGCGCAGTGCCCTGCGGTGGGAGTTCAGGGCGAACTCCTCCTGGTCCCGGCGGCTGACGCCCCACTTGGCGGCGATCGTCTCGGCGCCTGCGAACTGGTTGACGGGCTGTCGGCCGTACCGCGCCCGCCAGCCGTCACTGCCGTGGAAGGGGCCCTCGGTCAGCCCCAGCGGCTCGGCGGCCTGCCGGGACGCGAAGGCGATCGGGACCTGGGACATGTTCTGGACACCGCCCGCGACCACCAGGTCCTGGGTGCCGGAGAGCACGGCCTGCGCGGCGAAGTGCACGGCCTGCTGCGAGGAGCCGCACTGCCGGTCGACGGTCACGCCCGGCACCTCCTCGGGCAGCCCGGCCGCCAGCCAGCAGGTGCGGGCGATGTCACCGGCCTGCGGTCCGACCGCGTCGAGGCAGCCGAAGACGACGTCCTCGACGGCGGCCGGGTCGATGCCCGACCGCTCGACCAGGGCGGTCAGCACATGGGCGCCCAGATCGGCCGGGTGGACCCCGCTCAGTCCGCCCCGGCGCCGCCCGACGGGCGTGCGTACCGCTTCGACTATGTAGGCCTCGGCCATGTCAGCGACTCCCTCGGCAGAAAGGGGCTTTCAGCGAATGGGTGGGCTATTCACGCACGGCGATCCCGTCCAGCACCATCGACAGGTACTGCCGGGCGATCTCCTCCGGGCTGTGCTGTCCGCCGGGCCGGTACCAGGAGGCGGCGACCCACACGGTGTCGCGCACGAACCGGTAGGTCAGGCGCACGTCCAGGTCGGCGCGGAAGACGCGCGCGGCGACCCCCCGCTCCAGCGTGGCCAGCCACGCCTTCTCGAACCTGCGCTGCGACTCGGCGAGGAAGGTGAATCTCTCCTGCGCGACCAGCTGCTTGCTCTCCTTCTGGTAGATCGCCACGGCCGCGCGGTGCCGGTCGATCTCCCGGAAGGACTCGGTGACCAGGGCTTCGAGGGTCTCGCGGGGACCGAGCCCGGCGTCCAGGACGGTGTCGTAGCGGCCCCAGAGCTCGTCGAGGAAGGTCCGCAGGATCTCCTCCAGCATCGATTCCTTGGAGTCGAAGTGGTAGTAGAGGCTGCCCGCGAGCATGCCCGCGTGGTCCGCGATCTTGCGTACGGTGGTGGCGTTGTAGCCCTGCTCGGCGAAGACCTCGGCGGCGGTTTCGAGGAGTTCGCGGCGCCGGGCGGGGGCGGCGGTCACCTGGGGCTTCTTCTTGGTCGGCACGGATACATTCTGGTCCTACGGGTGCTGGCTGCTGACGGAGACGACCTCTCCGGTGAGGTACGAGGAGTAGCCGGACGCCAGGAAGACGATCGTGTTGGCCACTTCCCAGGGCTCGGCGTACCGCCCGAAGGCCTCGCGCGCGGTCAGCTCCTCCAGCAGTTCGGCGGAGGTCACCTTCACCAGGTGGGGGTGCATGGCGAGGCTGGGCGCCACCGCGTTGACCCGCACGCCGAATTCGGCCGCCTCGATCGCCGCGCACCGGGTCAGTGCCATCACCCCGGCCTTGGCGGCGGCGTAGTGCGCCTGTCCGGCCTGGGCCCGCCAGCCGACGACGGAGGAGTTGTTGACGACGACCCCGCCCCGTCCGCTGTCACGGAAGAGCCGCAGGGCTGCGCGCAGGCACCGGAAGGTGCCGCCCAGAGTGACGTCCAGGACCCGCGCCCACTGCTCGTCCTCCATGTCGACCAGTGCCGAAGTCCCGCCCAGACCGGCGTTGTTGACGACGATGTCCAGACTGCCGTGGTTGTGTACGGCGGTCTCGAACAGGGCTCGCACCTGTCCCTCGTCGGTCACGTCACAGGGCACCGCGGTCACGGCGCCCGGATGCGCGGTTGCCAGCTCGGCCTCGTACTCCTTCAGCCGGCGGGCGTGCGCGTCACTGATCAGCACGCGCGCGCCCTCCTCCAGGAAGCGGCGCGCGGTGGCACCGCCGATCCCGGCCCCGGCCGCGGCGGTCACCACGGCCGTGCGCCCCGCCAGCAGCCCGTGCCCGGGCACGTACTCCGGGCTCTCGACGCCTGTCATGGGCCCACGCTAACCTACCAAACACTTGTTAGGGAAGGACGGTGACGGCGACCGTGGACCTGACCCACACCCCGGCCGACGAGAAGTTCCGCGCCGAGGCCCGCGCCTGGCTCGCGGAGCACGTGCCCGACCCCCCGCTGCCCTCCCTGGAGACCGCGGGGGGCTTCGCGGCACACCGCGCCTGGGAGGCCGAACTGGCCGCGGACCGCTGGTCGGTGGTGTCCTGGCCGCAGCGGTACGGCGGCCGGGACGCCGATCTGATGCGCTGGCTGGTCTTCGAGGAGGAGTACCACGCGGCGGGCGCGCCGGGCCGGGTCGGGCAGAACGGCGTGAGCCTGCTCGCCCCGACCCTCTTCGACCACGGCACGGAGGAGCAGCGCGCCCGGATCCTGCCGCCGATGGCCACCGGTGAGGTGGTCTGGGCGCAGGCCTGGTCCGAGCCCGGTGCCGGTTCGGACCTCGCCTCCCTCACGTCGAGGGCGGTTCGGACGGACGGCGGCTGGCTGCTGGGCGGCCAGAAGACCTGGTCGTCACGGGCCGCTTTCGCCGACCGCGCGTTCGGCCTGTTCCGCAGCGATCCGGACGCGCCCAGACCTCATCAAGGGCTCACCTACCTGATGTTCGACCTGCGCGGCCCGGGGGTCACGGTCCGCCCGGTCGGCCGCCTGGACGGAAAGCCCGCCTTCGCGGAAATCTTCCTGGACGAGGTGTTCGTCCCCGACGAGGACGTGATCGGCGAGCCCGGCCAGGGCTGGCGGATCGCGATGTCGACGGCGGGCAACGAGCGGGGGCTGACGCTGCGGTCGCCGGGCCGGTTCCTGGCCGCCGCCGACCGGCTGCTGCACCTGTGGCGGGCCCAGGGCGCCCCGGAGTCCGCCGCGGGCCGGGTGGCCGACGCGGTCGTCGGCGCCCGCGCCTACCAGTTGTTCACCTACGCTGCCGCCTCCCGCCTCCTGGACGGTGCGGCGCTCGGCCCCGAGTCCAGTCTGAACAAGGTGTTCTGGTCCGAGCTGGACCTGGCGCTGCACGAGACCGCCCTCGACCTGCTCGGCACCGACGGCGAGTCGGCGGACACGCCGTGGGCCGAGGGATACGTCTTCTCCCTGGCCGGTCCGATCTACGCGGGCACCAACGAGATCCAGCGCGACATCATCGCCGAGCGTCTCCTCGGCCTGCCGAAGGGACGCCGCTGACATGCGTTTCCGCCTCGACACCGAGCAGCGCGACTTCGCCGGCTCCCTGCGGGCGCTGCTGACCGCAGCGGACACACCGGCGGTGATACGGGAGTGGAGCCGCGGGGAGCACACGAGCGGGCGGGCGCTGTGGGCGCGTGTCGGCGCGGCGGGGGTGTTCGGTCTCGCGGTGCCCGAGGAGTACGGAGGGGAGGGGCGCCGCCCTGTCGAACTCGCGCTCGCGTTCACGGAGCTGGGGCGGTACGCGGTCCCCGGACCTCTGGTGGAGACGGTGGCCGCGGCGGTGCTGCTCGGTGCGGAGCCGGATCCGGCCGAGCGGTTCCTGCCCGGGATAGCCGCGGGACGGACCCTGGCGACGGTGACGGTCGCCGAACACGGGTACGGGTACGCGCTGGACGGGGACGCGGCGGATGTGCGGCTCGCCGCGACGCCGGAGGGCGTGCGACTGTCCCCCGGCGCCGGTGCCGTACGCCGGTCCCTGGACCCCGCGCGCCGCCTCACCCCGCTCGCCCCGGTCGGTGAGCTGATCAGCGCGGAGCCGGCCTGGGCGGACGCGCTGACCTGGGCCCGGCTGGCGGTGGCCGCGCAGGCGCTGGGGGTCGGCCTGGCGCTGCTCGACAGCACCGTGGCCTACGTCGGGACGCGGACCCAGTTCGCCGTGCCGGTCGGCTCGTTCCAGGCGGTGAAGCACCGGCTGGCCGACGTGAAGATCGCGCTGGAGTTCGCCCGGCCGCTGGTCCTCGGGGCGGCGGTGACGATGACCGTGCCGGATGTGGCGGCGGCGAAGCTGGCCGCGTGCGAGGCTGCGCACCTCGGTTCCAGGGCCGCGCTGCACCTGCACGGGGCGATCGGCTACACGGCGGAGTACGACCTGTCGTTGTGGCTGACCAAGGCGCGGGCGCTGCGGGGGGCTTGGGGAACGCCGGAGGAGTGCCGCAAGGATGTACTCGAAGGCCGTGTCTGAACCGCGGGCCGGCGGGGGCTTGCGCCCTAGTGGTGATCGCCGCTGGTCAGTTCCCTGAACTCCTCCCGGGTCGGCTTCGGGACGTGGGTGTCCGGGCCGTACATGCCCTTCGCCAGGCTCGCGCGGACCCGCTGGACGAGGGTGACCCTGCGGCGTACCCCGTTCGCGTCCTCGGCCGGGCCGATCTCGTAGGGCGGGTTCTGTTCGTGCTGGGTGAGGACGAACAGGCTGCCCTGGCTGAGGGGTTCGTGGACCTCGATGTACTCGCCGTGCGGAAGCATCTTGATGAGGCCGGTCTCCCTGCCGTGCAGCACCTTGTCGCGGTCCCGGAGCTGCAGGCCGAGGCAGATCCGCTTGGTGGTGACGAAGGCGAGGACGGGGGCGACGAAGACGGAGATCCGCACGAACCAGGTGATCGCGTTGATGGAGAGATGGAGATGGGTGGCGACGACGTCGTTGCCGCCGCCGATCAGCAGGACGCCGTAGATGCTGAGCCAGGCCACGCCGAGGGCGGTGCGGACGGGGACGTTGCGCGGGCGGTCGAGGATGTGGTGCTCGCGCTTGTCGCCGGTGATCCACGCCTCGACGAACGGGTAGACGCCGATGGCCAGCAGGAAGAGCGGGAAGACCGAGAAGGGGATGAAGACGCCCAGCTCCAGGGTGTGGCCCCAGGCGTTGATCTCCCAGCCGGGCATGACGCGGATCAGTCCCTCGGAGAAGCCGAGGTACCAGTCGGGCTGCGCGCCCGTGGTGACCAGGTCCGGGCGGTAGGGCCCGAACGCCCACACCGGGTTGATGGTGGCGATGGCGCCGATGATCGCGAGGATGCCGAAGGTGAGGAAGAAGAAGCCGCCGGCCTTGGCCATGTAGACCGGCAGGAAGGGCATGCCGACGACGCTCTTCTGATCGCGTCCGGGGCCGGGGTACTGGGTGTGCTTGTGGTAGAAGACCAGGATCAGGTGGGCCACCACCAGCCCCAGCATGATCCCGGGCAGCAGCAGGACGTGGATCGGGAAGAACCGGGAGATGATGTCGTGGCCCGGGAACTCGCCGCCGAACAGGAAGAACGAGATGTACGAGCCGACGATCGGGATCGACAGGATCGCGCCGTCGGCGAACCGGACTCCGGTGCCCGAGAGCAGGTCGTCCGGGAGCGAGTAGCCGGTCAGGCCGGTGAGGATGGCGAGGAACAGCAGGGTCCACCCGAACAGCCAGTTGACCTCGCGCGGCTTGCGGAAGGCGCCGGTGAAGAACACCCGCATCATGTGGACGAACATCCCGGCCACGAAGACCAGCGCCGCCCAGTGGTGGATCTGCCGGATCAGCAGTCCGCCGCGCACGTCGAAGCTGATGTGCAGGGTCGACTCGTACGCCTTGGTCATGACGATGCCGTTCATCGGCTCGTAGGAGCCGTGGTAGACCACCTCGGCGCCGCTGGGCTCGAAGAACAGGGTGAGGTAGATGCCCGTCAGGATCAGGATGAGGAAGCTGTAGAGGCAGACCTCGCCCAGCATGAAGGACCAGTGGTCCGGGAACACCTTGCGCATGTTGGCCTTGGCCAGGCCGTATATCCCAAGGCGCCCGTCGGCCCAGTCCGCGAGCCTCTCACCCTTGCCGGGCGGGTTCACCCTGTCGGCCGAAGTCCCCGCCCGTACCGAGCCGTTCACCGTTCGTGCCGCGTCGTCCATACGTCGCGTCGCCTCCCCG
Source organism: Streptomyces sp. NPDC026515 (assembly GCF_055567595.1). Lineage (NCBI taxonomy): Bacteria > Bacillati > Actinomycetota > Actinomycetes > Kitasatosporales > Streptomycetaceae > Streptomyces > Streptomyces sp. NPDC026515. Next base: position 290,395 of record NZ_JBVHQD010000007.1, read on the forward strand.
CCGGATCACCCCTCAGGGTGGCACGCCGCGGCGCTACAGCCAACGGGGCCGCGTAAAGTCGGCCGGCTCAGTCGCCCCGCACGACGCCCGCCGCCCGCGCCGCCGCCAGCCATCGCGGGAACTCGCCGACGAGACGGTCGTACAGCTCACCGTCCGGCACCTTCCCCGGGTCCGAACCGGCGTGGAAGAAACCCGCGTTGTCCACCACGCGCTTGCCCGGCACCGCCAGTTCGTCGAGCTTGCGCAGGAAGTCGAACTGCCTGCTGTGCGGGTCGCCGAAGCCGACGAACTGCCAGAACAACGGCAGCCTGGCCGCCTTGCACAGGTAGCGTTCGGCGGCGGGCTTGTTGATCGGGCCGCCGTCGGTCTGGAAGACGACCAGGGCGGGCGCGGTGGCGCCGCTGTCCAGGTAGTGGTCGATGACGGCGTCCATGGCCAGGTGGTAGCTGGTCCTCCCCATGTGCCCGAGCCCGGCCGCGATCTTCTCGATACGGCCCTCGTGCCCGGCGAGTTCGATGTCGGCGACCGCGTCGACGTCGGTGGAGAAGAAGACGACGGGCACCCGCCCGTCGTCGTCCAGGTGCGCGGAGAGGCCGAGGACCCGGTCGGCGAGCCTCTGCACGCTGCCGTCCGCGTAGTACGGCTTCATGGAGCCGGAGTAGTCGACGACCAGGTAGACGGCGGCGCGCAGTCCGTCGAGACCGTGTCTGGCGAGGGAGACCCCGGCGGAGCGGTAGGCGCCGACCAGCGCGGGCGCGGTCTCCTCCACCTTGCTGAGACTGATCGCCGCCATGCCCTGCTCCCCCTCGCCCTGGTTCAGGAGGCCGAGGTTACTTGACCGCGGAGACGCGGCGGCGCCTGCCCGGTCGTCCGGTCGGGGACTGTGGGGCAGGCGCCGTCACTGTTCCGTACGCCTTTGTACGGGAGTTTCTTCGGGGGGGTCAGACCATCAGCGAACGGTCCGTCGGCCGGATCGGGGCCGGGAGTTCGCTCGCTCCGGTCAGGAAGCGGTCGACGCCCTTGGCGGCCGAGCGGCCCTCCGCGATCGCCCACACGATCAGGGACTGGCCGCGGCCGGCGTCACCGGCGACGAAGACGCCGGGCACGTTGGTCTGGAACTCTGCGTCGCGGGCGACGTTGCCGCGCTCGTCGAGGTCGAGACCGAACTGCTCGACCAGGCCGTTGTCCCGGTCGGTGCCGGTGAAGCCCATGGCGAGGGTGACCAGCTGGGCCGGGATCCGGCGCTCGGTGCCCGGCTTCGGCGTCAGCCTGCCGTCGACGAACTCCACCTCGGTGAGGTGCAGCCACTGGACGTTGCCGTCCTCGTCGCCCTCGAAGTGGGTGGTGGAGACGGAGTAGACCCGCTCACCGCCCTCCTCGTGCGCCGAGGTGACCTTGTACAGCATCGGGAAGGTCGGCCACGGCTGGTGCGCCGCCCGGTCCTCGCCCGGCCTGGGCATGATCTCCAGCTGGGTGACGGAGGCCGCGCCCTGGCGGTGGGCGGTGCCCACGCAGTCCGCTCCGGTGTCGCCGCCGCCGATGACGACCACGTGCTTGCCCTCGGCCGAGATCGGGGAGGTGACGTAGTCGCCCTCCTGGACCTTGTTCGACAGCGGCAGGTACTCCATCGCCTGGTGGACGCCGCTCAGTTCGCGTCCCGGGACCGGCAGGTCACGGGCGGTCGTGGCGCCGGCGGCGATCACGATCGCGTCGTACCGCTTCTTCAGGTCGGTCGCCTTGAGGTCACGGCCGATCTCGATACCGGTACGGAAGCGGGTGCCCTCCGCGCGCATCTGCTCGATACGGCGGTTGATGTGCCGCTTCTCCATCTTGAACTCGGGGATGCCGTAGCGGAGCAGACCGCCGACGCGGTCGGCGCGCTCGTAGACGGCGACCGTGTGGCCGGCCCGGGTCAGCTGCTGGGCGGCGGCCAGACCCGCGGGGCCCGAGCCGATCACGGCGACGGTCTTGCCGGACAGGCGCTCGGGGGCCTGCGGGGCGACGGTGCCCGCGTCCCACGCCTTGTCGATGATCGAGACCTCGACGTTCTTGATGGTGACGGCCGGCTGGTTGATGCCGAGCACGCACGCCGACTCGCACGGGGCCGGGCAGAGGCGGCCGGTGAACTCCGGGAAGTTGTTGGTCGCGTGCAGGCGCTCCGAGGCGGCCGTCCAGTCCTCGCGGTAGGCGAAGTCGTTCCACTCGGGAATCAGGTTCCCGAGCGGACAGCCGTTGTGGCAGAACGGGATGCCGCAGTCCATGCACCGGCTGGCCTGCTTGCTGATGATCGGCAGCAGCGAGCCGGGGACGTAGACCTCGTTCCAGTCCTGGACGCGTTCGGTGACGGGACGGCTCCGGGCGACCTCGCGGCCGTGGTTCAGGAAGCCCTTCGGGTCAGCCATTGGTCGCCGCCTCCATCATCTTCTCGGTGATCTCGGTCTCGGAGAGACCCGCTCGCTCGGCGGCGTCCTTGGCGGCGAGCACTGCCTTGTACGTGCTGGGGATGATCTTGCTGAATCGCCGTACGGCCGTGTCCCAGTCGGCGAGCAGCTTCTCGGCGACCGTGGAGCCGGTCTCCTCGGCGTGCCGGCGCACCACGTCGTGCAGCCACTGCTTGTCCGTGTCGTCCAGGGCCTCGACGGCGTCCACGTTGCCGATGTTGACGTTGTCGTGGTTCAGGTCGATGACGTAGGCGATGCCACCGGACATGCCGGCCGCGAAGTTGCGGCCCGTCTCGCCCAGGACCACCGCGTGACCGCCGGTCATGTACTCGCAGCCGTGGTCGCCCACACCCTCCGAGACCACCAGCGCACCGGAGTTGCGGACGCAGAACCGCTCGCCGGTACGACCGCGCAGGAACAGCTCGCCGCCGGTCGCGCCGTACGCGATGGTGTTGCCCGCGATCGTGGAGAACTCGGCGAGATGGTCGGCGTTGCGGTCGGGGCGCACGATGATCCGGCCGCCGGAGAGACCCTTGCCGACGTAGTCGTTGGCATCGCCCTCCAGGCGGAGCGTGACACCGCGCGGCAGGAAGGCGCCGAAGGACTGGCCCGCCGAGCCGGTGAAGGTGATGTCGATGGTGTCCTCGGGCAGGCCGGCGCCGCCGAACTTCTTCGTCACCTCGTGGCCGAGCATGGTGCCGACCGTGCGGTTGATGTTGCGGACCTTGATCTGGGCGCGCACCGGCTGGGCGTCGGTGGCGCTGGAGGCGGCCAGGGCGTCCGAGGCGAGCTTGATCAGCTCGTTGTCCAGGGCCTTCTCCAGGCCGTGGTCCTGGGCGACGGTCTGGTGCAGGGACGCGCCCTCGGGCAGCTCGGGCACGTGGAAGAGCGGGGCCAGGTCCAGGCCCTGCGCCTTCCAGTGGTTCACGGCACGGGTGACGTCGAGCGACTCGGCGTGGCCGACGGCCTCCTCGATGGAACGGAAGCCCAGCTCGGCGAGGATCTCGCGGACCTCCTCGGCGATGAACCGGAAGAAGTTCACGATGTACTCGGCCTTGCCGGAGAAGCGGTCGCGCAGCACCGGGTTCTGGGTGGCGACGCCGACAGGGCAGGTGTCGAGGTGGCAGACCCGCATCATGATGCAGCCGGAGACGACGAGCGGCGCGGTGGCGAAACCGAACTCCTCTGCGCCGAGCAGCGCGGCGATGACCACGTCCCGGCCGGTCTTCAGCTGGCCGTCGGTCTGCACGACGATCCGGTCCCGCAGGCCGTTGAGCAGCAGGGTCTGCTGGGTCTCGGCCAGGCCCAGCTCCCAGGGGCCGCCCGCGTGCTTCAGCGAGGTCAGCGGAGAGGCGCCGGTGCCGCCGTCGTGGCCGGAGATGAGCACGACGTCCGCGTGGGCCTTCGACACGCCCGCGGCGACCGTGCCGACGCCGACCTCGGAGACCAGCTTGACGTGAATCCGCGCCTGCGGGTTCGCGTTCTTGAGGTCGTGGATCAGCTGGGCCAGGTCCTCGATGGAGTAGATGTCGTGGTGCGGCGGCGGGGAGATCAGGCCGACGCCCGGGGTGGAGTGCCGGGTCCTGGCGACCCACGGGTAGACCTTGTGGCCGGGCAGCTGGCCGCCCTCGCCGGGCTTGGCGCCCTGGGCCATCTTGATCTGGATGTCGTCGGCGTTGACCAGGTACTCGGAGGTCACGCCGAAGCGGCCGGAGGCGACCTGCTTGATGGCGCTGCGCCGTGCCGGGTCGTAGAGCCGGTCCGGGTCCTCGCCGCCCTCACCGGTGTTGGACTTGCCGCCCAGCTGGTTCATGGCGATGGCGAGGGTCTCGTGGGCCTCGCGCGAGATGGAGCCGTAGGACATGGCGCCGGTGGAGAAGCGCTTGACGATCTCGGAGACCGGCTCGACCTCGTCGACGGAGATCGACGGACGGTCGCTCTTGAAGCCGAAGAGCCCGCGGAGCGTCATCAGCCGCTCGGACTGCTCGTTCACCCGGTCCGTGTACTTCTTGAAGATGTCGTAGCGGTTGGCCCGCGTCGAGTGCTGGAGGCGGAAGACCGTCTCCGGGTCGAACAGGTGCGGCTCGCCCTCGCGGCGCCACTGGTACTCGCCGCCTATGTCCAGGGCGCGGTGGGCCGGCGCGATGCCGGAGGCCGGGTAGGCCTTGGCGTGGCGGGCGGCCACCTCCTTGGCGATGACGTCGATGCCGACGCCGCCGATCTTGGTGGCGGTGCCGTTGAAGTACTTCTCGACGAACGCGGTGTCCAGGCCGACGGCCTCGAAGACCTGGGCGCCCCGGTAGGAGGCGACCGTGGAGATGCCCATCTTGGACATGACCTTCAGGACGCCCTTGCCGAGGGCGTAGATCAGGTTCCGGATGGCCTGGTCGGACTCCATGTCCGGCAGGAAGGTGCCCGCGCGGGTCAGGTCCTCGACGGACTCCATGGCCAGGTACGGGTTGACGGCGGCGGCGCCGAACCCGATCAGCAGGGCGACGTGGTGGACCTCGCGGACGTCACCGGCCTCGACGAGCAGGCCCACCTGGGTGCGCTGCTTGGTGCGGATGAGGTGGTGGTGGACGGCCGCGGTGAGCAGCAGCGAGGGGATCGGCGCGTGCTCGGCGTCCGAGTGCCGGTCCGACAGGACGATCAGCCGGGCGCCGTTCTCGATGGCCGCGTCGGCCTCGGCGCAGATCTCCTCGATGCGCGCGGCGAGCGCGTCGCCGCCGCCGGAGACCCGGTACAGACCGGACAGGGTCGCGGCCTTGAAGCCGGGCATGTCGCCGTCGGCGTTGATGTGGATGAGCTTGGCCAGCTCGTCGTTGTCGATCACCGGGAAGGGCAGCACGACCGAGCGGCAGGAGGCGGCGTTGGGGTCGAGCAGGTTGCCCGACGGGCCGAGGGAGGAGCGCAGCGAGGTGACGAGCTCTTCGCGGATGGCGTCCAGCGGCGGGTTGGTGACCTGCGCGAACAGCTGGGTGAAGTAGTCGAAGAGCAGGCGCGGGCGCTCGCTCAGCGCGGCGATCGGCGAGTCGGTGCCCATGGAGCCGATCGGCTCGGCACCGGCCTTGGCCATCGGCGCGAGGAGGACCCGCAGCTCCTCCTCGGTGTAGCCGAAGGTCTGCTGGCGGCGGGTGACCGAGGCGTGGGTGTGCACGATGTGCTCGCGCTCGGGCAGGTCGGAGAGCTCGATCTCGCCGGCCTCCAGCCACTCGGCGTAGGGCTGGGCGGCGACGAGGCCGGCCTTGATCTCGTCGTCCTCGATGATGCGGTGCTCGGCGGTGTCGACGAGGAACATCCGGCCGGGCTGCAGCCGGCCCTTGCGGACGACCTTGGCGGGGTCGATGTCGAGGACGCCGACCTCGGAGCCGAGGACGACCAGGCCCTCGTCGGTGACCCAGTAGCGGCCCGGGCGCAGACCGTTGCGGTCGAGAACGGCACCGACCTGGGTGCCGTCGGTGAAGGTGACGCAGGCGGGCCCGTCCCAGGGCTCCATCATCGTGGAGTGGTAGCCGTAGAAGGCGCGGCGGGCCGGGTCCATGGAGTCGTGGTTCTCCCACGCCTCCGGGATCATCATCAGCACGGAGTGCGGCAGCGAACGCCCGCCCAGGTGCAGGAGTTCCAGCACCTCGTCGAAGGACGCCGAGTCGGAGGCGTCGGGCGTACAGATCGGGAAGACGCGGTCGAGCTTGTCCTGCGGGCCGAACAGGTCGGAGACCAGCTGGGACTCGCGGGCGACCATCCAGTTCCGGTTGCCCTTGACGGTGTTGATCTCACCGTTGTGGGCGACGAACCGGTAGGGGTGGGCGAGCGGCCACGACGGGAAGGTGTTGGTGGAGAACCGGGAGTGCACGAGCGCGATCGCGGACGCGAAGCGTCGGTCGGACAGGTCCGGGAAGAAGGGCTCCAGCTGGCCGGTGGTCAGCATGCCCTTGTAGACGATGGTCCGGGCGGACAGCGAGGGGAAGTAGACGCCCCCCTCGCGCTCGGCGCGCTTGCGCAGCACGAACGCCTTGCGGTCCAGCGCGATGCCCTCGCTGGCGTGGTCCGTGACGAAGATCTGCCGGAAGACCGGCATGGTGGAGCGGGCGGTGGCGCCGAGCAGCTGCGGGGCGACCGGGACCTCGCGCCAGCCGAGGACGGTCAGGCCCTCTTCCGCGGCGATCGTCTCGATCCGTGAGACGGCGTCCTGGGCGCCTTCCTCGGGCAGGAAGGCGATACCGACGGCGTACGAACCGGCCGCCGGCAGCTCGAATCCGGCCACCTCACGGAAGAAGGCGTCGGGCACCTGGGAGAGCAGGCCGGCGCCGTCACCGGAGTCCGGCTCGGAGCCGGTCGCGCCGCGGTGCTCCAGGTTGCGCAGAACCGTGAGCGCCTGGTCGACCAGCGCGTGGCTCGCCTCGCCGGTGAGGGTGGCCACAAAGCCGACGCCACAGGCGTCGCGCTCGTTGCGGGGGTCGTACATACCCTGCGCAGCAGGGCGAGCATCCATGAACGACCAGTTCAGGCCATTCGTGGAGTGCTGGGACGGCTGGCGCGGCGTACGCATCGGCTCTCCCGTCGTCGTCAGTGGCATATAGCAGGTGCCGAGGGACGACGCTGGCCCTCTGCGTTTTTGTTGCGAAATTTCACGCAGGTTACATGATGGAGCGGTTCTCGGGAACTGGATACACCGTTCCAACATGCGGACGCCGTAGGGGTTTACGGCCGGGTACCGCTGATGCGGCGAAGGTGATGGGGGACCGATCCGGACAGATCCGTGTCCATTGGTCCGCGGGGGCGGGGGTGAGCGTCGCCGACACCCCACAGGTACCCGTCAGGCGTCCTTGCCTGCGGTGCTTACGGCTCATGCCCAGTGGTTAAGCATTCGAAACCAGCGAGTAACGGCTACTTATGCGGTCCCTCGCATAAGTAGCGGCAGGTCTATCCTACGGCGGTCCCGAACAGGCCGCCCAGGGCGTATGTCACACCGGCCGCGGCGCCGCCCAGCGCGAGCTGCCGCAGACCGCTGAACCACCAGCTCCGCGCGGTCACCTTGGCCACCACGGCACCGCAGCCGAACAGCCCGGCGAACGCGAGCAGCAGGGCGGGCCAGAGCGCGGCGGCGCCGAGCAGGTAGGGCAGTACGGGCAGCAGCGCGCCCAGCGCGAACGAGCCGAAGGACGACACGGCGGCGACCAGCGGCGAGGGCAGGTCACCGGGGTCGATGCCGAGCTCCTCGCGGGCGTGTATCTCCAGGGCCTGCTCCGGGTCGGCGGACAGCTGCCGGGCGACCTCCCGGGCGAGCGGGGCCTCGACCCCTCTCGCCTCGTAGAGGGCGGCCAGCTCGGCCTCCTCGTCCTGCGGATGCCTGCGCAGCTCCCCGCGCTCCACGTCCAGCTCGGCCTCGACCAGCTCGCGCTGCGAGGCGACGGAGGTGTACTCGCCGGCGGCCATGGAGAAGGCGCCGGCGGCCAGTCCCGCGAGGCCGGTGATGACGATGGTCTGATGGCTGACGGCTCCGCCGGCGACACCGGTGATCAGGGCGAGGTTGGAGACGAGCCCGTCCATGGCACCGAAGACCGCGGGCCGCAGCCACCCTCCGTTCACGTCCCGGTGGGTGTGGTTGTCGCGGTGCGCCTCGTGCAGCGTCGCCTGGGTGTCGATGACGGCCATGCGGATCCCCCAAAGATCTCTGAAGAAGGTCTCGACAGCCTCGAATAAGCCGAGGCAAAGCTAAGTCTGGACTGATTCCATCTTTTGACAACCTCGACACTATGCCTCGCCATTCCCCGCCGCCAGCAAGGAAAGGCTGGGCTAACCTGCAGTTTTGCTTCTCGACGCTCACCTGCGCGATGTCGCGCACACATGTCGACCGGGTGATGTGAAGGTGCGGCAGGCTGCGGTCAACCGCCGTTGGTGGGACACATCCGCAAACGGCCCCGCGCCCCGGCTCGGGGCCCCTCCCGGAGAGGCCCGCCCATGTCATCGATGGTCTGCACCCCCTCGGTCCCCGCCCCCGAAGAGCGCGCCTCCCCGCTGCCCGACCGGGCCCGGGGCGCACTGCTGGGCCTGGCCGTGGGAGACGCGCTCGGGGCGCCGGCGGAGAACATGAAGCCCTCCGAGATCCGCGCCCGCTGGGGCCGCATCACGGGGTACGTCGCCGAGCGACCGGCCGGCACGGACGACACCGAGTACGCGATCTTCTCCGGCCTGCTCCTCGCCCGCCACGGCTCGGCGCTCACCACCGCCCACGTCGAGGCGGCCTGGCACGAATGGATCGCCGACCGCGCCGAGGGCCCCTTCAAGGGCGCCGGCTTCAGCGAGCGCGGCACCCTGGAGAACCTCCGCAGGGGCCTCGCCGCCCCCATTTCAGCCCAGCACCGGCACGCCTGGAGCGACGGCCTGGCCATGCGGGCGGCCCCCTTCGGCGTCTTCGCGGCGGGCCGGCCGGCCGAGGCGGCCCGGCTGGTCGCGATCGACGGTTCGGTGAGCCACGAGGGCGAGGGCATCTACGGCGGCCAGGCGGTCGCCGCGGGGGTGGCCGCGGCGATGGCGGGCGCACCGCCGACCGCGGTGGTGGCGGCCGCGCTGGCGGTGGTACCGGACGACTCGTGGACGGCACGCTCCCTGCGGCGGGCGGTCTCGGTGGCCCACGGGGGCGAACGCGCGGTCCGCTCGGCGGTCGTCATCGGCGGCTACCCGTGGACCGACCTGGCCCCGGAGGCGGTGGCCCTGGCCTTCGGCGCGTACGCCGCGGCGGACGGCGACTTCCGGGAGGCCGTGCTGACGGCCGTCAACATGGGCCGCGACGCGGACACGACGGCGGCGGTGGCCGGCGCGCTGGCGGGAGCCACCCAGGGAGAGGCGGCGATCCCGAGGGAGTGGGCGACGGCCATCGGCCCGGCCCGTGGCAGTTGCCTCCCCTCGATGGCGGGACACCACGTACTGGAGGTGGCGGAACTGCTGACAAGCGCGGCGGAGTCACACCCCGCGACGTCGGCACCGGCCTCCCGGCCGACCGGACCGCACCCCTGGACGCCCGCCTCCCCGCCGGCCGGCGGTGGCGGTGGCCGGGCCGGGGACCTGGAAGCCCGGGAGGCCCGGGAGCTGACCCCCGTACGGGACGGCATCAGCGAGGGACAACGGTGAAGCGGCGCCGTATCGAGGGGCTCCTGCTGGGCCTCGCCGCGGGCGACGCGGCCGGCTGGCCCGCCGCGCGCCACCGCGCCGCCCGCATGCCGGAGTGGACCCGCCGTCTCACCCGGGAGCTCGACACCTTCGCCGAGCAGAACGCGACCACCACCCTCCCCGTCCCCATCGCCCTGAACCAGCCCCCCGAGCCGCTCCGCCTCGGTCCCTCCGACGACGCCGAGTGGGCAGTCTTCGCCGCGGAGGCCGTCCTGCGCGCCGGCGACGACACCGCTCTCGCCGACCTCAGCCGTGAGCTGCGCACCCGCGCCGCCATCGACCTCACCTGGACCGCCGTCGCCTCCGAGGTCGCCGTCGCGGCCGAACGCGCCCCGGAGATCGAGTCGGCGGTACTGCCCCTGCGGGCCCGGATCTCCGTCCGCGCCGGCCTCGGCAACCTCGCCACCGGCCTGCGCCCGCCCGCCACCGGCCACGACAACCCGCACTACTTCGACGACGCCGCCTGCGTCCGCGCCTGCGCGCTCGCCGTCGCCCACCCCGGCGACCCCCAACGCGCCGCCGACCTCGCCGAGTTCGACGCCCGCTACACTCAGGACGGCGACGGGGTGCACGGCGCCCGCGCGATGGCGGCGGCCATCGCGCTCGCCCTCGCCGGCGCCGAGGTGGAGACCTGCGTGGCCGCCGCGCTGACCGAACTCCCCGCGGCCACCGAGATCGGCCGCAACGCCCGCCACGCCCTGACCCTCACCGGCACCGCCGACACGGCGTTCGCCCTCGTCCCCCTCCTCGAACACCAAATCGTCGACCACGTCTACAGCTACGGCATCGCCGCCGCCGAGACCGTCCCGGTCGCCCTGGCCCTCGCCACCGCCGCCCACGGCCGGATCGCCGAGGCCGTCCCCGCCGCCGCCTGTCTCTCCCGGGTCGCCGACTCGGCCCCCGCCCTGGCCGGCGCGCTCACCGGCGCCCTCGGCGGCGGCGACTCGATCCCGCCGCCCTGGCGGGACGCCTGCCGCACCCTCTCGGGCTGCGCCCTCCCCCGCCTCACCGGCACCGACCTCGTGGAACTCGCCGAACTCCTGGAAGCCACACAACCGGCCCGTCCAGGTGGATGATTCGGTTCATGACGCCCAAAGCACAAGAAAGCACCGGACCTTCGCTGGACGAACGGATCACCGGAGCCCTCGTCGGGGCCGCGGTCGGCGACGCCCTCGGCGGTCCCGTCGAGGGCTACTCCGCCGACCAGATCCTGGAACGTCACGGCGGCCGCGTGCACGGCATCGTCGGACCCTGGAACGGCGACGCCTGGCGCACCGCCCGCCCCATCGCCCCGTACCACAAGGGTGACGGGCACGTCACCGACGACACCTTGATGACCCATGCGCTGGTACGGGTGTACGACCGCGTCCGCGACCACCTCGACGCGTACGCGATCGCCGACCACCTGGTCCCGGACCTGATGACCAACCCCCGCTGGATCCCGGAGCTGGAGACCGAGACCATCCCGCTCCACCGGGTCTTCCTCGCCGAGAAGTGGCTGGCGGCCCGCCTGCACTACGGCCACGTCGACCCCCGGGAGGCCGGCACCGGCAACATCGTCAACTGCGGCGCGGCGATGTACATGGCCCCGGTCGGCCTGGTCAACGCGGCGAACCCGCGGGCCGCGTACGCCGAGGCGCTGGACATCGCCGGCGCCCACCAGTCGTCCTACGGCAGGGAGGCGGCGGGCGTCTTCGCGGCGGCGGTGGCGGCCGCCACCGCGCCGGGGGCGACACCGGACTCCGTCGTCGCCGTGTGCCTGTCCCTGGCGAAGGACGGCACGCGAACGGCGATCGAGGAGGTCTGTGAAGCGGCCGCGCACCACAGCGACTTCGAGTCCGCTCTCACCCCCCTCCGGGAAGCGGTCACCCCCTACGACACGGTCGGTGCCGACTACCGTGCCCCCTCGCTGGGGGCCCGCCGCCCCTCCCGACTCCACGCGATCGAGGAACTCCCGGTCGCGCTCGGCATGTTGCTGGTGGCCGGCGGCGACTACCGGCACGCCGTCCTCGGCGCGGTCAACTACGGCCGGGACTGCGACTCGATCGCGACGATGGCGGGTGCCATCGCCGGTGCGCTGGGCTCCGCCGTGCCCGAGGAGTGGTCGAAGCCCGTCGCCGAGGCGAGCCGCCTCGACCTCTGGGAGCCGCCCCGCGCGCTGGCCGCCGTGACCAGGGAGATCTTCACCCGCGACACGGAACGCCGACGCGCCCACGAGGAGTCCTTCGCCCGCCTCGGAGGCCCGAGTTGCTCCGCCTGACCTGGGTCCAGCCGGAGGACCTGCTGGGCCACGAGATCCGCCAGGCCCGCCAGGACGGGCGGGAGCCCGGCGCCGTCGAGGCACGCTGGAGGGCGGCGGGGGGCGCGGAGGCGCCGGACCGGGCGGGGACGTCGCCGCACCGGGCGTCCCGCTATCTGCGCCAGCTGGCGGAGGACCTGCTGGACGAACTCGCCGACCTGCCGAGCGGGTTGAACGAGCCGACGGATCTGGAGGAGATCAAGGCGCTGTGTCCGCAGTGGCCGTACGCGCACGGGGGAGGGGCCTGCCAACCGTCGTGCGGCTGCGGCCACGCGGGCGCTGATCGCGCAGTGCGCCGCACCCCTGACGGGGCGCCGGTCCCCTCCCCCCGCGCCTACCACGCCGCCTGGCTCGGCCGGGCCGTCGGGTGCCTGCTCGGCAAACCCGTCGAGAAACTCCCCCTGCACGCCATCCGCGACCTCGCCCGGGCCACCGGCAACTGGCCCCTCCACCACTACTTCACCGCACGTGGCGTCCCCGCCGGCCTCCTCGCCGCCCACCCCTGGAACCGCCGCTCGGCCACCACCTCCCTCGCCGAGAACATCGACGGCATGCCCGAGGACGACGACCTCAACTACCCCCTCCTCAACCTCCTCCTGCTCCAGCGCCGCACCCGGGGCTTCACCACCACCGACGTGGCCGCCCTCTGGCTCGACGAACTGCCCGCCGGACGCACCTTCACCGCCGAGCGCATCGCCTACCGCAACCTCCTCACCGGCGTCGAACCCCCGCACACCGCCCGCCACCGCAACCCCTTCCGCGAGTGGATCGGCGCCCTGATCCGCGCCGACGTGCACGGCTGGACCAACCCCGGCGACCCGGCCGCCGCGGCCGAACAGGCCCATCGCGACGCCACCCTCACCCACACGGCCAACGGCGTCTACGCGGCCATGTTCACGGCGGCCACCATCGCCACCGCCGCCGGGGGAACCCGCGACGTCCACGCCTGCCTGCGCTCCGGCCGCACGGTGATCCCGCCCCGCTCCCGGCTGGCGCAGGCGATCGACCGGGCGATCCGGCTGGCCGAGTCCCACGAGGACTTCGAGACGGTCGTGGACGAACTCCACCGCACCCACTCCCCCACCCACCACTGGGTGCACGCCGTCCCCAACACCGCGCTGATCGCCGCCGCCCTCACCCACGCGGACGGCGACTTCACCGGCTCCGTCTGCCGGGCGGTGAGCGGCGGCTGGGACACCGACTCGAACGGCGCGACGGCCGGTTCCGTCGCCGGACTGCTCGCCGGCGACCCCGAGGCCCTTCCCGACCGCTGGACGACCCCGCTCAAGAACCGGCTCGCCACCTCCGTCGGCGGCTTCGACGGGACCGGCTTCGACACCCTCGCCCACCTCATCCACCTGGAGGCGACCCGCCCATGACCCATATCGCCGTACTCGGCAGCACGAACATGGACCTCGTCGCGTACGTCGAGAAGGCCCCGCAGCTCGGCGAGACCGTGACCGGACGGGACTTCCGTACCGTCCCCGGCGGCAAGGGCGCCAACCAGGCGATCGCCGCCGCCCGCGCCGGCGCCACCGTCTCGATGATCGGCGCGGTCGGCCACGACGCCTACGGCGTCCGGATGCGGGAGACCCTCGAACACTCCGGCGTGGACACCGACTCGCTGCGCACGATCGAGTGCGCCTCCGGCACCGCGCACATCGTCGTGGACGAGGAAGGCGGCAACGCGATCGTCGTGATCCCCGGCGCGAACGGCACCGTCGACCATCTCGCCCCCGGCGACGAGGGTGTCATCGCCTCCGCCGACATGCTCCTGCTCCAGCTGGAGATCCCGCTGCCCGCGGTCGTCGCCGGCGCCCAGGCCGCCCGCCGGCACGGCGTCCGGACCGTTCTCACACCGTCCCCCACCCGCGCCCTGCCCTCCGAACTCCTCGACAACATCGACCTGCTGGTGGCCAACGAGCGCGAGGCCGCCGTCCTCACCGACCGCGCCGACCCGCGCGACGCGGCCGCCGCCCTGCTCGGTCTGGTGCCGCAGGTCGTCGTCACCCTCGGCGCGGCCGGCAGCCTCTACCTCACCCACGACGCCGCGCCCCTGGTCATCCCGGCACCCCGGGTGACAGCCGTCGACTCGACGGGCGCGGGCGACACCTTCGTCGGCGCCCTCGCGGTCGCCCTGGCCGAGGAGAAGCCGATCCGGGAGGCCCTGTCCTGGGCGGCGGCCGCGGCCGCGCTCGCCGTGCAACGGGAGGGGGCGTCCACGTCCATGCCGTACCGTCAGGAGATCGAGGCCCAGTACACCGCATGAGTACGACAACACAGCCCCAGCCCCTCTCCGGGCTGCGCGTCCTCGACCTCGCCACCCTCTTCGCCGGCCCCCTCGCCGCGACCCTGCTCGGTGACTTCGGCGCCGAGGTCGTCAAGGTCGAGCACCCCGCCAAACCCGATCCCTCCCGCGGGCACGGCCCGGCCAAGCAGGGCATCGGCCTGTGGTGGAAGCTGCTCGGCCGCAACAAGCGGACGATCACCCTGGACCTGTCCAAGCCGGGTGGCCGCGCCACGCTGCTCCGGCTCGCCGCCACCGCCGACGTGATCGTGGAGAACTTCCGGCCCGGCACCCTGGAGAAGTGGGACCTGGGCTGGGAGGAACTCTCCGCCGCCAACCCCCGGCTGATCCTGACCCGGGTCACCGCCTTCGGCCAGTTCGGTCCCTACGCCCACCGCCCCGGCTTCGGCACCCTGGCCGAGGCGATGAGCGGCTTCGCGGCGATCACCGGCGATCCGGACGCCCCGCCCACGCTGCCGCCGTTCGGGCTCGCCGACTCCATCGCGGCGCTGGCGACCGCGTACGCCGTGATGACCGCGCTCGCCGCCCGGGACCGCACCGGCGAGGGCCAGGTCGTCGACATGGCGATCATCGAACCGATCCTCACCGTCCTCGGCCCCCAGCCCACCTGGTACGACCAGCTCGGCTACGTGCAGGAGCGCACCGGCAACCGCTCCGCCAACAACGCCCCGCGCAACACCTACCGCACGGCGGACGGGACCTGGGTCGCCGTCTCCACCTCGGCGCAGTCGATCGCAGAACGCGTGATGGGGCTGGTCGGGCGCCCGGACCTGATCGACGAGCCGTGGTTCGCGACCGGCGCCGACCGGGCGGCGCACTCCGACATCCTCGACGCCGCCGTCGGCGACTGGATCGCCGTCCGCTCCCGTGCCGAGGTGCTGGCCGAGTTCGAGAAGGCGGAGGCGGCGGTCGCCCCCATCCAGGACGTACGGGACGTGATGGACGACCCGCAGTACCTGGCGCTGGACACGGTCACCACCGTCCCCGACCCCGAACTGGGTCCGCTGCGCATGCAGAACGTCCTCTTCCGGCTCTCCTCGACCCCCGGCGCGATCCGCTGGACCGGCCGGCCGCACGGTGCCGACACCGACGAGGTCCTCACCGAACTCGGGCTGACCCCGGCCCAGCTGCTGGCCCTGCGCGAGGAGGGCGCCGTATGACCCCCGCCCCCTTCCCGCTGACCTGGCTGTACGTTCCCGGTGACCGCCCGCACGTCGTCGCCAAGGCGCTGGCCTCCGGCGCGGACGTGGTGGTGATCGACCTGGAGGACGCCGTCGCCCCCGACCGCAAGGACTGCGCCCGCGCCGCCACCGCCGACCTCCTGGCCCACCCGCAGCCGGCACCGGTGCATGTCCGGATCAACGGCCTGGACACCCCCTGGGCCGAGGCCGACCTCCGGGCCCTGCTGGGCCTCCCGGCCCTGGCCGGCCTGCGCCTGCCCAAGGTGACCGGCCCCGACGACATCCACCACGTCGCGGCCCGGGCCGCCGGCCTCCCGCTCTACGCACTGCTCGAATCCGCCCTCGGCATCGAGCACGCCTACGCCATCGCCACCGCCCACCCCGCCCTGCGCGGCATCTCGCTCGGGGAGGCGGATCTCCAGGCCGACCTGGGCGTGTACGACGACATCGGCCTCGACTGGTCCCGTTCCCGGATCGTGGTCGCCGCCCGGGCCGCGGGCCTCGCCCCGCCTCCCCAGTCGGTCCACCCGGACACCCGTGACCTCAAGGGCCTCGCCACCTCGTGCGCCCGTGGCCGCGCCCTGGGGTTCCTGGGCCGCGCCGCCATCCACCCCCGCCAGCTCCCGATCATCGAACGCGCCTACCTGCCCACCCATGCCGAACTGGAACAGGCCGAGAAGATCATCAAGGCGGCGACCACGGAACAGGGCGCCCAGGCCCTCCCGGACGGCAGCTTCATCGACGCGGCGGTCGTCGCCACGGCCCGCAGAACCCTGTCCCTGCTGAACCGCCGCTGATCCCCGCCGGCTCCCGCCGACGGCCCGCACCCGAAGAGGGCGCCCGGTTCGATCCGGGCGCCCTCTTCGTCGTGTCGTGGCAGGTCAGCTCTTCTTGGCCGCCGACCCCGCCTCGTCCTTGGCGCCGTCCTCGGCCTCGTCCTCGGCCTCGGCCTTGGCGGACTCCGGCTCCGGAGCCTCCTCGGCCTCGGCGGTGTCGGTGGACCCGGTGGGCTCGGCGGACTCACCCGCACCGGCCTCACCGGCCTCCTCGGTGGCGGCGTCCGCCTCGGTCTCCCCGTCGGGGGCACCCGGCTCGACCACCGCCTCCAGGCCCGGCCGCTTCTTCGCGGACAGCACCAGGTACAGCACCGCGAGCAGGAACACGATCATCGCGGTCCAGTCGTTGAGCCGCAGACCGAGGACGTGGTGGGCGTCGTCGACGCGCATGTACTCGATCCAGCCACGGCCCACGCAGTACGCGGCGACGTACAGCGCGAACGCCCGGCCGTGTCCCAGCTTGAAGCGGCGGCCGGCCCAGATCACGAGGAAACCGACCCCGACGCACCACAGCGACTCGTACAGGAAGGTCGGGTGGTAGTAGCCGGGAACCCGGCCGCCCTCGGACGAGGTGATGTGCAGGGCCCACGGCACATGCGTCTCGCGGCCGTACAGCTCCTGGTTGAACCAGTTGCCCCAGCGGCCGATCGCCTGCGCGAAGGCGATGCCGGGGGCGATGGCGTCGGCGTAGGCCGGCAGCGGGATGCCCCGGCGCCGGCAGCCGATCCAGGCGCCCACCGCACCGAGCGCGATCGCGCCCCAGATACCGAGGCCGCCCTGCCACACCTTGAAGGCGTCGACCCAGTCACGGCCCTCGCTGAAGTACAGCTCGTAGTCCGTGATCACGTGGTAGAGACGCCCGCCGACCAGGCCGAACGGTACGGCCCAGACGGCGATGTCGGCCACGGTGCCGGACCGTCCGCCCCGGGCGATCCAGCGCCTGTTTCCGAGCCAGACGGCTACGAAGACACCGATGATGATGCAGAAGGCGTAGCCGCGCAGCGGAATGGGACCGAGGTTGATCACTCCGCGCGAAGGGCTGGGAATGTAGGCAAGATATTCCATGGCAGGGTCGACGCTACCGTGCCGGACGGGGCCGACGGCAACCAGCCCGGCTACGGGTCCATAACAGGGGCGTGAGAAATGCTTACCCCGCTCACCCCTTGTTGGCGTCCTCCACGAGCTGCCGCAGCTTGGCCGGGGTCATGGTCTGGTCCTGGTAGATGTTCTTGCCGTCCAGCAGAACCGTCGGGGTGCCGCCGAACTTGGCCGCCTGGAAGGCCTCGTTGGACTTCACGACCCAGGCGTTGTGCTTGCCGTCCCTGACACATTTCTGGAACGTCGGCGTGTTCAGGCCCTGCACCTTGCCGGCCAGCTCGATCAGCTTGTCGTTGTTCGAGAAGGCGTCGTCGGTCTCCTTCGGCTGGTTCTCGTACAGCGCGTCGTGGAAGTCGCGGAACTTGCCCGCGTCCTGGGCGCAGGCCGCCGCGTTGGCCGCGTTCCGGGAGCCGCTGCCGCCGAGGTTGCCGTCGATCAGCGTGACCAGGTGGTACTCGATCCTGAGCTTGCCGGAGTCGGTCAGCTCGTGGAGCGTCGGCCGGTACGCCGCCTCGAAGGCCTGGCAGGCCGGGCAGCGGAAGTCCTCCCAGACGGTGAGCGTGGCCTTGGCGTCGTCCTTGCCGACCGGGATCGCGAGGCTGTCCTTGCCCTGTGCTCCCGAGGGCGCCACGACCGGCCCGGAACTCTCGCTGCTCTTGTCCTTGCCCGCGTTCGCCGCGACCACGCCGATCACCGCGGCCAGGCCCAGGACGCAGACGACGCTCGCGCCCACGATCAGCGCGCGCCGCCGCTTCTCCGCGGCCTTCTGCTTCTCGCGGTCGGCCGCCAGCCGCTCACGGGCCGTCGGCTTTCCGTCACGATTCTTCTCGCTCACACCACCAGAACGAACCGGGGAGGCGCACCGCGCCTCCCCGGTCCCAGGTCCACCCGTTCGAGTGACCGACCGATGCGTGGTGTTCCTTACGCCGGTCCCCCGGCCTGTCCGCGCACGCCCCCGGCCAGGTCACCGGCCAGTTCCCGGACGGCCGCCAGGCCGGCGGCCTCGTCCGGCGCGTCCAGCATCCGCTTCACGAAGGCGGAGCCGACGATCACGCCGTCGGCGAAGCCGGCGACCTCGGCGGCCTGGGCCGCGTCGGAGACCCCGAGGCCGACGCAGACGGGCAGTTCCGTACCGGTGGCCCGGGTGCGTTCCACCAGGTCCTGGGCCTGTGCGCCGACCGACGCACGGGTGCCGGTGACGCCCATCAGGGAGGCCGCGTAGACGAAGCCGCTGCCGGCCGCCGTGATCTGCGCGAGCCGCTCGTCCTTGCTGCTGGGCGCCACGACGAAGACCGTCGCGAGGCCGTGCTTCTCCGCGTGGTCCCGCCACAGGGCGGACTCCTGGACGGGCAGGTCGGGCAGGATGCAGCCCGCGCCGCCCGCCTCGGCCAGCTCGGCGGTGAAGCGCTCGACCCCGTAGCGGTCGATGGGGTTCCAGTACGTCATGACGAGGACCGGCTTGCCGGTGGCCGCGTGGGCCTCCTTGACCGTGCGCATGACGTCAGCGATCTTGACGCCGCCGCGCAGGGCGATGTCGTCGGCGGTCTGGATGACCGGACCGTCCAGGACCGGGTCGCTGTGCGGCAGCCCGACCTCGACGACGTCCGCGCCGCCGTCCAGGACGGCCTTGATCGCCTCGATGCCGCCGGCCACGGTCGGGAACCCGGCCGGGAGGTAGGCGATGAGCGCCGCGCGGCCCTCGGACTTCGCACCGGCGAGGGTGTCGTTCAGCAGTCGCATGTTCCCGCTCACTTGGCGTCCCCCTCGATCTCGGCGGTGTCGGCGGCGTCGGCCGCGACCTCGGCGTCGGTGTCGTACAGCCCGAAGTAGCGTGCGGCGGTGTCCATGTCCTTGTCGCCGCGGCCGGACAGGTTGACGACGATCAGCCCGTCCTCGCCGAGTTCCCTGCCGACCTCCAGGGCGCCGGCGAGGGCGTGCGCGCTCTCGATGGCCGGGATGATGCCCTCGGTGCGGGACAGCAGACGCAGGGCCTGCATGGCCGCGTCGTCGGTGACCGCGCGGTACTCGCCGCGGCCGGAGTCCTTGAGGTAGGAGTGCTCCGGGCCGATGCCCGGGTAGTCCAGACCGGCCGAGATCGAGTACGGCTCAGTGATCTGGCCCTCCTCGTCCTGGAGGACGTAGGACCGGGAGCCGTGCAGGATGCCGGGCTCGCCCGCGGTGAGGGTGGCCGCGTGCTCGCCGGTGGCGATGCCGTGACCCGCGGGCTCGCAGCCGATGAGACGGACGCCCTCGTCCGGGATGAAGGCGTGGAAGAGGCCGATGGCGTTGGACCCGCCGCCGACGCAGGCGATCGCCGCGTCGGGGAGCCGTCCGGCGCGCTCCAGGAGCTGACGGCGGGCCTCGACGCCGATGACCCGGTGGAAATCGCGGACCATGGCCGGGAAGGGGTGCGGGCCCGCCACCGTACCGAAGAGGTAGTGGGTGCGGTCGACGTTCGCCACCCAGTCACGGAACGCCTCGTTGATGGCGTCCTTCAGGGTGCGGCTGCCGGACTTCACGGCGATGACCTCGGCGCCGAGCATGCGCATCCGGGCCACGTTCAGGGCCTGGCGCTCGGTGTCGATCTCGCCCATGTAGATGGTGCAGTCGAGGCCGAACAGCGCGCAGGCGGTGGCGGTCGCGACGCCGTGCTGGCCGGCGCCGGTCTCGGCGATCACCCGGGTCTTGCCCATGCGCCTGGTGAGCAGGGCCTGGCCGAGAACGTTGTTGATCTTGTGCGAGCCGGTGTGGTTGAGGTCCTCGCGCTTGAGGAAGATCCGGGCGCCGCCCGCCTCCGCGCCGAACCGGGGGACCTCGGTGAGCGCGGACGGACGGCCCGTGTAGTTGAGCAGCAGGTCGTCGAGCTCGCGGGCGAACTCGGGGTCGTTCTTGGCCTTGTCGTACTCGACGGCGACCTCGTCCACGGCGGCCACGAGGGCCTCCGGGATGAACTTGCCGCCGAACGCGCCGAAGTAGCCCTCGACGCTGGGCACCTGGCCGGTGGGGTCAGGGAAGAAGAAATCGCTGGGCATGCGAGAACCTCACGGTGAGTGTGTGGGAAAAAGACACTGTTCGCCGTGGGGGCGGAGACATGTCGGATGGCCGCGAGCCGTCAGTGGTTGCTCGCGCCTGCGCGGCGTAGCCGCACATTCAGTACTGTCCCGCGCCCCTGAGGGCGCGCTGCCATCGACGGCCGTTCACCTGACCGGGTTCGTCACCGATGACGTACCGCACCCGGCGGCCGTGGACACGCCTCGCGGGGGCTCGGCAGCCCCTGGGGCGGCAGCCGCGCGCGAGGCGGGCGTGCCGGTCCATGGTCGTCGCGGTGGGAGTCATCACTGCCAGCCTAGCGGGTGATCAGCCCCGGCCGTGCCGCAGCGCGGGGTGTTCGCCCGCCGCCACCAGGTCGGCCACCGCCGACTTGGGGTCGCGGCCGGTCACCAGGGACTCGCCGACCAGGACCGCGTCGGCGCCCGCGTTGGCGTAGGCGATCAGGTCGTGCGGGCCGCGGACGCCTGACTCGGCGACCTTGACGACGGTGTCGGGGATCTCCGGGGCGACCCGCTCGAAGGTGGAGCGGTCGACCTCCAGGGTCTTCAGGTCACGCGCGTTGACGCCGATCACCTTGGCGCCCGCGTCGACCGCGCGCTCGATCTCGTCCTCGTCGTGCACCTCGACGAGCGGGGTGAGGCCGATGGAGACCGCGCGCTCGATCAGCGACTCCAGGGCCGGCTGGTCGAGGGCGGCGACGATCAGCAGCGCCAGGTCGGCGCCGTACGCGCGGGCCTCCCACAGCTGGTACGACGTGACGATGAAGTCCTTGCGCAGGACCGGGATGTCCACGCGGGACCGGACCGCCTCCAGGTCGGCCAGCGAGCCGCCGAATCGGCGCTGCTCGGTCAGGACCGAGATGACGGCCGCGCCGCCCGCCTCGTAGTCGGCGGCGAGCCCGGCCGGGTCGGCGATCGCGGCCAGCGCGCCCTTGGACGGGCTGGATCGCTTGACCTCGCAGATCACCTTGACGCCCTCGCCGCGCAGGGCGGCCACGCCGTCCTTGGCCGCCGGGGCCTTCGCCGCGCGTTCCTTGAGCTCGTCGAGGCTGACGCGCGCCTGCCGCTCCGCGAGGTCGGCACGGACTCCGTCGATGATCTCGTCGAGCACACTCACGCGAGCGGTCCCCTTCCGTTCCGGGCGGTTCTTCCGAGCGGGTCACAACCCGTGGGGGTCAAAACCCATGGTCATACCGATGGTATCCGCAGGAGGGCACCGACCTCGCATCCGGCCGCCGGCGGCCCCCTCTACCTGGACGTTCGCCAGTCGATCAAGGATGCAACCAGCCGCCGACCGGCAGGTTCCGGACAACGGTGAAGACAAGCAGCAACGCGCCCAGGGTCCACATCGGCACCGGTGTGAGTTCGATCCGCACCGGCCGGCCGCGTACCGCGCGCACCACCCAGACGGTCCACACCACGGCGAAGGCCAGATAGGCGGCCACGCCCGCCGCGTTGTCCCGCAGCGCGGCCAGGAGGTCGCCGTGGACGAAGGCGTGCGCGCTGCGCAGGCCGCCGCAGCCGGGGCAGTACAGGCCGGTGAGCCGGTACAGGGGGCAGACCGGGTAGTGGCCGGCCTGGTTGGGGTCGACCGTGCCGACGTAGGCGAAGGCCCCGACGACGGCGGCCAGCACCCCGGCGGGCACGGCCAGCCGCGCGCGCAGGGAGGGCGGCGCCGGGACGGCCGCGCTGGAGGTGTCGGCGTTCACGCCTCGCATTGTGCCCCCCACGGTCGGCACACGCGCGCGAGGGGCGTCCCGACGGTTCGGGACGCCCCTCGCAAGACGCTGCTCGTCAGCTCTCGGCACCCACCGGCTCGCGGGTGGCGGCCGGGGCCGTACGCGTCACCAGAGCGGTCTGCTTCGGCATGCCGAGGCCCA
The DNA here is from genome assembly GCF_055567595.1 of Streptomyces sp. NPDC026515. NCBI lineage: Bacteria > Bacillati > Actinomycetota > Actinomycetes > Kitasatosporales > Streptomycetaceae > Streptomyces > Streptomyces sp. NPDC026515. The sequence goes on from NZ_JBVHQD010000007.1 coordinate 312,658, forward strand.
TGGCGCGCATGATCATGCCGACCACGCCGCCGAGGACCACGATCACCATGCCGGCCCAGAAGCCGAGCGGCTGGGCCATCACCATGAAGGCGCCCGCGACGCAGAAACCGATGAAGGCGATGGTGACGCCCGTCCAGGCGGCCGGGGTGTGACCGTGGCTGCTGCCCGCCATGACTTGCTCCTCGTTAGCTGGTGCGTGTCGTACGTGCCGTCCGTGGCCGCGCTCGTACGGGTCCGTTCCGGACGCTCTTGCTCCATTGTCCCGTACGCACGGGTGTGCCGGGAGCAGGGGTGGCGTCTGATGCGCCACATCGGTTTCCGGCGCCCGCGGGCCGGCGCCCTCGCGCCCTCGAACAAGGGCGGCCCCGAACGAGGCGCTACGCGCCAGTGGGATCCTCGCCCCGGTCCAGGGCCTTCCAGATGTCCTCGGGACGGTCGGGATCGACCGGCTTGGGCGCGCGGCGCGGTCGCTGCGCACCCGTGCCGCGCTCGTAGCGGCCGGACATGGCCGGCCAGAGGCGGCCGTAGCGCAGTGCGAGCAGTCCGGCGATCAGGATGAGCGCGCCGCCGGCCACGGCGACGTAGGGCCAGCCGGTGTGGCTGAGGGCGTCGACCGTGGCGGAGGTGTCGCCGCTGGCCTCGGCGGCCCGCTCGTCCAGCGCGGAGCCGTCGGAGGCGCCCGCCAGGGCGGCGAGGACGATGCCGGCGCCGCAGAGGGCGAGGAGCCCGGAGACCAGGAAGCGGCCGGCCCTGCGGACGGCGAAGACGGCGACGAGCGCGGCGAGGCCCACTATGGCGAGGGCCGCGGGAACGCCCGTGACGTCGCTGCCCTTGGCGGTCAGCGGGAAGGCGCCACCGGCCACCGTCGCGGTGCCTTCCGCCCAGCGCTGCCGGGTGGACAGCAGGGCGACGGCCGCGCCGAGTGCGCCGAACAACAGCGCCACGGCGAGGCTGCGGCGGCCGGACCCGCTGTGCGCGGCGGCTTCGGAACGGGGGTGAGGAGCAGCAGTCACGTACTCCACTATGGCTTGAACCCCGGGCGAACGGTCACCCGGGGTTGGGTGAGAAGCGCCCTACTTGCCCAGTCTGTTGGCCGTGTGCACCGCGCGCAGCACCGCCGCGGCCTTGTTCCGGCACTCCTGGTCCTCCGCGTCCGGGTCGGAGTCGGCGACGATGCCCGCGCCCGCCTGGACGTAGGCGGTGCCGTCCCGCAGCAGGGCGGTACGGATGGCGATGGCGGTGTCGGAGTCGCCCGCGAAGTCGAGGTAGCCGACGCAGCCGCCGTACAACCCCCTTCTGGACGGCTCCAGTTCGTCGATGATCTGCATCGCGCGGGGCTTGGGGGCGCCGGAGAGGGTGCCGGCCGGGAAGCAGGCGGTGAGGACGTCGAAGGCCGTGCGGTCCTCGGCGACCTTTCCGGTGACCGTCGAGACGATGTGCATGACGTGCGAGTACCGCTCGACGGACATGAAGTCGACGACCTCGACGGAGCCCGGCTCGCAGACCCGTCCCAGGTCGTTGCGGCCGAGGTCGACGAGCATCAGGTGCTCGGCCCGCTCCTTGGGGTCGGCCAGCAGCTCGTCGGCGAGGTCCTGGTCCTCGCGCGGGGTGGCCCCGCGCGGCCGGGTGCCGGCGATGGGGTGGACCATGGCCCGCCCGTCCTCGACCTTGACCAGGGCCTCCGGGCTGGATCCCACGACGTCGAAGCCCTCGAAGCGGAGCAGGTACATGTACGGCGAGGGGTTGGTGGCCCGCAGCACGCGGTAGACGTCCAGCGCGCCGGCCGTGCACGGGGTCTCGAAGCGCTGCGAGGGGACCACCTGGAAGGCCTCGCCCGCGCGGATGCGCTCCTTGATGTCCTCGACCGCCGCCTTGAAGTCGGGGCCGCCCCACAGGGCGGTGTACTCGGGAAGTTCGGAGGGGGGCAGGGCGGCCGGGGGCTGGGCGACCGGGCGGGAGAGGTCCGCCTCCATGGCGTCCAGGCGGGCGATCGCGTCGGCGTAGGCCTCGTCGACGCCGGTGTCGAGGTCGTTGTGGTTGATCGCGTTGGCGATCAGCAGGACCGAGCCCTCCCAGTGGTCCATCACCGCGAGGTCGCTGGTGAGGAGCATGGTCAGCTCGGGCAGCCCCAGGTCGTCCCGCTCCCCCGGGCCGATCTTCTCCAGGCGGCGCACGATGTCGTAGCCGAGGTAGCCGACCATGCCGCCGGTGAACGGGGGCAGGTCCTCCGTGTGCGGGGTGTGCAGGGCCTCGATGGTGGCGCGCAGGGCGGTCAGCGGGTCGCCGTCGACGGGGACGCCGACCGGTGGGGCACCGAGCCAGTGGGCCTGGCCGTCCCGGGCGGTGAGGGTGGCCGCGGAGCGGACGCCCACGAAGGAGTACCGGGACCACTGGTACGCCGTGCGGCCGTTCTCGGCGGACTCCAGCAGGAAGGTGCCGGGGCGCTCGGCGGCGAGCTTGCGGTAGAGCGCGACCGGGGTGTCGCCGTCGGCGAGGAGCTTGCGGGTGACCGGGATGACACGCCGGTCGGTCGCCAGCTTGCGGAAGGTCTCCAGTTCCATGGCGGCAGACCTTACTGACCGGAGGCCGGGACGCCGGAACCGGCGCCGTCCTCGAGGAGCACGTCGGCGTCGAAGCAGGTGCGGTCGCCGGTGTGGCAGGCGGCGCCCACCTGGTCGACCTTGACCAGCAGGGTGTCGGCGTCGCAGTCGAGGGCGACGGACCTGACCCACTGGAAGTGGCCGGAGGTGTCGCCCTTGACCCAGTACTCCTGGCGGCTGCGCGACCAGTAGGTGCAGCGGCCCGTGGTGAGGGTGCGGTGCAGCGCCTCGTCGTCCATCCAGCCGAGCATCAGTACCTCGCCCGTGTCGTACTGCTGGGCGATGGCGGGCACGAGGCCGTCGGCGCTGCGCTTGAGGCGGGCGGCGACCTCCGGGGCGAGGCCGCTGGGCGGGGGCGTACCGGTCGTACTGGTCATGGGTGCCATTGTGCCGCGCGGCACCGACAGTCACGGACCGTGTCCACTGTCCGGACCGTGCGCGGGGCCTTAGGCTGGCAGCATGTCGACCTTCGCCAAGCGTGAACGGCTTCTGCTCGCCGACCTCTTGGAGACCGCCGGTCCCGAGGAGCCGACCCTCTGCGAGGGCTGGGTGACCCGTGATCTCGCCGCACACGTGGTGGTGCGCGAACGGCGGCCGGACGCGGCCGGGGGCGCGCTGCTCAAGCAGCTCGCGCCACGCCTGGAGAAGGTGACGGCCGAGTTCGCCGCCAAGCCGTACGAGGAGCTGATCCAGCTGATCCGTACCGGGCCGCCGCGGTTCTCGCCGTTCCAGCTCAAGCAGATCGACGAGGCGGCGAACACGGTGGAGTTCTACGTCCACACCGAGGACGTCCGCCGCGCCCAGCCGGACTGGTCGCCGCGCGAGCTGGACCCCGTCTTCCAGGACGCCCTGTGGTCCCGTCTGGAGCGCACCGCCCGGCTGCTGGGCAGGGGCGTGCCGACGGGTCTGGTGCTGCGCCGTCCGGACGGCCAGACGGCCGTCGCCCATCGCGGCGCCCCGGTGGTGACGGTGACCGGCGAGCCCTCCGAGCTGCTGATGTTCGCCTTCGGCCGGCAGAACGCGGCGAAGGTCGCGGTGGACGGCGACGAGAACGCGATCGCCAAGCTGCACGAGTCCAAGCAGCTAGGCATCTGAGGAGCCGGCGATGATCAAGGTCGCGATGACCAGCGTCTACGTCGACGACGTGGTCGCGGCGCACGCCTTCTACACCGATGTCCTCGGCTTCGAGACCCGCACCCGGCTGGACCTCGGCGGCGGCACCCTGTTCATCACGGTCGGCGCGCCCGGCGGCGCCCAGCCGGACCTCCAGCTGCTCCTGGAGCCCGGCCAGGGCGCCATCGCGGAGCCCTACCGCAAGGCCGTGTACGAGGCGGGCCTGCCGGCCATCGTCTTCTCGGTCGACGACATCAAGGCGGAGCACGACCGGCTGCGCGCCCTCGGCGTCCGTTTCGAGCACGAGCCCCAGGAACAGGGCCCGGTGATCGCAGCCGTCCTGGACGACACGGTCGGCAACCTGATCCAGCTCGCCCAGCCGAAGGAATGACACTCCCCCGGCGGGACGGCTCGCCGGGTGTCAGCGCACCGGGTGGCCCGCCGCGCGCAGGGTCTGCTTGACCTCGCCGATGCGCAGGTCGCCGAAGTGGAAGACGGAGGCCGCGAGGACGGCGTCCGCGCCCGCGCCGACGGCCGGGGCGAAGTCGGCCAGCTTGCCGGCGCCGCCCGAGGCGATGACCGGGATGGTGACCTGCTTGCGGACGGCCGTGATCATCTCCAGGTCGTAGCCGTCCTTGGTGCCGTCGGCGTCCATCGAGTTGAGCAGGATCTCGCCCGCGCCCAGCTCGGCGGCCCGGTGCGCCCACTCGACCGCGTCGATGCCGGTGCCGCGGCGGCCGCCGTGGGTGGTGACCTCGAAGGTGCCCCCGGGGGTGCGGCGGGCGTCCACCGACAGGACCAGGACCTGCCGGCCGAAGCGTTCCGCGATCTCCCGGATCAGCTCCGGGCGGGCGATCGCCGCGGTGTTGACGCCCACCTTGTCGGCGCCCGCCCGCAGCAGCTTGTCGACGTCCTCGGCGGTGCGCACACCGCCGCCGACGGTCAGCGGGATGAAGACCTGCTCGGCGGTGCGGCGCACCACGTCGTAGGTGGTCTCGCGGTCGCCGGAGGACGCGGTGATGTCCAGGAAGGTCAGCTCGTCGGCGCCCTCCGCGTCGTACACCTTGGCCATCTCGACCGGGTCGCCCGCGTCGCGCAGGTTCTGGAAGTTGACGCCCTTGACGACCCGGCCGTTGTCCACGTCCAGGCAGGGGATGACTCGGACCGCGAGGGTCATGCCGTGGCCTCCCGCCGGTATGCCTCCACCTCGACCTCGACGACCAGGCTGGGGTCCACGAAGCCGGAGACGATGATCATGGATGCGGCCGGCCGGACGGTGTCGAACAGTTCCTTGTGGGCGCGCCCGACATCGTCCACGTCCCGTGCGTGGGTGACGTACATACGCGTCCGCACCACATCGTCACGGCCGAGCCCCAGCTGCCCGAGCGCCGCGAACGCGACGTTGAAGGCGTTGACGGTCTGCTCGTAGGGGCCGCCCCCGGCGATCTCGCCGTCCACTATCGAGGTGCAGCCGGCGACCAGCACCAGCCCGTTGGGCAGTTCCACCGCGCGGGAGTACCCGAAGGCATCCTCCCACGGGGCGCCCGTCACGACACGTCGCAGCTCACTCACGGGGCCACCGCCTCCAGTGCTTCTTCCAGGGTGAACGCCTTGGCGTACAGGGCCTTTCCGACGATGGCGCCCTCGACGCCGAGGGGCACCAGCCCGGCCAGCGCACGGAGGTCGTCCAGCGACGACACGCCGCCGGAGGCCACGACCGGCCGGTCCGTCGCCGCGCAGACGTTCCTCAGGAGCTCCAGGTTCGGGCCCTGGAGAGTGCCGTCCTTGGCGATGTCGGTGACGACGTACCGCGCGCAGCCCTCCTGGTCGAGGCGGGCCAGCGTCTCGTAGAGGTCGCCGCCGTCGCGGGTCCAGCCGCGGCCGCGCAGGGTGGTGCCCTTGACGTCCAGACCCACCGCGATCTGGTCGCCGTGCTCGGCGATGACCTTGGCGACCCACTCCGGGCTCTCCAGGGCGGCCGTGCCGAGGTTCACCCGGCGGCAGCCGGTGGCCAGCGCGGCGGCCAGCGAGGCGTCGTCGCGGATCCCGCCGGACAGCTCCACCTTGATGTCCATCGCGCGGGCGACCTCGGCGATCAGCTCGCGGTTGTCACCGGTGCCGAACGCGGCGTCCAGGTCGACCAGGTGCAGCCACTCGGCACCCGACCGCTGCCAGGCGAGGGCGGCCTCCAGGGGCGAGCCGTAGGAGGTCTCGGTTCCCGACTCGCCGTGCACGAGGCGGACGGCCTGCCCGTCGCGGACGTCGACGGCGGGGAGGAGTTCGAGCGTGCTCACAGTGTTCCGATCCAGTTGGTGAGGAGCTGGGCGCCGGCGTCGCCGGACTTCTCGGGGTGGAACTGGGTGGCCCACAGCGCGCCGTTCTCCACGGCGGCCACGAACGGTTTGCCGTGCGTCGACCAGGTCACGAGCGGGGCCCGCAGCGACGGGTTGTGCGTCTCCAGCGACCAGTCCCGGACGGCGTAGGAGTGCACGAAGTAGAAGCGGGCGTCGGCGTCCAGGCCCGCGAACAGCTCGGAGCCGGCCGGTGCGTCCACGGTGTTCCAGCCCATGTGGGGCACGATCTCGGCCTGCAGCGGCTCGACCGAGCCGGGCCACTCCTCGAGGCCCTCGGTCTCCACGCCGTGCTCGATGCCGCGGGCGAACAGGATCTGCATGCCGACGCAGATGCCCATCACCGGCCGTCCGCCGGACAGCCGCCGGTCGATGATCCAGTCCCCGCGGGCCCCGCGCAGGCCCTCCATGCAGGCGGCGAAGGCGCCGACGCCGGGCACCAGCAGCCCGTCCGCGTTCATCGCCTCGTCGAAGTCACGGGTGATCTCGACGTCGGCCCCGGCGCGGGCGAGGGCGCGCTCGGCGGACCGGACGTTCCCGAAGCCGTAGTCGAAGACGACGACCTTCTTGGCGGATCCGCTCAATTCCACACCTCCAGCCTCACGACGCCCGCCACCAGGCACATCGCGGCGCCGATCGACAGCAGCACGATCAGGCTGGTGGGCATCTTCTGCTTGACGAAGGAGATGATTCCGCCGACCAGGAAGAGGCCGACGACGATCAGTATGGTGGACAGCCCGGTCATGGCTTTACAGCGCGCCCTTCGTCGAGGGGAGGATGCCGACCGCGCGCGGGTCGCGCTCGGAGGCGTAACGCAGCGCCCTGGCGAGCGCCTTGAACTGGCATTCCACGATGTGGTGTGCGTTGCGCCCATAGGGCACGTGCACATGGAGTGCGACCTGGGCCTGGGCCACGAAGGACTCCAGGATGTGCCGGGTCATGGTGGTGTCGTACTCGCCGATCATCGGGGCCATCTGCTCCGGCTCCGTGTGGACGAGGTAGGGGCGGCCGGACAGGTCGACCGTGACCTGGGCGAGGGACTCGTCCAGCGGGACCGTGCAGTTGCCGAAGCGGTAGATGCCGACCTTGTCGCCGAGCGCCTGCTTGAAGGCGGCGCCGAGGGCGAGGGCGGTGTCCTCTATGGTGTGGTGCGAATCGATGTGCAGATCGCCGTCGGTCTTCACGGTGAGGTCGAACAGTCCGTGCCGGCCGAGCTGGTCGAGCATGTGGTCGTAGAAGCCGACACCGGTGGCGATGTCGGTCTTCCCGGTGCCGTCGAGGTCGATCTCGACCAGGACCGAGGTCTCCTTGGTGGTGCGCTCCACGCGCCCTACGCGGGTCATGCGTCCAGCTCCTTCTTGACTTCACGTACCGCGTCGAGAAACGCGTCGTTCTCCTCGGGGGTTCCGGCGGACACCCGCAGGAAGCCGGGCACGCCGTTGTCGCGGACCAGGACCCCGTGGCCGAGAATCCGCTGCCAGACGCGGTGCGGGTCCTCGAACCGCCCGAACTGCACGAAGTTGGCGTCGGACTCGGTGACCTCCAGGCCCAGCGCCCGCATCTCGGCGACCAGCCGGTCCCGTTCGGTCTTCAGCTGCTCGACGTACTTCAGCAGCGTGTCGGTGTGCTCGAGGGCGGCCAGCGCGGTCGCCTGGGTGATCGCCGACAGGTGGTACGGCAGCCGGACGAGCTGCACGGCGTCCACCACCGCGGGGTGCGCGGCGAGGTAGCCGAGGCGCAGCCCGGCCGCGCCGAAGGCCTTCGACATGGTCCGCGAGACGACGAGATTCGGCCGACCTTCGAGCAGCGGCAGCAGCGAGTCGCCGTGGCTGAACTCGACGTACGCCTCGTCGACGATCACCATGGACGGCCGGGCCGCCTGGGCCGCGTCGTACAGCGCGAGGACCGTCTCGGCGGGCACCGCGTTGCCCGTGGGGTTGTTGGGGGTCGTGATGAACACGACGTGGGGCCGGTGCTCGGCGATCGCGCGGGTGCCGGCCGCCACGTCGAGGGTGAAGTCGTCCTCACGCGGTCCGGAGATCCAGCCCGTGCCGGTACCGCGGGCGATCAGCGAGTGCATCGAGTACGACGGCTCGAAGCCGATCGCGGTCCGGCCGGGACCGCCGAAGGTCTGCAACAGCTGCTGGATGACCTCGTTGGAGCCGTTGGCGGCCCACACGTTCTCCAGGGCGAGCGGGTGGTTGCCGGTCCTGGTCAGGTACCTGGCCAGCTCGGTGCGGAGCTGGACCGCGTCCCGGTCGGGGTAGCGGTTCAGGTCCCGGGCGGCCTCGCGCACCCGCTCGACGATCCGCTCGACCAGCGGCTCGGGCAGCGGGTAGGGGTTCTCGTTGGTGTTCAGCCGTACGGTGACGTCCAACTGGGGCGCGCCGTAGGGGGACTTGCCGCGCAGCTCGTCCCGTACGGGGAGATCGTCGATTCCGAAGTTCACTTGCTCGCCGGTACCTTCCACCCGAACCTCGCCTTGATCGCCGCGCCGTGTGCCGGCAGGTCCTCCGCGTCCGCCAGCGTGACCACGTGGTGCGCGACCTCGGCCAGCGCGTCCTCGGTGTAGTCGACGATGTGGATGCCGCGCAGGAAGGACTGCACGGACAGCCCGGAGGAGTGGCAGGCGCAGCCGCCGGTGGGCAGCACGTGGTTGGAGCCGGCCGCGTAGTCGCCGAGGGAGACCGGGGCCCAGGGCCCGACGAAGACCGCGCCCGCGTTGCGCACCCGGCCGGCCACCCCGGCGGCGTCGGCGGTCTGGATCTCCAGGTGTTCGGCGCCGTACGCGTCGACGACCCGCAGGCCCTCCTCGACGCCGTCGACCAGGACGATCGCGGACTGCCTGCCCCGCAGGGCCGGCACGATCCGGTCGTCGACGTGCTTGGTGGCCGCGACCTGCGGTTCCAGCTCCTTGGCCACCGCGTCGGCGAGGTCCACGGAGTCGGTGACCAGGACGGCGGCGGCCAGCGGGTCGTGCTCGGCCTGGCTGATCAGGTCGGCGGCGACGTGCACCGGGTCGGCGGTGGCGTCCGCGAGGACCGCGATCTCGGTGGGGCCGGCCTCGGCGTCGATGCCGATCCGGCCGGTGAAGTAGCGCTTGGCGGCGGCGACCCAGATGTTCCCGGGGCCGGTGACCATGGTGACGGGCGGGCAGGACTCGGTGCCGTACGCGAACATCGCGACGGCGGAGGCGCCGCCGGCCGCGTACACCTCGTCGACGCCGAGCAGGGCGCAGGCGGCGAGGATCGTGGGGTGCGGCAGCCCGCCGAACTCCGCCTGGGCGGGCGAGGCGAGCGCGATGGACTCGACACCGGCCTCCTGCGCGGGCACCACGTTCATGACCACGGAGGACGGGTAGACCGACCGGCCGCCGGGCGCGTACAGCCCGACGCGCTCCACGGGCACCCACTTCTCGGTCACGGACCCGCCGGGCACGACCTGGGTGGTGTGGCTCGTACGGCGCTGCTCGCGGTGGACCAGACGGGCGCGCCGGATGGACTCCTCCAGGGCCGCGCGCACGGCCGGGTCCAGCTCCCGAAGCGCCTCGGCCAGGGCCTCGGCCGGGACCCGGACCTGCTCCAGGGTGACCCCGTCGAACTTCTCGGCGAAGTCGATCAGCGCCGCGTCACCCCGATGATGCACGGCCTCGCAGATCGGACGCACCTTCTCCAGGGCGGCCGAGACGTCGAAGTCGGCTCGGGGCAGCAGGTCGCGCAGGGCGAGTCCCTCGGGGAGGGCGTCACCGCGCAGATCGATTCGGGAGATCACGGGCTCAATTCTCTCAGACGGCACTCGGGGCCCGTCCGCGCGTATCAATGGCTGATACAGAACGTGAGCCGACGGCCGGTACATAGCCTGGCCGGAACCCGGAAGATCACCTTCACTTCTTGTGTTCGAGGGGTGACGGACCGGGCATCACCGGTGGGCGAACACGCGACTGTCGAGTAGCCGAGGAAGAAGGAAGTGCCGTGACCGAGGGGGTCCGGGACGGAGAGCTGCCGGACGATCTGACCGCGGCCGAGGCCGGCATGTGGCAGGCCTTCCGCAACGGCAGTGTGTACGACCTGAGCAGCGGCGACGCGCAGACGGACGATCCGCACGGCGGCCACCCCTGGGGGCCGGAGCGGACCGTACGGGCGCGGATCGTCTGCTGGCTGCTGCTCGACGGGCCGCAGGCGCTCGCGGGGCGGGTGGCCGCGATGAAGCTGGCCGGTCTGCGGATCACCGGCGCCCTGGACCTGGCGGGCGGCACGGTCACTCCGTACGTGGAGCTGCGCGGCTGCCGGTTCGACGACGAGGTGCTGCTGCCGGAGGCGCACTTCACCACCGTGCGGCTGGTCGACTGCGCGGTGCCGCGTCTGGAGGCGGCCCGGGTGCGCACCGAGGGCGACCTGCATCTGCCGCGCTGCCGCTTCCTCGGCGGGGTCCGGCTGACCGACGCGCACATCGGCACCGATCTGCTGCTGAACCAGGCGGTGGTCTACCGGGACCGCAGCGGACGGTCGATCGCGGCGGACGGCATGACGGTCGGGCAGGACCTGCAGGCGGAGCTCCTGGAGTCGTACGGGGAGCTGAGCCTGCGCAGCGCCAAGGTGGGCGTCTCGCTGAGCCTGCGCGGGGCGCGGCTGCGCAATCCCAACGGGCGGTTCGCGCTGAACGCGCCGCAGCTGACCGTCGGCCGCACGCTGTACCTGACCCCGGCCGGAGTGGGCGGCCCCTGGCTGAGCGGCACCACCCCGGCGCGGGGCACCCGGATCCAGCGCTTCGAGTGCCAGGGCGGGGTCCGGCTGGACGACGGACGGTTCGGGGACGCCGTCGACCTGGAGCGGGCGCGCTTCGCCTTCACGGACGACCATGAGCTGTCGCTGCGCCGGGTGCAGGCGCCGGAGCTGCGGTTCCTCGGGGAGGAACCAGAGCGCGGCCGGGTGGTGCTGTCGGGCGCCCGGACGGTGAACCTGGTGGACCGGGCGACCAGCTGGCCGGGGCCCGGCCGGCTGCACATGGGCGGCTTCGGGTACGAGAACCTGGTTCCGCAGGGACCGTTCCCGCTGACCCGGCGGCTGGACTGGGTGGCGGCGGCGACCGCCGAGTACAACCCGGAGCCGTACGAGCGGCTGGCGACCGTGCTGCGGGCCGCCGGCGAGGACGAGGACGCGCGCGAGGTGCAGCTCGCCAAGCAGCGCCGGCGCCGCGAGACGCTGCCGGTCGCCGCCAAGCTGTGGGGGTACGTGCAGGACCTGACGGTGGCCTACGGCTACCGGCCGGGCCGGGCGGCGGTGTGGATGGCCGTGCTGTGGGCGGCGGGCACGCTCGCCTTCGCGCACGCCCCGCATCCGCCGATGACCGCCGGCGGGCATCCGGTCTGGGACCCCGCGCTGTTCGTCCTGGACCTGCTGCTGCCGGTGATCGATCTGGGCCAGGTCGGCCAGTGGCGCCTGAGCGGCGGCTGGCAGTGGGCGGCCGCCGTGATGATCCTGCTGGGCTGGATCCTGGCGACGACGGTGGCGGCGGGGGCCACGCGGCTGCTGAGGCGCGTCTAGCACGACGGGTACGGCCGACAGGTACCCCACAGATGAGCACCAGTCACCTTTTACCTTTCCTTGACCTGGAACGCTACAACTTTCACGGAATTGGCCTGGTGGTCTGGCGCCCGCCCGACCTGCCGACTTTCAATGGCGGCACCATGGCTTCGCTGCGTGTGCTGTTCCGTTCCGCACGGACGGCAAGGACCACCCCGCGCCCCGCCCTCGGCCCGCTGCCGGCCGACGACGAGGTATTCCTCGACGCGCCCGACGAGCGGCTCGCCCCCGTGCTGGTCGCGGCCGGCCGGGGCGAGTACCGGCCCGCCGCCCGGCTGCTGGCCGGCACCAGAGCCGCGGCCGAGTGGGAGGCCCGGGACCGGTACGTGCACCGGATCGCCCTCTTCGCCCGGTCCCGGGCCGAGTGGCTGGGCGACTGGGCCGCGGCCGCTCCGCACGACCCCGACCTGCTCCTGCTGCGGGCCCAGCTGGCGGTGGACCAGGCCTGGCCCTCCCCGGCCCGGACCGAGCTGCTACGCGCGGTGAGTCCGCTGATCACGGCCGCCGCCCGCGGCGACGACCGCGATCCGGTGCCGTGGCGGGTGGCGCTCGACCACGCACGGGGCTCCGACGCCGGTCACAAGTACTTCGAGGAGCTGTGGGAGGCGGCGGTCCGGCGCGCCCCGCACCACTACGGCTGCCATGAGGCGGCGCTGCGCTATCTGGGCACGTACTGGCACGGCTCGCACGGCGAGTGCTTCGACTTCGCCGACCTGGCCGCCCAGGACGCCCCTGCCGACTCCCTGGTGCAGGCCCTCCCGGCCCGGGCCGCGTTCGCCTACCTCGCCGACGGCTGCGGCCCCGAGGTGCCGCGCGCCCGCCTGGACGCCGCGGCGGACCGGGCGATCGCCCTCTCCGGCCGGTTCCCGGCGGCCGACCTCTGGCCGGCCGAGGTCCGCAACAAGCTGATGTACCTGCTGGTCCGGCTCGAACGCTGGGAGGCGGCCCGCACCCAGCTGCAGCTGATCGGCCCGTACGTCACGTCGTTCCCCTGGGACCGCCTCTCGGAGGACCCGCTGGGCCATTTCGTACGGCTGCGCGCGCACCTGCTGGCGGGGGAGGAACCGCTTGCCGAGACCGGGCCCGTTCCCTCCCGGCGGAGCGCGGGGCGCCCACGGGCCGAGCACGGCGGACATGTTCCCGCCGATGACCATTAGGCTGTGGCGCCGTGACCACCGTCCGTCTTCCCCTCTTCCCGCTGAACTCGGTGCTGTTCCCGGGGCTCGTGCTGCCGCTGAACATCTTCGAGGAGCGCTATCGCGCCATGATGCGTGATCTCCTGAAGACCCCCGAGGAGGAACCGCGCCGGTTCGCCGTCGTGGCGATCCGTGACGGCCTCGAGGTGGCACCGAGCGCGCCGGGCATGCCGGATCCGACGGCCCGGCCCGAGCGCGGCCCGACGGCCGGCTTCGGTCCCGATCCCCTCAAGTCGTTCCACCGGGTGGGCTGTGTGGCGGACGCGGCGACGATCCGGGAGCGGGCGAACGGCACGTTCGAGGTGCTGGCGACCGGGACCAGCCGGGTGCGGCTGCTCTCCGTCGACGCGTCGGGGCCGTTCCTGACGGCGGAGCTGGAGGAGCTGCCGGAGGAACCGGGCGACGAGGCGGGCGCACTGGCGGAGGGGGTGCTGCGGGCCTTCCGCCAGTACCAGAAGCGGCTGGCGGGGGCGCGGGAGCGTTCGCTGTCGACGGGCGTCGAGCTCCCCGACGAACCGTCCGTGGTCTCCTACCTGGTCGCCGCCGCGATGATGCACGACATCCCCACCAAGCAGCGGCTGCTCCAGGCTCCGGACACGGCGTCCCGGCTCCGCGACGAGCTGAAACTGCTTCGCTCCGAGACGGCGATCATCCGTAATCTGCCGTCACTGCCCGCGGCGGAGCTGACGCGGGCACCGACCAGCCTGAACTGAGCCGGGATCCCTGCCATGCCGAAGAAACAGAACAAGAAGCAGCAGTCCGGAGGCACACCGGCGACGGTGGCCCTGACCGCGGCGGGCGTGGACTTCACCGTCCACTCCTACGACCACGACCCGTCCCACCCGTCCTACGGCGAGGAGGCCGCGGAGGCGATGGGCGTCTCCCCCGACCGGGTCTTCAAGACCCTGGTCGCGGACGTGGACGGCGCGCTCACGGTCGCGGTGGTCCCGGTGGCCGGCAGCCTGGACCTGAAGGCCCTGGCGGCGGCCGTCGGAGGCAAGCGCGCGGCGATGGCGGACCCGGCGCTGGCCGAGCGCACGACGGGCTACGTCCGTGGCGGCATCTCCCCGCTGGGCCAGCGCAAGAAGCTCCCCACGGTGCTGGACGCGTCGGCCTCCTCGCACCCCACGATCTGCGTCTCGGCGGGCCGTCGCGGCCTGGAGGTCGAGCTGTCCCCGGAGTCCCTGGCCGGCCTCACGGACGCGACCGTGGCACCGATCGGGCGTGCGTGACCCCTCGACGCGGCTCCCGTTCTCGGTTAATTACGGAAGACATGTCGAAGAAGACACGCAAACGCAAGTGGCGCACGAAGAAGGGCCACGCGAACCACGGTCGCCGTCCGGCATAGCGGGCGGGGGTACGGGGGACTGCCGACCGCGGCCCGTCCCGGGCTGATCGCGCGGTTCCCCGCGCCCCTGGGTCGCTCAGGCCGGCGGAGCCGCGTACGGGCCGTTCCCGTAGGGCGGCTCCGGGTCCCGCGGGCCGAACAGCGCCGTCAGCCCGAGATGCACCAGCAACGCCGCCAGCGGCCATGCCAGCAACGCGCCCTTCGCCCCCAGCTTCAGCGGCGCCGAGAACGTGACCCCCTTGCCCACGGCCTTCGCGTGCGCGATCACGTCGTGTTCCGGCCCCAGCCACACCCCCAGCCGCCACGCCAGCAGCGACCCGAGCAGCCCGCCGGCCCCCAGCGCCACCACCAGCGGCACGCCTCCGCGCCGCTGCCACAGGAACGCCACCGCCGCGCTCACCGCACCGAACGCCAGCGCCAGCAGCGTGAACGTTCCGTCCACCCCGACCGCCTGCTCACCCTCGCTGTCCTCCAGGTAGACCACCCAGCCCTTGGCGGTGTGGTCCCCCACCAGCGGGACGTGCGGTGCCAGCCACATCCACAGCAGCCCGAGCAGCACCCCGCTCACCGCCACCGCGAGAACGATCAACCCGGCCTGACGCAGTTCGGTCTTCATTCCGGGACCGTCCTGTCCGTACTCTGCTTCGGCCGTCCCGGCAGGCGGCGGCGCCTGCCAGGCCTGGTGCGGGGACTGGTCGTGGGGCGGCGGAGGCGGCGTCAACGGTGCGGTCACCCTGACATCGTGCCAGGCCGGCCTGTGCGGCGCGTCACCGGACGGCGGCCCGGCGGTACGCCCAGGTGGCGACCGCGAGCGAGACGACCCCCACCCCGGCGCAGACGCCGAGGTCAGCGAGGACGACGGCCCAGTCGGGCCGGTCCCCGAAGGTCCGGGCGTAGGCCTCCACGCCGTACGTCGACGGCAGCAGGTCGCGCGCGAACTGAATGATCCCCGGCATCCGGTCGGGCGGCAGCACACCGAGCAGCAGCGCCGCCGACATGCCCAACTGCCCCAGCAGTGTGGCCAGTTCGGGCCTGGGCGCGAGCAGTCCGCAGGCGGCGCCGAGCCCGGACAGAGCGGCCCCCGCCAGCGGGATCACGGCCAGCAGAATCCACAGGTTGCTCAGCGGCAGTCCGAACAGCACACACCCGAAGACCGCCGTCACCAGCGTCCCCGGCACGGTGAAGGAGGCGTACGCCGCGGCCGCTCCGAGCACCACGGAGGCCGGCGGCACCGGCAGCGTGGCGTAGTGGTCGAGGCCGCCGCTGGCCCGCAGCTGCCCGAAGTACTGCGCGAGCAGGTTCAGGGCCACGTAGGCGACGACCACCACCGACGACCCCGCCACCACGGACTGGGCCTCGCCGCGGCTGTCCACCACGCCGCGCATCATGATCATGATGCCGACGGACTGGAAGGTCGCGACGAACAGCAGCGGGATCCGCGCCACCCGGGCACGGGACAGCTGCGCCCGGTAGACGGCCACCAGCGACGGCCACAGACGCGCGCGCGGGCCCAGCTCGGCCGCCGCGCCCGGCACCGTCTCCTCCAGGGCCAGGGCACCGCCCGGCAGAACCTCCGCGGGTACGACACTCACGTCGCGCAGCTCCTCTTCCCAACGGCATCCACGGCACCTACGGCCGCCGCGCCTTCCCGTACGGGCCCGGTCGTCCCGGCGTTCACGCTCATGCCTTCACCAGCCCCTGCCGTGCGGCGCCGCCCAGCGCCAGATAGACGTCCTCCAGGCTGGGCGTGGCGAGGGTGAAGTCGTCCAGGGCCGCGAAGGCGGCCCCGCCGGTCACGGTGGCGACGACGGCACGCGCCTCCTCGGGCGCGAGCCGCAGCGTCCAGCGCCGGCCGGACTCGACGGCGCGCTCCCGCAGGACGGCCACCTCGGGCACGTCCAGGGGGGCCCGGTCCCGCCAGACCAGTTCCACCCGTACCTCGCCCGCGACCCGTTCCTTGAGGCCGGCCGGGGTGTCGCAGGCGATGACCCGCCCCTGGTCGAGCACGGCGACCCGGTCGAGCACCGTCTCGGCCTCGATCACGTTGTGGGTGACCAGGACGACGGTCGCGCCGTGCTCGGCCCGCCGCCGGTCGACGGCGGCCCACACGGCCCGCCGGGCCACCGGATCCATTCCGGTCGTCGGCTCGTCGAGCACGAGCAACGGCCGCCGGCCGACCAGCGCCGCGGCGAAACAGGCCAGCCGCCGCTGCCCGCCGGACAGCTTCTTGATCGCCCGCCCGGCGAGCGGTCCGAGCCCCAGCTCCTCCAGCACCGCGTCCCGTTCGGCGCGGGCCTGCCGTACGTCCAGGCCGCGCAGTCGCCCGGTGGTCTCGGCGGCGAGGGACACGGTCAGCTCGTCGAGGGCGCTGGACTCCTGGCCGAGGTAGGCGAGGATCCGCGCGGCCCGCTCCGGATGCCGCACGATGTCGTGCCCGAGGATCTCGACGGTGCCGGTGTCGGGCCGCAGCAGCCCGGTGAGCTGCCGTACGAGGGTCGACTTGCCTGCGCCGTTCGGTCCGAGCAGCCCGAAGATCTCCCCGCACCGGACGTCGAGGTCGACCTCGTCGGTGGCCCGCACCTCGGGCACCGCGGGAGTCCCGCGCCGTCCCCTGACCGCGGCGTAGGTCTTGGTCAGCCCACGCACGGCACACGCCACGTCACCCTGCCGCCGAAGTGCCCGACCCACGCCCGTACTCACAAGGGACGAGACTACGGGGTCGGCCCCGTTTACTCGCCTTCGGGGCCGCCGGCCGCACGTTTCGGGGGCGTGCGCTCATTCGGCCGGCGCGTGCTCCGTCGCCCCGGCCGGAACGTCGATCTCCCTCCAGAACCCCGCCCGGATGGCGTACCGGTCGTGTTCGTCGATCTGGTCGTCCTTGTGCGCCAGCAGCCCGAACCGGGCCGCGTACCGCAGCAGCTCCCCGTCGATCCGATGCGGAATCCGGGGATACATCCCGGACAGCTTCTGCACGTGGTTCTGTTCGCCCAGCCGTGAGATCCACCGCCGCGCGAACACCTGTCCGACCTCGTAGGGATCCCCGCCGACGGTCGTGATGTCCTCCTCCCGGTCGGCCCACCGCTGCTCCGCGCTCGTCAGCTGTGCCAGCGTCGGCATGGAGGCGGCCTCGGCCGGCTCGGCGACGGCGCCCGGCCGGTCCACCCACCCCTTGTCGGAGGACCACCGCAGGGTCGCCGTGGCCGGATGCTGCACCGGCTGCGCACCCGGCGCCCGCAGCGCGGCGAGATCCTTCGGGGTGGGTACCCCCTTGGGCGCCGGCACCCGCTCGGCCGACCCGTTCTCCGCCGCGCCCGGCACCGGTGCCCGCTCGGCCTCGGCGGCCACCGGCTCGGCGGCTGCCGCGAGCCCCGAGTCGGGCAGCGGCGCGGAGAGGATCGCGGCGATCTCCGGCCGCGGCGCGGGCGGCGGTGCGCAGACCGCGGTCAGCTCCTTCGCCCGGACCGCCTGGGTGATCCACGCGCGGTCCAGGACCCGCCGCTCGTCGGCCTCGGCGACCAGGTCCTCGGACTGGTTGTAGTCCCCGTCTGCGGCCTGCACGGCCCACAGGTGGACGGCGACCCCGTGCTCCTTGGCCGCCATCATGCCCGGCAGCAGATCGCCGTCGCCGGTCACCAGGACGACGTCCGAGCAGGCGCCGTTGCGGGCCAGTTCGGTCAGCTCCGCGTGCATGGCCGCGTCCACGCCCTTCTGCGCCCAGCGGCCGTCGCTCCGGGTCAGGGCACCGAGCCGGACGGTCACCCGGGGCATCACGCGCAGCCGACGGTGTTCCGGCTGCGGGACGCGGTCGGGGGCGCCGTCGAACCAGTAGATGCGCAGCAGTGGACGCTCGGTGTCGGATTCCGCGCGGTCGCGCAACGCCTGGATGAGCGCGGCGTGGTCGACGGTGATCCGGGATCGGGAGGGCTCGCCGGCGAGGAGACTGGCGGCGGCACCCAGCAGATACCCGGCGTCCACCAGGACAATGCAGCGGTCCACGCGACTCACCCTCTTTCCGGGAGGTTTGCTTTCGGGGCTTCCTTCGAGTCTGCCCGACGCCACGGGGGTTAACGGCCCGAACTCGATCTTCGGCGTGGCGTTTCGGCACCTTGCTCTCCGACAAACCCTGTCACACACGGTAATTATCCGAAATGCGTCTGTTGTCAGCCTATGTGAATCTGAATTCGGCCCCTAGATCCCCCCCAGGAGGCAGATCACCATGGCCAAGAACAAGAACCGCAAGCAGGGTGGCTCCCAGAACCGCGCGGCGCAGACCGAGCAGGGTCCCGAGCACGCGCAGCGTACGCCGTCGGAGTCCCACGAGTCGCCGGTGTCGCACATCCAGGGCAGCCCCGCGGATGTTGCTCGTAAGAAGCAGAAGAGCTTCGGCCACAACTGACCGGACTCACCAGGTCCGCCAGGGCGGTTGAAGCCCGAGCACGACGAAGGGGCGTACCCGATGCGGGTACGCCCCTTCCGCGCGCTCCGGGCCGGGCCGGGCCGGGCAGAAGCCTGTCCGGCCCGGCAGGGCACCTATCCGGCCAGGCAGGACGGGCCGAGCAGTACCTTCA
Organism: Streptomyces sp. NPDC026515; assembly: GCF_055567595.1. Taxonomy (NCBI): domain Bacteria; kingdom Bacillati; phylum Actinomycetota; class Actinomycetes; order Kitasatosporales; family Streptomycetaceae; genus Streptomyces; species Streptomyces sp. NPDC026515. Next base: position 331,416 of record NZ_JBVHQD010000007.1, read on the forward strand.
GGTCGCCGAACAGGGCCGGGTCCGGCTTCACCCGGTGCCGGTCCAGGCGCAGCACGGTCGTCTTGGTCGGGCCCTGGAGCTTGATGCGGACCTCGCTGTCGCCCTTGTGATGGCTGAGGATCTCGCCGAGGCGGCTGACCATCGGCGGGGTGATCCGGGTGGCGGGGATGGTGAGGACCACGGGTGCGTTGGCGCCCGCGGCGGACAGGTCCGGGATCGCCAGCTCCATCGCCACCAGGCGGGGCACGTCCTCACGCTTGTCGAGGCGGCCCTTGACGAAGACGACCGCGTCCTCGACGAGTTGGGTCGAGATGAGCTGGTAGGTCGCCGGGAAGAACATGCACTCGATGGAGCCCGCGAGGTCCTCGACGGTGGCGATCGCCCACGCGTTGCCCTGCTTGGTCATCTTGCGCTGGAGGCCGGAGATGATGCCGCCGATGGTGACGACCGCGCCGTCGGCGTGCTCGCCGCCGGTCAGCTGTGCGATGCCCGCGTCGGCCTTGTCGGAGAGCACGTGCTCCAGGCCGAAGAGCGGGTGGTCGGAGACGTACAGACCGAGCATCTCCCGCTCCTGGGCGAGCAGATAGGTCTTGTCCCACTCGTCGGTGGTGAACTCCACGTCGAGGCCGAACCCGGGCTCGCTGCTGTCCTCCTCGCCCATCCCGCCGAAGAGGTCGAACTGGCCCTCGGCCTCCTTGCGCTTGACCTGCACCACGTTGTCGATCATCGGCTCGTACTGGGCGGTGAGGCCCTTGCGGGTGTGCCCGAGGGCGTCGAAGGCGCCCGCCTTGATGAGGGATTCCGTGGTCCGCTTGTTGCAGGCGGTGGCGTCGACCTTGTCCAGGTAGTCGGGGAAGGAGGCGAACTTCCCCTTGGCCTTGCGGGCCTTGATGATCGACTCGACGACGCCCGTGCCGACGTTGCGCACGGCCTCCAGGCCGAAGAGGATCACGTCGTCGCCCTGGGCGGCGAAGTTGTGCACCGACTCGTTGACGTTCGGCGGGAGCACCTTGATGCCCATGCGGCGGCACTCGTTGAGGTAGACGGCCGACTTGTCCTTGTCGTCCTTGACCGAGGTGAGCAGCCCGGCCATGTACTCGGCGGGGTGGTTCGCCTTGAGGTAGGCGGTCCAGTAGGAGACCAGGCCGTACGCGGCGGAGTGCGCCTTGTTGAACGCGTATCCGGCGAAGGGCACCAGCACGTCCCACAGGGCCTGGATGGCCTCGTCGCTGAAGCCCTTGTCGCGGGCGCCCTTCTGGAAGAGGACGAAGTTCTTCGCCAGCTCGTCGGGCTTCTTCTTGCCCATCACGCGGCGCAGGATGTCGGCCTCGCCGAGCGAGTAGCCGGCGATGATCTGCGCGGCCTTCTGCACCTGCTCCTGGTAGACGATCAGGCCGTAGGTGACGGCCAGGACCTCTTCCAGGGGCTCCTCCAGCTCCTTGTGGATCGGGGTGATCTCCTGGAGCTTGTTCTTGCGCAGCGCGTAGTTGGTGTGCGAGTCCATGCCCATCGGGCCGGGACGGTAGAGCGCGGAGACGGCGGAGATGTCCTCGAAGTTGTCGGGCTTCATCAGGCGCAGCAGGGAGCGCATGGGCCCGCCGTCGAACTGGAAGACGCCGAGGGTGTCGCCGCGCTGGAGGAGTTCGAAGGTCTTCGGGTCGTCCAGCGGCAGGGCCAGCAGGTCGAGGTCGATGCCCTTGTTGGACTTCACCATCTTGACGGCGTCGTCCATGATCGTCAGGTTGCGCAGGCCGAGGAAGTCCATCTTCAGCAGGCCGAGCGACTCGCACTGCGGGTAGTCCCACTGCGTGATGGTCACGCCGTCGGTGTGCCGCACCCAGATCGGGGCGTGGTCCACGATGGGCTCACTGGACATGATCACGCCGGCCGCGTGCACACCCATCTGCCGGACCAGGCCCTCGACGCCCTTGGCGGTGTCGATGACCTTCTTGACGTCCGGCTCGTTCTCGTACATCCCGCGGATCTCGCCCGCCTCGTTGTACCGCGGGTGCGAGGGGTTGGTGATGCCGTCCAGGTCGATGCCCTTGCCGAGGACGTCGGCGGGCATCGCCTTGGTGAGGCGGTCGCCCATCGCGTACGGGTAGCCCAGCACCCGCGCGGAGTCCTTGATGGCGTTCTTGGCCTTGATCTTGCCGTAGGTGCCGATCATGGCGACCTTGTCGGCGCCGTACTTCTCGGTCACGTACCTGATCACCTCGACGCGCCTGCGCTCGTCGAAGTCGATGTCGACGTCGGGCATGGAGACACGCTCGGGGTTGAGGAACCGCTCGAAGATCAGACCGTGCGGGATCGGGTCGAGGTCGGTGATGCCCAGGGCGTACGCGACGATCGAGCCGGCCGCGGAGCCTCGGCCGGGGCCGACCGCGATGCCGTTGTTCTTGGCCCACATGATGAAGTCGGCGACCACGAGGAAGTAGCCGGGGAACCCCATCTGGATGATGACGTCCAGCTCGTACTCGACCTGCTTCTGGCGGTCCTCCGGGACACCGCCGGGGAAGCGGCGCGCCATCCCGCGGCGGACCTCCTCCTTGAACCAGGTGACCTCGGTGTAGCCCTCGGGGATGTCGAACTTCGGCATGAGGTTCTTGGCCTCGAACATGCCGGTGGTGTCCACCATCTCGGCGACGAGGAGGGTGTTGGCGCAGCCCTGCTGCCAGGCGTCCGAGGAGTCGATGGCGTACATCTCGTCGGTGGACTTCAGGTAGTAGCCGGTGCCGTCGAACTTGAAGCGGTCCGGGTCGGAGAGGTTCTTGCCGGTCTGGATGCACAGCAGGGCGTCGTGGGCGGTCGCCTCGTGCGCGTACGTGTAGTGCGAGTCGTTGGTGACCAGCGGCGGGATGCCGAGCTTCTTGCCGATCTCCAGGAGGCCGTCGCGGACCCGGTGCTCGATCTCGATGCCGTGGTCCATCAGCTCCAGGAAGTAACGGTCCTTGCCGAAGATGTCCTGGTAGTCGGCGGCCGCCTTCAGTGCCTCGTCGTACTGGCCGAGACGGAGCCTGGTCTGGAGCTCGCCGGAGGGGCAGCCGGTGGAGGCGACGATCCCCTCGGACCACTGGGCGATGGTCTCCTTGTCCATCCGGGGCCACTTCTGCAGCCAGCCCTCGGCGTAGGCGTCGGAGGAGAGCCGGAAGAGGTTGTGCAGGCCGGTGCTGTTCACGGCCCACATCGTCTTGTGGGTGTAACCGCCGGAGCCGGAGACGTCATCCCGCTTCTGGTGCGGCTGGCCCCACTGGATCTTGCGCTTGTTGCGCCGGGACTCGGGGGCGACGTACGCCTCGATCCCGATGATCGGGGTGACTCCGGCCTTCTGCGCGGTGTGGAAGAAGTCGTACGCCCCGTGCAGGTTGCCGTGGTCGGACATGGCGATGTGCGTCATGCCCATCTCGTTACAGGCGTTGAACATGTCCTTCAGCCGCGCGGCACCGTCCAGCAGCGAGTACTGGGTGTGGACGTGCAGGTGCGTGAACGGCGGCTTTGACACGGTTTCGGCCTCCAGAGGAAACAGGCGTCGACGATCTTCCGACCGACTGCGGACCGACTGCGGACAGTCTGGTGGGACGGCGAAATCCTATGCCTCGGCACTGACAATCCGCCCACCGCCCCGCGTACCTTCAGGCGAAGAAGGCGGGCACTCCCCCGGACCCTCGCACGTTGGCCCGGAGGAGAGATCCGCCCCACATGTCACGCATCACCCGTACCAGGAGGCACCCAGCGATGTCGGTCCCCCAGCTCAACGACGAGCAGCGCGGCGAGGAGATCCTCGCCGTCTTCGACACCGCCTTCGGCGAGCTCCTGGCCGCCGACCCGGCCGCGTTCCGCGTGAAGTTCCGGAAGATGGCGGCCTCGGCCTTCGCCTTCTACCGGGGCTCGGCGGCGCTCTTCTACCACGACGTGGACGCCGAGAACGCCGGGCGGGGCGGTGGGCGGCCGTACAGCGGTCCGTTCCTGGACGAGCGCACCTCGCGCGTGTGGATCCACGGTGACCTGCACGCGGAGAACTTCGGCACGTACATGGACTCCAACGGCCGCCTGGTCTTCAACGTCAACGACTTCGACGAGGCCTACGTCGGCCCCTTCACCTGGGACCTCAAGCGCTTCTCCGCCTCCATCGCGCTGATCGGGTACGCGAAGGCGCTCAGCGACGAGCAGATCACCGAGCTGGTGGAGGTGTACGCGGGCGCGTACCGGGAGCGGATCCACTCGCTGGCGACCGGCGCCAAGAGCGACGAGGTCCCGCCGTTCACCCTGGACAGCGCCGAGGGCCCGCTGCTCGGCGCGCTGCGCGCGGCCCGCTCGCTGACCCGCTTCGAGCTGCTGGACTCGATGACGGAGATCCGCGACTGGGAGCGCCGCTTCGCCGCCGGCGGCGGCTCGATCGAGCTGGACGCGGCGACCCGCTACAAGGTCCTCGCGGCCTTCGACGGCTACCTGGAGACGCTTCCGGAGTCGTCCCTGTCCCGCCCGGACTCCTACCGCGTCAAGGACGTCGTCGGCCGCCGCGGCATCGGCATCGGCTCGGCCGGCCTGCCGTCGTACAACATCCTTCTGGAGGGCGCCACGGACGCCCTGGAGAACGACGTCGTGATCTACATCAAGCAGGCCCAGACCCCGGCCGTCTCCCGGCACATCACGGACCCGGCGATCGGTGACTACTTCCTGCACGAGGGCCACCGCACGGTGATCTCCCAGCGTGCCCTCCAGGCGCACGCCGACCCGTGGCTGGGCTGGACCGAGCTGGACGGCTCGGGGCAGCTGGTCGCCGAGGTGTCGCCGTACGCGGTGGACCTGGACTGGGCCGACATCGACGACCCGGAGGAGATCGCGACGGTCGTCGCTGACCTCGGCCGGGCCACGGCGTCGATGCACTCCGCGGCCGACGACACCTCCGGCGAGTCGCTGGTGCCGTTCTCCACCGAGCGGGCCATCGACGCGGCGATCGCGGCGGACCCCGACAACGGCGCGGGCTTCGACCGGCTCCTCGTGGACTTCGCGCACAGCTACGGCGCACGCGCGCGGGCCGACCACCAGATCTTCGTCGACCTGTTCCGCAACGGCCGGATTCCAGGCCTGTAACCTTCGCGGATTCACAGGGACCTTTTAGGGGTCCCCTACATGAGTACGTGACAGACTCTCCACCGCTATGGACATATCCGGGACCCAGCTCAGAGCCGTGCGCGCGGCGCTGTTCACGGCCTTCGTCGTGACGCTCAGCACCGCGTCGCACGTGCTGCTGTCCCGGGCCCCGCTGCCGTTGACCACGGTGGCAGCGGTCGCCGCCGGCGTGTTCCTCACGGCGTACGCGCTGGCGGCCCGCGAGCGCGGCTTCGGCCGGATCGCGGCCCTGCTGGTCCCGCTGGAGCTGGCCGCCGACACGGTCTTCACCACCGGCCAGCACGCCTGCTACGGCCGGGCGGGCGGCCCCGTCGCCGGCCCGCTGCGCGCGGTCGGTCTCGACGTGCTGTGCCACGGCGGCGCCGTCGGCACCCCGCTGGCGCAGATGACCGGCGGCTCCCGGGCCGCCGCGGCCCTCGCCCACGCCGACCCGACCGCCGCCTGGCTGCTGCTGGCCGCGCACGTCGGCGTCGGCCTGCTGGCCGCCGCCTGGCTGCGCCGCGGCGAGCGCGCCCTGACCCAGCTGCTGCGCGCGGTCGCCGCCACCACCTTCCGCCCGCTGCTCCTCGCGGTCGCCGCGGGCACGGTGCGGCCGGCTCCGGTACGGCGGCTGCCGCGTCCGGCGCCGCGCACGGCCACCGCCCGCAACCCGGTCCTCGTGCACTCCCTGGGACGGCGTGGACCGCCGTGCTCCCGGGCGCTCGCGCCGTCCTTCGGCTGAGCGTCCTCCGGCGCGAGCACACCCCTCGTTCGAGCACGACGAGTCCCCCACACGTATCCCGCGTACGACATGTGCGCGTCCCCTATGGAGATCACCAACATGAGCAAGCGGAACAGCGCGGCTGCCAAGAACGCGGCCCGGGAGCGACTGCGCGTCGAGCGCGAGAAGCAGGCCAAGCGCGCCAAGGTCAAGCGCCAGGTCATCGTGGCCTGCTCGGTCGTGGCCGTGCTGGCCGCGGCGGGCGGCATAGGTTACGCCGTCGTCCAGGCCAACAAGCCCGGCTACTGGGAGGACGAGAGGTCCGCCAAGGTGGTCGCCCCGGCCAACACCACGGGCACCGACGGCACCACGGTCGTGATCGGCAAGTCCACCGCCCCGAAGACCCTCAAGGTCTACGAGGACCCGCGCTGCCCGATCTGCGCCCAGTTCGAGCAGACCGTCGGCCCGACGGTGAAGAAGGACATCGACGACGGCAAGTTCAAGATCCAGTACATCGGCGGCACCTTCCTCGACGGCGACTCGCTCGGCAAGGACAAGATCGGTACACGCGGCGAGGGATCCAAGAACGCGTTGAGCGCCATGGGCGCCGCACTGAACGTCAGCGACGAGGCCTTCCTGGAGTACAAGACCGCGCTGTACTCGACGAAGTGGCACCCGTCGGAGGACGACGACAAGTTCAAGAGCGACAAGTACCTCATCGAGGTCGCCGACACGGTACCGGCCCTGAAGAACAACAAGTCCTTCCAGGACGCGGTGAACACTGGTAAGTACGACGCCTGGGCGCTGGCCATGTCGAAGACGTTCGACACCAACAAGGACGGCGTGACGGGCACCCCGAGCTTCGTCATGAACGGCAAGATGCTCACGGCCGACTCCAACGGCAACCCGCCGATGACGGTCGAGGCCTTCAACTCCGTGGTGGACGCGGCCCTCAAGGCGTGAACAGGGCGGTTGTGCACAGGTCCGGCACCAGCTCCGGGTGAAGAGCAGGCGAACTTTCACCGGTTCGCCTGCTCTTGTTCGTACCAGTCAGTAACCTGACCGGACGTGACCAGTCGATACAGATCAACTCAGGCTTCCGAGGGTGTCAACTCCCTCTCCCCGCGCCGCCGTACGGTCGTCAAGGCCGCGGCGGCGACGGCTGTCCTGGCCGCCCCGCTCACCGCCGCGCTGCCGGCCCGGGCCGCCTCCGACGCCCCCGCCTTCCTGCACGGCATCGCCTCCGGCGACCCGCTGCCCGACGGCGTCCTGCTGTGGACCCGGGTGACCCCGAGCGCCGACGCCACCCCGGGCTCCGGCGCGGGCGCCGACACCGAGGTCAGCTGGGTCGTCGCCACCGACAAGGCGCTGACCCACGTGGTCTCCCGCGGCTCCGTCACCGCGACCGCCGCCTCCGACCACACCGTCAAGGCCGACATCCGCGGCCTCGCCCCCGCCACCGACTACTGGTTCCGGTTCTCGGCCAGCGGCACCGACACCGCCGTCGCGCGCACCCGCACGGCACCGGCCGCCGACGCCGCCGTCTCCGGCCTGCGCTTCGGAGTCGTCTCCTGCGCCAACTGGGAGGCCGGCTACTTCGCCTCCTACCGTCACCTGGCGGCCCGCGGCGACCTGGACGCGTGGCTGCACCTCGGCGACTACATCTACGAGTACGGCACCGGCGAGTACGGCACCCGCGACACCGTGGTGCGCCCACACGCACCGACCCACGAGATCATCACCCTCGCCGACTACCGCATACGCCACGGCAAGTACAAGACCGACACCGACCTGCAGGCCCTGCACGCCAAGGCGCCGGTCATCGCGATCTGGGACGACCACGAGTTCGCCAACGACTCCTGGTCCGGCGGCGCCGAGAACCACACCGAGGGCACCGAGGGCGCCTGGACGGCCCGTCAGGCGGCCGCCAAGCAGGCCTACTTCGAATGGATGCCGGTCCGACCGGCCATCGCCGGCACCACCTACCGCCGGTTGCGCTTCGGCAAGCTCGCCGACCTCTCCCTGCTCGACCTGCGCTCCTTCCGCTCCCAGCAGGTCTCCACCGGCAGCGGTTCGGTCGACGACCCGGACCGCACCATCACCGGCCGCGCCCAGCTCGACTGGCTGAAGGCCGGCCTGAAGGCCTCCGACACCACCTGGCGCCTGGTCGGCAACTCGGTGATGATCTCGCCGTTCGCCATCGGCTCGCTCTCCGCCGACCTGCTGAAGCCACTCGCCAAGCTGCTCGGCCTGCCGCAGGACGGCCTCGCCCTCAACACCGACCAGTGGGACGGCTACACCGACGACCGCCGCGAGCTGCTGGCCCACCTGCGCTCCAACGCGATCGGCAACACGGTGTTCCTGACCGGCGACATCCACATGGCGTGGGCCAACGACGTGCCGGTGGACGCCGGCACCTACCCGCTCTCCGCCTCCGCGGCCACGGAGTTCGTGGTCACCTCGGTGACCTCCGACAACCTGGACGACATCCTCAAGGTCTCCCCCGGGGTCGTCTCCACCGTCGCCGCGCCGATCATCCAGCTGGCCAACCGCCACGTGCACTGGGTCGACACCGACCGGCACGGCTACGGCATCCTGGACATCACCGCGGCCCGGGCGCAGATGGACTACTACGTCCTCTCCGACAAGACGAAGGCCGACGCGACCTCGTCCTGGGAGCGTTCGTACCGCACCCGCAGCGGCACCCAGAAGGTCGAGCGCACCTACGACCCGGTGTAGCCGTCCCCTACAGCGTGTCGAGGAAGCCGAGCGCCACCCGCCAGGTGGCCTCGGCGGCCTCCTCGTCGTAGTCGGGCAGCCCGGCGTCGGTGTAGAGGTGGCCGGCGCCCGGGTACCGGTAGATCTCCACATCGGCGCCGGCCCGGCCCATCTGCAGATACCAGGCGCTCAGCCAGTCGTCCGTCTCGAAGGCGTCCGGCTCGGCCACGTGCAGCTGTACCGGCAGCTCGTCCACCGCGACGTTCGGCGCGATGTCCGAGGTGCCGTGCAGGAGCAGCAGCCCGCGCGCCCGCTCGTCGCCGAGCGCCAGCGTCTGCGCGACCGAGGCGCCCAGCGAGAACCCCGCGTACACCAGTCCGCGCTCCGAGTAGGGCGCCGCCGCCAGCACGGCCCGCTTCAGCAGTTCGTCCTTGCCGATCGACTCGTTGAACTCCATGCCCTCCTCGACGGTGTCGAACGTGCGCCCTTCGAAGAGGTCCGGCGTCCACACCTCGTGCCCCGCGGCACGCAGCCGGTCCGCGGCCTCGCGCACCGCGGGCCTGAGGCCATAGGTCGAGTGAAAGAGCATGATGTTCATGCGCCCATGGTGCCAGCCCGCCCGGACGGTCCGTGTGACGCCCTCGACACCGTCCGGCATGTTCAGGACCCCGCCGTTCTGGTTACGTTCGATCCCATGGACATGGAGAACGCACTCCGCCCGCTGATCGTCGTCGGCGGCGCCGTCGTCCTCACCCTGCTGATCGGCTGGGCGACCGACCTGCTGCTGCGCAAGGCCGACGACCGCCACACCGAGACACCGTTGTGGGGTCTGCTGCGCCGCGCCCGCATCCCCTACCAGCTGGTCCTCTGCGCCGCCCTGCTCAGAGGCTCCTACGACCAGGCCGAGCTGCTCCTGGGCCACCGGGTCGCCGTCGGCCAGTTGCTGACCCTGGTGCTGATCGGGTCGGCGGCCTGGCTGGTGGTGCGGATCGCGGCGGCGATCGTGGAGTCCTCCTACACCCGCTACGCCCGCGGCCACACCGACGCGGCCCGGGTCCGCCGGGTGCGCACCCAGGTCTCGCTGATCATGCGGGTGGTGACGGCGGTCGTCGGCGTGGTGGCCGTGGCGGCGATGCTGCTGACCTTCCCCGCGATGCGCGCGGCCGGCGCCTCGCTGCTGGCCTCCGCCGGAATCCTCGGCATCGTCGCCGGTGTGGCCGCACAGTCCACGCTGTCGAACATGTTCGCGGGGCTGCAGATCGCCTTCGGCGACATGGTGCGCCTCGGCGACACGGTCGTGGTCGACGGCGAGTGGGGCACGGTCGAGGAGATCACCCTGACCTTCCTGACGGTACGGACCTGGGACGAACGCCGGATCACCATGCCGGTGTCGTACTTCACCTCCAAACCCTTCGAGAACTGGTCCCGGGGCACCCCGCAGATGACCGGCGTCGTCTACTGGCACCTCGACCACACGGCACCGGTCGAGCCGATGCGCGAGAAGCTCCGGGACATCCTGCGCGAGTGCCCCGCCTGGGACGGGCGGGACTACAGCCTGGTCGTCACCGATTCCACGCCGAACACGATCCAGGTGCGGGCGCTGGTGACCGCCAAGGACTCGGACGACGTCTGGAAGGTCCGGGTCACCGTCCGCGAACAGATGATCACCTGGCTGACCGCCGAGCACCCCTACGCCCTGCCCCGGGTCAACACGGCCGACGCGGTCCTGCCCCCGGGCGGGATCATCCCCTCCCAGGACGGGACGGCCCCCCGGCGCCTGCACGAGCCGCCCCGGACCGGCCGCGGCGCCTGACCGCTGCCCTCCGCGTCAGTGGCCGCGCTCGGCGCCGCCGTTGACCTGGACGATCTGCGAGGTGACGTGCCCGGCGGCCGGGGAGGCCAGCCAGTGCAGGGTGGCGGCGACGTCACCCGGTATGCCGGCCCGCCCGGTCGCCGTCTCGGCGACGAGCCGGGCCCGCCGCTCCTCCTCGAGGGGGCCGCCGAAGAACCCGGTGTCCTCGACGTAGCCGGGCGCGACCACGTTCACGGTGACCCCACGCGGCCCCAGCTGCCGCGCCAGATCGTGGGCGTAGGGATGCAGGGCCGCCTTCGCGGCCGCGTAGGACCCGGACCCCGAGCCCCGGTAGGCGGCGATGGAGCTGAGGAACAGCACCCGTCCGCCGGGGTCGGCGAGCCGGTCCTTGAGCGCCTCCGTGAGCAGGACGGCGGAGAGCGTGTTCTGCCGGAAGTTGCCCGTCCAGGTACGGGCGACGGCGTCCAGCGGGTCCCCGGCCTCCGCGTCCGGCGCGAACGCAGCGTTGCCGCCGGCACTGTGGATCAGCACGTCCACGGTACCGATCTCGTCGGCGACGTACCGTGCCACATCCCGGACGTCGGCGGGCTCGGCCAGATCGGCGGCACGCCACTCGGCTCCCGGCACCCCCGCCCGCTCCAGCACCTCTCTGCGCCGCCCGAGCAGCAGCACCCGGTCCCCGTCGGCGGCGAACACCCGCGCCGCGGCGAGCCCGATCCCCGTTCCTCCACCACTGATCACAATGTTCCGAGCCATGATCCGAGACTACGAGGGCCCCGCCGACCCCGCCTTCGGATATCCACAACCGCCGTACGTTCGTATGACCGTCAGGTGATCAGCGCAGGCTGCGGACGTCCAGGTGCCGCAGCACCCGGTCCACGATCTCCGGATCGGCCCCCTGCTCGCTCCGCGCCGCCAGCACCTCGTGCCGGGCCGCGCTCAGCATCTCCTGCTGGATCCGCCGCAGCCGCTTCAACCGCTTCGCCCGCTTGTCGTGGCCCTCGCGCCGCTCGCCCTCCACCACCTCGGGACTGATCCGGAATCCGATCTCGAAGGCCCGCCGCAGCATCTGCTCCGTCACGTCCTCCGGCAGGTCCTCGACCTGCTCGATCTCCTTCAGCCGCCGCCGTGCGGCCTTCGCCGCCCGCAGCGCAAGTTCCTTCTCGAACTTCTTCTCCTGGTCGGTGTCGGCCCGCACCCCCAGCCGCTTCACCAGCCAGGGCAGGGTCAGCCCTTGGAGGACCAGGGTCGCCATGATCACACCGAACGCGATGAAGACGATCTCGTCCCGGTCCGGGAAGGGGGTTCCGTCCTCGGTCTTCAGGGGAATGGCCAGGGCCAGCGCCACCGACGCCACTCCGCGCATCCCGGACCACCACATCACCACCGTCTCCCGCCAGCTGGTCGGGATCTCCTCGTCGTAGTCCCGCCGGGCGTGCAGCCGCTTGGTCAGCCAGGTCGCCGGCAGCAGCCACACCAGCCGGACCACGACGACCACGCCCACCGTCGCGGCCGCCCAGCCGAGCAGCTCGCCCCAGCGGCCGGACGCCGTACGGATCGCGTTGTGCAGCTCCAGGCCGATCAGCCCGAACGCGACGCCGGTGACCAGCGTGTCCACGATGTCCCAGAAGGTGTATCCGGCGAGCCGGGTCAGTACGTCGTCGGCGTCGGTGGCGTACTCGGCGATGAACAGCGCCGTGGTCAGCACGGCGAGCACCCCGGAGCCGTGCAGTTCCTCGGCGAGGACGTAGGAGACGTACGGGACCAGCAGGGTCAGGCCGATCTGGAGGGTCGCGTCGCCGAGCACGGCCATCAGCTTGTTCGCGCCCCAGCCGAGCGCCAGCCCCACCGCGACCGCGACCACGGCGGAGAGGAGGAAGTCCAGTCCGGCCCCCCAGGGCGAGAACGTGCCGCTGACCACGGCGGCGATCGCCACGTGGTAGAGGACGATGGCCGTGACGTCGTTGAAGAGGCCTTCGCCCTCCAGGATCGACACCAGCCGGCGCGGCAGGCCGAGCTGCCCGGCGACGGCGGTCGCGGCGACCGGGTCGGGCGGGGCGACCAGCGCGCCCAGCGCCACGGCTGCGGCGATCGGCAGCCCGGGCACGATCGCGCCGGCGACGACGGCCACGCACACCGTGGTGACGAACACCAGGGCCACCGCGAGCAGGAAGATCGGCCGCTTGTTGGCCGTGAACTGGCGCCAGGAGGTTCGCCGCACGGCGGCGTAGAGCAGTGGCGGCAGCAGGGCGGGCAGGATCAGCTCGGGCGGGATGTTCACGTTCGGCACGAAGTCGGCCACCGCGAGGACGATCCCGAACAGGGTCATCAGCACGGGCGCCGGCAGCCCCAGCCGGTCTCCCACCGGGACGCTCACCAGAGCCCCGAGCAGCAGCACGAACAACAGGGCCAACTGATCCACGGCCAGCGCTCCGGGAGTCGACGATCACACGGCGGGCCTCCAGCCTGCCACGCGGTCTCCCGGCACGGGCTGCGCTACAGGGCGCGCCGCATCCCCTGGTGCGGGATGCCCGCCTCCTCGTACTCCGGGCCGTAGGGCTCGTAGCCCAGCCGCTCGTAGAAGCCCAGCGCGCGCGTCTGCGCGTGCAGGTCCACCGCGCTCAGGCCACGCGCGCGGGCCGCGTCCTCGATGGCCCGGACCAGGGCCACGCCTATGCCGAGGCCGCGGGCCTCCTCGGAGACCGCGAGCCGGCCCAGGGAGCCGAGGGACAGGTCGCCGCCGGTCTTCTCCAGGGCCGCCTCGCCGTGCAGCAGCCGGCCGGTGCCGAGCGGTACGCCGTCCTCGCGGATCGCCAGCACGTGCAGGGCCACGGGGTCGTACGCGTCGTACTCGATGTCCTCGGGGACGCCCTGTTCGACGACGAAGACCTGCTTGCGCACGGCGAAGCACGCCTCCAGGTCCGCGGGGTCCTCGGCGACCCGTACGTCGTACGCGCGCGTGCTCATCCGTACGTCTCCTCGCGGACCTGGTCCAGCGCCTTGCTCAGGTCTTCCGGGTAGTCGCTCTCGAACTCGACCCAGTCGCCGGTGCCGGGGTGCTCGAAGCCGAGCCGGACCGCGTGCAGCCACTGCCGGCTCAGGTGCAGCCGCTTGGCGAGCGTGGGGTCGGCGCCGTAGGTGAGGTCGCCGACGCAGGGGTGGCGGTGGGCCGCCATGTGGACGCGGATCTGGTGGGTGCGGCCGGTCTCCAGCTTCACGTCCAGCAGGGAGGCCGCGCGGAACGCCTCGATGAGGTCGTAGTGGGTCACGGAGGGCTTGCCGTCGGCCGTGACCGCCCACTTGTAGTCGTGCTGGGGGTGGCGGCCGATGGGGGCGTCGATGGTCCCGCTGGTCGGGTCCGGGTGGCCCTGCACGAGCGTGTGGTAGCGCTTGTCGACCGTGCGCTCCTTGAACTGGCGCTTGAGCGAGGTGTACGCACGTTCCGACTTGGCCACCGCCATCAGGCCGGAGGTGCCGACGTCGAGGCGGTGCACGATGCCCTGGCGCTCGGCGGCGCCGGAGGTGGAGATCCGGTAGCCGGCCGCCGCCAGACCGCCGATGACGGTCGGGCCGGTCCAGCCGGGGCTGGGGTGCGCGGCCACGCCGACCGGCTTGACGACGACGACCACGTCATCGTCGTCGTACACGATCTCCATGCCCTCGACGGGCTCCGCGACGATCTGCACGGGCGCGGGCGCCCCCGGCATCTCGACCTCCAGCCAGGACCCGCCGCTGACCCGCTCCGACTTGCCGACCACCGCGCCGTCGACCTGGACCTTGCCCGCCGCGGCCAGCTCGGCCGCCTTGGTGCGGGAGAAGCCGAACATGCGGGAGATGGCGGCGTCGACACGCTCGCCCTCCAGGCCGTCGGGCACGGGCAGGGTTCGGATCTCGGGAAGGGTACTCACCCGTCGAGTATGCCGGACCGCGCCGACAGCGCCGTACGCGAGCCCGTCCGGCCCGCGCTCCGGCCCCGGCACCCGGCCCGGGCCGTCCCGGCGCCGGTCAGTCCTTGTGGACGGTGCCGTCCGGGTCCAGGCCGCGGAAGGAGAGCAGGACGATCAGGATGCCGCCGCAGACGATCGCCGAGTCGGCCAGGTTGAACACCGCGAACCCCTTGGGCGCGATGAAGTCGACGACCTGGCCCTCGAAGACGCCCGGCGAGCGGAAGATCCGGTCGGTGAGATTGCCGAGCGCACCGCCCAGCAGCAGGCCCAGGGCGACCGCCCAGGGGAAGCTGTAGAGCTTGCGGGCCAGCCGGAAGATCACGACGATCACGGCCGCCGCGATCACCGTGAAGATGATCGTGAAGGCGCCGCCGAACCCGAAGGCGGCGCCCGGGTTGCGGATCGCGTGGAACTCCAGCCAGTCGCCGATGACCTCGATCGGCGCGTGGTGCTCCAGCTTCGCGACCACGATCATCTTGCTGACCAGGTCGAGGGCGTACGCGAAGGCGGCCACCGCGAACAGCACGGCGATCCGGCGTCCGCGCCCGGGCCGCCGTCCGTCCACGGCTCCCTGCTGCTCCGCGCCGGACACGCCGGGTGCCGCCGTCTCCTCACCGCCGTCGTCCGGAGTTTCCGGCGTACCGATGATGCGCTCCGCCTCTGCCACGTGAGTCCCTCAACCTAGGTGCCTGCCTCGGGACGAGACTACGGCACGCCCCACGCGACCCCGATGCTCAGTAGCGGCGTTCCTGCTTCTGCTTGCACTCGACGCACAGGGTCGCCCTCGGGAAGGCCTGCATCCGGGCCTTCCCGATGGGGTTCCCGCAGTTCTCGCAGAGTCCGTAGGTGCCCGCGTCGAGCTTCTCCAGGGCCCGCTCGGTCTGCTCGAGCATCTCGCGCGCGTTGGCGGCCAGCGACAGCTCGTGCTCGCGGGTGATGTTCTTGGTGCCGGTGTCGGCCTCGTCGTCACCGGCGCCGTCCCCGGAGTCCCGCATCAGACCGGCCAGGGCGCTGTCGGAGGCGTCCAGCTCGGCACGCAGCCGCAGTGCCTCGGTCATCAGCTCGGTGCGCGCCTCCTCGACCTCCTCAGGCGCCCACGGGTCCTCGCCGGGACGCACCGCGAGCTCGCCCGGAGCCGCCGTGGCGACCCGCGCCTTGGGGACGGCGGTGTCCGCCGCCGCAGCGGCCCTGCCAGGGGTCTTCTTCGCAACCACCGTCGTGGCTCCCGTCTGCTTCGCGGCCCGCGCCGCGCCCGCCTTCTTGGCCGTGCTCTTCTTGGCCGTGCCCTTCACCGCCGCGGTCCTCGTCGCCGCGGACCCGGAGGCGCTCTTCTCCGGCTTCCCCGTGACGCCCTTGGCAGCCCCGGTCGCTCTCTTTCCCGCCGGCTTCGTCCCGGCGGCCTTCTTCGCGTCCGCTCTCTTTTCGTCCAGCTTCTTGCCGTCCGCCTTCTCCACCGGCGTCCCCGGCCCGCCCGCCTTCCCGGCAAAGCCCTTCTCACCAGCCATTTCGCCTGCCCCGGCGGACGCTCCCGCGCGCGTGCCCCGTTTCCTGGCGTCCCCCTCGGTGTCGCCGTCGGAGGCAGCCGCACCCCTGGATCGGCCGGACGCCGACTGCTGTACGGCGGTCTTCTTCGCCACCATGGCCGCGGCCCCTTCACATATTGTGATCTTGCACGCGAATCGTGCTGGGACGATAAATCGACCTGAGTCCCTCGGCAACGGGGCACGCCGCCCGATCCGCCCGCCCCGCACCCCCCACGCAGCCGGTATGCATGCGTTGTGCCCAGCTCCCCGCGCGGTAATCCGCCGAGCCGGACATCCCAGGATGCGAACACGCGTACCGCGCCATTCGGGTCATCTCGACAGCTGGACGGCCGGGCGGCGCCGGTGCCCGGAAAACGGGTCGGCCGCTGTCCGTGCGGCGCCGTACACTGGGCGGAGCGAGAAGCGTGGATGGGGACGAGTAGCGGCGTACGCAGCCCAGAGCGACCCGGGGACGGTGGGAGCCCGGGGGCGAGCGCGACGTGAAGATCACCCCGGAGCCGCCGGAAGAAAGCCGCAGCCGAAGGGCGGGGGCGAGTAGAACCGGTTTCGCGACCCCAATGAGGGGGCTCCGCGGCACGTACGGCGCCGGGGAGCCAAGGAGGGTGGTACCGCGGGAGCGCGCCGCACACGGCGTCCGCAAGACAAGGCTCTCGTCCCTCCGACGGAAGGCAGCAAGTCCGTTGGAGGAAGCTCGCAGATGACAGCGCCGACGTACCGCCAGGTGCCCGCACAGGTCGACCTGCCCGCCCTCGAGCACGCCGTGCTCGACTTCTGGCGCGAGCAGAAGATCTTCGCCAAGACCCTGGAGCAGTCCGAGGGCCGCCCCGAGTGGGTGTTCTACGAGGGCCCGCCCACCGCCAACGGCATGCCCGGCGCCCACCACATCGAGGCGCGCGTCTTCAAGGACGTCTTCCCGCGCTTCCGCACCATGCGCGGCTACCACGTGGCCCGCAAGGCCGGCTGGGACTGCCACGGCCTGCCCGTGGAACTGGCGGTCGAGAAGGAGCTGGGCTTCAGCGGCAAGCCCGACATCGAGGCGTACGGCGTCGCCGAGTTCAACGCGAAGTGCCGGGAGTCCGTCCTCCGGCACACCGACGCGTTCTCCGAACTGACGACCCGCATGGGCTACTGGGTCGACCTCGACGACGCGTACGTGACCATGGACCCCGAGTACATCGAGTCGGTCTGGTGGTCGCTCAAGGAGATCTTCGGCAAGGGCCTGCTGGTCCAGGACCACCGCGTCGCCCCCTGGTGCCCGCGGTGCGGCACCGGCCTGTCCGACCACGAGCTGGCGCAGGGCTACGAGACGGTCGTCGACCCCTCCGTGTACGTCCGTTTCCCGCTCACCTCCGGTCCGCTCGCCGGCCAGGCCGCGCTCCTGGTGTGGACGACCACCCCGTGGACCCTGGTGTCCAACACGGCGGTCGCCGCGCACCCGGAGGTCACCTACGTCGTCGCCACCAACGGCGAGGAGCGGCTCGTCGTCGCCGAGCAGCTGGTCGCCAAGGCGCTCGGCGAGGGCTGGGAGACCACGGGTGAGACCTTCACCGGCGCCGAGATGGAGCGCTGGACCTACCAACGTCCGTTCGAGCTCGTGGAGTTCCCGGAACCGGCGCACTACGTCGTGAACGCGGAGTACGTCACGACCGAGGACGGTACGGGTCTGGTCCACCAGTCCCCCGCCTTCGGTGAGGAGGACCTCAAGGTCTGCCGCGCCTACGGCCTGCCGGTGGTGAACCCGGTCCGCCCGGACGGCACCTTCGAGGAGGACGTCCCGCTGGTCGGCGGCGTCTTCTTCAAGAAGGCCGACGAACGCCTCACCGAGGACCTGGCGCAGCGCGGCCTCCTCTTCAAGCACCTGCCGTACGAGCACAGCTACCCGCACTGCTGGCGCTGTCACACCGCGCTGCTCTACTACGCGCAGCCGTCCTGGTACATCCGCACCACGGAGATCAAGGACCGGCTCCTCCAGGAGAACGAGAAGACGAACTGGTTCCCGGAGACCGTCAAGCACGGCCGCTACGGGGACTGGCTGAACAACAACATCGACTGGGCGCTGTCCCGCAACCGCTACTGGGGCACCCCGCTGCCGATCTGGCGCTGCGAGGACAACCACCTCACCGTGGTCGGTTCCCGCGCGGAGCTCACCGAGCTGACCGGCACCGACCAGTCGGGCCTGGACCCGCACCGCCCGTTCATCGACGAGGTCACCTTCGCCTGCCCGCAGTGCGCGAAGACGGCCACGCGCGTGCCGGAGGTCATCGACGCCTGGTACGACTCGGGCTCGATGCCGTTCGCGCAGTGGGGCTACCCGTACAAGAACAAGGAGCTGTTCGAGAGCCGCTACCCGGCCCAGTTCATCTCCGAGGCGATCGACCAGACGCGAGGGTGGTTCTACACCCTCATGGCGGTCGGCACGCTGGTCTTCGACAAGTCGTCGTACGAGAACGTGGTGTGCCTCGGCCACATCCTCGCCGAGGACGGCCGCAAGATGTCCAAGCACCTGGGCAACATCCTGCAGCCGATCCCGCTCATGGACCGGCACGGCGCGGACGCGGTGCGCTGGTTCATGGCCGCCGGCGGATCCCCGTGGGCGGCCCGCCGGGTCGGCCACGGCACCATCCAGGAGGTCGTGCGCAAGACCCTTCTGACGTACTGGAACACGGTCGCCTTCCAGGCGCTGTACGCCCGCACGTCGAACTGGGCGCCGAGCGCGGCGGACCCGGCTCCGGCCGACCGCCCGCTGCTCGACCGCTGGCTGCTGTCCGAGCTGCACGCGCTCACCGACCAGGTGACCCAGGCGCTGGAGGCGTACGACACCCAGCGCGCCGGCAAGCTGCTGTCCGCGTTCGTCGACGACCTGTCCAACTGGTACGTCCGCCGCTCGCGCCGCCGCTTCTGGCAGGGCGACAAGGCCGCGCTGCGCACGCTGCACGAGGTGGTGGAGACCGTCACCAGGCTGATGGCCCCGCTGACCCCGTTCATCACCGAGCGGGTCTGGCAGGACCTGGTGGTGCCGGTCACCCCGGGCGCACCGGAGTCGGTGCACCTGACCTCCTGGCCGGAGGCGGACCTGTCCGCGATCGACCCGGAGCTGTCCCGGCAGATGCTTCTGGTACGACGGCTCGTGGAGCTCGGCCGGGCCACGCGCGCGGAGTCGGGCGTCAAGACCCGTCAGCCGCTGTCCCGGGCGCTGGTCGCCGCGGTCGGCTTCGACGCGCTCGCCCCGGAGCTGCACACGCAGATCACCGACGAACTGAACGTCTCCTCGCTGGCGTCGCTGTCCGAGGTGGGCGGCGGCTCCCTGGTGGACACCACGGCCAAGGCCAATTTCCGGGCGCTGGGCAAGCGGTTCGGCAAGCGGGTGCAGGACGTGGCGAAGGCGGTCGCCGCGGCGGACGCGGCCGCGCTGTCGCTGGCGCTGCGCGAGGGCACGGCGTCGGTGGAGGTCGGCGGCGAGACCGTGACGCTGGCACCGGACGAGGTGATCATCACGGAGACGCCTCGTGAGGGCTGGTCGGTGGCGTCGGACTCCGGTGCGACCGTCGCGCTCGACCTGGAGATCACGGAGGAGCTGCGCCAGGCGGGGCTCGCCCGGGACGCTATCCGGCTGATCCAGGAGGCGCGCAAGAACAGCGGGCTCGACGTGGCCGACCGGATCGCGCTGCGGTGGGTGTCGACCGACCCGGCGGTGATCGCGGCGCTGGCGGAGCATGCCGAGCTGATCGCGGACGAGGTGCTGGCGACGGACTTCGCGCAGGGCGAAGGTGAGGACGGCTACGGGGCGCCCTTCACCGACGAGGGGTTGTCGCTGACGTTCCGCCTGCGGAAGGCGTAGGCGCCGGTCTCGGCCAGGAGGGGCCCGTTCTTCCCACCAGGGGAGGACGGGCCCCTCCTCATGGCCACGGCCCGCCACACCACCGTGCGCGGTTCCCCGCGCCCCTCGACGCCGGCCCCGTGCCGGGACGTGCAACGCGCATAAACAGGGCGGGCCCCGGATCGAGATCCGGGGCCCGCCCTGTCATGCTCTGCCGACGACTGCGACGCGCTACGCGCCCGCCGTCAGTTGTCGTCCTCGTCGATGAGGAAGCCGCGCATCGGGGACGGCGCCTGGCCCATCGGAGAGGGGCCCTGCGGGCGTACCGGTGCCATCGGCTGGGTCATCGCCGGGGTCATCTGCTGCTGGCCGCCGTAGGACGGCGGAGCGGCAGACGGGCCGCCCATGGGCTGGCCGCCGTAGGACGGGGCGCTCGCGCCGGCCGGGGCCATGGAGGGCGCCGGGGACGGCGGCAGGGAAGCCGTGGCGGGAGTACGCGGCGGCGCCAGCGAGTCGTCGGCCTGGGTCTCCAGCTGACGCAGCTGCGACTCCAGGTACGACTTCAGACGCGTGCGGTACTCACGCTCGAAGCCTCGCAGGTCCTCGACCTTGCGCTCCAGCGTGGCGCGCGCGGACTCCAGGGAGCCCATGGCGACGCGGTGCTTCTCCTGCGCGTCCCGCTCCAGCGCGTCCGCCTTGGCACGGGCGTCACGCTCCAGACCCTCGGCGCGGCTGCGGGCCTCGCCGACGATCTTGTTGGCCTCGGAGCGGGCCTCGGCGATCGCCTGGTCGGCGGTCTGCTGGGCCAGCGAGAGGACTCGGGCGGCGCTGTCGCCACCAGGGCCCTGACCGGGGCCGCCCATCGGACCGCCCATGGGGCCGCCCATCGGGCCACCCATCTGCTGCTGCATGGGGGGCTGGCCGCCCATCGGGCCCTGGCCCATGCCCTGGCCCATCGGACCCTGGCCCATCGGACCGCCCTGGCCCATCGGACCACCCTGTCCCATGGGGCCCTGGCCCATCGGACCCTGACCCATCGGGCCGCCCTGGCCCATCGGACCCTGACCCATCGGACCCTGGCCCATCGGACCAGGACCCTGCGGACCGCCCTGGCCACTGGGACCGGCCGGCAACTGCGGGGCGCCGCTCGGCAGCTGCGGGGGACCGCCCATGGGGCCACCCATCTGCTGCTGCGGCGGGCCCGATATGCCGGCGGGCACCGGAGCGCCGGGACCTCGCATGCCCTGCTGGGGCATACCGCCCTGGGGCATGCCGCCCTGCTGGGGCATACCGCCCTGGGGCATGCCGCCCTGCTGGTCCTGCGGCTCCGGAGGCTTGCGCATGTTCTGCTGGTTCTGGGCAGCCGCGCGCGTGGCCGCGGCCAGTTTGGCGCGCAGGTCCTCGTTCTCGCGGAGCAGGCGCGTCAGTTCGGCTTCGACCTCATCGAGGAAGGCATCGACCTCGTCCTCGTCATAGCCTTCTCGGAGGCGGACGGTCGTGAACTGCTTGTTCCGCACGTCCTCGGGGGTCAACGGCATCTCTTCACCTCAACGTAGTCGTCGGCATCGGCAAGACGGTAGGTCACATCGCTCATCACAGCCGACCAACGATCGCGATCAGGATGTAGACGATGATCATCAGTACGAAGAAGGACAGGTCGAGCGCCACGCCCCCGAGACGCAGCGGCGGGATGAACCGCCGCAGAAGCTTGAGCGGTGGATCGGTGACAGTGTAAGTGGCCTCAAGTACGACCACCATCGCCTTGCCTGGTTGCCATGAGCGGGCGAACTGGAACACGTAGTCCATGACCAACCGGAAGATCAGCACGATGAGGAAGCACATCAGCGCGATGTAGATCACATCAAGGAACACGCTCATGATCCGTGCTTCCCTCTCCCCTGTTCCATCTTCCTACCGGTGTGGTGTCTCAGCTCTGGTTGAAGAACCCGCCCTCTGCGATGCGGGCCTTGTCCTCCGCCGTGACATCGACGTTAGCAGGCGACAACAGGAACACCTTCTGCGTCACCCGCTCGATGCTGCCGTGAAGACCAAACACCAAACCGGCCGCAAAGTCGACAAGTCGCTTCGCGTCTGTGTCATCCATCTCAGTCAGATTCATGATCACCGGGGTGCCCTCACGGAAGTGTTCCCCGATGGTACGGGCCTCGTTGTAGGTCCGGGGGTGGAGTGTGGTGATCCGGTACGGCTCTCGTTCCGACACGACCTTGGGCATGATCACCGGTGCGTTCTTCTCCAGGCTCGCGCGTTCTTGTGTGATGGACGCCACGGGGGCGATACGCGCCGGGCGACCCGATTCCACGGGCAGCGACGCGGAATGCGACACCGGCTCACGCGGCGCCGGCGGTTGCACCACTCGCACCGAATCGTCCCTTTGGGACTGGTGTGCTCCGTGGGACTGGTGTGACGGCTCATGCCGTCGGTGGTCCCGTTCGGGCTCCGGGTCCAGTTCGGGCTCGAAGTCGTCGTCAGGGTCGAATCCGCGGCCGTCGTACCCATCGTCCTCCACGAGGCCGAGGTAGACCGCCATCTTGCGCATCGCGCCGGCCATGCTCTGAGTCCTCCGCTCTGTGGTGGATCGGTGACGACTGCCAAGTCCCGCGATCCACGTGGCCGTTGTGCCCATATTGGGCCACATTGACCATATTTTCTGCTGTGGTCCGACTTCTTGGCGACGTTACCCGAGCCCGGGGCGGACGCCGAGTACCGCAGTGCCGACGCGCACATGTGTCGCCCCGGCGGCCACGGCTTCCTCCAGGTCCGCACTCATCCCTGCGGAGACCATGTTCGCAGCCGGATGGGCTCGGCGCAGGTCGGTCGACAAATCCATCAACCGCTCGAACGCCGCCCGTTGACGCCCCGCGTACTCCCCGGAGAGCGGAGCGACGGTCATCAGGCCGCCGAGCCGCAGCCCCGGCGATCCGGCGACCTGGTCGGCCAACTCTTCGATTCCGCCCGGTGCCACGCCGCCGCGCTCCCCCCTTCCGCTCGCGCCCGCGTCGAGCGCGACCTGAAGGAGGCACCCCACCTCGCGCCCGGCCCGCACCGCCTCCCTCGACAGCGCCTCGACGAGCCTGGAACGGTCGACGGACTGCACGAGATCCGCGTAACCCACCACGGACCGCACTTTATTGGTCTGCAATTGACCGACAAAGTGCCAGGCGAGGGGCAGATCCGCGCATTCGGCGGCCTTGGGGGCGGCGTCCTGGTCCCGGTTCTCGGCGACATGGCGCACGCCGAGCCCCGACAGGATCCGCACATCGCTCGCCGGGTAGGTCTTGGTGACCACGATCAGGGTCACCTCGGCCCGCTTGCGCCCGGCCGCCGCACAGGCGGCGGCGATGCGCTCCTCCACTTTCGCCAGGTTCGTGGCGAGTTCGGTCCTACGGTCCGTCATGCCCCATCAGTCCAGCCATACATAGCCCGCGAGCCGCCCGGTGGTACGGTCCCGACGGTACGAGAAGTGATCATCCGACTCCAGCGTGCACACCGGCGACTGCGCCCGGTCGAGCACCCCGGCGCGCGCGAGCTGCGCGTGCACGCCGGCGCTCACGTCGACCGCGGGGGTGCCCCAGCTGGTCTCGGCGTGCGCCGCCGGCTCGACGGCGGCCACCTCGGCCCGCATCGCCTCCGGCACCTCGTAGCACCGTCCGCAGACGGCGGGTCCGGTGCGGGCGACGATCCGGGCCGGGTCGGCGCCGAGCGAGACCATGGCGCCGATCGCGGCCGGCACGATCCCCTTCGCCATGCCCGGCCGTCCGGCGTGGGCGGCGGCGACCACTTTGGCCACCGGGTCGGCCAGCAGGACCGGCACGCAGTCTGCGGTCAGCACGGCGAGGGCGAGCCCCCGCGTCGCGGTCACCAGTCCGTCCACCTCGGGGGTGGGCCCGGTGGTCCACGGCCCTTCGACCTCGGCCACGTCGTTGCCGTGCACCTGGTTCATCCAGACCACCCGGCCGGGGTCCAGGCCCAGCGACCTGGCGGCCAGCTCACGGTTGGTCCGTACCACGGCAGGGTCGTCGCCGACCGCCCCGCCCAGGTTGAGCTGCTCGTACGGAACGGCGCTCACCCCGCCCCACCTGTCGGTGAAGCCGAAGTGCGCGCCGTTCACGGTTTCGCGCTGTCCTATCACGTCAGAAGGATCACTTGAGGAAGTCCGGTACGTCCAGTTCCTCGGCCGCGCTGTCCGTGTAGGAACGCGACGGCGGGACCGGCGGGGCGACCGGGATGTCGGCCACCGGCTCGGGCGCCGGCTCCGGCTCCTCCTTCGGGGTCACGCTGCCGAGCGAGCCGAAGGACGGGCGGGACTCGGGCTGCCGGGCCGGAGCGGGCTCCTCGCGGCGGGCCGAGGCCGAGGCCGAGGACGAGCCCAGCACGTTGTCCCGGCGGGCCGGGGGCTGGCCCCCGTCGAAGCCGGCCGCGATGACCGTCACCCGGACCTCGTCGCCGAGGGCGTCATCGATGACCGCGCCGAAGATGATGTTGGCCTCGGGGTGGGCGGCCTCGCTGACCAGCTGGGCGGCCTCGTTGATCTCGAACAGGCCGAGGTCGGAACCGCCGGAGATGGAGAGCAGCACGCCCCGGGCGCCGTCGATGGAGGCCTCCAGGAGCGGCGAGGAGATCGCCATCTCCGCGGCGGCCACCGCACGGTCGTCGCCGCGGGCCGAACCGATGCCCATGAGCGCCGAGCCGGCCTCGGACATGACGGACTTGACGTCGGCGAAGTCGAGGTTGATCAGGCCGGGCGTGGTGATGAGGTCGGTGATGCCCTGGACGCCGGAGAGCAGGACCTGGTCGGCCGACTTGAACGCGTCGAGGACCGAGACCTGGCGGTCCGAGATGGAGAGCAGCCGGTCGTTCGGGATGACGATGAGGGTGTCGACCTCCTCGCGGAGTTCCGCGATGCCGTCCTCGGCCTGGTTGGCGCGGCGCCGGCCCTCGAAGGTGAAGGGGCGGGTGACCACGCCGATGGTGAGCGCGCCCAGCGAGCGGGCGATGTTGGCCACGACGGGGGCGCCGCCGGTGCCGGTGCCGCCGCCTTCGCCGGCCGTCACGAAGACCATGTCGGCCCCCTTGAGGACCTCCTCGATCTCCTCGCGGTGGTCCTCGGCGGCCTTGCGGCCGACGGCCGGGTTGGCGCCGGCGCCGAGTCCACGGGTGAGTTCACGGCCGACGTCGAGCTTGACGTCGGCGTCGCTCATCAACAGCGCCTGAGCGTCGGTGTTGATGGCGATGAACTCGACGCCCTTGAGACCGACCTCGATCATCCGGTTGATGGCATTGACACCACCGCCGCCGACACCGATGACCTTGATGACTGCGAGGTAGTTCTGCGGTGCTGCCACGTCGAAGGCCTCTCGCCTCGAATTACGTTGCCGTCGCCATGCGATGCCCGCGCGGGACGGCAGATGCCGATTGGGACGGTCCGTAGCGCCGACCCGAACCCTAACGTTGAAGTTTAGGGTTACCAGTGTGTCCGTTCCTTGAAGTCTTCTGAACAGGACACTAAGTCGACAAGTGGCGCCCGTTCAACGAACACGCCGAACCTCCCGTTTTTCTTTTCACCCTATGTGATCAGCCGTAGCAGTGCCCAACCAGGGTGCTGGCCTGCGCTGATGTGCGTCAACTCGCCGCTGACGCAGGGGCGGTGGGAACACTTACGTCGAAGTACCGCGCGCCGGAGGCGGCTTTCATGAGGGCGGTGAGCGTGCGCGCCTTGGCGGCGCCGTTCTCGGCGCTGCCCCACTCGACCGTGCGGCCGCCGCTCAACTCCAGCGTGATGTCGTCGTAGGAACGGACCTTGAGGGTCCGGGTGTCCCGGCGGACGGCGGCCGGAATGTCACCCGCGACCTCCACCGCTTCCCGCACCAGCCGGCCGGCGCCGAAGCGGCGCAGGCTCGCGGTGGCCGAACCGGACCGGGACAGACTCAATTCCAGCGTTGGAGCACCTTTCGGTGCCTGCGAAACCGTCGCGAACCGGACGCCTTCCTTGTCCACTTCGGTGAACTTTCCGCCCTTTTCGATGAGCAGGACGGGCGTACGCTCGGTCACTTTCAGCCCGATTCCACGGGGCCAGGAACGGACGACGTCGATCTCGTCAATGCGGGGCAGTTTCCGGCGCAGTCGGGCCTCGACGGCGTCCGTGTCGACCGAGACGAGCGGCGCCCCGACCGGAACGCCGGCCGCCTCCCGCACCTCCTCGGGCGTGAGAACGGCCGTCCCGGAGACGGAGACGTGCCGCACGCGCAGCCACGGGGAGCCGTACAGCAGCCAGACGGAGCCGGAGCCCAGGAGCACAACCCCCAGGGCCAGAATGACGATCATACGAAAGCGGCGGTTTCCCCACCGCCGGGCGGGCCGCGGGCCGGACGACTCCTGCTGGCGTTGACCGCGCTCGGCGGTGGTCGGTCCGGCCACGCTGCTCACTTGCCTTTCGTCGTACCGCCTAACGGCCGGCGGCGATCGCCTCGTACACCATCCCGACGAGCAGGTCGTCGGCGTCCCGGCGGCCGAACTCGCTTGCCGCGCGGGACATCTCGTACAGCCGGTGCGGATCGGCGAGCACGGGCAGGACGTTCTGCTGCACCCACTCCGGGGTGAGTTCCGCGTCGTCGACCAGCAGGCCGCCGCCGGCCTTGACCACCGGCTGGGCGTTCAGCCGCTGTTCGCCGTTGCCGATGGGCAGCGGGACGTAGGCGGCCGGGAGTCCGACGGCGGAGAGCTCGGCGACGGTCATCGCACCCGCGCGGCAGAGCATCATGTCGGCCGCCGCGTACGCGAGGTCCATCCGGTCCAGGTAACTTACCGGGACATACGGCGGCATCCCCGGCATCTGGTGTACCTGCGGCAGTTCGTTCTTCGGGCCGACCGCGTGCAGGATCTGGATGCCGGCCTGCTGGAGCCAGGGCGCCACCTGCTGGGTGACCTCGTTGAGGCGGCGGGCACCCTGGGAGCCGCCGGAGACCAGCAGGGTGGGCAGGTTGGGGTCGAGGCCGAAGCGGTGACGGCCCTCCGGGCGGGCGGCCGCGCGGTCCAGCACGGAGATCGAGCGGCGCAGCGGGATGCCGATGTAGCGGGCGTCGCGCAGCTTGCTGTCCGGGGTGGAGACCGCGACCCGGGCGGCGTACCGGGAGCCGATCTTGTTGGCGAGGCCGGGACGGGCGTTGGCCTCGTGGATCACGATCGGCACACCGAGCCGCTTGGCGGCGAGGTAGCCGGGCAGGGCGACATAGCCGCCGAAGCCGACGACGCAGTCCGCCTTGGTGCGCTCCAGGATCTGCTCGGCCGCCTTGATGGTGCCGCGCAGCCGGCCCGGCACGGTGATCAGTTCAGGGGTGGGCTTGCGGGGCAGCGGCACCGCCGGGATCAGGGCGAGCTCGTAGCCGCGCTCGGGCACCAGCCTGGTCTCCAGGCCGCGCTCCGTGCCCAGGGCCGTGATCCCCACGGTGGGGTCCTGCCTGCGCAGGGCGTCCGCGAGGGCGAGCGCGGGCTCGATGTGGCCGGCGGTCCCCCCACCAGCGAGTACGACATGCACCGAAATTCACCGCTCTCCGGACGGGCGCGCCACCGAGGCGCGCCGTCGCATCGTGTTCCATCTCCGAGGCCCCGCAGGACTCCCGGCCCCCCGCTTTCTACCAAAGCGAGGCTGCCGCCGCGCAAGCGCCGCCCGCGCAGCGGGCTCGTCGCGCGCGAAGGCGATCAGCAGCCCGATGGCGAACATGGTCGGCAGCAGGGCGGAGCCTCCGTAGGAGAACAGCGGAAGGGGGACGCCGGCGATCGGCAGCAGACCGAGCACCGCACCGATGTTGATCACCGCCTGTGCGGTGATCCAGGTGGTCACACCTCCCGCGGCATACCTCACGAAGGGGTCCTCCGTGCGTCCGGCCACGCGGATACCCGCATAGCCTAGAGCCGCGAAGAGGGCCAGTACCGACAGCGTCCCCGCCAGGCCCAGTTCCTCACCGGTGACGGCGAAGATGAAGTCGGTGTGGGCTTCGGGTAGTTGGCCCCATTTCTCCACGCTGGCACCGAGCCCGGATCCGAAGAGACCGCCGGAGGCCAGGGCGTAGATGCCATGAACCGCCTGCCAGCAGTCGGCGACGCCGGTCTTGGGCTCGGTGGCACCGATGCAGGCGAGCCGGGCCATCCGGTTGGGGCTGGTCTTGATGAGGATCACACCGAGCACGCCGGCGATCGACAGCACCCCGGCGAACAACCGGGTCGGCGCCCCCGCCAGCCACAGCAGGCCGAACAGGATCGCGGTCAGGATGATCGCCGTACCCATGTCGCCGCCGAGCATGATCAGACCGAGCAGCAGGAAGCTGACCGGGACCAGCGGCACCAGCATGTGCTTCCACTGGGTCAGCAGCCGCTTCTCCTGTTTGCGCGCCATCAGGTCGGCGCCCCACAGCACCAGGGCGAGCTTGCCGAACTCACTGGGCTGGATCTGGAAGGAGCCGCCCAGGGAGATCCAGTTCTGGTTGCCGTTGACCGACATCCCTATCCCGGGGACCTGCACCAGAGCCATCAGGAAGACGGCGCCGGCGAGGATCGGGTAGGCGAGCGCACGGTGCAGTTTCACCGGCATGCGGGACGCCAGGAACAGCAGCACGCCCCCGATGCAGGCGGCCAGGAACTGTTTGCGGAAGAAGAACGAACCCGGCAGCGACATCTGCAGCGCGGTGATCTGGGAGGCCGAGTAGACCATCACCAGACCCAGCACGATGATCAGCAGGCTGCCGCCGAGGATCAGGTAGTACGCCGTCAGCGGCCGGTCCCAGGCCCGGTGCAGACGCGTGTGGAGCCGCCGCAGCGGATTGTCGCGCGCCGTGCGGGGAGCGGCGGGCCTGCGGACCGCTCGCTGTACGGGCGGGCGGCCGGTGCGGCTACCGGGCATCAACGCCTCCGCTGAACGTCGACCGTCCCACGCGTCCCTCCCAAGGTCGCCCGGCTGGCGGCCGGGTCAGGCGCCGAGTTCGCGAACAGCCTGAGCGAACGCGTCACCGCGCTTGTTGTAGTTGGCGAACATGTCCATGGAGGCACAGGCGGGAGCGAGGAGCACGGTGTCGCCCTCGACCGCCAGTCGCCGCGCCTCCTGGACCGCCGCGAGCATCGCCCCAGTGTCGGTCCGGTCGAGGTCGACGACGGGTACTTCCGGCGCGTGTCGCGCGAGGGCCTCCCGGATGAGGGCGCGATCGGCGCCGATCAGCACCACCCCGCGGAGCCGCTTCGCCGACCTGGCGACCAGTTCGTCGAAGGTCGCGCCCTTCGCCAGACCGCCCGCAATCCATACGATCGACTCATATGACGCCAACGAGGCTTCCGCCGCGTGCGTGTTGGTCGCCTTGGAGTCGTCGATGTAGGCGACCCCGTCCACGTCGGCCACGTACGCGATGCGGTGGGCGTCCGGGGTGAAGTTGCGCAGCCCGTCCCGTACGGCCGTGGCGGGCACCCCGAAGGCGCGCGCGAGGGCCGCCGCGGCAAGGGCGTTGGCGATGTTGTGCGGGACCGGCGGGTTGACGTCGGAGACCTCGGCGAGCTCCTGGGCGTTCTTCTGCCGGTTCTCGACGAAGGCGCGGTCCACCAGGATGCCGTCCACGACGCCGAGTTGGGAAGGCCCGGGGGTGCCGAGGGTGAAGCCCACGGCCCGGCAGCCCTCCTCGACGTCGGCCCCCCGTACCAGTTCCTCGGTGAGCTTGTCGGCGACGTTGTAGACGCACGCGACCCGGTTGCCCTCGTAGATACGGCCCTTGTCGGCGGCGTACGCCTCCATGGAGCCGTGCCAGTCGAGGTGGTCGGGGGCGAGGTTGAGCACGGCCGCCGAGTGGGCGCGCAGCGAAGGCGCCCAGTGCAGCTGGTAGCTGGACAGCTCGACCGCCAGGACGTCGTACTCCTCGTCGCCGAGGACCGCGTCGAGCAGCGAGACGCCGATGTTGCCGACAGCGGCCGTGCGCAGGCCGGCGGCCTTCAGGATGGACGCCAGCATCTGCACGGTGGAGGTCTTGCCGTTGGTCCCGGTGACGGCCAGCCAGGGGGCGGCTCCGGGGCCCCGGAGCCGCCAGGCGAGTTCGACGTCGCCCCAGATCTCGATGCCGGCCGCGCGGGCCGCCGTGAACAGCGGCTTGTCCGGCTTCCAGCCGGGCGCGGTGACGATCAGCTCGGTGCCCTCGGGCAGGGTGGCGCCGTCACCGAGCCGTACCGTGACGCCCAGGGCCTCCAGTTCGGCGGCCTGTTCACGCGCGCGTGCGTCGTCGCCGTCGTTGACGACCGTGACGATCGCCCCGCGCGCGTGCAGCACCCTGGCCGCCGGGACACCGGAGACGCCGAGCCCGGCGACGGTGACGTGCTTGCCCTGCCAGTCGGTCACTTGTCCGCTGCCCATCCTGCGTAGAAGAGCCCGAGTCCGACAATCACACAGATGCCCTGGATGATCCAGAAGCGGACCACCACGAGGACTTCGGACCAGCCCTTGAGTTCGAAGTGGTGCTGGAGGGGCGCCATCCGGAAGACGCGCCTGCCGGTGAGCCGGAAGGAGCCGACCTGGATGACGACCGACATGGTGATGAGGACGAACAGACCGCCCATGATGGCCACGAGCAGCTCGGTCCGGGAGAGGATCGCCAGACCCGTGAGGACACCGCCGAGCGCGAGTGAACCGGTGTCGCCCATGAAGATCTTGGCCGGCGAGGTGTTCCACCACAGGAAGCCGAGGCAGGAACCCATCAGCGCGGAGGCGATGACCGCGAGGTCGAGCGGATCGCGGACCTCGTAGCAGGCGGCCGGGTTGGTGAGCGTCTGCGCGTTGGCGCAGGACTCCTGGAACTGCCAGACGCCGATAAAGGTGTAGGCGCCGAAGACGAGCACGGAGGCGCCGGTGGCCAGACCGTCCAGACCGTCGGTCAGGTTCACGCCGTTCGACATCGCCAGGATCATGAACAGCGCCCAGACCACGAACAGCACCGGGCCGATGGACCAGCCGAAGTCCGTGATGAACGACAGCTTGGTGGAGGCCGGCGTGTTGCCGCGGGCGTCGGCGAACTGCAGTGACAGTACCGCGAATCCGATGCCGACGATCAGCTGGCCGGCCATCTTCGCCTTGGCCCGAAGGCCCAGCGAACGCCGCTTGACGATCTTGATGTAGTCGTCCAGGAAGCCGACCAGGCCCATCCCGCACATCAGGCCGAGCACCAGCAGACCCGAGTAGGTCGGGGTGTAGCCGGTGATCACCTTGGACAGGAAGTAGGCGGCGACCGTCGACAGGATGAAGGCGATACCGCCCATCGTCGGCGTACCGCGCTTGCTGGCGTGCTCGCGCGGGCCGTCGTCACGGATGTACTGGCCGTAGCCCTTGCGCGCGAGGAGCTTGATCAGCAGCGGAGTGCCGATCAGCGTCAGGAAGAGACCGATGACACCCGAGAACAGGATCTGCTTCATCATCGGGCATCAACACCCTCGGTACCGCTCTGGAGGAGCGCCTGGGCAACGCTCTCCAGGCCCACCGACCGTGACGCCTTCACGAGGACGACGTCCCCCGGGCGCAACTCGCTGCGCAACAGGTCGACCGCCGCCTGTGCGTCGGACACGTGCACCGACTCCTCACCCCACGAACCCTCGTTATATGCGCCCAGTTGCAGCCAGGAGGCTTCTACTCCCCCGACCGCGACGAGCTTGCCGACATTGAGCCGGACGGCGAGCCGTCCGACCGCGTCGTGCTCGGCGAGCGCCTCGTCCCCGAGCTCGGCCATCTTGCCGAGCACCGCCCACGTGCGTCCCCCCTTTGCCTGTGAGGCTGTGCCCATGGCCGCGAGCGCGCGCAGCGCGGCTCGCATGGACTCGGGGTTGGCGTTGTAGGCGTCGTTGACGATGGTCACGCCGTCCGGGCGCTCGGTGACCTCCATACGCCAGCGGGAGAGGGAGCCAGCCTCGGAGAGCGCGGTGGCGATCTCTTCCGCGGACATGCCCAGCTCATGGGCGACGGCGGCCGCGGCGAGCGCGTTCGACACGTGGTGCTCACCGTACAGGCGCATGGTCACATCGCTTGCACCGGAGGGTGTGTGAAGGCTGAACGCGGGCTGTCCCGTGTCCGTGAGTCGTACGTTCTCGGCGCGTACGTCCGCTTCGGCCGACTCTCCGAAAAGGACCACCTTCGCCTTGGTACGGGATGCCATGGCCCGCACCAGGGGGTCGTCCGCGTTGAGGATCGCGGTGCCGCCCTCCTCGGCCGGCGGCAGGGCCTCCACCAACTCGCCCTTCGCCTGGGCGATCTGCTCACGGCCGCCGAACTCGCCGATGTGGGCGGTGCCGACGTTCAGGACGAGCCCGATCCTCGGGGGCGTCAGGTCCGCGAGGTAGCGGATGTGGCCGATGCCTCTGGCGCCCATCTCCAGCACCAGGAACTTCGTCTCCTCGGTGGCGGACAGGGCGGTCAGCGGCAGCCCGATCTCGTTGTTGAGCGAGCCCGGCGTGAACACGGTCGGTGCCTTGGTGCGCAGCACCTGGGCGATGAGGTCCTTGGTGCTGGTCTTGCCGGCCGAGCCGGTGAGAGCCACCAGGGTCGCGCCGAGCCGCCGTACGACATGGCGGGCGAGGGCGCCGAGGGCGGTCTGGACGTCGTCCACGACGATCGCGGGCACGCCGACGGGGCGCGACGCCAGCACGGCGACCGCGCCCTGTGCGACGACCTGGGCGGCGAAGTCGTGGCCGTCCACACGCTCGCCCACGAAGGCGGCGAACAGGCTGCCGGGGCCCGCCTCGCGGGAGTCCCGGACGACCTCCCCGGTGACCTGGACGGACGGATCCGGTATGTCGTGCGTCTGCCCGCCGACGACTGCAGCGATCTCGGCGAGGGAGAGGGCGATCACAAGTTCATCCCTGGGTCTTCTGGATAGCTTCGCGAAGCACCTGGCGGTCGTCGAAGGGACGGATCACGCCGGCGATGTCCTGGCCCTGCTCGTGGCCCTTGCCGGCGACCAGCACGGTGTCGCCGGGGTGGGCGCGGGCCACGGCCGCGGCGATCGCGGCGGCCCGTTCCTCGAAGAGGAGCACCTCACCGCGCTCGTGGGCGGGCACGGTGGCGGCGCCCTCCAGCATGGTCGCGAGGATGGCGAGCGGGTCCTCGGAGCGGGGGTTGTCCGACGTCAGTACGGCCGTGTCGGCGAGCCGGGCCGCCGCGGCGCCCATCGGGGCCCGCTTGGTCGTGTCGCGGTCGCCGCCGCAGCCGAGGACGATGTGCAGCCGGCCCTTGGTGACCTTGCGCAGCGCCTTGAGGACCGATTCGACGGCGTCCGTCTTGTGCGCGTAGTCGACGACCGCGAGATAGGCCTGTCCGGCGTCCACCCGCTCCAGGCGGCCCGGGACGCCCGGGACGGCGGCGATGCCGTCGGCGGCGGTCTGCGGGTCGAGGCCCGCGGCGGCCAGGGCGACGATCGCGGCGAGCGTGTTGGCCACGTTGAAGGGGCCCGGCAGCGGCGACTTGGCGGCGACCTCGACGCCCTCGGGTCCAAGGACGGTGAACGTCGAGTCCATCGGACCGATGTGGACGTCCGCGGCCCGCCAGTCGGCGTCGGGGTGGCCCTCGGCGGAGTAGGTGACGACCGGGACGCCGGCCTCGCGGGCGAGTCTGCGGCCGTACTCGTCGTCGACGTTGACCACGCCCCGTTTGCTGCGCCTCGGGGTGAAGAGCTGCGCCTTGGCCCGGTAGTAGTCCTCCATGCCGGAGTGGAACTCCATGTGTTCCGGGCTGAGGTTGGTGAAGACGGCGATGTCGAAGACACAGCCGTCGACCCGGCCGAGGACCAGGGCGTGGCTGGAGACCTCCATGGCGACCGCCTCGACGCCGCGTTCGCGCATGACGGCGAACAGGGCCTGCAGGTCGGTGGCCTCGGGGGTGGTGCGCTCCGACTTGATGCGCTCGTCGCCGATGCGCATCTCGACGGTACCGATGAGTCCGGTGCTGCGGGTGCTCCTCAGACCGCCCTCGACCAGGTAGGCCGTGGTGGTCTTGCCGGAGGTGCCGGTGATGCCGATCTGGAGCAGGTCGCGGCCGGGGTGACCGTAGATGGTGGCGGCGAGTTCGCCCATCCGCGCGCGCGGGTCGTCGGCGACCAGGACCGGCAGGCCGGTCGCGGCGGCGCGTTCGGCGCCCGTCGGGTCGGTCAGCACGGCGACCGCGCCGAGACCGGCGGCCTGGGCGACGAAGTCGGCGCCGTGCAGCCGGGCGCCGGGCAGGGCGGCGTACACGTCGCCGGGGCGGACGGCGCGCGAGTCATGGGTGATGCCCGTGACCTCCACTGTGTCCGCGGTGTCCGGGACTGCGGCGCCCAGCTGATCGGCGAGCTCCGCGAGGGGTGTTGCGGAGACCTGAACCGGCCTGGGCGGCCCCGGATATGTCACGGAAGCGCCCTTCTGGGTGGTTTGGGACTGATCAGCGTGTGGCACGGCGGTGAGCGTACCGGGCGCACCCGCTCCGGAGCGAAGTGAGGGCTCTGGGGCCCGGTGGTTCCCGGGATCGGGGGTGATCGTTGTCACGGGCTCGTTCCTGGTGGTCTTTCCGAAAAGCTGAGGCGCTGATCAGGGCTTGTAGTCGACGGGCAGCTTCGCCGCCTTGGCGCCGGTCGGCGGGATCTGCAGGGTCTTGAGGGCGAACTCCATCACCTGCTTGTAGATCGGGCCGCAGATCTGGCCGCCGAAGTAGCTGCCGGCGGTGGCGTTCTGGATGGCGCAGTAGACGGTGATGCGGGGCTTGTCCGCGGGCGCGAAGCCGGCGAACGAGGAGGTGTAGCCGTGGTATCTGCCGGTGGCCGGATCCACTCGGTTGGCGGTCCCGGTCTTGCCCGCGACGTTGTAGCCGGGGATGGCCGCCTTGGCGCCGGTGCCCTGTTCGTCGTCCACGACGGACTCCAGCATCTGGGCGAGCGTGCCGGCCGTCTTCGCACTGACCACGCGGGTCTTCTTGGGCTGCGCGGCCGGCGCGAAGCGGCCGTCGGCGCCCTTGGAGCCGCGCACCAGGGTCGGCTCCACCCGGACTCCGCCGTTGGCGATGGTCGAATAGACGGAGGCCGCCTGCATGGCGTTGATGGAGAAGCCCTGGCCGAAAGGGATCGTGTACTGCTGCGAGGTGGACCACTTGGCCGGGGCGGCCAGGATGCCCCGGGTCTCGCCGGGGAAGCCGAGCCCGGTGTAGCCGCCGATGCCGAACTTCCGCAGATACGAGTAGAGGACCTGGTTGGCCTGCTTCTGGGTCTTGCCGAGCTGGCCGGTGGCGAGGATGGTGCCGATGTTGCTGGACTTGGCGAGCACGCCGTTGAGCGTGAGGTACCAGGTGTCGTGGTCGACGTCGTCCTTGAAGAGGCGGTCGCCGCGGTGCAGCCGGTTGGGCACCACCACGTGGGTGAGCGGGGTGGCCGCGTTCTCCTCCAGGACGGCCGCCATCGACATCACCTTGGCGGTGGAGCCGGGCTCGTAGGCGTCCTGCAGGGCCGCGTTGCCCATGGCGGCGGCGTCGGCCGTCGACAGGTCGTTCGGGTCGAAGCCGGGCGAGTTCGCCATCGCCAGGATCTGCCCGGTCCTGGTGTCCTGGACGACCACGTAGCCGCGGTCCGCCCGGGACTTCTTGACCTGCTCGGTGATGGCGTTCTGCGCCGCCCACTGGATGTCCCGGTCGATGGTCAGCTCCACGTCCGAGCCGGCCACGGCCGGGGTCTCCGTGGAGCCCGCGGTGGGCACCTCACGCCCACCGGACTGGGCATAGCGGATCTTGCCGTCCTTGCCGGTCAGCGCCTTGTCGAGCTGCTGCTCGACACCGCCGCCGCCCTTGCCGTCCGCGTTGACCCAGCCCAGTATCCCGGCGGCCAGGTCGCCGTTCGGGTACACCCGCTGGCTGCTGGGGTCGGCGAAGACACCGGCGAGCACGTTGGCCGAGCCGCCGCCGGTCTCGGCCTTGTTGGTGAGCGCGGTCTTCAGGTCCTTGATCTGCTTCCAGACCTGCGGGGTCTGCCGGGCGGCGAGCCGGACGTAGCGCAGTTCCCGGTTCCCGGGCCGCAGCAGCTTGACGAGGTCGGCCTGGTCCTTGCCGAGGATCGGGGCGAGCAGCGCGGCGGCCTGCTCGGGGCCGTCGTTCACCTTGAGCTGCTTGCTGGTGAACATCGTGGGGTCGGCGGTGATGTCGTAGGCGTCCTCGCTGATCGCCAGCGCCACGCCGTTGCGGTCGGTGATCCCGCCGCGCTCGGCGGCCAGGGTGTGCACGACGTACCGGTTCTGCTCGGCCTTCGCGGCGTACGCGCTGGCGTCGACGGCCTGTACCTGGAGCAGCCGCCCGACGAAGATCAGCAGCACCAGGGTCAGGGCGAAGCCGACCATGCGCAGCCGGGGCCGGGGGCTGCCGAGCCGCAGCGGGCGCTGGGCCGGGGGGCGGGGCGCGCCCGGGCGGCGGACCGGGCGGGCGCCGGGGCCGGGCCCGCGCCGGACCGCGCCCCGGGGCTCCCGGGGGCGGGGCGGACCGGCGGGGCCGGGCACACGGCGGCGCGGCGCCTGCCTCTCTCCAGAAGTGTCTGGCACGTCCGTCACCTGCCGGGGGTCGTGGTCGGGGTCGTCACGGGCGTGAGGCCCGGCGCCGGGGTCGTCACCGGCGGGGAGGCCTGTGCGGTCACCGGAGCGGAGGCGGCGGGCGGCGGCCCGGCGGCGGACGGCGTACCGATGGCCTCGGGGGCGGGCGGCTGGCTGGTCGCGCGGAGCGCGGCGGTGCTGGGGACGCCCTTGACGGTGCCGTCGGAACCGAGGAAGGCCGGGTCGCCGCCGGGGACCATGCCGAGTTCGCGGGCCCGGCGCTGGAGGGCGTCGGGGGCGGAGTAGGCGTCGATGTCCCGCTGCAGGGCCTGTTCCTCGTCGGTGAGGCTCTTGGTCTGCTTCTGCAGGTCGTCGAGTTTGAACGAGCCCTCGCTGAGCGCCGAGTTCAGCACCAGCAGGCCGATCAGGCCGCTGCCCAGCAGCAGGACGACCAGCAGGACGAAAGGGGTGCGGGCGGCCTGGTTGGCCCGGCCGACCGGGAAGAGCCGGGCGAGCCGGGCGGCCCGCCCCTTCAGCTCGGGCTTCCTACTCACGTGTCCTCCGGTGGGTCCGGAAACCCAGCGTGCTCACGCCGCTCATTCAATGGACTCCCTGATGCGCTGGGCTCCTCGAAGACGCGCGGGCGCGGCCCGGCGGTTCTCGGCGACCTCTTCCTCGGTGGGAAGTTCGGCACCGCGGGTGAGCAGCTTGAGCCGGGGCTGGTACTGCTCGGGCACGACCGGCAGCCCGGGCGGCGCGGTGGTGGCGGCACCGGCCGCGAACACCTGCTTGACGAGGCGGTCTTCGAGCGAGTGGTACGACAGTACGGCGATCCGGCCGCCGACCGCGAGAGCCTGCACCGCGGCCGGGATCGCCCTTTCCAGCACGGCCAGTTCGCCGTTGACCTCGATGCGCAGCGCCTGGAAGGTGCGCTTGGCGGGGTTGCCGCCGGTGCGCTTGGCGGCCTGCGGCAGGGAGTCACGGATCAGTTCGACGAGCCGGGCACTGTTGCTGAACGGCTCCTTCTCGCGCTCCCGGACGACGGCCGAGACGATCCGCTTGGCCTGCTTCTCCTCGCCGTACGCGAACAGGATGCGCACCAGGTCACCGGCCGGGTAGGTGTTGAGGACCTCGGCGGCGCTGATGCCGGTCGTCTGGTCCATGCGCATGTCGAGGGGCGCGTCCTGGGCGTAGGCGAAGCCGCGGTCGGCCTCGTCGAGCTGCATGGAGGAGACGCCGAGGTCGAACAGGACGCCCTGCACGCGCGCGATGCCGAGGCGCTCGAGTACACCGGGCAGCTCGTCGTAGACGGCGTGCACCAGGGTGGCGCGGTCACCGAAGGGGGCCAGACGATCCCCCGACAGGCGCAGGGCCTCCTTGTCACGGTCCAGGGCGACCAGACGGACCTCGGGGAAGCGGGTCAGCAGCGCCTCGCTGTGGCCGCCGAGGCCGAGAGTGCAGTCGACGACCACGCTGCCCGGCGCGTCCAGGGCGGGTGCCAGCAGATCCAGGCACCGCTGGAGCATCACCGGGACGTGTCGGCTGCCACCCTCCTGCCGCCCGCCACCGCCGTTGTTCGGAAGCGCTTCGCGCCCTTGCATTCTGGGGGCCTCTCAGGTCCGCGCGGGAGATACGCACCGCCGGGTCCCCGCCCGCTCGGTACGCGCGCCGCGCACGTGGGGAGACGGTCCGGGCGCCGTGCCGGGGTCTCCAGGGGATTTCACCAGCGGGGAGGGCCTCGCCTCCCGCTTCGCGTCACTTTAGTCCACCGTGTCGCCCGGTCAATCAACCGGCCTGCACGGCGCGTACGGCAGGGTGGCGGGCGCCGGGATCGGACCTGAATCACCCGTCCGGCCCTGGTTTGCCCTCCGTGTGGGTTAGCTCACAACAAGCCACGATGACGTTCTTTGTGCCCTCTCACAGCAGGCTCTGAACGGCCGTGACCAGTAACGTCGTGTCTATGACGACTTCCGCAGCAGCTCCCACTGGATCCGAAGGCGCCATAACGGACCGAGGCACCGTGACGGACCGCCTGATCGACGCCAACCGGACCTATGCATCCGCCTTCACCGACCCCGGCATGGACGCGCGGCCCGTGCTGCACGTGGCCGTGGTGTCCTGTATGGACGCCCGTATCGACCTGCACAAGGCACTCGGCCTGCAGCTCGGCGACTGCCACACCATCCGCAACGCCGGCGGTGTGGTCACCGACGACGTGATCCGTTCCCTGACCATCAGCCAGCGCAAGCTCGGCACCCGCAGCGTGGTCCTCATCCACCACACGGGCTGCGGCCTGGAGGCCCTCACCGAGGACTTCCGCTCCGAGCTGGAGATGGAGGTGGGCCAGCGCCCGGCGTGGGCGGTGGAGTCCTTCCGTGACGTCGACCAGGACGTACGCCAGTCCATGCAGCGGGTGCGCACCTCGCCGTTCATGCTGCACACCGACGACGTACGCGGCTTCGTCTTCGACGTCCGCACCGGTCTGCTCCGCGAGGTCGACCCCGCCTGAGCCCACCGGCTCCGACGGACCGCCCGCCCCGAAAGCCGCCGCCGTACCCTGTCCGGACGCTGTCGAATACACGGCCGAAAGGTCGTAGGACCGACATAGTGCGGGCAGTTGTCCACAGGCGAGTGACACGAATCGGTAACGGCAGCAAGAATGCGGTGTGAGACGTCACGCGGAACCATTCACGCGTGGTGTCCGTGTTTCGGGGTGGGCCGGTTCCGCTGACAGAGCGCCGGCCCGGGCAATAAGGGGCCGAGGAGGGCCGGGTGACGACCTATGACGATCGAGCGAGCCTTACTGATCTGACCGCCACTGTGGAGCGGGTCCGCAGTTCGGTGGAGAGCGTGATCGAGGGCAAGCCGGAGGTCGTACGGCTTTCGCTGACCGTCCTGCTGGCCGAGGGACACCTTTTGATCGAGGACGTCCCGGGTGTCGGCAAGACGATGCTGGCGAAGGCCCTGGCGCGGTCCATCGACTGTTCGGTGCGACGCATCCAGTTCACGCCCGACCTGCTGCCGTCGGACATCACCGGCGTGTCCATCTGGGACCAGCAGCGCCGGGACTTCGAGTTCAAACCGGGCGCCATCTTCGCCCAGATCGTGATCGGCGACGAGATCAACCGCGCCTCGCCGAAGACCCAGTCCGCACTGCTGGAGTCGATGGAGGAGCGGCAGGTCACCATCGACGGGCAGACCTACGAACTGCCCAGCCCGTTCATGGTGGTGGCCACCCAGAACCCGGTCGAGATGGAGGGCACCTATCCGCTGCCTGAGGCCCAGCGCGACCGTTTCATGGCCCGTGTCTCGGTGGGCTACCCGAGCGCGGAGGCCGAGTTGCAGATGCTCGACATCCACGGCGGGGCGAACCCGCTGGAGGACCTCCAGCCGGTGGCGCACGCGCACGACGTCGTGAAACTCGTCGAGACCGTGCGGGGCGTCCACGTCGCCGATACGGTCCGGCGGTACGCGGTGGACCTGGTCTCCGCCACCCGCACCCACCCCGACCTCAGGCTCGGCGCCTCCCCGCGCGCGACGCTGCACCTGCTGCGCGCGGCGAAGGCGTCCGCGGCCCTGAGCGGCCGGGAGTACGCGCTGCCCGACGACGTACAGGCACTCGCCGTGGCGGTCCTCGCCCACCGGCTGCTGCCCACCGCGCAGGCCCAGCTCAACCGGCGCACCGCGGAGCAGGTCGTCCAGGAGATCCTGCAGCAGACCCCGGTGCCCTCGGCTCCCCGGCAGCAGAGCGGCTTCGGCGGTCCGGGCCGGGGCGTGCCCGCCTATCCCCAGCAGCCCCCGCGGAGTCTGTGATGAGCGCCCCGGCGGAGGCCGACCGCGAGGAGTCCGGCGGCGTCCGCACGGCCCTGTCCGGGCTGACCACCCGCGGCCGCTCCTTCCTGGCGGCCGGCGTCGCGGCGGTGATCTGCGCGTACATCCTCGGCCAGAGCGATCTGCGCCGGGTCGGGCTGCTGCTCGCCGCGCTGCCGCTGCTCTGCGCGGCCGTCCTCTACCGCACCCGCTACCGGGTGGCCGGCAGCCGCCGGCTCTCCCCCTCGCGGGTACCGGCCGGCAGCGAGGCCCGCGTCCACCTGCGGATGGACAACGTCTCGCGGCTGCCCACGGGTCTGCTGATGCTCCAGGACCGGGTGCCCTACGTCCTCGGCCCGCGCCCGCGTTTCGTCCTGGACCGGGTCGAGCCGGGCGGCCGCCGGGAGGTCTCCTACCGGGTCCGCTCGGACCTGCGCGGCCGCTATCCGCTGGGCCCGCTCCAGCTGCGCCTGACCGACCCGTTCGGGATGTGCGAGCTGACCCGTTCCTTCTCCACGTTCGACACCCTGACCGTCATCCCCAAGGTGGAGCCGCTCTCGCCGATCCGGCTCAGCGGCGAGGCGAAGGGGTACGGCGACGGGCGGCAGCGCTCGCTGGCCCTGGCCGGCGAGGACGACGTGATCCCCCGCGGCTACCGGTACGGCGACGACCTGCGCCGGGTGCACTGGCGCTCCACCGCCCGCTACGGCGAGCTGATGGTGCGCCGCGAGGAACAGCCTCAGCGCGCCCGCTGCACGGTGCTGCTGGACACCAGGGGCATCGCCTACGAGGGCGCGGGCCCCGACTCGGCGTTCGAATGGGCGGTCTCCGGCGCCGCCT
Organism: Streptomyces sp. NPDC026515; assembly: GCF_055567595.1. Lineage (NCBI taxonomy): Bacteria > Bacillati > Actinomycetota > Actinomycetes > Kitasatosporales > Streptomycetaceae > Streptomyces > Streptomyces sp. NPDC026515. The sequence goes on from NZ_JBVHQD010000007.1 coordinate 372,298, forward strand.
CGGTCCTGGTCCACATGCTCGAACGCGGCTTCTCGGTCCGGCTGTTGACGGACACCGGCAGCGCGGTACCCGGCGAGGGCGCCGACGGTTTCGCGGGCACCGGACAGGACTCGGCGGACGCGGCAGGCCAGATGATGGACACCCTGGCCGTGGTCGACCACTCCGACGGCACCGGCCTGTCCCGGGCCTACGACGTCCTGCGCGGCGGGAACGAGGGGCTCCTCGTCGCCTTCCTGGGCGATCTCGACGAGGAACAGGCGGCGGTGGCGGCCAAGATGCGCCGGCGCAGCGCCGGTGCGGTCGCCTTCGTCCTGGACCCGGACACCTGGGTGCGGGAGCCCACCGACGTGCCCGCGCCGGGCAACGCGCACGAGGAGCGGCTGCGGATGCTGCGCGAGGCCGGCTGGACGGCAATCGGCGTGGCGCGCGGTGCGCCACTGGCCGAGCTGTGGCGGCAGGCCGACCGGGAGCGCCTTTCGGTGGCCGCGGCGGCCGGGGAGGACCGGTGATGAGCGGACGGGCCCGCCTGGCCCTCACCGCGGCGGCGGCGACGCTGATGGCCTCCTGTGCCCTGCTGCCCCTGGTCTCCCCGATGACCTGGCTGTTCCAGGCCGCGTTCCTGGTGGCCGTCCAGACCGGCGTGGGCGCGGCCGCGCGGCGGGTCCCGCTGGCCCGGCCGCTGACCGTGGCCGCGCAGGCCCTGGTCACCCTGTTGATGCTGACCCTGGTCTTCGCCCGGGGCCACGCGATCGCCGGGCTGGTCCCCGGCCCGGACACCTTCCGCTACTTCGCCGGCCTGCTCCAGCAGGGCTCCGACGACATCAGCCGGTACGCGATACCCGCTCCGCTGTCGGACGGCATCCGGCTGATGGTGATCGGCGGGGTGCTGATCGTCGGGCTGATCGTGGACACCCTCGCGGTGACCTACCGCAGCGCGGCCCCGGCGGGGCTGCCGCTGCTCGCGCTGTACTCGGTGGCGGCGGGCCTGTCCGACGGGCCGACCGACTGGCTCTGGTTCCTGGTGGCGGCGGCCGGCTACCTGCTGTTGCTGCTCGCCGAGGGCCGGAACCGGCTCTCCCAGTGGGGCCGGGTGTTCGGCGGTGTCTCGCGCACCCCGGGCGGCCAGGACAGCGGTGCCGTGGCCCCGGTGCGGACCGGACGCCGGATCGGCTTCGCGGTGCTGAGCGTCGCCCTCTTCGTGCCGTTCGTGATGCCCTCGATCCAGGGCGGCCTGCTGGACGGCACCGGGAACGGCGTGGGCGTGGGCAACGGGAACGGCGGCACGATCTCCGCGGTCAACCCCCTGGTGTCGCTGCGCGACAGCCTCAACGTGGACGAGGACCGCCAGGTGCTGTCCGTACGGACCGGCACCGCCGACGTCTCCGACCTGTATCTGCGGATCGTCTCCCTGGACGAGTTCGACGGCACCACCTGGAAGCCGGCCCAGCGGCACATCACCGGCGTTCCGGACACCTTCCCGACCCCGGCCGGCCTGGGCGGCGACGTCAAGCGGGCGACGGTGCGGACCACCATCTCGGCCGCCGACTGGTACGCCCAGGACTGGCTGCCGATGCCGTACCCGCCCAGCGCAGTGAAGATCGCCGGCTCCTGGCGCTACGAGCCCGTCGGGATGACCCTGGTCGGCGACCACGGGCAGAACACCCGCGGTGAGACCTACCAGGTCACCAGCCTCGACGTGCAGCCGACGGCGGATCAGCTGGCCGCGGCGCCGGAGCCCTCGGCGGCCATGAAGAAGGACTACACCAAGGTGCCGTCCTCGCTGCCGTCGGTGGTGGCGCAGACGGCGCGGGAGGTCACCGCGGGCTCGGCGAACCACTACGAGGAGGCGGTCAAGCTCCAGGACTACTTCGCGGTCAACGGCGGCTTCCAGTACGACACCCAGGTGCAGGTCGGCCGGGGCGAGGGCGCGATCGCGAACTTCCTGAAACAGAAGCGCGGTTTCTGCGTGCACTTCTCCTTCGCGATGGCGGCGATGGCCCGCACGCTGGGTATCCCGGCCCGGGTCGCGGTGGGCTTCGCGCCCGGCACCCCGCAGGCCGACGGCACGGTCTCGGTGGGGCTGAAGGACGCGCACGCCTGGCCGGAACTGTACTTCGAGGGCGTGGGCTGGACCCGGTTCGAGCCGACCCCGACGCGGGGCACCACGCCGTCCTACACCCTTTCGGACACGCCCGGTTCCTCGGTGCCGGACGAGGCGCTGCCCTCCAAGAACGCCTCGGCGGCGCCGTCGGCCTCGGCCTCGGCGAGCGAGAGCTGCTCGGCCCAGCTGCGCAAGCAGGACCTGTGCGCGAGCCCGTCGGCGGCGGGCGCGGTGCAGCGGGGCGACGGCGGGCCGCCGTGGTGGCAGCTGGCGCTGTGGGCGCTCGCCGGACTCGCCGTGCTGGCGGTGCCGCTGTCGCCGATGCTCTACCGGCAGCGGATGCGTGCCCACCGGCTCGGGGCCTACGACCGTACCCCCGATGGTGTGGCGGCGCACACGCTGGCGGTCTGGCAGGAACTGATCGACATGGCCTGGGACTTCGGCGTCCCGCCGGACGACTCGCAGAGCCCGCGCGGCACGGCCGCCCGGATCGTCCGGCTGGGCGGGCTCGACCCGGTCGCGGCCGCCTCGGTGCACCGGGTCGCGGACGCGGTCGAACAGGTGCTGTACGCGCCGCGGCCGCGGCCGACGGCGGGCCTCTCGGACGACGTCCGCCGGGTGACGGTCGCGCTCAACGGCACGGTCGGCGTGCCCACCCGGCTGCGGGCGCTGTTCGTGCCGCGGTCGGCGGTGCGGGTGCTGTGGGCGGCGTCGGCCGGGTGGGCACGGCTGCGGGACCGGGTCGCGACGGCCCGGCCGGCTCCGGGCAAGCCGTCGGAACAGCAAGGCTGACCGGCGGCAGGCCCCCGGCCACGGTCGTGCCCGCACAACCGTGCGGGCACGACGTGCGGACATGGCTGAGGGGTGATCACCCGGTGGCGGTCACCCCTCAGTCACGCTCTGCTCTGCTGTTCCGCCTGTTCGGCGAAGTCCTACTGGCCCTGCTCGTCGCGGCGGCGCTGCCAGCGCTCCTCGATGCGGTCCATCATGGACCGCTTCGGGCGGACCTGGCGGCGGGCCTGCTGGCCTCCCGCGGGCTGCTCGCCGGGCTTGGGAGCCTTGCGCCAGCCGGTGACGGCGAGGACCGCGCAGCCCAGCATGACGAGGAAGCCCACCACGCTGACCCAGATCTGCTTTGCGACCATTCCGGCCATGAGGAGCGCGATACCCACGAGGAAGCCGGCGGCCGCCTGGTAGACCCGTCGCCGGGTGTACGACCGCAGCCCGCTTCCCTCAAGCGCTGTCGCGAACTTGGGGTCTTCGGCGTACAGCGCTCGCTCCATCTGCTCAAGCATTCGCTGCTCGTGCTCCGAGAGCGGCACGGCGTCCTCCTCATCGTGCAGTCGCCGGGGCGACCCGGGGGGTCCCTTCAGGATAGGCAGGGAATCGCCCCCGTGAAACCCGCCCCTCTAGGCCAATTGGCCAACCGGAACCCGCCATGGCCGGTCCGGCTCGCTGAGGCTTCCATTCCCCGGCGGCCGACCCGTCATGCCGAGCGGTCTCCCTCGATCATACGGCGCAAACCCCTCGATCGGGGGGCCTGTGGCGTACTCCATCCGCTGCCGAGTCCCTGATCAGCGGGGTCGTCTCAGGAGAATCTCAGGCCCCGGCCGCACCCGGAGTCTCGCCGAGCACATGGAGCTGGGTGGCGACGGCGTGGAACGCCGGAAGCTCGGCCGCCGCGGCCTCCAGCTTGAGCAGCGCGTCGAGCGCGCCGGGCTCGGTGTCCACCAGGACGCCGGGCACCAGGTCGGCGAAGACCCGCACGCCGTGCACGGCGGCGACGGCCAGGCCCGCGCCCTGGACCAGGCCGGTGAGCTGCTCTGCGGTGAAACGGCGCGGCATGGGGTCGCCGCTGCCCCAGCGGCCGTCCGGGTCGTCGAGAGCCTGCCGGGCCTCCTTGAAGTGCCCGGCGAGGGCCCGCGCGAGCACGGCGCCGCCGAGCCCGGCGGCGAGCAGACTGAGGACGCCCTCGGAGCGCAGCGCGGCCACCGTGTTGCGCACGCCCTCGGCCGGGTCGTCGACGTACTCCAGGACGCCGTGGCAGAGCACCACGTCGTGGCCGCCGCGCCCGACCACGTCGAACAGGCCGAGGACATCGCCCTGGACGCCCTTGACCCGGTCCGCGACGCCGGCCTCGGCGGCGCGGCGCTCCAGCGCGAACAGCGCGTTCGGGCTGGGGTCGACGACGGTGACCCGGTGGCCGAGGCGGGCGAGGGGCACGGCGAAGTTGCCGCTGCCGCCGCCGGTGTCGAGGACGTCCAGCGCCTCCCGGCCGGTGGCCTTGACCCGGCGGTCGAGGGCGTCCTGGAGGACCTCCCAGACCACGGCGGTACGGAGAGAAGCGCGGGGTCGTGTGGGGTCCGGCACGGCAGTTGACTCCTCGGCGCGGCACCGCCTGTTGCCCGGCGGCGCGAACTCGGTGCCTTCCCGGCCCGGAGCGCGGGAGGAAGGAAGGCTTCAGGCGCTCTCCACCCTATTGCCTCCGCCGCCTCCCCACGGCCCCCGGCCTCCCGCCCCGGCCCTCCCGCGCCGGACGCCTGCCTTGCTGGTCACCCCGCGTCGGGCAGCCCTCTGTCCGGGGTGCCGTCCGGCCGCTCGCCGTCCTGCCGGCCCGGCTGCGGCAGCACCGGCTGGAGGATCAGCATCCGCTCGACGATGCGGAGGAACATCTCGACGTCCCGTATCAGGTCGTCGGCGTCGCGGCGGCCCGCCGCGCCCTGGATGCCGGCCTCGGCGCGGGCACGGCGGCCGGCGCCGGAGGCGAACAGGGCGCTCCACTCGGTGAGCTCGGGCGCCACCTCGGGCAGCACCTCCCAGGCGCTGCGGATACGGGCCCGGCGCCGGGGCGAGGTCTCGGGCCGGGCGCGGGCGGCGAGCACGGCGGCGGCCGTGCGCAGGGCGGCCAGATGCGCGGTCGCGTAGCGCTCGTTGGGGGTGTCCAGGAGCGCGGCCTCGTCGAGGGCGGCGCGGGCCTGGGTGAGCAGGTCGAGGGCGGCAGGCGGGGCCGTGGCCCGGCGGAGCACGGGGTGCACGTCGCTCGCCGGGCCGGTCAGTGAGGGGGCAGGGCCGGTGGCGCGGCGCCGGTGGGCGGCGGCCGCTGAGGAGTTGGCCATGACGAACCTCCTGTCGTCTGGGTGACGGCTCCATTACTCGGGGTGCCGTATGTGCCCATCGTGCGGTATGGCACTGACAATCCGTTCTGACCTGCGGTTTTGCTTCGAGCGTAGGTTCGGGTCTATTTTTGCACTGACCAGTCAGTTCAAAAATTGGTGGGCGACACCACTTCGCGAGGCAGGGGGAACCTGTGCACGGCGTACCTGTCACGGCCGAGCGGCTCGGGCTCGAGGGCCCGCGCGGCTGGGCGTTCCAGGGGATCTCCCTGGACGCCGGGCCCGGCGCACTGATCGCGGTGGAGGGACCGTCCGGCTCCGGCCGCACCTGTCTGCTGCTCGCGCTCACCGGACGGATGAGGGCCACCGAGGGCACCGCGACGGTCGGCGAGGCCCGGCTGCCCAGGCATCCGGCGGCCGTCCGCCGGATCAGCGCGGTGGCCAACGTCGCCGGGGTCACCGACCTCGAACCGGCCCTCACCGTCGGCGAGCACCTGCGGGAACGGGCCCTGCTGCAGCGCCGGTTCGGCGACTCGCTGCGTGATCTGGTGCGGCCGCGGGGCGAGCGGACCGCGCGGGCGGAGCAGCTGATCGACGACGCCGTGGCCGCCGCCGGGCTCGACCTGGATTCGCTGCCCAGGGGCGCCCGGACCGTCGTACGGGATCTGGAGCGGATCGAGGCGCTGCGCCTGTCGGTGGCGCTGGCGCTGGTCGGCCGGCCGCGACTGCTGGCCGTGGACGACGCGGACCTGAAGCTGCCGGCGGCCGAACGGACGAAGGTGGGGGCCCTGTTGGCCTCGATCGCCGAGGCCGGCACCACCGTGGTCGCGGTGGGCGGGGAGTGGCTGGAGGGCGCCGTCGTGGTGCGCACCGGGACCGCCCGGGAAGACGAGACCGCAACGCCGGAAGGCTCCGGTACCGGGGAGGAGGCCGGCGATGCGCTCGCCACGACTGGCCGCGCTTGAGCTCAGGCGCTTCGCACGGGGGAGGCTGCCCCGCGCGGCCCTGGTGGCCCTGCTGGTGCTGCCGCTGCTGTACGGCGCGCTCTATCTGTGGTCGTTCTGGGATCCGTACGGGCGGCTGGACCGCATCCCGGTGGCGCTCGTCAACGACGACAGGGGGGCAGACGCCGACGGCAGGAAGATCACCGCGGGCGACGACATCGTCGACGGGCTGAAGGACAGCCGGACGTTCGAGTGGCACCGGGTGAGCGCGTCCGAGGCGCGCCAGGGCGTCGAGAACGGCACCTACTACCTGTCGCTGACCATGCCCGCCGACCTCAGCTCGCGCATCGCCTCCAGCGCCGGCGACTCCCCGCAGACCGGTGCGCTCCAGGTGCGTACGAACGACGCGAACAACTACATCGTCGGCCAGATCTCCCGAACGGTCTTCAACGAGGTGCGCTCGGCCGCGTCCGCCAAGACGTCCCGGTCCTTCCTGGACCGCATCTTCATCTCGTTCGCCGGCATCCACGGGCAGACCGTGAAGGCCGCCGAGGGCGCCGACACGCTCACCGGTGGCATCGGGAAGGCCGAGAAGGGGTCCAGGGACCTCGCCGACGGGCTGGAGGACGCCAAGACCGGCAGCGGGAAGCTGGCCAAGGGGATCGGGAAGCTGGACACGGGCGCGGGGACGCTCACGGACGGCTCCCGGCAGGTCGCGGACGGCACCCAGACCCTCGCGGACCAGGTCAACGGGGTCTACGGCAAGGTGGGCCCGTATCTCGAGAAGAACGAGAAGACCATCGGCGACACGGCGCGACTGGTCGCCGACTCGGCGCGGACCGTCCGCGACAACCTGGGCGTCCTGGTGAGGGCCGCCCCCGTGGCCGCGAAGGGCGCGCACACGGCCGCCGACACGCTGGACGAGGTCTACCGGGCGCGCTGCCCGGCCGGGCTGCTCGACGATCCCGTCTGCCCCGACCTGAAGAAGGCCAGGGACGCGGCCGACGACGTGGCCGCCGTCGCCGACGACCTCGACACCCTGATCGCGGACCAGCACGGCGACCTCAAGACGCTCGACACCCGGCTCGGCACCCTGCAGCGGCAGGCCGAGGCCCTCGCCGACCGGGCCCCGCACCTCTCCGAGGACGTCGCCGACGCCGTCAAGAAGATCAACAAGCTGAACGACGGCGCGGCCCGGGTCGCCGCCGGCGCCGCGCGGCTGCACACCGGTCTCGGCACGGCACTGACCGGCGCGACCGGCCTGGACACGGGCGTGGGCAGGCTGGAGACCGGCGCCCAGGACCTCAACGGCGGGATGTACAAGCTCGCCGACGGCTCCGGCAGGCTCGCCGGCGGGCTGCACGACGGCGCGTCACAGATCCCCGACTACGGCAAGCGGGACCGCGACCGGCGCACCCAGGTGATGGCCGACCCGGTCCAGCTCGCCTCCAAGGACCTGCACAAGGCGCCCAACTACGGCACCGGGTTCGCCCCGTACTTCATCCCGCTGTCCCTGTGGGTCGGCGCGATGGTGGCCTACATGCTGATCCAGCCGCTCAACCGGCGCGCCCTGGCGGCGGGTTCGGCGCCCTGGCGGATCGCGCTGGCGGGCTGGCTGCCGGTGGTCGCGGTCGGGGTGCTGCAGACGGCCGCCCTGATGGCCGTACTGCACTGGGCGATCGGTCTGCAGATGGTCCGCGCGGCCGGGACGGTCGGGTTCCTGTTCCTGGTGACGGCCTGCTTCGCCGCGATCGTGCAGTGGCTGAACGCGCGCTTCGGGGCGGCGGGCCGGATCCTGGTGCTGGCCCTGCTGATGCTCCAGCTGACCTCGGCGGGCGGCACCTATCCCGTGCAGACCAGCCCGGGCTTCTTCAACGCGATCCATCCGTTCCTGCCGATGAGCTACGTCGTGGCGGGCCTGCGGCGGCTGATCACCGGCGGCGGGCTGGGCCCGGTGTGGCAGGCCTGTGCCGTCCTGACGGCGTTCACGGCGGGCGCCCTCGCGCTCACCGCCCTGTCCGCACGGCGCCGCCAGGTGTGGACGCTGGACCGGCTGCACCCTGAGCTGACCCTGTGAGGAGATCCGTGTCCGCGTCGTCGGTGTCCGCCGGAGCCCCCGTTCCTGTGAGAATCGGGACCATGGAAAGCAGCAGCACCACGGGCGGCAGCACGCGCCGTGAAGCCACCCGGCAGAAGCTCTACGAGGCGGCCGTCACCCTCATCGCCGAGCAGGGCTTCTCGGCCACCACCGTGGACGAGATCGCCGAGCGTGCCGGGGTCGCGAAGGGCACGGTCTACTACAACTTCGCGAGCAAGTCGGTCCTCTTCGAGGAACTGCTGCGGCACGGTGTGGGCCTGCTCACCGCCTCCTTGAAGGAGGCCGCCGAGCGGACCGCGCGGGAGGGCGGCAGCCGGGTGGACGCCCTGGACGCCATGGTCCGCGCGGGTCTGGTCTTCATCGACCGCTACCCGGCCTTCACCCAGCTCTACGTGGCCGAGCTGTGGCGCACCAACCGGGCCTGGCAGTCGACGCTGATGGTGGTCCGGCAGCAGGCGGTCGCGGTCGTCGAGGGCGTGCTGCGCGAAGGCGTCGACAACGGCGAGTTCAGCGACGAGATCGACGTCCAGCTGACGGCGGCCGCGCTGGTCGGCATGGTGCTGGTGGCCGCGCTGGACTGGAAGTCCTTCCAGCCGGAGCGCTCCCTGGACGACGTCCACTCGGCCCTGTCCCGGCTGCTGCAGGGACGGGTGAGCGGGAGGGGCTGAGCCCTTCCGGGACCGGCACGCGAAGGCGCCGGCCCGCCGTGGCCGCGTCCCCCGCGGGCCACCGGTGGACCGGCGCCTTCCGTACACCCCCGTGTTTCCCCGGATTCCCGTTGTCTCCCCCGGGTCCCCTCTCCCCCGTGTCTCGCTTCCGCCGACGGATCGGCGGAAGGAGCGGTCGAGGGCGCCGGCGCCGTTCCCCCGCCCCGTGCCGGCGGTACCGGACCTGGCGCCCCTTTCCGTGCCTCCACTCTCTCGTCCACGCAGGTCGCAGCCCATCCGCGCGCCTACTCAAATCACTCCCTGGGTACGCGTACTCAGCTCCGCGTGCCCAGCCCCAGGACGCGCGGGCGCCGACTGGCTACGATCGCGTCCGTGTCGGTACTCCCCTTGGTCTTCACCAGCGGCTGGGCCAGCGGAATCAACGCGTACGCGGTGGTGCTGCTGCTCGGCCTCTTCGGCGCTACGGGCCTGAGCGACGACGTCCCCGAGACGCTGCAACGCCCCGAGGTGCTGATCGTCGCGGGCGTGCTGTTCCTGTGCGAGGCGGTCGCCGACAAGATCCCGTACGTCGACTCGGTGTGGGACTCCGTGCACACGGTGGTCCGCCCGGTGGCCGGCGCCTGGGTCGGGGCGCTGCTCGCCGGGCAGAGCGGCTCGCTCAACGACGTGGTGGCCGCGCTGGTCGGCGGCTCGACGGCGCTGGCCAGCCACACCGTCAAGGCCGGGACCCGGATGGCGGTCAACACCTCGCCGGAGCCGTTCAGCAACATCGTGCTGAGCTTCGCCGAGGACCTCGGCGTCGGCGCGATCGTGTCGTTCGCGATGTTCCACCCGCTGGCGGCGGCGGTCGTCGCGGCGGTGCTGCTGGCCACCGGCCTGACCGTGCTGGTGTTCCTGATCTCCCGGATCCGCCGCTTCTGGCGCCGCCGCGCCCAGCGCCGGGAGGAACGCCGGCTCGCGACCCGTACGGGCGGACCACCGGAGTGACGGGCCGCCGGGCCCGGGTGCCGGCGGCGGTCGATAAAGTCGCGGTCATGGGACGGATTGCGGTGATCGGCGCCGGGATGGGCGCCATGGCGGCGGCCGCCCGGCTGGCCGTCGCGGGCCACCGGGTGACGGTGTACGAGCGGACGCGGACGTACGGCGGCGGCGTGCGCCGCTTCGAGCGCGACGGGTTCGCCTTCGACACCGGCCCGGGGCTGCTGCCGCTGCCCGCCGTCTACCGCGACCTGTTCGTCAAGACCGGCAGGGAGCCACTGGAGGACCGGGTCGAGCTGGTCCAGGTCGACCCGTCGGCCCGGCATGTCTTCGCGGACGGCACCGAGGCCGTGCTGCCGAACGCGTCCCGCGCGGGTGTCGTCTCCGCCCTGGACGAGGCCCTCGGGGCGGGCGCCGGACAGCGCTGGGGCGACTTCCTGGTGCGGGCCCGGGAGGCCTGGGACCGCACCCGGCGCCCGCTGCTGGAGGAACCGCTGTGGCCGAACTGGCAGGTGCTGGCCGAGCGCGAACCCTACCCGTCCGTGCCGCACAGGAAGCTGCTGCGCGCCCGCCGGGCCGGCACGCTCGCCGAGATCGGCGCCTGGGAGCTGCGCGACGAGCGCCTGGCCGCGCTCCTGAACAGCCATGCCCTCGCGTACGGCCTCGACCCCCGGGACACTCCGGCGAGCGCGGCCGTGCTGCCGTACCTGGAGCACGCCTTCGGCACCTGGTACGTGCGCGGTGGCATCCGGGAGTTGGCGCGGGCGGTGTACGAGCGGTGCGTGCAGCGGCGGGTCGAGTTCGTGTTCGGCGCAGAGGCCACCGGGGTCCTGGAGAAGGACGGCCGGGCGGCCGGGGTGGAGTTCTCCGACGGAGCCACGGCCGACGCCGACTTCGTGGTGGCGGGCGTGCCACCGCAGGCGCTGGGCCGGGTCCCGGCGCGGGCCGAGGCGGGCCCCGTGCCCCGGCGGGGGCTGCCGAGCCGGCTCACCGTGCTGCTGGCGCTGCGCGGCGGGCGGCCGGCCGGGACCGCTCACCGGACCGTGGTGCACGCGGCGGACGGTACCGCGGAGCTGGACGGCCTGTTCGGGTCGGCGCCGGCCGCACCCGGGACGGTGACGGTGCTGCGGCCCGACGACCCGGCCCTGGTCCCGGACGCCGGGCACGAGGCGGTCGCGCTGGTCTCGGCGGTGCCCGCCGGGAGCGACGGTCCCGGTCTGGCGGAGCGGATGGTCACGGTCGCCGAGCGTGCCGTGCCCGGCCTGCGCGACCGCCTCCTGTGGCAGGAGGTGCGCACCCCGGCGGACATCGCGGCGGAGACCGGCGCGACGGGCGGGGCGGTCCCGCCGCCCGCGCTGGCGGCCGGCGCCGGTGGGCTGCTCTGGCCGGCCAACACCACCGGCCTGTCAGGTCTGTTCACCGTGGGCGGCTGGTCGCACCCCGGCGGCGGACTTCCGCACGCCGGGATGTCGGGAGCGCTGGTGGCAGGACTGATCGTCGAGGGACCGGAGTTCCGCGGCTCGCAGTGAGGTGCGGCCCGGACAGAACCGGGCCGGACCCTCAGAAACGGTACTGCTCGTCGTACCCGGTGCCGGGCCGGCTCTGCTGCGGGTCCTGCCCGTCGCCCTGGTAGGGGTACTGCTGCTCCTGCGGGAGTTCGCCGCCGTAGGTCTCGTCGGCACGCTGCTGCGGGACCCAGACACCGCCCGCGGGGGTCTCGCCGTAGCCGCCGTTGCCGTACTGGTCCTGGGCGTAGCCCTGCTGGTCGTACTGCTGGGTGCCGTACGACTGGTCGTACCCGGTGCCGCCGTAGGTCTGGTTGCCGATGTACGGGTCGGAGTAGTTGGCGTACTGCTGCTGGGCGCCGGTGTCATAGCCGTACTGCTGCTGCCCGTAGCCGGAGTAGTCGTAGGCGTAGTTCTGGTCGGTGCCCTGGGCGGCGTACGTCTGGTCCTGGCCGGCGCTCGCGTAGGCGGGGTCGCCGGTGGTGGCGTAGCCGGGCTCGTTGTATATGCCGTAGGAGCCGGTGTCGTCGGGCACCGGCTGCGGCTCGTACACCGCCGTGGACTCGGCCGCGGTGGGCTCGGCGGGGCGGGCCGAGGAGAACACGTCGTCGCGGTCGTAGTCGTCGCCGCCGTAGGACGGGGTGCCGCCGGTGACGTAGGCGGCCCGCTCGTCGGGGTAGGCGCCGTCGGCCGCGTCCGGGTCGGTGGCCTCCGGGACCGGGTCCTCGTCCGGCTCACCGCGGCGGCGCTTGGTCAGCAGGCCGCCCTCGTGGTCCGCGCCGGGGCGCTTGACCGCCCAGCCGGCCTCGAAGCCGCGGCGGAACGACAGCGTGACGTAGGTCTGGCCGAGCGCGAAGGCGATCGCGCCCACCCCGATGACGATCACCGACGGAATCAGGACACCGAAGACGACGCCGAGGAAGCCGGCGAAGGCGAGCAGCCGCCAGCGCAGCCGCGCCTTGTACTGCAGCAGCACCTCGCCCAGCAACCACAACGCGACGATGCCGAACGCTACGTAGAGGACCGTCCAGCCCATGTACGCCCCTCTCCCAGTGACCGCTACGCAGTGTGTCCTACTCCGGTGCGGCCGGTCTAGGCCCGCGGGGGATGGTGCAGGCCAAGGTTCTCGTAGATCTCCAGCGTCGCCGTGGAGCTGTTGAGCGTGATGAAGTGCAGTCCGGGGACGCCCTCGGCCAGCAGCCGCGCACAGAACTCCGTGGCGAACTCGATACCGATGGAGCGTACCGCCGCCGGATCGTCTTTGGCTGCGAGGATCCGCTCTTTCAGGGCGTCCGGGAAGGAGGCGTTGCTGAGTTTGGGCAGTCGTTCCAGCATCTTCACACTGGTGACGGGCAGGATTTCCGGAATCACCGGAGTCTCACAGCCGGCCGCGCCGACCCGGTCGCGAAGGCGAAGGTAGGACTCGGGCCGGAAGAACATCTGGGTGATGGCGTAGTCGGCGCCCGCACGGCACTTGTCGACGAAGTGCCGGACGTCGGCTTCCCAGTCGCCCGAGCGAGGGTGCATCTCCGGGAAGGCGGCGACGCCCACGCAGAAGTCGCCCGACTCCTTGATGAGCCGGACCAGTTCGGCCGCGTAGGTCAGGCCCTGCGGATGCGCCACCCACTCCCCCATGGGGTCGCCGGGCGGGTCGCCGCGCACGGCGAGCATGTTGCGGATCCCGGCGTCCGCGTACTGGCCGATGATGTTGCGCAGTTCGGCCAGGGAGTGGTCGACCGCGGTGAGGTGGGCGACCGGGGTGAGCGTGGTGTCGGCGACGATCTGCTGGGTCTCCTTGACCGTGCCCGCGCGGGTGGAGCCGCCGGCGCCGTAGGTCACGGAGACGAAGTCGGGGGCAACCGCCTCGACCCTCCGGAGCGCGCTCCACAGGTTCCGCTCGCCCTTGGGGGTTTTCGGCGCCGAGAACTCGAACGAGTACGTGGTCTTGCCGGAGGCGAGCATGTCACGCACGGTGCGTGCGCGGTCAGTCCTGGTGGATGCGGTTCCGAGGGCCATACCCGCAGGTTAGTCAGGGGCGGACGGTCACCCAACCGGACTCCGGAGATTTACCCCGGATTGTCGGCCCCGTGTCCGGATACTGGACAAGTTTCCGGACGCCCGTGTCGGTCGGCTAGCCGACCGACCGCAGTCGCTTCGCGAATTCGGCCGCCGCGGCGCCCGGGTCGTCGGCCGCGGTGAGCGCGCGGACCACGACCACCCGGCGGGCGCCGGCGTCCAGCACCTGGTCGAGGTTGTCCAGGCCGATGCCGCCGATCGCGAACCAGGGGCGGTCGGTGCCCAGCGCGGCGGTGTACCGCACCAGGTCGAGGCCTGGTGCGGGGCGGCCGGGCTTGGTGGGAGTGGGCCAGCAGGGGCCGGTGCAGAAGTAGTCCACGCCGTCCTGGACGGCGGCCGCGGCGGCCTCGGACTCGGCGTGCGTGGAGCGGCCGACCAGGACGTCCGGGCCGAGGATCGCCCGGGCGGCCGGGACCGGCAGGTCCCCCTGGCCGAGGTGGAGCACATCGGCGCCGGCCGCGTGGGCCACGTCCGCGCGGTCGTTGACCGCGAGCAGTTTGCCGTGCCGGGCGCAGGCGTCGGCGAACACGGCGAGGTGCTCCAGCTCCTCGGCGGCCTCCATGCCCTTGTCGCGCAGCTGCACGATGTCGACACCGCCCGCCAGGACCGCGTCCAGGAAACCGGCGAGGTCACCCTGCTCCTTACGGGCGTCCGTGCACAGGTAGAGACGGGCGTCGGCCAGCTGGGCGCGGGCGGTGTCGGTCATTCGGTGTCCCCCGTTGTGTCGGTACCGGCTCGGCTCAGACGGCGAGCGCCTGGGCGCGGCGCTTCACCTCCGTGCCGCGATTCTCGCTGAGCGCCTGCGCGGGGGTGCCGGGCAGGGTCTCGTCGGGCGTGAAGAGCCACTCCAGCATCTCTTCGTCCGTGAAGCCGTCGTCCCGCAGGAGCGTCAGGGTTCCGGACAGGCCCTTGACGACCTTGTCCCCGTCGATGAAGGCGGCGGGGACGTGCAGTGCCCTGTTCTCACCACGGCGGACGGCGATGAGCTGGCCCTCCTTGACCAGCTGCCGCACGCGCGTCACCTCGACGTCCAGCATCTCTGCGATGTCGGGGACGGTGAGCCAGGCGGGGACGAGAGCATCGGTCTTTGCGTCAATCTCGGTCACAGGGTCAAGGGTAGGCGTTTCGGCGGGTGGGGTGCGATCGGTGGCCGTTCGGCCGCGGCCTGTCGCGCCGTTCCTCCCCCCCCAGCGCCTCTAGAGGGACTCCGCGGTCGCGTTCTTCAGAGGGCGGGCCGGGTCTGACAACGCCTCGGCGTCCATCCGGCGCCCCGCCTCGATCAGGCGGCGGCCCTGCGCCAGGTCGCGCGGGCGGCCCACCGCCAGCAGAGCGACCAGGCGGTTCTCGCGGAGCCAGCACACGCTCCAGGACGGGCCGGACGGGTCGCCGCGCCAGATCATGCGGTCGGCGACGGCGTGGTGGCCGGCGTACTGCACGAAGCGGCCGAACTGCTCCGACCAGAAGTACGGCACCGGGTCGTAGACCGCGTCCGACTCGCCGAGGATGCCGGCGGCCACCGTGCGCGGGCCCTGGAGGGCGTTGTCCCAGTGGTGGACCAGCAGGCGTTCGCCGTAGCGGCCGGAGGGGAAGGAGGCGCAGTCGCCGACCGCGTAGACGTCCGGGACGCCGGTGCGCAGCCGGTCGTCGGCGAGCACCTCGCCGTGCCGGCCCAGGCCGATGCCGGAGCCGGCCAGCCAGGCGGTGGCGGGGCGGGCTCCGATGCCGACCACGACGGCACCCGCGGGCACCCGCGAGCCGTCGTCGAGCACCACCGCGCCGGGCTCGACCCGCGCCACGCGCGCGTGCGTGCGCAGCTCGGCGCCGCTGTCGGCGTACCAGCCGGTCATCGGCGCGGCCACCTCGGCCGGGAGCGCTCCCGCGAGCGGGCGGTCGGCGGCCTCCACGACGGTCACCGCGCAGCCCGCCTCCCGCGCGGCGGTGGCGAACTCGGCGCCGATCCAGCCCGCGCCGACCACCACGATGTCGTGCTGCCGGGCGAGCACGGGCCGCAGCCGCTCGGCGTCGTCCAGGGTGCGCAGCAGATGGACGCCGGGCACGCCCTCGGTGCCGGGCAGCGTGATCGGCTCGGCGCCGGTGGCGAGCACCAGGACGTCGTAGGGAACCGGTCCGGCCTCGGTGTCCAGCTCGCGGTCGGCGGGGCGCACGCCGAGGGCGTCGCGGCCCAGCGCCAGCTCGATGCCGAGCGCCTCGAAGTCGACCTCGAAGGCGGAGCCCTCCGCCTTGCCGAGCAGCACCGCCTTGGAGAGCGGCGGCCGGTCGTAGGGCTGGTGCGGCTCGGCCCCGATCAGGGTGACGCTGCCGGTGAAGCCCTGTTCGCGCAGGGCCACGGCGGTCTGCACCCCGGCCATGCCGGCACCGACGACGACCACGCGCCGCGTCGGTGACGTGCCTCGTCGCTGCGTCTGCTCGCTCACCTGATCACCATAGACAAGAACGATAGACAACTGACAAAGAGTCAGTCAGGGGGCGTGCTGGGTGACCTGTTCCACACCACCCGGGCAGGCCGTCCTACCGGGGTGGAGCCGCGCGGGCTAGGGTGGCCGGGAAGCACACGCGGGAGCCCGGACGCACCGGGCTGAGAGGGAGGCTGGCGGCCTCCGACCGTACGAACCTGATCCGGGTCATGCCGGCGAAGGGAGGGGCTGGACGCCCATGTCCGCACATACGTCCGACGTCCTCGTCATCGGGGGCGGAATCATCGGCCTGGTCACGGCCTGGCGGTCCGCGCAGCGCGGGCTCGTCACCGCCGTGGCCGACCCCGAGCCCGGCGGCGGGGCCGCGCAGGTCGCGGCGGGGATGCTGGCCGCGGTCACCGAACTGCACTACGGCGAGCAGACCCTGCTGGGGCTGAACCTGGCCTCCGCCCGCCGCTACCCCGACTTCGCCGCCGAGCTCACCGAGCTCACCGGCCACGACCTCGGCTACCGGCGCTGCGGCACGCTCGCGGTCGCGCTGGACGCCGACGACCGGGCGCACCTGCGCGAGCTGCACGCCCTCCAGCAGCGGTCGGGGCTGGACTCCGAGTGGCTGTCCGGGCGGGAGTGCCGGCGTCTGGAGCCGATGCTCGCGCCGGGTGTGCGCGGCGGGCTGCGGGTCGACGGCGACCACCAGATCGACCCGCGCCGGCTGGCGGCCGCGCTGGTGGCCGCGTGCGAGCGGGCCGGGGTGGTCTTCCACCGCGACTGGGCCGAGCGCCTGGAGGTGGTGCGGGAGCGGGCCACCGGCGCCGTCACGCGCGCGGGGGACCTGCTGGCCGCGGACCGGGTGGTGCTCGCCGCCGGCAGCCTGAGCGGGCGGCTGGCGGGGGTCCCCGAGGACGTGCTGCCGCCGGTGCGGCCCGTGAAGGGGCAGGTGCTGCGGCTGACCGTGCCCGCGGCGTACGCGCCGTTCCTCAGCAGGACCGTACGGGCCGTGGTGCGCGGTGGCCATCTCTACCTGGTGCCCCGGGAGAACGGCGAGCTGGTCGTGGGGGCGACCAGCGAGGAGCTGGGCTGGGACACCACGGTCACCGCGGGGGGCGTGTACGAGCTGCTGCGCGACGCGCACGAGCTGGTGCCCGGCATCACCGAGCTGCCGCTGACCGAGACCCGGGCCGGGCTGCGCCCCGGCTCCCCCGACAACGCGCCGCTGCTCGGGCCGACCCGCCTGGACGGGCTGCTGCTGGCCACCGGTCACCACCGCAACGGGGTGCTGCTCACGCCGGTCACGGGAGACGTGATGGCGGAGCTGCTGACCGGCGGTGAGCTGCCCGAAGCCGTCCGTCCCTTCACGCCGAAGCGTTTCGGCCCCGTCCCCGGCGCACTCCTGGAGCAGACCGCATGAACATCTCCGTCAACGGGGAGCGCCGGGAGATCACCCCGGGCACCGCTCTCGACACGCTCGTGAAGTCCCTGACGGCCGCGCCGTCGGGGGTGGCCGCGGCGGTCAACGAGACCGTCGTACCGCGCGGGGAGTGGCCGGGTACGGCGCTCGCCGAGGGTGACCGGGTGGAAGTCCTGACCGCCGTACAGGGAGGCTGAGCCATGGCCGACGATCCGTTCCTGCTCGGGGGTACCGCCTTCTCGTCCCGGCTGATCATGGGGACCGGGGGTGCGCCCAGCCTGGAGGTGCTGGAGCGGGCGCTGGTCGCGTCCGGTACCGAGCTGACGACGGTCGCGATGCGCCGGGTGGATCCGGGGGTACGGGGGTCCGTGCTGTCGGTCCTGGAGCGGCTCGGGATCCGGGTGCTGCCCAACACTGCCGGCTGCTTCACCGCCGGGGAGGCCGTGCTGACCGCCCGGCTGGCCCGGGAGGCGCTGGGGACCTCGATGGTCAAGCTGGAGGTCATCGCCGACGAGCGGACCTTGCTGCCCGACCCGATCGAGCTCCTCGACGCGGCCGAGGCCCTGGTCGACGACGGGTTCACGGTGCTGCCGTACACCAACGACGATCCGGTGCTGGCCCGGAAGCTGGAGGACGTCGGGTGCGCCGCGGTGATGCCGCTGGGGTCGCCGATCGGGTCGGGGCTCGGGATCCGCAACCCGCACAACTTCCGGCTGATCGTCGAGCACGCGCGCGTGCCGGTGATTCTGGACGCGGGAGCCGGTACGGCCTCCGACGTGGCGCTGGCGATGGAGCTGGGCTGCGCGGGAGTGATGCTGGCGTCCGCGGTGACCCGGGCACAGGATCCGGAACGGATGGCGTCCGCCATGCGGGCCGGGGTGGAGGCGGGACGGCTGGCCCGGCTGGCCGGCCGGATCCCGTTCCGTCACTTCGCGGAGGCGTCGTCCCCCGCGGAGGGCCTGGCCGTCCTGGACCCCGAACGCCCCGCCTTCTGAGCCACCGGCCCGTGCCCGGCGCGTCACAGGTGTGTCGTAGTCCGTGGGGAAATCTGTCTCACCTGTGGGGGTTTCGGCTGGGGCTCGTACACTCGCGGGGTGGATACGACGCTTCAGGACCCCCTTGTCGGGCGTGTGCTCGACGGCCGTTATCGCGTCGACGCGCGGATCGCCGTCGGCGGGATGGCCACGGTCTACCGGGCCCTGGACGTCCGGCTGGACCGGGTGCTCGCGCTGAAGGTGATGCATCCGGCGCTCGCCGCCGACGGTTCCTTCGTCGAGAGATTCATCCGGGAGGCCAAGTCGGTCGCCCGGCTGGCCCATCCCAATGTCGTCCAGGTCTTCGACCAGGGGACCGACGGGCCGTACGTGTATCTCGCGATGGAGTACATCGCCGGCTGCACCCTCCGTGACGTGCTGCGCGAGCGCGGCGCGCTGCAGCCGCGGGCCGCGCTGGACATTCTGGAGCCGGTGCTGGCCGCGCTGGGCGCCGCGCACCGCGCCGGTTTCGTGCACCGCGACATGAAGCCCGAGAACGTGCTGATAGGGGACGACGGGCGGGTCAAGGTCGCCGACTTCGGCCTGGTGCGGTCCGTGAACAGCGTCACGAACACCACTGGCGCCGTGCTCGGGACCGTGGCGTACCTGGCGCCCGAGCAGGTCGAGAACGGGGTCGCCGATCCCCGCGTCGACGTCTACGCGTGCGGTGTGGTGCTCTACGAGATGCTCACCGGGGAGAAGCCGCACGACTCGGACTCGCCCGCGGTGATCCTCTACAAGCATCTCCACGAGGACGTGCCGGCGCCGTCCGCCGTCGTGCCGGGGCTGGCCCACGAGCTGGACGTGCTGGTCGCCCACGGCACCGCCCGTGATCCCGGGGCCCGGCCGTACGACGCCGTCGCGCTGCTGGCCCTGGTCCGTCAGGCGCGGGCCGCCCTTGGCGACGAGCAGCTGGACGCCGTGCCGCCGCAGGCGCTCACCGAGGGACACGACATAGCCGAGGACCGGACGAGCGTCATCCCACGGTCGCTGACCGTGCCCCGGCCGCTGCCCGTCAACGAACCGGACGGCCAGGTCCTGACGACCAGCCGGTTCGAGACGCCGCCGCTGCCGGAGCGCCGGCACGGCGCCCGCCGCGGATCCCGGCGCGGCCTGGTGACGCTCGTCGTCGCCGTCCTGGTCCTCTTCGGCGCCGGCACCGGGATCTGGTACATCAACTCCGGGCAGTTCACCAAGGTCCCGCCGCTGCTGTCGAAGACCGAGGAACAGGCCACCACGCGGCTGAAGGAGGCCGGGCTCGACGTCAAGAACGTCGAGCACGCCTACAGCGACACCGTGAAGCGGGGCACGGTGATCAGCACCGACCCCGCGGCCGGCCGGCGCATCCGCAGCAACGACGCGGTGACCCTGACCATCTCGGACGGCCCGGAGACGGTGAAGGTGCCCGAGACACAGGGCCGCACGCAGGCCCGGGCCAGGGCGCTGCTGAAGGCCGAAGGACTCGAACCGGGCATGGTGACGCGGGAGTTCAGCGACGACGTGCCCAGGGGGTCGGTCATCTCCACCGATCCGGGCGCCGGCAGCGAGCGGCACGCGGGGACGGCGATCGCGCTCGTCGTCAGCAAGGGTTCGCCGGTCGACGTCCCCGATGTCACCGGTGAGGACCTGGACGAGGCCCGGCAGGAGCTTCAGGAGGCCGGGCTGAAGGTGACCGTGTCGGCCACCGAGGTCACCTCCGAGTACGACCAGGGGCAGGTGGCCCGGCAGACCCCGGCGGGCGACGCGCGGGCCGCCGAGGGCGACACGGTGACGCTGACGCTGTCCAAGGGCCCGGAGATGGTCGAGGTGCCGGACGTGGTCGGGGCCACGGTCGACGACGCGACGAAGCTGCTGAAGCAGTCCGGCTTCCAGGTCAAGGAGGACCGCGGGCTGCTGGGACTGTTCGGCGACACCGTCAAGCGGCAGTCGGTGGACGCCGGGGAACAGGCGCCCAAGGGGTCGACGATCACCATCACCGTCCGGTGACCGCGGCCGGCCCGCGGCGTGACACCCTTGACGGGTGAAGACCCACCCGCCCGCTCCCTCCGGCCCGTCCCGCAACCCCGTCGGCGGTCACGTCCCGGTGGCCGGCGGCCTGCACTCCGTGGGGCTGTCCTACGCCCGCGAACTGAAGGCCGAGGCCGTGCAGGTCTTCGTCGCCAACCCGCGCGGCTGGGCCACCCCGGCGGGCAGCCCGCGGCAGGACGAGGCGTTCCGCGCGGCCTGCGCGCAGGAGTCGGTCCCGGCGTACGTGCACGCCCCGTACCTGATCAACTTCGGCTCGCACACCGAGGCGACGGCGGAGAAGTCGGTGGAGTCGCTGCGGCACTCGCTGCGGCGCGGGCGGGAGATCGGGGCGCTCGGCGTGGTGGTGCACACCGGGAGCGCGACCGGCGGACGGTCCCGGGAGGTGGCGCTGAAGCAGGTACGGGCGTATCTGCTGCCGCTCCTGGACGAGCTGACCCGTGACGACGACCCGTTCCTGCTGCTGGAGTCCACCGCCGGACAGGGCGCCTCGCTCTGCTCGCGGACCTGGGACTTCGGGCCGTACTTCGAGGCGCTCGACGCCCATCCCAAGCTCGGCGTGTGCCTGGACACCTGTCACGTGTTCGCCGCCGGGCACGACCTGACCGGGCCGAGCGGGATGCACCAGACCCTGGACCTGCTGGTGAAGACGGTCGGCGAGGGGCGGCTGAAGCTGATCCACGCCAACGACTCCAAGGACGTCGTCGGGGCGCACAAGGACCGGCACGAGAACATCGGCGCCGGGCACATCGGCGCGGATCCGTTCCGTGCGCTGATGACCCACCCGGCGACCGAAGGCGTACCGCTGATCATCGAGACGCCCGGCGGCAAGGAGGGGCACGCGGCGGACGTCGAGCGCCTCAAGCGGCTGCGCGACGGCTGACCGCCTCCGGTCAGCCGACCGCCAGGGGCGCCCCCGCCAGCAGCAGCCCCGCCCCGAGCAGCGCCATCGACCGGCGCAGCCAGCGGTACTTCGCCGAGAGGATGACACTGACGTCCTGGAACTGGGTGAGCAGCCAGCCCACCCGGTCCGCCCCGGCCTCGGCGGCGGCGCGGCGCAGCGCCTCCCGGTCGGTGACGGCGAGCCCGTCGGCGTAGAAGGTCGGGCCCGGTGCCGAACGGACCGTACGGGTACGGGGCACGATCACCGCGAGCAGCAGCAGGGTGCCCGCCGCCCACAGTGCCGCGCCCGCCGCGACGAACACCGCGGCGGGCCCGGAGACGCCGGCGGGCATCCCGCGCCCGAGGACCAGGGCGGGTACCGCCACTGCTCCGGACAGCAGGACGGACGCCTTCACGTCCGCCCTGCCCAGGTCCTCGCGCACGGTCAGCAGCAGCCGTTCGGCGACGTAGTGCGCGGCCGCGTCGGCGCCGGGATCGCCCGCTGTCATCGGCGCGCCTCGGGGCTGGAGTCGTCCTCCACCCCCGTGCCCTCTCCGGGGATGGTGTCCATCGGCGGCACCGGCGGGGCGGGCGGGATCGGCGGGGGCGCGTCGGCCGGGAGCAGCGGCGGGGCGGGCGGGACCGGCGGCATCGGCAGCGAGGTCGGGGCCTGGGGCAGGCCGTTGGGGAAGGCGCCGGTGGAGACCGTACGGCTGAAGTCGATGAGTGCCTGGACCTGGTCGTCGATCTGGTGGCGCTGCACCACGCCCTGGTTGATCAGGTTGGTCAGGTAGTCCAGGGCGCCCTGGCGCTGTTCGCGGGCCTGCTGCTGGAGCACGCCGAGGATCTCGTGCGCCCGGCTCGGGTCCGAGGCGAGCATGTGGGCGTACTGGACGGTCTCACCGGCCGTGATCAGCTTCTGCGCGTCGTCCATGTTGGCGGCGATCCGCGCCTTGTTGACGTTGTCGATGGCCTCCTGGACCACGCCGCCCTTCTCCACCGCGACCATCTGCGCCTGGTGGTCGGCGGCCGCCTGGCCGAGGTCGATCCGTACGAACACCTGGGTGGCGAGGCCGAGATCGGCCCCGAAGTCGCTCCACCGGCCGCTGGCCAGCTCGTCCTGGATCGCCTCGTCGACCTGCTGGGCGGAGTCCAGGCTGTGCCGGCGGCTGAGGCCGCGCAGCCGGGCCTCCAACGAGGGACGCAGCATCCGCTCCACGTCGACCACCCGCTTCTCGGCGGCCAGGTAGAAGTCGTGCACCTCCCAGTTGACGTCCGCGCCCGCCCGGAACCGGGAGCGGTCGCCGTAGGTGGGCAGCTCCAGCTGGAAGGAGACCTGGTGCTGGCCGCGGGCGATCCAGCACACCGAGGTGGGCTTGCCCATCAGCGGCTTGTTGTAGTGCTCGGCGCCGCGGACGGTGATGACGCTGTGCCCGCCGTTCTTGTAGTAGAGCACCGAGGCGACCTGGCTGTTGCGGTGCCGGTAGGTGGTCTGCGGGGCGAACTCGCGGACGAAGGGCCCTCTGAGGTCGTGCGGAAGGACGAACTCCTCGTCCTGGGGCGGCCACGGCTGCCCCCACTGGTTGTGGCTCATGGTGTACTCGCTCCCTGGACCGCGCCCCACAGGCGGCGGACCTGCTGGTCGTTCAGTGGTTGGTCGGGGTCTTCGGTCAGTTCCTTGATCAGGCCGAGCAGCCGGCTGCGGTCGTCGTGGGTGTGCACGAGAAGCGGCAGGAACCGCTCCATGCGGTCTGCCCAGGGCTGGTCGGAGGAGTCGCGCAGCCAGTCGGAGACGGTCTCGATCGCCGCCTCGTACGACCGTGGGGTCTGCAGCGCGGTCCACAGGAGTCCGGCGAGTTCGGCGGCGAAGGCGGGCCGGACGTCGGCCAGGGCCAGCATCAGCGGCCAGTCGCCGTAACCCTCCAGGTCCTCGTGCTGGTTCCAGAGGTCGACGACGCGGATGCCGGCGAGGTAGACCGTGCTCTGCAGGCCGAGGTCCTGCTGGGGCCGGCGTTCGTCGGAGAGCCAGACGCGGATCCGGCGCAGGGTCGGGGCCTCGGGGTGGGCGCCGGCGAAGTGGGCGACCTGGACGGCCGCGGCGGCCCGCAGGGTGCCCTCGTCCCACACGCCGATCCCGCCGAGCAGGTCGAGCGACTCGCGGACGGTGTCCGTGGCCCGGCCCCGGCCGAGCACGGCCCCGGCGGTCCAGCGCAGTTGCTCGTCGCCGTACCGGGCCCAGGAGGCGGCCAGCGCGCGGACGGCGGTGCCGACCTCCGGCGAGCGCGCGGCGACGTCGAGCACGGTCGCGGCGAACAGCCGGCGGCCGGCCCGCTCGGACCGGGCCATGGGCTGGACCAGTTCGTGCACGGTGTGCGAGAGGTCCAGGCGGCACAGCTGTCCGGCGGCGACGGCGGCCCGTACCCAGACCTGCGGCCGGGTGTCCTCGCAGAGTCCGGCCAGCCAGCGCAGCACGGGTCCGCGCGCGTTGTGCCGGTGCTGCCAGAGATGGCCGAGAACGGCCGGGGCGAGGGCCTCGCCGCCGAACCGCACGGTGCGGACCGGCACTTCCTCGGTGCCGACCTCCTCGGTGCCGAGTGCGGCCACCGCACGGGCGGAGACCAGCCGGGCGTCGACGCCGTCGCTGAACAGGGGCCGGCCGGGGGTGGCCTCGGGGTCGACGGTGACGGCAAGTTCCCAGGCGAGCACCTCGGCGGCCTCGGCGACGGCGCTCAGGGAGGCTCCCTCCAGTACGGCCACGGCGATCCGGTAGGCCGCGTCCCGCAGCCGCTCGGGGGTCTCGGAGCGGATCCCGCCGGCGAACCATTCGGCGGCCTGGCTCTCGGCGAACCTCCGGCACTCGGCGAGGAGCCCGTCGTGGGTGAGTTCGTCCCTGGTGTGCCGGGCGAGGAGCCGCGCGAAGCGGGCCGCCTCCGCCGGCCGCAACTCGTCGAGTCCGCGCGCCTCCAGGACGTCCGGGTCGAGGGCGGTCGCCCGGGCCCGCTCGTACAACTCGGGTCCCGAAGCCTCCAGTTCGAGGCCGAGATGCCCTTCGAGTACGGCGGTCTGGGCGGCCGGGGCGTGCGCACGGTAGTAACGGCCGCCGTGGGACTGGACGTCACCGGGTTCGGGGGTGGCCAGCAGGACCGCGTACGCCTGCTTCCTGCCGAGCAGTTCGCAGAGCCGGTCGAGGCCGGTCTCGTCCGGCAGTCCGCCGGTGCTGGGTTCCAGGGCGTAGCCGTGGCCGCCGTGGATCTGGTCGTCGTCCAGCCGGTCCAGGTCGGTGCGCGGGTCGAGGCGGGAGACCTGGCCCCGGGTGAGGTCGTCGAGCAGGGACAGGGCTGTGTAGGCGCGGCCGGTGCCGGGCTGGCCGTACAGCACCAGGAGGCGGCCGCCGCGCAGTTGCTCGCGGTAGTCGCCGTAGTCCTCCGGTTCCTGGAAGACCCGGCGCAGTCGGCGCAGTTCGTCCTCCGGGAGCGGACCGGCGAGCAGGCGTTCGGCGGTCTGCGTCTGCCGAGCGTAGAAGTTCATGGTGCCGACGGAACCGGAGCTGATCAGGGTGCCGGATCCGTGCTGGTTCACGGCGGAGCGGTAGATCCGGGAGGCGGCGGCCGCGGCGCCGGGCAGCGCCTCCTCGCCGAGCGGATTGGCGCCGGAGCCGCCGATGACGTCGGACTTCTCCGCCTCGGAAGCGCCGCCGGAGTCGGCGCCTGACGGCCTGTCCGGCTCGGCCTTCGGCTGCGGCTGCTGCGGTTTCGGGCCGGCCTGGGGCGGCGGGGGGTTCTGCGCGTTCACCGGTCACCGCCGTCGGAGAAGTTGATGGTGTCGATGGTGCCGCCGACGACGATCCGGCCGGTGCCGTGCTGGTTGATGTTCTGGACGACGCCGCTTCCGGCGTTCTTGGGTGCCGGAGTCCGGGGCGGGTCGCCCTGCGGCGGCCCCTGCCGGCCGTCCGGCCCGTCGGCCGCGTCCGGTCCCCGCTCCTCGGGCGGCTCAGGCGGCTGGGACCGTCCGGGGACCATGAACCAGGCGGTGGTACGGCCCTCCTTGAGCTCCACGTCGTGCCGCCGGTAGTGCTCGGGATCCACCCAGCGCCCGCCGGGCACGATGAAGTCCTCGTGCACCCGGTCGGAGGCCGCCACCACCAGGGGTGCGCCGTCCGCGGCCTTGAGGATCGCCTTCGCCACACCGCAGTCGGCCAGCCGGCAGGCGAGGTCGACGGCGCGTCCGGAGCGGCCGTGCAGGTCGGCCGTGACCCGGCCGATGTGCAGGCCCACGCGCAGCCGCAGCGGTTTCCTGAGGTGCCGGTTGCTCTCCCGCAGGTTCTGGTGGAGGTGCTCCACCCATTCCCCGAGGACCCGGACGGGCGGTACGTCGGGTGCCAGTACGCCGAGGATGCCGTCGCCGCGGTCCTCCTGGTAGAGGCGCGGCGGGCGGATGCCGGCCTGTTCGAAGGCGGTGCCCGTGACGTCGTAGAGTCTGCGCCGCATGTCGGGTTTCTCGGTGTCGGACAGCAGGCCCGAGCCCTGTGCGTCCACATTGACGATGAAGCCGTAGGCGGCTTCCCCCTCCATCGTTTTCTCCTCCCTGCCGTCCCGCCGGGGCACCGGCGCCTCCGGTGCGATGCTCGCGGAGCCGGCCGGTCACCGCTGTAGCCGTTTACACAGCGCGGGACTCGGTGGTTGTCAGGTCTCCGTGCCGTGTGGTTGTCCGGCGGCGAGCAGGCGGAGCGGGTCCAGGTCGGCGACGGCCAGGGTGCCGGGGCCGGTACGGACCAGGCCCTGTTCGCGTAACAGGCGCAGGGCCTTGGCGACGGCCTCACGGGTGGAACCCACGGAGGCGGCCAGTTCGTGCTGGGCCAGGGGAAGCCGGATGGTCACGGCCTCGTTCTCCAGCCGGCCGGTGCGGTCGGCGAGTTCGACGAGGCGCTCGGCGAGCCGCTGCAGCACGGTCATCGAGGCCAGGGCCCGGCGTTCGTGGTCCGCGCTGCGCAGCCGCTCGGTGAGCTGGATGGTCATCAGCGCGTTGGCCCGCGGCCGGGCGGCCAGGAACCGCCGTAACCGCTCGCCGGGTACGACCAGGCCGGTGACCGGGCCCAGGGTGCTCACCGAGGCGCTGCGCGGACGGCCGTCCAGCGCCGCCATGTCGCCGACGACCTCGCCGGCCCGTCTGAGCGCCAGGATCAGCCGGCCGCCGCGTTCGGTGGGTGTCCACACCGTGCACCAGCCGCTGA
Organism: Streptomyces sp. NPDC026515; assembly: GCF_055567595.1. Classification (NCBI taxonomy): domain Bacteria; kingdom Bacillati; phylum Actinomycetota; class Actinomycetes; order Kitasatosporales; family Streptomycetaceae; genus Streptomyces; species Streptomyces sp. NPDC026515. The sequence continues at coordinate 398,795 of NZ_JBVHQD010000007.1, forward strand.
GCAGGACCACCGCGAACGTGGTCCGGTCGCCTTCCGCGACGACCGTGTCGTACGGCGGGTACTCGTGCCGGGTGCCGAGTCCGGCCAGTGCCTCCCGGTCCCCCGGACCGAGCCCGCCCATAAAGGTATGCCGCTCTCCGAACAGCCCCACCGTCGTCCCCCGACCGCTCGCCCCCCGAACCGGATCACAAGCGGAACCCCAAGGCCCCCTCGGATCCGTGTTTGCCCGGTGTGTCTCCCCCCAGGCAAGGATCTCAGCGTAGCGCTCTGGGCACGGAATGTGCCGTCCGTTACCGGAACGAGCCCGAACCCTTCACGGGAATACCCCAGGGGGTTATATATTTTCAGGCCTCGAGAGGACTCACGAGGGATCCGCACCTGACATCGGGGATCAGCCATGGACCACGACACCACCCTTCACGACCACACCCTTCACGAGCACGACGAAGCGCATGGCGCGCACGGCACGCACGGTCCCGCCGGCGCCTCCTGGGCGGCGGCCGTCCAGGCGACCCTGCACTGCCTCACCGGCTGCGCCGTCGGCGAGGTGCTGGGCATGGTGATCGGCACGGCCTTCGGCTGGGGGAATCTGCCGACCACCCTGCTGGCGATCGTGCTGGCGTTCTTCTTCGGCTACTCACTCACCATGCGCGGGGTGCTGAGGGCGGGCGTCGACCTGCGCACCGCGCTGCGGGTGGCGCTGGCCGCGGACACTCTGTCGATCGCCGTGATGGAGCTGATCGACAACGGCACGATCCTGGTCTGGCCGGCCGCGATGGACGCCCAGCTGGCCGACGCGCTGTTCTGGGTCTCGCTGACCGTGTCCCTGGTGATCGCGTTCGTCGTGACGACCCCGGTCAACAAGTGGACGATCGGCCGGGGCAGGGGGCACGCGGTGGTGCACCGGTACCACCACTGACATCGCCGCCGGGACCTCAGATCTCCGGACCGTCCCCCGGCCCCTCCTGGTAGGAGTAGCGCTGCTCCTTCCAGGGGTCGCCGAGGTTGTGGTAGCCGCGCTCCTCCCAGAAGCCGCGGCGGTCGGCGGTCATGTACTCGATGCCGCGGACCCACTTGGGGCCCTTCCAGGCGTACAGCTGGGGGACGACCAGGCGCACCGGGAAGCCGTGCTCGGCGGTGAGGAGTTCGCCGTCCTTGTGGGTGGCGAAGACCGTGCGGTCACCGGCGAAGTCCGCGAGGCGCAGGTTGGAGCTGAAGCCGTACTCCGCCCACACCATCACATGGGTGACGTCGGGAGCGGGCGGAGCGAGTTCCAGGACGGTCCGCGCCGGGATCCCGCCCCACTCGGCGCCCAGCATGCTGAACTTCGTCACGCAGTGCAGATCGGCGACCACGGTGGCGTACGGCAGCGCCGTGAACTGCTCGTGGTTCCAGGTGTACGGGCCCGCGTCGGCGGTGGCGCCGAAAACCCTGAACTCCCAGCGCTCGGGACGGAACTTGGGCACCGGCCCGTAGTGGGTGACCGGCCAGCCGCGCTGGAGTCGCTGTCCCGGCGGAAGCCCGGCCCCCGCGGCTTCTCTCGACGCGCGTTCCACCGGATGACCCATGCCTTCCATCCTGACAGACCGGGAGCGGTGCATCCGACCAGGCAGAACCCTCACAGATCATCAAATCGGTCAACTGGCACAGAACCTGGACTTACTCACTAAGTCATCACTTACTGGACGATCTTCTGTGCCGGTGCAATCATGCGCCGCACACACCCAGCGCGTCCCCACGCACCCCACGCGGAAGGAGCCTCTGCGATGCAGGGCGACCCCGAGGTCATCGAATTCCTCAACGAGCAGCTCACGGGTGAGCTCACCGCGATCAACCAGTACTTCCTGCACGCGAAGATGCAGGAGAACTTCGGCTGGTACAAGCTCGCGAAGTACACCCGGCACGAGTCGTTCGACGAGATGAAGCACGCCGAGGTGCTCACCGACCGGATCCTGTTCCTGGAGGGGCTGCCCAACTACCAGCGGCTCTTCCACGTGCGGGTGGGACAGACCGTCAAGGAGATGTTCGAGGCGGACAAGCAGGTCGAGGTGGAGGCGATCGACCGCCTCAAGCGCGGGATCAAGGTGATGCGCGAGAAGGGCGACATCACGTCCGCGAACATCTTCGAGTCCATCCTGGAGGACGAGGAGCACCACATCGACTACCTCGACACCCAGCTGGACCTGGTGGAGAAGCTCGGCGAGGCGCTCTACATCGCGCAGATCATCAACCAGCCCGAGAGCAGCTGAGCCGGAACTAGGCCGCCTCGTCCAGCGGGTCGACCCCGGCGAGCACCGGGCGGCCCTGGTCGGCCAGCTCGCGGCGGGGGCAGGCGCCCCGGCCGAGGATGGCCTGGATCCGGCGGACGCACGAACCGCAGTCCGTCCCCGCCTTGCAGGCGGACGCTATCTGGCGGGGGGTGCAGGCCCCGTCCTCCGCATGCCGCTTGACCTGCGCCTCGGTCACTCCGAAACAGCTGCAGACGTACACGCGGATTCACCTCCCGCCGGGATCGATCAGTGGCGCCGCCCCGAATGGTCGGTGAGGCAAACCTAACCTTACCCGTCACCCGCGGAGTGGAAAAGTGCGGTGGGGCGCGGATCGTATGTGATCCGCGCCCCACATCAGCACGTCGCGACCGGCGGAGCCGTCACTGGTCCCGGTACATCTCCGCGACCAGGAACGCCAGGTCCAGGGACTGGCTGCGGTTCAGCCGCGGGTCGCAGGCCGTCTCGTAGCGCTGGTGCAGGTCGTCGACGAAGATCTCGTCGCCGCCGCCCACGCACTCAGTGACGTCGTCGCCGGTGAGCTCGACATGGATGCCACCCGGATGGGTGCCGAGCGCCTTGTGGACCTCGAAGAAGCCCTTGACCTCGTCGAGCACGTCGTCGAAGCGGCGGGTCTTGTGGCCCGAGGCCGCCTCGAAGGTGTTGCCGTGCATCGGATCGGTCACCCAGGCCACGGTGGCGCCCGAGGCGGTGACCTTCTCGACCAGCTCGGGGAGCTTGTCGCGGACCTTGTCGGCGCCCATCCGGACGACGAAGGTCAGCCGCCCCGGCTCGCGGTCCGGGTCGAGGCGGTCGATGTACCTCAGCGCGTCCTCGGCCGTGGTCGTCGGGCCGAGCTTGAGGCCGATCGGGTTGCGGATCCTCGCGGCGAACTCGATGTGCGCCCCGTCCAGCTGCCGGGTGCGCTCACCGATCCACACCATGTGCGCCGAGACGTCGTACAGCTTGCCGGTGCGGGAGTCGACCCTGGTCAGGGCGGACTCGTAGTCCAGCAGCAGCGCCTCGTGCGAGGAGAAGAACTCGACCGTCTTGAACTCCTCGGGCTCCGCGCCGCAGGCCCGCATGAAGTTCAGCGCGTTGTCGATCTCGCGGGCGAGCTGCTCGTAGCGCTGGCCCGACGGGGAGGACTTCACGAAGTCCTGGTTCCAGGCGTGCACCTGGCGCAGGTCCGCGTAACCGCCGGTGGTGAAGGCACGCACCAGGTTCAGCGTGGAGGCGGACGCGTTGTACATCCGCTTCAGCCGCTCGGGGTCCGGGACGCGGGAGGCCTCGTCGAAGGCGAAACCGTTGACCGAGTCGCCCCGGTAGGTCGGCAGCGTCACCCCGTCCCGGGTCTCGGTCGGCTTGGAGCGCGGCTTGGAGTACTGGCCGGCGATCCGGCCCACCTTCACCACGGGCACCGACGCGGCGTACGTCAGCACGGCGCCCATCTGGAGCAGGGTCTTGAGCTTGCTGCGGATCTGGTCGGCCGAGACCGCGTCGAAGGCCTCGGCGCAGTCGCCGCCCTGGAGGAGGAACGCCTCTCCCTCGGCGACGGCCGCCATCCGGGCGCGCAGCTGGTCGCACTCGCCCGCGAAGACGAGCGGCGGATACGACTCCAGCTCCGCGACGACTGTGCGCAGAGCCTCGGGGTCGGGGTACTCGGGCTGCTGCGCCGCGGGCAGGTCTCGCCAGGTGTTGCCAGCGCTCGCGCTGGTCTTAGCGTTCACGGTCACCCCCTAAACATTACGGGGTCGTGTCGCCTGATTTTTCCCCGGCTCGACTGGTGAGACGGAGTGATTGCCCTGTGGACGGAGGGTGGGGTGGGGTAGGGTTTTGGACATGTTCGCGCTTTCGAACCAGAACTGGTGGTGGACCGCTTCTCCGGCGGCCCACTGACTGCGCGTACGCAAGACTTCGCGAAGGCCGCCCGAGGGGCGGCCTTCGGCGTTTCCGGGGCCGCTCCTCTCTCACTCCCACACCCACTCCCACCTGCAAGGGATCGCAGAGGACCCATGGACCTGACCCAGCTGCTCCACGACGACCGCCCGTTCGCCCTGCTCCGGCGCCGTACCCCCGGCCACGACGAGAGCACGGTGGAGGTGCTGCTCGGCCCGGTCACCGCCCGCGACCGGCTGGCGGACCTGCCCGAGGAGGGGCTCGCCCTGATCCCCTTCCGCCAGATCCACGAGCGCGGCTTCGACGTCCGCGACGACGGCACGCCCCTGCTGGTCCTCACCCCCGAGGAGACCCACACCCTGCCGCTGGCGGACGCCCTGGCCCAGCTGCCCGCGCACGCGGTGCGGGTCGAGGACGGGGGCTTCGACGTCGACGACGAGGAGTACGCGGAGATCGTCGGCCGGGTGCTGCGCGAGGAGATCGGCCGCGGCGAGGGCGCCAACTTCGTGATCCGGCGGACGTACCGGGGACGGATCGCGGGCTTCGGCCGGCCCGACGCGCTCGCGCTGTTCAGGCGGCTCCTGGAAGGCGAGCGGGGCGCGTACTGGACGTTCGTGGTGCACACCGGGGAACGGACCCTGGTCGGCGCCAGTCCCGAGGTGCACGTCCGGATGTCCGGCGGCACCGTGGTCATGAACCCGATCAGCGGGACGTACCGCTATCCGGCCGAGGGCCCCACCCCGGAGCACCTGCTCGGCTTCCTCGCCGACGGCAAGGAGATCGAGGAGCTGTCGATGGTCGTCGACGAGGAGCTCAAGATGATGTGCACGGTGGGCGACATGGGGGGCGTGGTGGTCGGGCCCCGGCTCAAGGAGATGGCCCACCTCGCGCACACCGAGTACGAGCTGCGCGGCCGGTCCTCGCTGGACGTGCGGGAGGTGCTGAAGGAGACCATGTTCGCGGCGACCGTCACGGGCTCGCCGGTGCAGAACGCCTGCCGGGTGATCGAACGCCACGAGCCGCTCGGGCCGGACGGGGTAGGGCGCGGCTACTACGCGGGGGCACTGGCCCTGCTGGGCCGGGACTCCGGCGGCGCCCAGACCCTGGACTCCCCCATCCTGATCCGCACGGCGGACATCGGCGCGGACGGCGCACTGCGCGTCCCGGTCGGCGCCACCCTGGTGCGCGGCTCGGACCCGGCGGGCGAGGTCGCGGAGACGCACGCGAAGGCGGCGGGCGTCCTGGCGGCCCTCGGGGTACGGCCGGCCCGGCCGCGTGCCGAGGGGACCCGGTCCCGGCTCGCCGACGACCCCCGCGTGCGGGCCGCACTGGACGGGCGGCGGGCCGCGCTGGCGCCGTTCTGGCTGCGGATGCAGGAGCGGACCGGGGAACTGTCCGGGCACGCGCTGGTGGTGGACGGCGAGGACACGTTCACGGCGATGCTCGCGCACGTGCTGCGGGCCGCCGGGCTCGACGTGACCGTCCGCCGCTACGACGAGCCGGGGCTGCGGGGGGCGGTGCTCGCCCACGAGGGGCCGGTGCTGCTCGGCCCGGGGCCCGGTGACCCGTCCGACCTGGACGATCCGAAGATGCGGTTCCTGCGGGAGCTCGCGGCGACCGTGCTGCGCGAGCACCGGCACGGGGTGCTGGGCGTCTGCCTGGGGCACGAGCTGATCGCGGCCGAGCTGGGCCTGGACATCGTCCGCAAGGAGGTGCCGTACCAGGGGGCGCAGACGACCGTGGACCTGTTCGGGCGGCCGGAGACGGTCGGCTTCTACAACAGCTTCGTGGCCCGCTGCGACGAGGACGCGGCACGGGAGCTGGCGGCGCACGGCGTGGAGGTGAGCCGGGCGGCCAACGACGAGGTGCACGCCGTGCGGGGGCCGGGGTTCGCCGGGGTGCAGTTCCACCCGGAGTCGGTGCTCTCCCTGAACGGCGCCGCCGTCGTGCGGGAGCTGATCGGCCAGGTGCGCGGCGCCGGCACGTTCCCCGAAGGGCGGCCGGCCCGCTAGTCCGGGACGCCGTTCCGGGCGGGTCCGGCCCTTTCGGGGCGCGGACCCGCCCGGACGCGGTCTCCCGGAATCAGCCGAAGAACACCCCGGCCTCTTCGTACAGCTTCGGGTCGACGGTCTTCAGCCTTGCCGTGGCCTCCGCGATCGGCACCCGCACGATGTCCGTGCCGCGCAGCGCGACCATCTTGCCGAAGTCCCCGTCGCGCACCGCGTCGATGGCGTGCAGACCGAAGCGGGTGGCCAGCCAGCGGTCGAAGGCGCTGGGCGTGCCGCCGCGCTGGATGTGCCCGAGGACGGTGGTGCGGGCCTCCTTGCCGGTGCGCTTCTCGATCTGCTTGGCCAGCCACTCGCCGACCCCGGAGAGCCGGACGTGGCCGAAGGAGTCCAGCGACTCGTCCTTGAGCACCATGTCGCCGTCCTTGGGCATGGCGCCCTCGGCGACGACCACGATCGGGGCGTACGAGGCCTTGAAGCGGGAGGTGATCCAGGCGCACACCTGGTCGACGTCGAAGCGCTGTTCGGGGATGAGGATGACGTTGGCGCCGCCGGCCAGCCCGGAGTGCAGGGCGATCCAGCCGGCGTGCCGGCCCATCACCTCGCAGACCAGGACCCGCATGTGCGACTCGGCGGTGGTGTGCAGCCGGTCGATGGCCTCGGTGGCGATGCCGACCGCGGTGTCGAAGCCGAAGGTGTAGTCGGTGGCGGACAGGTCGTTGTCGATGGTCTTCGGTACGCCGACGACGGGCACGCCGTACTCGTCGGTGAGCCGGGCGGCCACGCCCAGGGTGTCCTCGCCGCCGATCGCGACGAGCGCCTCGACCTCCTGCTTGGCGAGGTTGTCCTTGATGCGCCGGATGCCGTCCTGCTGCTTCAGCGGGTTGGTCCGCGAGGAGCCGAGGATGGTGCCGCCGCGGGGCAGGATGCCGCGCACGGCGGGGATGTCGAGACGGATGGTGTCGCCTTCGAGGGGTCCGCGCCAGCCGTCCCGGAAGCCGACGAAGTCATAGCCGTACTCCTGCACGCCCTTGCGGACGATGCCCCGGATGACGGCGTTGAGCCCGGGGCAGTCGCCGCCTCCGGTCAGTACTCCGACCCGCATGGAAATGTCCCTTCGCCGCGGTTGCCTGGTCGGAATCACGCTAATGGTGATACAGCTCACACAGGGATGGGCGCGGAAGGGCAATTCCGGTGAATTGTCGGGCGGTTGGTTTACGTCCCGGCCGCGAAGATCAGATCAGCCGCCTTCCGGACCGTCGTCGAGACCCCGCTCTATGGCGTACCGGACCAGCTCCACCCTGTTGTGCAACTGGAGCTTGCCGAGGGTGTTCTGGACGTGGTTCTGGACCGTGCGGTGCGAGATGACCAGGCGTTCGGCGATCTGCTTGTAGCTCAGGCCCTTGGCGACCAGTCGCAGCACCTCGGTCTCGCGGTCGGTCAGCCGGGGCGCGTCGGGGCCGCCGGCGCCCGCGGCCGGCGCCGGCTCGGAGGCCAGCCGGCGGTACTCACCGAGCACCAGACCGGCGAGGCCCGGTGTGAACACCGGGTCGCCGACGGCGGTACGGCGGACCGCGTCCAGCAGTTCCTCCGTCGAGGCCGACTTCAGGAGGTAGCCGGTCGCGCCGGACTTCACCGCCTCCAGGACGTCGGCGTGCTCCCCGCTCGCCGAGAGCACCAGCACGCGCAACGCCGGGTTGTGGCCGACGAGTTCCTTGCAGACCTGGACGCCTGGCTTGGCGGGCAGGTTGAGGTCCAGGACGAGCACGTCGGGTGCGGCCGCCTTGGCCCGGCGCACCGCCTGCTCGCCGTCCCCCGCGGTGGCGACCACCTCGAGACCGGACTCCGCCAGATCCCGGGCGACCGCGTCGCGCCACATGGGGTGGTCGTCGACCACCATGACCCTGATGCTCATCGCCGCTCCGCCTTCCCCAGGGAGTCCTTCGGTACTTTCAGCTCGACTTCCGTGCCCTGCCCGGGAACCGAGAACAGCTCGGCACCGCCGCCGAGGTCGCGCAGCCGCCCGCGGATCGACTGGGCCACACCGAGCCGCCCCTCCCCCTCGGCCTGGGCGAGCCGCCCCTCCGGGATGCCGGGGCCGTCGTCCCGTACGGTCACCACGATCTCGTCGGGCTCGTCCTCGACCAGGATCCAGGCCCGCGCCCGGTCGCCCGCGTGCGCGCGCACATTGTCCAGCGCGGCACCGACTGCGGCCGCCAGCTCGCGGGCGGCACCCGCCGGCAGCTCCACCGGCGCGCCGGGCTCGGCCAGACTCACCAGGGCCCCGGCGTACGGCGCGAGCAGCGCGCGCAGGTCGACGGACCCGGTGGCGTCCGGCTCCTCCACGAGGCGCACGACCGCGCCCTCGGCCTCGTCCTCCGAGACCCTCGACAGCGGCACCAGACCGCCGGAGACCAGGGTGCGCAGCGCCACCTCCTGTTCCCCCGCCATCCGTCCCAGTTCGGCCGCCTCGCCGCCGAGGACCGTGCCGCGCCGCTGCACCATGGCCAGCACCTGGAGCACGCCGTCGTGGATGTCCCGGGCGAGCCGCTCCCGCTCCCGGGTGGCCGCCTCGATCTCAAGGGCGCGGGCCAGGGTGCGCTCGGAGGCGCGGGCCACCTCGACGACGTACCCGATGGCGATGGACGCGACCCAGACCAGGATCACGTTGTGGACGGTGTCGCGCGCCGGGTGGCCGCGTTCGACCAGGTTGGCGGCGGCGACCGGCGTGGAGGCGAACGCGGCCCAGCGCCAGCCGCCCTTGAGGGCGTAGGCGAGCACCGAGCCTGCGGTCCAGATCGACGGCAGGGTCGAGCCACCGCGGTCGATGTGGACCTGGGTGACCACCCAGGGGGTGAGCACGATGCCGGTGAGCGCGATCGCCAGGTCGACGGCGAGGAAGCGCTTGGTGCAGGCGGCCGCGTTCTGGACGCGCGGCAGGGTGGCCAGCGTCCAGCCGGCCAGCACGGCGTAGTAGGCGATCGCGACACCCGGACGGTCGTACTCGTCATAGGCGGACGCGAACAGGCCCGTCGCGTACAGCAGGGTCAGCACACGGTAGCCGGTGAGGGCACGCCACAGGGGCTGCTCGACCGACATCCGTATGACGCGTTCCCGCTTGGTCATCTCCCCCAGTCCCCCCAGTCCCGCAGTCCCGCAGTCCCGCACCCCACCCAGCCCCCGCTGGTCCCCCGTGCCGCCGGTCTAGGACTCGGCGGCCTTCTTGTCGGCCTTCGCGGCTTCCTTCGCCGCCTCCTTCTCGGCCTTGGCGGCTTCCGCGATCTGCCGTTTGGCGGCGGTGGCGTACATGTCGACGTACTCCTGGCCGGACAGCTTCATGATCTCGTACATGACCTCGTCGGTCACCGCGCGCAGCACGAACCGGTCGTGCTCCATGCCCTGGTAACGGCTGAAGTCCAGCGGCCTGCCGATCCGGATGCCCGGGCGCATCAGCTTGGGCATCACCTGCCCGGGCGGCTGGATCTTCTCCGTGTCGATCATGGCGACGGGGATGACGGGAGCGCCCGTCGCCAGCGCCACGCGCGCGAGGCCGCCGGGCTTGCCCCGGTAGAGACGGCCGTCGGGCGAGCGGGTGCCCTCCGGGTAGATGCCGAACAGCTCGCCGCGTTCCAGCACGTCCATGCCGCTGCGCACCGCCGCCTCGCCCGCGCCGCGCCCGCCGGAGCGGTCCACCGGGAGCTGGCCGACACCCTTGAAGAAGGCGGCCGTGAGACGGCCCTTCACGCCGGGGGTCGTGAAGTACTCGGCCTTCGCGATGAAGGTGACCTTGCGGTCCAGCACCGCGGGCAGGAAGAACGAGTCCGAGAAGGACAGGTGGTTACTCGCCAGGATCGCCGGGCCCTCGGCCGGAACGTTCTCCAGGCCCTCCACCCAGGGCCTGAAGGTGACCTTCAGCGGTCCCCCGATAGCGACCTTCATCGCGCCGTACAACAACCGAGTGCCTCCTGTTTCCGTGGATGAGACCTTAACCCGCGGCGCCGGGAATGGCCCCGACGACCCTGGTCGGTGTCAGTGCCGTCGCGTACGGTGAAGCACATCCGAAGTCGTCTTTCGGGCCTCTCTCATTTCCTGCCCGCTCTCATGAATTGGAGACCGAAGGTGCCGGTTCTCCCCGGAGCCGAGCCGTACCGCCATGACGGCGGAGAGGCCGGTGTCCTGCTCTGCCACGGTTTCACCGGTTCACCCCAGTCGCTGCGCCCCTGGGCGGAGCACCACGCGGCGCACGGCCTGGCGGTGTCCCTGCCGCTGCTGCCCGGGCACGGCACCCGCTGGGAGGACATGCAGGTCACCGGCTGGCAGGACTGGTACGCGGAGGTCGACCGCGAGCTGCGGCTGCTGCGCGAGCGCTGCTCCCAGGTGTTCGTGGCGGGCCTGTCCATGGGCGGCACCCTGGCGCTGCGCCTGGCCGCGAAGAACGGGACGGGTGTGGACGGCGTGGTGATCGTCAACCCGGCGAACAAGGTGCACGGCCTGTCCGCGTACGCCCTTCCGGTGGCCCGGCACCTCGTCCGCACCCGGCCGGGCATCGCCAGCGACATCGCCAAGCCGGGCGCCGCCGAGGTGGGGTACGACCGGGTCCCGCTGCACGCCGCGCACTCGCTGCGGAACTTCTTCCGCCGGGTGGACGGCGAGCTGCCGCAGGTCACCCAGCCGCTGCTGCTGCTGCGCAGCGCCGAGGACCATGTGGTTCCGGCGGTCGATTCGGCCCGGATCCTGAGCCGGGTGTCCTCCACGGACGTAACCGAGGTAGTGCTGGAACAGAGTTACCACGTGGCGACGTTGGACAACGATGCGGACCGGATCTTCGAGGAGAGCCTTGCCTTCATCGGCCGGCTCGCACCCAGTGTCGGCAAGGAAGGGACGGCCGCAGTTGGCTGAGCACGACTCCGACCGCGAGGACCGCGAGCCGGACGAGAAAGGGGTGCCCTTCGACGAGGCGGCCGCCTGGGCGGCGATCGTCGCGGGGTACGGCGACGAGCCGCCGGACCCGCCGGGCGCGAAACCCTACAAGCCGGTGGAGGATCTGGCCCTGCCGCCCGCCGAGGAGGACACCGCCGAACCGGGCGCGGCCGAGGAGCAGCGGCCCGTGCAGCCGCTGGGCAGCTCCGTCTCCTTCGCGCCCGGGGTGGGCCCGCGGGACTACACGGCACCCGAGCCGTCCGAGGACGACTTCGACGATGACGACGAGGGGCACTTCGTGCCGCCCGAGCCGCCGCCGCTGCCGATGGCCGACACGACGGCCAGGTTCGCCTGGCTGGGCGTGGTGGGCGGGCCGATCCTGCTCCTGCTCGCGGTGCTGCTCGGCTGGGACATGACGTGGTGGCTGGCGACGCTGGGCATCGGCGGGTTCCTCGGCGGCTTCGGCACCCTGGTCACCAGGATGAAGACGGACGACGAGGACGACGACCCGGGACGCGGTGCCGTGGTCTGAGGTCGCCTCCGGCGCGCCGGACTCCGTCCGGCCGCTCCGGATCAGGCCGCGGGCACCCGCAGCGCGGCCAGGACGGGCAGATGGTCCGTCGCCCCGGCGAGGTCGGCGGCCGCCACGCCCGGCTGGTCCAGGGGTACCCCGCAGCCGAGCACCTCGATGCCCTTCGTCGCGAAGATCGCGTCGATGCGCTGGTGGGGGTCGGTGGACCCGGAGGTGAACTCGCCGCCCCAGGGCGCGGTGGTACGGCAGTCCTGGAAGGCGGTGGCCAGGCGGCGGAAGGTACGGCCGTCGGGGCGGTCGTTCAGGTCGCCGCCGGCGACGGCGTGCTCCACTCCCATGCCCGCGACCCGGTCCAGGAGCATGCCGCCCTGCTCGTAGCGCTCCTCCTGCTGCAGGCTGAGGTGGAAGCTGGCGACGCCGAGGCGGGCGCCGCCGAAGCGGACGACGGCGGTCGCGAAGCCGCGGCGGTGCAGGCCGGGCGTGAGGGGCAGGAGCACGTCCTCGGTGCGCTCCACGGTGGCGCGGAGGTCGCAGAGGACGGCCGGACCGGCCGCGGTCCCGCCGCCGGTGAGGATCACCAGGTCACAGGCGGCGGCCAGGCGGGCGAGCTTCTTGCGCCACCGGAAGAACCGGGGCGCTTCCTGGACGAGGACCAGGTCGGGGGCACAGGCCTTGATGACACGGGCCAGCGCCCCGGTGTCGTCCCGCAGGGAGCGGATGTTGTAGCTGAGGACGCGGATGACGGCGGAACCGTCGGGCTCTGTGTGGGAGTTGGGGAGCGGCGCCATGTGGATCAATGTACGCCCACCGGGCGGGGCGCGAGACGGGTGGGCGGCCTCCGGTGCATCGCGGCTGACCGCGCCCACGCGGCGGTAGCCGCATGCCGGCTACCGCCCCGCGCCCCTACGGGCCGCTACATGATCGGGTCGGGCTCCCGGGCCAGGTCCGCCGCGCCCACCAGGCCCGCCTCGTTGCCCAGCTGGGCGGCGATGACCTCGGCCACCGGGCGCCAGTTGCCGCCCACCAGCCAGCGCTTGTAGGACTTGCGGATCGGGTCCAGGACCAGTTCGCCCTCGTCGGAGAGGCCGCCGCCGACGATGAAGGCGGAGGGGTCGAAGAGGGAGGCCAGGTCGGCGAGGCCGGCGCCGGCCCAGCGGGCGAGCTCGCGGTAGGAGTCGACGGCGACCGGGTCGCCCTGGCGGGCCGCGACGGAGATGTGCTTGCCCTCGATGCCCTCGGGGCTGCCGTCGCCGAGGGCCAGCAGGATCTCGGCGCTCTCCGGGGTGGCGTTGGCGCGCTGCTTGGCGTAGCGGACGAGGGCGCGGCCGGAGGCGTACTGCTCCCAGCAGCCCTGCGAGCCGCAGCCGCACAGCAGCCCGTCCGGGACCATGCGGATGTGGCCGAACTCGGCGGCGACGCCGAAGTGGCCGCGGCGCAGTTTGTTGCCGATGATGATGCCGCCGCCGAGGCCGGTGCCGAGCGTGATGCAGATGACGTTGCGGTGGCCCTTGCCGGCGCCGAACTTGTACTCGCCCCAGGCCGCCGCGTTGGCGTCGTTCTCCACGACCACGGGGAGGCCCACGCGGGCCTCGACCTTCTCCTTCAACGGCTCCTGGCGCCAGTCGATGTTGGGCGCGAAGTAGACCGTGGAGCGCTGCCGGTTGACGTAGCCGGCGGCACCGATGCCCACGCCGACGATCTCGTGCCCGGCGCGCGCACCCTCTACGGCGGAAGCAATGGCGTCCACGATGCCCTCGGGCGTGCCCGGGGTCGGCACCTTGTGGGTCGAGAGGATGTTGCCTTCCTCATCGACCACGCCGGCCGCGATCTTCGTGCCGCCGATGTCGACGCCGATGGTGAGTCCCATGAATCCCTCAGTTTCGGTCGAACCCCGCTACGGCCAACCGTACCCGAGGCCCTGCCGTCGGGTTCCCGCCGTCCGCCCGCGGGACGCGGGACGCGGTGGGGGGTGCCCCGTGGGGGCGTGCCGGACGCCCGCGGGCAGGTGGAAGCCCGACGGCGGCACCTTCAGGGGCGGTCAGTCGAGGTCGATGCGTTCGCCGGGGCCGGCTTCGTCGCCCTTGTCGCGGTCACCGGCGGTCCAGCGGGCCTCCTGGGCCTGCACCGCGGAGCGGTAGGCGGCGAGGAGTTCACTGCCGGCCGCGGCCAGGTGGTCGAAGACGTCGGGGTTGCGCTCTATGACGGGCTCGACGGCGTTCTTCGCCTGCTGCACGACCTGCCGGACCACCTGCTGGGCGGCGGGCCCGGCGACGGCCCCGAGAAGCGGGGTCTGGATGCCGGAGAGCTTGTCGGCGACGGCGTCGACCAGCTTGCGCAGTTCGTCGGCGGCCGATCCCGGGGGCGGGCCGTACTGGGTGCGGCGTCGGGCCTTCTCCGCCGCCAGGTCCTCGGCACAGGCGGTGGCCCAGGCGTCGGCGTCGGCGACCCGTACGTCGTCCGCGGCCTCGGAGGCGTCGGCTGTGGGGCGCTCTTCGCTCATGACGGACTCCTGACTACGGTTCGTCCCTACGACGTTACCCGAACGGGCGTACCGGATTCACTGTCAGCGCGGCCACAGATCCGGGTCGGGCGCGAAGCGCAGCCGCAGCTCGCCGTCGCGCAGCGCGGCCCCGGCGACGGTGCAGCGGCGCAGGGCCGACGGCAGCGCGACGATCCGGCGGAAGCCGCCCACGGTGATCACGAGTTCGTCGCCGCGCCGCACGAGGTCGAGGCCGTCCCGTATCGCGCCGGGCAGCGGGATGTGCCAGACCAGGACGCCGTCCTCCTCGATGCGGTCGGCGACGGGCCACTCGACCGGCGCGGGCGCGGTGTTGACGCCGGGCACGGCGAGCGCGGCGAGGTCCTCGGCGCCGCGCGGGTCGTGGCCGAGGTGCGGCACGACGGTGACGTCGAACGTCTCCGTCCAGTCGGCGAGGGCCTTGCGCTGCTGGGCGACGAGACCGTGCAGGGGGGTGTCCTCGGGCAGTACGCGGTTGACGACGAGGGTCTCGGTGCGCAGGCCGCGCAGGGCGAGACCGAGGCGGGCGCTGCGGACGGCGTCGGCGCCGGCCGGGCCGGGCTCGGCGACCAGGCGTACGGCGGTGCGGCGGTCGGCGAGGACGGCCTCCACGGCGGCCAGCTCGACGTCCCAGCGGGCCGCCGTCTCGTAGAGCCAGTCGGAGGGCATGGGGACGCCGGCCAGCCGCCCGAGGACGGGGCGCAGGGCGCGGGCCGCCTGCCGCTCGGGAGGCAGCAGCCGGCGCAGATAGCGGCGCAACTCCTCGGGGAGGGCGAGCAGGCCGAGGGCCTGCGGGGCCGGCGGCAGGTCCACGACGAGCAGGTCGTAGCGCTCGGAGAGGGCGGCGTCACGCAGGGCGCGCAGGAGGGACAGCTCCTCCGCGCCGGGCAGCGGGGTGAGCTCCTCGGCGTCCAGGCGAGAGGCGCCCAGCAGGTCCAGGACGCTCGCGGCGCGGGTCTGGAAGGCGGTGAGGTCCTCCCGGAACCGGGCGGCCGCGTCGGGGCGCCAGGCGGTGAGGGTGGGGGTCACCCGGGCCGGCGCGGGCCCTGTCGCCGTGCCCAGGGCCGCGCCGAGGGTGTCGGTGCGGTCGGCGCCGAGCACGAGGGTCGGGGTGCCCTCGCCCGCGGCGCGCAGAGCGGTGGCCGCGGCGACGGCCGTACGGCCGCTGCCGCCGGGTCCGGTGATCAGGATGGTGCGCATGGGGGTGAACCGTAACGGACGTCCGGGTGGGCTCTCGCCGCAGCGGGCGCACGGGGGTGTCACTCACCGGCGTCGGCAGGGTGCCGCCGCGCCCGCCCGTGCCGCCCCGTGCGGCACGACTCTGCGCGCAACCGTACGGCCGGCTGCTACGCGCCCGCCTCCACCCGCTTCTTCAGCCCCGCCAGCGCCCGGTCGATGATGACCTTCTCGGCCTTGCGCTTGATCATCCCCAGCATCGGGATCTTCACGTCCACCGTCAGCGAGTAGGTGACCTCGGTCGCCCCGGCGCCGGCCGGCTTGAGCAGGTACGACCCGTCGAGCGATCGCAGCATCTGGGACTTCACCAGCGTCCAGGACACCTCGTCGTCCCCGGTCCAGGTGTAGCCCAGCGTCTGGTCGTCCTTGATCGCACCGGCGTCCATGACGAGACGGACCTGCTCGGCCCGGCCCAGGGCGTCGGTCTTCAGCACCTCCGCCTCCTTCACCTCACCGGTCCAGTCCGGATAACGGGCGAAGTCGGCGATCACCGCCATGACGTCGGCCGGGGCCGCCTCGATCGTGATGCTCGAGCTGGTGTGTTCCGCCATCGCCGTGGCTCCTCCAGATGCGGGCCGGTAAGAAGAGGGTCGCCGCACGCGTGCGCACGCGTGTGCAGCGTGAAGGCTACCGCGCGTCCGACCAGGCGACTTCACCGCCGTCCGGGGCCGTCGTCACCATTCCAGTGCCCAGGGCCGGCCGGTACCGGCGAAGTGCCCGACGTTCACGCACTCGGTGGCCCCGATCCGCATCCGCTTCACCAGCGGCTGGTGGACGTGTCCGAAGAGCGAGTAACGCGGCCGGGTGCGCCGGATGGCGTCGAGCAGCGCCCGGCTGCCCCGTTCGAAACGGCGCGCCACCGTGTCGTACACCAACTCCGGCACCTCCGGCGGAATGTGCGTGCACAGCACGTCGACCTCGCCGAGCGCCTCGATCTTGGCCGCGTACTCCTCGTCGGAGATTTCGTAGGGGGTGCGCATCGGCGTCCGCAGTCCGCCGCCGACGAAACCGAAGACCCGGCCGCCGATCTCCACCCGCTGCCCGTCGAGGATCGTGGTGCCCGGTCCGGCGTACTCCGGCCAGAGCGGCGGGATGTCGACATTGCCGTAGGTGGCGTACGTCGGTGTCGGGAACGCGGCGAACATCTCGGCGTACTGCTTGCGCACCGCCTTCTCGATGGCGGTCGCCCGGTCCATGCCGATCCCGCCCCACAGCCGTGCCCCCAGCTCCCGGGCCTCCTCGAAGCGGCGGGCGGTGCGGAGTTCGACGAGGCGGTCGGCGTTCTCGACGCCGAACAGGTCGGGGAAGATGCCGCGCGCGTGGTCGGCGTAGTCGAGGAAGAGGACGAGGTCGCCGAGGCAGATCAGGGCGTCGGCACCGTCGCCGGCCCTGGCCAGGTCACGGGCGTTGCCGTGTACGTCGCTGACCACATGGACTCGGGTCTTCCGGTTGCCGGATGGTGTGGCTGCCATGGTGATCAAGCGTAGGCCTGTGCGGCAAACGTGAACAGGCGGTGGCCGGACCTGCGGTTACTGGTCAGTCACTAAAGCCGTGGACTACCGTACGCGAAGGAACACCCACCTGTGTGACGCACGGAACATCTCGCCGGGACCCCCTGTCGAAAAAGCTATACCGGCGGGTAACGTCCGGGCAGTCCAGTCGTGCTCAGGATTTCAATCAACGGATCATGTGGCCCGTGGCGAAGCCCTGAGTACCTGCCCGAGCCGTGGACCGCACCGTCGCATCGCACAACGTCGTGGCGCCGGCGCCCTATGAGGAGCAGCAGTCTTGCGCGAGTTCAGCCTTCCGGCTTTGTACGAGGTCCCCGCGGACGGCAATCTGACCGACATCGTCCGCAGAAACGCCGCGCAGCATCCGGATGCCGCCGTCATGGCCCGCAAGGTCGGAGGTGTCTGGCAGGACGTGACCGCCACCACCTTCCTGACCGAGGTCCACACGGCCGCCAAGGGCCTCATCGCCTCCGGCGTGCAGCCGGGCGACCGGGTCGGCCTGATGTCCCGCACCCGCTACGAGTGGACGCTCCTCGACTTCGCGATCTGGTGCGCCGGCGCGGTCACCGTGCCGGTGTACGAGACCAGCTCGCCGGAGCAGGTGCAGTGGATCCTCAGCGACTCCGGCGCGACCGCCTGCGTCGTGGAACTCGACACCCATGCGGCCGCCGTCGAGTCGGTGCGCGAGACGCTGCCGGCGCTCAAGCAGGTCTGGCAGATCGAGGCCGGCGGCCTGGAGGAGCTGGGCCGGCTCGGCCAGGGCGTCACGGACGCGACCGTCGAGGAGCGCAGCTCACAGGCGAAGGCCGACGACCCGGCCACCATCGTCTACACCTCGGGGACGACGGGCCGTCCCAAGGGCTGCGTCCTGACCCACCGCAACTTCTTCGCCGAGTGCGGCAACATCGTGGAGCGGCTGCGCCCGCTGTTCCGCACCGGCGAGTGCAGCGTCCTCCTCTTCCTGCCGCTGGCGCACGTCTTCGGCCGGCTCGTGCAGATCGCCCCGATGATGGCGCCGATCAAGCTGGGCTGCGTCCCGGACGTCAAGAACCTCACCGACGAACTGGCCGCGTTCCGGCCGACGCTGGTCCTCGGCGTCCCGCGGGTCTTCGAGAAGGTCTACAACTCGGCGCGTGCCAAGGCGCAGGCGGACGGCAAGGGCAAGATCTTCGACAAGGCCGCGGACACCGCCATCGCGTACAGCAAGGCACTGGACACGCCGTCGGGCCCGTCCCTCGGGCTGAAGATCAAGCACAGGACCTTCGACCGGCTCGTCTACAGCAAGCTGCGTGCGGTGCTCGGCGGCCGGGGCGAGTACGCCATCTCCGGCGGCGCCCCCCTCGGCGAGCGCCTGGGCCACTTCTTCCGCGGCATCGGCTTCACGGTCCTGGAGGGCTACGGCCTGACCGAGTCCTGTGCCGCGACCGCGTTCAATCCCTGGGACCGGCAGAAGATCGGCACGGTCGGTCAGCCGCTGCCCGGCTCGGTGATCCGCATCGCGGACGACGGCGAGGTGCTGCTGCACGGCGAGCACCTGTTCCGGGAGTACTGGAACAACCCCGGCGCGAGTGCCGAGGCACTGGCCGACGGCTGGTTCCACACCGGCGACATCGGCACCCTGGACGAGGACGGCTACCTCAGGATCACCGGCCGCAAGAAGGAGATCATCGTCACCGCGGGCGGCAAGAACGTCGCCCCGGCCGTGATCGAGGACCGCATCCGCGCGCACGCGCTGGTCGCGGAGTGCATGGTGGTGGGCGACGGGCGGCCGTTCGTGGGCGCGCTGGTCACCATCGACGACGAGTTCCTGGGCCGCTGGGCGGCCGACCACGGCAAGCCGGCCGGTTCCACCGCGGCGTCGCTGCGTGACGACCCGGATCTGGTATCGGCGGTCCAGGATGCTGTCGACGACGGCAACGCCGCGGTGTCGAAGGCGGAATCGGTGCGGAAGTTCCGCATTCTGTCCTCCCAGTTCTCGGAGGAGTCGGGCCACCTCACGCCGTCCCTGAAGCTCAAGCGCAATGTGGTCGCGAAGGACTACGCGGACGAGATCGAGGCCCTCTACGCCAAGTAGCGGCTCACATGTCCTCGGCGAGGACCCGTTCCATCGTCCGCTCGGCGAGCGCGGTGATGGTCACGAACGGGTTCACGCCGATGTTCCCGGGCACCAGTGAGCCGTCCGTGACGTACAGCTTCGGATACCCCTTCACCCGGCCGTAGTCGTCGGTCGCCCTGCCCAGCACGCAGCCGCCCAGCGGGTGGTAGCAGAAGTCGTCCGCGAACACCTTGCTGCCCGGCCCGAACAGGTCGTACCGGTAGATCGTGGCGTTGGCCAGGTTGATCCGGTCGAACAGTTTCCTGGCCATGGCGACCGAGACCGCGCTCTGGGCCGCGGTCCAGCCCAGCCTCACCCCGTCGCTCGCGGAGTCGTAGGTGAAGGACGCCCGCTGCGGGTTCTTGGTGATCGCCAGGTACAGGCTGACCCAGGTCTCGAACCCGATGGGCAGCGGGGCGATCTCCGCGAAGACCGGGTTGTCGGCGTTGGCCCAGTCGTCGATGCCCATCACCGGCATGGTCGCCTGGTTGGCGCCGGTGGTGTCCCAGATGTGATTGGCGCGCCCGAGCATGGTGTTGCCGTTGGTGCTCCAGCCGGCGCCGACACTGGAGTCGAGCGCGGGCAGCGCCCCGGTGTCCCGGGCCCGCACGAGCAGTTCGCTGGTCCCGAGGCTGCCGCCGCCGAGGAACAGGTAGGTGCAGCTGTACTGCTTGTGCTCGACGACCGCCCCGGTCACGTCGATCCGGTCGACGCCGAGCAGCCAGCTGCCGTCAGCCGCCCGGCTGATGGACCGCACCTTCTCCAGGGTGTGGATGGTGACGTTGCCGGTGCCGAGCGCGGCCGCGAGATACGTCTTGTCGAGGCTCTTCTTGCCGTAGTTGTTGCCGTAGATGACCTCCTGCGCGAGCGCGGACTTCGTGGCGGTGCCGGCGGCCTCCTTCTGCATGTAGCCGAAGTCGTAGACGTTGGGTACGAAGGTGGTCTTGAGGCCGGCGTTGGCGGCGGCCTTCCTGGAGGTCCGGGTGAACCGGTACCACTCGGTCGACTCGAACCAGGCGGCGTCGACGGTGTTGACGCCGAGCATGGAACGGGCCCGCGGGTAGTACGTGTTGTACATCGCGCTCGCGTCGACGGTCGGGAACTGCTCGGCGAAGTACGACTGGAGCGGGGTGACCGCCATCCCCCCGTTGACCAGCGAGCCGCCGCCCACTCCGCGCCCGACGTAGACGGACATGTTGTCGTAGTGCACCCGGTCCAGGACGCCGGGATAGGGGGTGATGTCCTTGTTGACGACGTCCAGCCAGAGGAAGCTGGCGAGCGGCGCCTCCGTGCGGGACTTGAACCACATGGATCGCCTGTCCGGGGCGGCGGTGGAGCAGAAGACCTTGCCGTCGGAGCCCGCCGTGTTCCACAGCTGCCCCATCTCGATCATCAGGGTCCGTACGCCGGCCTGCCCGAGCCGGAGCGCGGCCACGGCCCCGCCGTACCCGGAACCCACCACGATCGCGGGCGCGTTGTCGACGGCGGCCGCCTCCTCGGCGGCCTGCGCCGACTGGAGCCCGATGCGGGTGAGACCGGCCGCGGCGGCGGTCTGGAGGGCGATCACGCCCAGGATGTGACGTCTCGTCAGCTGACGCTGCATCAGTTTTGCTGTCATGCGCGCAGCATGTGCGGATTTTCCGGTTCCGCCTAGAGCTGCGACACGGTTGGTGACAACGCGGCCCCGTTCTCTAGAGCAACGCCCTCAACCGCTCCGCCAGCAGATCCCAGCGCCACCGCTCCTCGACCCACTGCCGCCCCCGCTCCCCCATCCGCCGCCGCAGCTCCGCGTCCGCCAGCAGCACGATGATCCGCTCGGCGGTCTCCTCCTCCGACCCGCCCCGCACCACCCAGCCGGTCTCCCCGTCCAGCACCGCGTCCGGGGCCCCGCCGGAGTCCCCCGCCACCACCGGCAGCCCGGTGGCCGAGGCCTCCAGGTACACGATCCCGAGCCCCTCCACGTCCAGCCCGCCCCGCCGGGTCCGGCAGGGCATCGCGAAGACGTCACCGGCGCCGTAGTGCGCGGGCAGCTCGGCCCACGGCACGGCTCCCGTGAACCGCACCGACGCCTCGACGCCCGTCTCCCGGGCCAGGCGCCGCAGCTCCCGCTCGTAGGGCCCGCCGCCCACGATCAGCAGAACCGCGTCCGGCTGCGCGGCCAGGATCAGCGGCATCGCGAGGATCAGCGTGTCCTGTCCCTTGCGCGGCACCAGCCGGGACACGCACACGACCACCGGCCGCTCGCTCAGCCCCAGCCGGGCCCGCACCTCGGCGCCCCCGGACCCGGGATGGAACGTCTTCTCGTCCACCCCCGGCGGCAGTTGCACCATCCGGCCGGCCGCGGCCGGGCTGAGCGCGGTGGCGATCCGGGAGCGCGTGTACTCGCCGAGATAGGTGACCGTGTCGGTCGCCTCGCCGATCCGCCCGAGCAGCTGCCGGGCGGCGGGCAGCTGGGCCCAGCCCGCCTCGTGCCCGTGGGTGGTGGCCACCAGCCGCTCGGCGCCGGCCCTGCGCAGCGCCGGCGCCATCAGCCCGAGCGGCGCCGCCGCCCCGAACCACACGGAGGTGCAGCCGTGTTCCCGGAGCAGCCCGGCCGCCGTCCGGGTCGCGCCCGGCGTGGGCAGCAGCACCGTCGTACGGTCGCGTACGACGGTGAAGGGCTGCTCCGCGTCGAACGCGGCGGTGGCCAGGGCGCCCTCCCGGCTCCGCTTCCACGTGGACGCGTAGACGACGAGCCGCTCCGGGTCCAGCCGCAGGGCCATGTTGTGCAGGAAGGCCTGGATGCCCCCCGGCCGGGGCGGGAAGTCGTTCGTCACGATGAGGGTCTTGTGCATCGCGGCCGACCTTACCCGCACAGCGTGTCCGGCCGTGCTTCATGGCCCTCGCACAGCCCGGCGGGAGATCATGGGCGCACTCCCAGGCAGCGCGACGGACAGGGGCTCAGGTGGACAGGACCGGCGAGAGGCGTGCCCTGGGGTTGCTGCTGGCCGTCTGGGGTGCCACCCGGCTGGTGCTGGTGCTGTTCGTACTGAGGGTGTTCGTGTTCCCGGGCGCGGACGTCACGTCCGACGTGTCGGTGATCTACCAGGGGTGGTACGAGGTCCTGCGGCACGGAACGTTTCCGCTGGACGACGTCACCTGGCAGTACCCGCCCGCGGCGGCCCTGGCGATCCTCGCCCCCGGGCTGCTGCCCTTCCTGGACTACCCGACCGCATTCTTCGTGCTGGCCTTCCTGGCCGACCTGGTGGTGCTCTGCCTGCTCCTCTACACCGGCCTGCGGCCCGGCCGGACCCTGCGCGGCGCCTGGATCTGGGTGGCCGGCGTGCCGCTGCTCGGCCCGACCGTCTACTCCCGCTACGACCTGATGGTCACCGCCGTCGCCGTCGCCGCGCTGCTCGCCGGGGCCCGGCACCCCCGGCTGACGGGCGTGCTGGCCGGCTTCGGCGCGATGGTCAAGGTGTGGCCGGCGCTGCTGCTGGCGGGTGCCTCCCCCAGAGGCGGGACCCTGCGAGGGGGGACCCCCGGGCGGCGGGCCTGGGGGGCGGCGGCGGTCACGGCGGGCCTGGTCGGGGCACTCTTCGCGGTGGCCATGCCGGGCGCGTTCGCCTTCCTGACCTTCCAGCGGGACCGGGGCACCGAGGTGGAGTCGCTGGGCGCGCTGGTCCTGCACGTCGCCCGGCACCACGGCTGGCGGGGCGAGGTGCTGCTGAACTACGGCTCGATCGAGTTCCTCGGCCCGCACGTGAAGGCGGTGAGCGCGGCGGCCCTGGTGCTCACCGCGTGCGCGTTCGGCTGGCTGCTCCTGTGGCGGCTGTGCGCGGCCCGGTTCCGGTCCCACACGCTCGCGGACGCCGCGTTCACGGCCGTCCTGATGTTCACGGTCACCAGCCGGGTGATCAGCCCGCAGTACATGGTGTGGCTGGTGGGCCTGGCCGCCGTCTGCCTCTGCTTCCGGGCCGGCCGGATGACGCTGCCGGCGGTCCTGGTCCTGCTGGCCACCTTCGTGACGGTCCTGGAGTTCCCGGTCGGCTTCTCGCACGTGGTGGTGAGCGACTGGTACGGCGTCACCCTGCTGTTCCTGCGCAACGGTCTGCTGCTCGCGGCGACGGTCACGGCGGCCCGGCAGCTGTGGCGCTCCACGGTCACCGGGACCCCGGCCGCCGCGCTGCCCGCCCGGGCCGCCCCCGCGACGGAGACCTCGGTCCCTTCCTGAGCGCGGGCCGCCTCACTCGCCGAGCTGATCCGTCAGATAGTCACGCCAGCGTGCGGTGAAGTCCGCCAAAGTGGTGCCGAGTTCGCCGCGCAGCGCGTCCTCGACGGCACCGGTCCGGCCCTGGTGGGCGCCGACGGCCCGGTAGAAGGCGCCGAGCCGCTCCTGGCCCCAGTGGGCGGCGATCATCCGGCAGGCCAGCCAGCCGCCCTCGTAGGCCTCGGCCAGCTTGGTGGGGTCGTCGGTGAAGCCGAAGTCCTTGTCCACCGGGAGGTCCTCGGGCAGATCCCCGTCCTGCACGGCGCGGGCCAGTTCCGGTGCGGCCTCGGAGGCGGTACGGCCGGTGCCGAGATAGCCGATCCAGTCCGCGTACCCCTCGGAGAGCCACAGCGGGGTGGCCGCCGAGGTGTGGGTGCGGGTGGCGACATGGGTCGTCTCATGGGTGAGGACGACCTGCTTGCCGACCGAGCCGAGGACGGCGTACGCCTCCGGGTTGAGGATGACCCGGTCCGCCGGGGTCCGGCCGGAGCCTGCCCCGGTCTTCGAGGGGGAGGACCCTCCGTTCGCTTCGGTCACCTCGCCGGTGGTGACGGCGGCGATGCCCCGGTAGTTGGAGGCGGGGGCGCCCAGCAGACCCGCCATGCCGTTCAGCGACCTGGGGACGACCAGCACCACCCGCTGGGTCCACTGCGTGCCCCAGGCCTTGGAGACCGCGGGGACGGCGGTGTCGGCGAGACCCGCGTACTCCCGCAGGGTGTCCCCGGACTGGCCGACGCCCAGCACCAGGCTGTGCGCGCCCTCGACCGCCGTCACCGTGCCCTGGTCCCAGAGCTGCTGCCCGGCCTTGCGGCCGGGCTTGTCGGCGGCGACGTACCAGTGGCCGTCGGCGGTGCGGCTGAGGGTCAGGGCCCGGTCGGTGGTGACCGGGGCCCTGTCGTAGCCCTGGATGCGGTAGCTGAGCCGGGCCTCGGCGGTGGCCCCGGCGCCGTCCGGGTGCAGGGCGGTCAGCCGGTAGCTCCACTCCGCGAGCGGTACGGCCCGCAGGTCCGCGTACGAGGCCCGGGTGCCGGTCTCGGTGTAGGCCCGCTGGTCATGAGCGAGGACGGCGGCCGCGCGCCGGTCCAGGACCTGCTGCACCTCGGCCACGGCCGGTCCGCCCGCCGTCCGCCCGCCGCCGCATCCCGTCAGCGGCAGGAGCAGCAGGCACAGCCCCACCGCTCCCGAAGCCCACGCCCGTCCGCCACCAGCCACCATCCGATCGTACGGGTCGGGGCCCGGAAGTCAGGGCCTGGTGACGGAGGAGATGGGCATCATCCCGACCGGGTCGTAGCGGACCGGGGCGCCCGGGTAGGGGGCGTGGATGACCTGTCCGTTGCCGACGTACATCCCGACATGGCTGGCGTCGGAGCGGTAGACGACCAGGTCACCGGGTTGGGCCTGGGAGAGCGGGATCCGGCGGCCGACGTAGCGCTGTTCCTGCGAGGTGCGCGGCAGGTGGATGCCGGCGTGCGCGTACGACCACTGCATCAGGCCCGAGCAGTCGAAGCCCGCGGGACCGCTGGCGCCCCACACGTACGGCCTGCCGACGGCGGCACGGGCCGCGGCCACCGCGGCGGCGGCGCGGCCGTCGGGGGCGGTGGCGCCGGAGAGATCGGGCAGGCCGGCACGGCCGTCGCCCCGGGAGGCGTGCTCGAAGGCGGCGCGGTCGGCGGCGGGCAGCGCGGCGATCAGCCGCCGGGCCGTGGCGAGCTTCTTCTCGACGGTGGCCTTGCGGGAGGCGACCGCCCTGCGGCTTCGTTCCAGCTCGGCGAGCTTGCCGGCGGCCTCGGTGCGCTCCTGGGCGAGTTCGCGGATCGCCCCCTGGAGCTCCCTGAGCTGCCCGGCCCGGCGGACGTCGATGCGGCCGAGGAGGGAGGCCCGGTCGAGGTAGTCCTCGGGGCCGTCGGAGAACAGCAGGGCGACGGTGGGGTCGATGCCGCCGGAGCGGTACTGGGCGCCGGCCAGCGACCCGAGCGCCTCGCGCATGCCGTTGACGTCCTGCTGCCGGCGGGCGATGCGGTCCTGGGCGCCGTTCACCTCGCGGCGCAGCGCCGCGGCCCGCTCGCCGGCCTTGTTGTAGGCCTCGGTGGCCTCCTCGGCCTGCCGGTACAGACGGTCCACCTCGGCGCGGGTGTGCCCGCTCGAGGCCGCGTTCGCAGGTACGGCACCGAGCGCGGCCGCCACGGCGGACAGCGCACAGAGGGCGGCACCGGCGCCCCGGTTGAGCCCGGACGGTGCGAGACGGCGGTGAAACCCCACGGTGGTCCTTCTGCCGGCGGACGGATACCGCTTCCTCCGGTGCCGGGGACGGGGGATGCCCCGGCACCGGAGGAAACGCGGCAGACAGTAGCCGTGCGACCACGGCCTGACCAAAGACCATCGGCGGCCACGTAACGTGACGCCCCGCCGCTGACGCAGGTCACCGGCGGGGCGTGGAGTCATCTTCGGTTGTCAGGATTCGCCCGTTCGGGCGCCCCGCGGGGTTGATCTTGGATCGTGCGAATGTCGCCGTGACCCGCTGCGGTCAGATCCGGACGCCGAACTCGAACGTCATGTTGCCGATCGCCTCGTAGCGCACCGAGGCGCCGGTGTGCGGGGCGTGCAGCACCTGGCCGTTGCCCGCGTAGAGGCCGACGTGGTGGTAGTCGCCGTAGAAGATGACCAGGTCGCCGACCTTGAGGTCGCTCTGGCTGTAGATCCGGGTCCCCGCGTTGGCCTGGGCCTCGGAAGTGCGCGGGATGGTGACGCCGGCCTGGGCGTAGGCCCAGGAGGTCAGACCCGAGCAGTCGAAGGAGGACGGTCCGGAGGCGCCGTAGACGTACGGCGAGCCGATCACGGACTGGGCGGCGGAGAAGGCGGCGGCGGCCCGGCCGGAGGCGGAACCGGTGTTGCCGAGGTCCACGCGGGAGGAGGCGCGGCTGGCGGCCTGCGCCTGCTCGGCGTCCAGGGCGGCCTTCTCCTTGGCCGTCAGGGTGTTGAGGAGCTTCTGCGCGTCGGCGAGCTTCGACTGGACGGCGCTCTTCTGCTTGGCCAGCTCGGTGCGGGTGGCGGAGAGGTCCTTGAGCTTGTCGGTGGCCTCCGCCCGCTCCTGGGCGAGTTCGCGCTGTTTGTCCTGGATCTTCTTCAGGGCCTCGACCTGCTGGCCGCTCAACTGGTCGAGCGTGGAGGCCTTGTCGAGGTAGTCGTCCGGGTCGGACGAGAGGAAGAGCTGCACCGAGGGGTCTATGCCGCCCGAGCGGTACTGCGCGGTCGCCAGCGAACCGAGACTGTCCCGCAGCTTGTTGAGGTCCTCCTGACCACGAGCCACGTTGTCCTGGATCGTGGAGATTTCCTTCTGCAGCTTCTGCTGCTTGTCCTTGGCCCCGTCGAGCTTCTCGGTGGCCTGCTCGGCCTGCTCGTAGAGCTTGTCGACCTTTGCCTTGACCTCGTCCTTGCTCAGCTTCTCGCTCGGCGCCGCGTTGGCGGCGTTGGCACTGAGGACGACAGCAGCGGCGGCTGCGGTGGTCAGCACGGTCACGCGCGCGCGACTGGGCTGCCTGGGTCGACGATGGGACGCCACGGAGACGGGCTCCTTCGTTTGAGTGATCACCCGTGTGGAGGTTCGAGGCCCGACCCTAGTGACCTTCCCGTGATCAGTTCAAACCCATCAGCGAAAAATCTGGTCACGCAACGCACTCTTTGCACATAACTCACGTGCCGTGATGCTCGATTGACGCTACGTTGCGTGACCGATCGGTCAATTCGGGCATTGCATATGTCCGTTGAACCTTCAGGACAGTCGCTTCAGAAGCATCGCAGAAGCGACGGGACGGGCACCCGCCTTGGCGACCCCGTCGGCGACCTCGCGGTCGGTCGAGGCGACGATCACCGGCCGGCCGGGCGGTTCGGCGCGCACCAGCTGGCGGATCAGCTCGTCCGCGGTGACACCGG
The DNA here is from genome assembly GCF_055567595.1 of Streptomyces sp. NPDC026515. NCBI lineage: Bacteria > Bacillati > Actinomycetota > Actinomycetes > Kitasatosporales > Streptomycetaceae > Streptomyces > Streptomyces sp. NPDC026515. Next base: position 425,958 of record NZ_JBVHQD010000007.1, read on the forward strand.
GCTTGGAGAAGAGGACCCGGACCCCGCGCGGCGGGGCGAGCAGCACCGGCGCGGCCAGTTCGGCGCCGTCGAAGACGCAGGTGACCTCGGCACCGGTCTGCGCGGCGAGCTGGGAGAGCTGGCCGAGCAGCCGCAGCCGCTGCTTCTCCAGCGGCATCTGCGGATAGCCGGTCTTGGTCACGTTGTAGCCGTCGACCACCAAGTGCGCCTGGGGCAGGGCGAGCAACTGGTTGAGAATGGCCGGGTCGTTCTCGGAGAGCGCCCGGGCCGCGATGTCCTTCGGGGTCATCCGTCCCGGTTCGACCGCGTCCACGGTCTCGGCGGGCCGTACCGACACCGGTGGCAGTGCCAGTTCGCGGCGCAGCCCCTGGGCGGCCTCCAGAACGGTGTCGAGCAGCAGCCGCACCCGCATGTCCTCGACGCTGCGCCCCTCACGGGCGGCCCGGCGGCTGGCCTCCAGGGCCGCCTCGACCTCGCCGAGCCGGGCCTTGAGCCGCCGGCCCTCGCTCTCGGCCCCGGACAGCTGGACCTGCCCCTCGGCGCGTACCGACTCCATCTCGGCCTGCATCTTGCGCAGCGCGGCCTCGCCGCGCTTGACGTCGCTGTGGGCCGCGCGCAGCTTGCGGTGAAGCGATTCCGCTTCCTTCTTCGCCGAGTCCAGTTCGGCGCGCAGCCGCTCGGTCTCGGAACGGGTCTGCTCCCGGGCCCGGTCCAGTTCCTCGCGCAGCCGCTCCAGCTCGGCCCGGCTCTCCTCGTCGGCGCGCTCGGCGTCGGCCCGCTGGGCCTCCTCGCCGGCCGCGGCCACCAGCTTCACCCAGCCCGTGGGGCGCAGCACGTAGGCCGCGGCCGCCACGTCGAGCGGGTCCGCGGCCGGGGGCGGGGAGCCGGAGTCGAGGGCGCCGGCGAGTTCCGGCTGGGCCTCTCTGAGCTTCTCCCCGATCCGCTGCCGGAAGAGGGTGTCCGTCTCCAGCGCGGTCGCCATGGCGTTCCCGGCAAACTTGGCCCGGCGGTTCGGGGCGAACCGGGCGTACTGCCGCAGCTGGGCGGGCAGTTCGGCGACGGTCAGGCCGCCGAAGCCGTCCGAGACGATCTGGACGACACGCCGTCGCACGCCATCGGGCAACGGACGGTCAAGCACCTCGGCGGTGCCGTCGCCCGGCCCCCCGCCTGTGGTCTCCACCATCCGTCACACCCCATCACCTGTGCGGAGCCGCCTCCCGGTCTCAGGAGTCGGCACCCGGCCTGTCCACAAGTTCCACCTGGTCCACCGCGTTGCACCAGCGGCAGCGCACCGACTCGATGGTCTCACTGACCACCTCGCGTTCCTCGACCTTGGGCTCACCGGCCAGGTCGAGGTGCACGTACTCCACGACCTTCGACGAGCGGGTCACGTCGAACCGCGTGAGGTTGCCGCACAGGGTGCAGCGCCACCGCGTCGTGGCGGTCGGCAGGGGAACCGTCATCGTGACTGTTCGCTTCCTTCTAGTGTCCGTGACGCGCCGTCCCGACGCGTGTGGCTCGTTACCCTACGGCCTGGCGAGTACTCGACGCCGCCCTGTCCGCGGCGGCGAGGCGATCTGCACCGGTGCGTCCTGTTACGCCATGCTCTATGTCCATGATCGGCAACTGGAACCCGACCGCCGTGCGGACCCTGCGGAGCCTGAGGGGGACGTCGGCCCCCATGACGTACACCCTGATCGCCGTGTGCTGCCTGATCTTCCTGGTCGGCCCGGCGTCCGGCTTCAACCCGTCCTACGGCACCGGGGACGCCCTGGCGGCCGCCCAGCGCGCGTACTTCCGGCGCTGGGGGGTGGTCCCCGCCGACCTGTTCGACGGCCCGGTGCGGGAGGTGCTGACCCCGGCCACGGCACTGTTCATCCACGGCAGCTGGGTGCACCTCCTCGGCAACATGCTCTTCCTCTTCGTCTTCGGGGCGATGACCGAGGAGCGAATGGGGCGCGTGGAGTTCACCCTCTTCTACATCGGCTGCGGCTATCTCGCACTGCTCGGCTACGCGGCCGCCAACGCCACGTCCCAGCAGTCGCTGGTGGGGGCGTCCGGGGCGATCTCGGCGGTCCTCGGAGCGTTCCTGTACCTGTTCCCCAACGCCCGCGTGACCAGTCTCCTGCCGTTCCTCTTCTTCCTTCCGCTCCGGTTCCCGGCCTGGGTGGTGCTCCCCTTCTGGGCGGCCCTGCAGTGGCTCGCCCTGAACCAGGCGACCGACGGCCCCGGCGTCGCCTACCTCGCCCACCTGGTCGGCTTCGGGCTCGGCCTCGGCTACGCGTGGGTGCGGTACGGCCGTGGGACTAAAGTGAAGGCCGCCCCAGCTCCGGCTCCCGAGGGAGAGAACCAGCCGTGATCACCGCGATCGTCCTCATCAAGACCAGCGTGGACCGAATCCCCGAGATCGCGGAACAGATCGCCGCGCTGGACAGCGTCAGCGAGGTCTTCTCCGTCACCGGTACGTACGACCTGATCGCCATGGTCCGGGTGCGCGAGCACGAGGACCTGGCCGAGGTGATCCCGGGCCGGATCAGCAAGATCCAGGGCGTGGAGGGCACGGACACGCACGTCGCGTTCCGCACGTACTCCCAGCACGACCTGGAGGCGGCGTTCGCGATCGGCCTGGACAGCTAGCGAACGCCGCTCACTGGAGCGCCCCGTCGGGGGCGCGGGGAACTGCGCGGCCGGCCCCCACCGGCCCGCACCGTGGTCTCCTGCGGGTGCGCCGTGGCTGGGCGGGCGGCTCTGCGCACCCCTGGGCCGGCCGCCTCTTGCGCCGGCCGGGATCAGACCGCCGGGACGCAGCGGCCGCCCTCCGTGCGGTACGACCACTTCGCACCGTCGGTCACCAGTTCCCGGACCGCCGCCACGAAGCGCTCCACGTGCTCGTCCGGCGTTCCCGCCCCGAAGCTCACCCGGATGGCGTTCAGGGACTTCTCGCCCGGTGCCGCCTCCGGCGCGCCGCACTCGCCCTGGGTCTGCGGGTCGGAGCCCAGCAGGGTCCTGACCAGCGGGTGGGCGCAGAAGAGGCCGTCGCGGACGCCGATGCCGTACTCGGCGGAGAGGGCCGCGGCGAAGTGGGAGCTGTTCCAGCCCTCGACGACGAAGGAGAGCACGCCCACCCGTGGGGCGTCGTCGCCGAACAGGGAGAGCACACGGACCTCGGGGACCTCGGCGAGGCCCGCGCGGACCTTGGCGATCAGGTGCCGTTCGCGGGCGACCAGATTCTCGAAGCCCGCCTCGGTCAGCGCCTTGCAGGCCGCGGCGATCGAGTAGGCCCCGATGACGTTCGGGGAGCCCGCCTCGTGGCGCGCGGCGCTGTCGTGCCACTCCACGGCCACTCCCCCGTCCTCGCGCCGGGTGACCTTGCGGCTGGCGCCGCCGCCCGCGAGGTACGGCTCGGCCGCCCGCAGCCAGTCGGCACGGCCGGCCAGGACGCCGGAGCCGAAGGGGGCGTACAGCTTGTGGCCGGAGAAGGCGATCCAGTCGACGTCCAGCTCCCGGACGCTCACCGGGTGGTGCGGGGCCAGCTGGGCGGCGTCCAGGACGATCCGGGCGCCCTGCGCGTGCGCGGCGGCGGCCAGCTCGCGGACCGGCCACAGCTCGCCGGTGACGTTGGAGGCGCCGGTGACGCAGACCAGGGCCGGGCCGCGGCCCCCGTCGGCGGCCTCCGGACGGGCGGCGAGAGCCTTCTCCAGGGTCTCGACGGCCTGGCGCGGGGTGCGCGGGGCGTCGAGGTAGCTGACCCGGGCGTCCTGCCAGGGCAGCAGGCTCGCGTGGTGCTCGGTCTCGAAGACGAAGACCTGGCAGCCGGCGGGGAGGGCGCGGGCCAGAAGGTTCAGGGAGTCCGTGGTCGAGCGGGTGAAGACCAGCTGGTCGTCGGGGCGGCAGCCGAGGAACTCGGCGACGGTCCGGCGGGCGTTCTCGAAGAGGTCCGTGGAGAGCTGGGAGAGGTAGCCGGCGCCGCGGTGGACGCTGCCGTAGTAGGGCGCGTACGCCGCCACGTCGTCCCAGACCCGCTGGAGCGCGGGGGCGCTGGCCGCGTAGTCGAGGGCGGCGTAGCCGACCTCGCCACCGGTGACGAGCGGGACGGTGACATCCCGCCCCAGAACGGGCAGAGGGGCACAGACCGACTGGGCGGAGACAGCGGTGGAGACGGACATGGCGAACTCCCGTGAGAGGAAAGAAGAAAGTGAAGAAGGGTGCGCGGAAGGGGGGCTCGACGCCCTAGCGCATTCGCTTGCTCACGGGAGACTCCCTCGATGACCAGGATCCCTGGGTCGTGCTCATGAACAGAGCGTGAGGGATCCGCGCTTGCCGCAGACCTCGCTGCCTACGGCCTGGTCTTCACCCGGGGCACCCCGCCACGGACGGAGGGTTGCCGGACAGTCGGCCGGGGCCTTGTGACTGTCACTCATGACCTGTGGGGAAACGTAGATGAGGTGATCGCCGGCGCGCAACCTGTGTCCGGATGACGGACGGGCCGGAGCGCCGGCGCCACCTTCTCCTTCCGCCGGGCGCCTACCGGTTGGTCGCCGCCGCCCAGCGCTCCAGCACCCGTTTGGCCGCGCCCGAGTCGATCGACTCCGCCGCCTCGTCCATGCCGGCGCGGATCTGCTCGGCGAGTGTCCCGGTACCCGGGTCCAGGGCGACCAGTGCCGCCGCCGAGTTGAGCAGGACCGCGTCCCGCACCGGGCCCCCCTCGCCGTCGAGGAGCCTGCGCGCGACCTCCGCGTTGTACGACGGGTCGCCGCCGCGCAACGCCTCCACCGGGACCAGCTCGATGCCGACGTCCCGCGGGTCGAAGGTCTCCTCGGTGACCTTCCCGTCGCGGACGATCCAGACGTGGGACGTGGCGGTGGTGGTCAGTTCGTCGAGGCCGTCGTCGCCGCGGAAGACCAGGGAGGAGTTGCCGCGCTCGGCGAAGACGCCCGCGACGACCGGTGCCATGCGCGGGTCCGCGACGCCGACCGCCTGGGACCGCACCTGCGCGGGGTTGGTCAGCGGGCCGAGGATGTTGAACACCGTGCGGATGCCCAGCTGGCCGCGGGCGGCGCCTGCGTGGCGCAGCGCCGGGTGGAACTTGACGGCGAAGCAGAAGGTGATGCCGGCCTCCTCGGCGACCTCGGCGACGCGTCGCGGGGTCAGGTCGAGGTTGACGCCGAGCTTCTCCAGCACGTCCGAGGCGCCGGACGCGGAGGACGCGGCCCGGTTGCCGTGCTTGACGACCTTCGCCCCGGTGCCGGCCACCACCAGCGCCGACATGGTCGAGATGTTCACCGTCTTGGCGCCGTCGCCGCCGGTGCCGACGATGTCGACCGTGCGGCCCGGTACCTCGATGACATTGGCGTGCGCGTACATCGTGCGGACCAGGCCGTTGATCTCGTCGACCGTCTCGCCCTTCGCCCGCAGGGCGACGACGAAGCCGGCGATCTGGGCGTCGGTCGCCTGGCCGCGCATGATCTGGTCCATCGCCCAGGCCGTCGCGTCCGCGCTCTGGTCCTGGCCGTACAGCAGCGCGTTCAGCACCCCGGGCCAGGAACGGCCCGCCGCGGTGTCGCCTCCAGCGGGGGTCACAGCGCTCATAAAGCCGCTCCTGATCGTCGTACGGGCAACAGAGGTCCTCAGGGCTACCCTATCCAGCTCCGGGCACGGCGAAGGGCCCCCGTCCGTACCCCGGACGGGGGCCCTTCGGCCGTCGTGTGGCGACGCGGTCGATCAGTGGTGGCCGTGGCCGCTCGTGATCTCCTTGTACTCGTCGACGGTGGGCTTCGGGATCTGGTTGTCCTCGCCGTAGTAGGCGTTGCTCAGCTTGGCGCGGAGCTTCTCGGACCCCTTGATCTTGCGCTCGACACCGTTCTCGTCGACCCCCGCGCCGACCTCGGCCGGCTCGTACTGGTGGTGGGCCGTGAGGGTGTGCAGCTGCTCCTGGCTGAGCGGCTCGTGCACCTCGATGAACTCACCGTGCGGCAGCCGCTTGATGATGCCGGTCTCGCGACCGTGCAGCACCTTCTCGCGGTCCCGGCGCTGCAGGCCGAGACAGATCCGCTTGGTGACGAGGAACGCGATCACGGGTCCGGCGAAGAAGAAGATCCGGACGAACCAGGTCACGTCGTTGATCGACAGGTGGAAGTGGGTGGCGATGAGGTCGTTGCCACCACCGACCAGACCGATCATGTACACGGTCACCCAGGCGACACCGAACCCGGTACGGGTCGGGGCGTTGCGCGGGCGGTCCAGGATGTGGTGCTCGCTCTTGTCCCCGGTGACCCAGGACTCGATGAACGGGTAGAGCGCGATCACGCCCAGCACCAGGCCGAACAGGACCAGCGGGATGAACACGCCCAGGACCAGGGTGTGACCCCAGAAGTTGATCTCCCAGCCGGGCATGTAGCGGATCAGACCCTCGGCGAAGCCCATGTACCAGTCGGGCTGGGCGCCGGTGGACACCTGGTCCGGACGGTAGGGGCCGATCGCCCAGACCGGGTTGATCTGGGTGGTCGCCGCGATGGCCGCGATGACACCGAAGACCAGGAAGAAGAAGCCTCCGGCCTTGGCCATGTAGACCGGCAGCAGCGGCATGCCGACGACGTTCTTCTCGGACTTTCCGGGACCCGCGAACTGCGTGTGCTTGTGGTAGAAGACCAGGATCAGGTGGCCCACCATCAGGCCGAGCATGATGCCCGGCAGCAGCAGGATGTGGATCGAGTAGAACCGCGCCACGAAGTCGTGGCCGGGGAACTCGCCGCCGAAGAGGAAGTACGAGATGTACGTGCCGACGATCGGCATCGACAGGATGGCGCCCTCGGTGAAGCGGACACCGGTGCCGGAGAGCAGGTCGTCCGGGAGCGAGTAACCGGTGAAGCCGGTGAACATGCCGAGGACGAACAGCAGGAAGCCGAACAGCCAGTTGATCTCACGCGGCTTGCGGAACGCGCCGGTGAAGAACACACGCATCATGTGCACGAACATGCCGGCGAGGAAGATCAGCGCGGCCCAGTGGTGGATCTGCCGGATGAGCAGACCACCGCGCACGTCGAAGGAGATGTGCAGGGTCGAGTTGAACGCCTCGGACATCAGCTGTCCCTGGAGCGGGACATAGCTGCCGTGGTACGTCACCTCGTTCATCGACGGGTGGAAGAACAGTGTCAGATAGACACCCGTCAGGATGATGATGATGAAGCTGTACATGCACACTTCGCCCAGCATGAACGACCAGTGGTCGGGGAAGATCTTGCGCATGTTGGACTTGGCCAGGGAGTAGATCCCGAGCCGTCCGTCGGCCCAGTCGGCGACGCGCTCGCCGGCCGGTGCCTTCCCGCGTGAGCGGGTCTCGTCGTTCGTCGTAGTGCTCATCCGCGCTCCCAGAAAGCAGGACCGACGGGCTCCTCGAAGTCGCCGAGCGCCTGGAGGTAGCCCTCCTCGCTCACACCGATGCGCAGCTGCGGCAGGGCGTGACCGGCCGGGCCGAAGATCACTCGGGCACCGTCGGAGAGGTCGAAGGTGGACTGGTGGCACGGGCAGAGCACGTGGTGGGTCTGCTGCTCGTACAGCGAGATCGGGCAGCCCACGTGGGTGCAGATCTTCGAGTAGGCCACGATGCCCTCGTGGGACCACTCCAGCTCGCGCTTGTCCTTGATGTTGTCCGGCTGCAGCCGGATGATCATCAGGGCCGCCTTCGCCATCACGTTCTGGAAGTCCTCCTGGGACTCCTCGACGCCCTCGGGCTTGGCGAAGGTCAGCGAGCCGACGGCGACGTCGGAGGGACGCAGCGGCTCGTTGGTGTTCATGTTGACGAGCAGCTTGCCCTTCGACCACGCCGTGTGGCGCAGCGAGGTGCCGGGCAGCGGGCCGAGGTCGCGCAGCAGCACGACACCGGAGAGCGGGACCAGGGTCAGCGCGCCGAACATGGTGTTGCGGATCAGCTTGCGCCGGCCGAGCGCCGACTCCTTGGCGCCCTGCTTGAAGTCCGCGTGGACCTTGGCGCGGACCTCGGGGCTGGCCTCGATCGGGTGCCGCTCGTCGGCGACCTCGACGTCGGACATCAGGGTGCGGGCCCAGTGGACCGCGCCCGCGCCGATGCAGAACAGCGCCACACCGAGCGTCAGGCCCAGCGCGAAGTTCAGCGCGCTGATGTGACCGAGCGGGAAGACGAAGATCGACTTGTCTTTGGGGACGGTCACGTACGAGGCGATGAAGCCGGCGGTGGCCAGCATCGACACCGTGAACAGCAGGGCCACGACGCGCTCGGACCGCTTGGCGGCGCGCTCGTCGATGTCCTGGATCCGGTGCTCGTGAGGCGGCAGACCCGGGTCCCCGAACGGGTCCCTCTCGTCCGCGACACTCACGGCGCCGTGCGCGTGGTCCTGCTCAGCGGGCAGGTTCTCTTCTGGAATCTCTTGGCTACTCATGACTTCTTGGCCTTTGCGGTCCGAGCGGCGACCCAGACGGCGACGGCGATCAGGGCGCCGAGACCGAAGATCCACGCGAACAGACCCTCACTGACCGGCCCGAGGCCGCCCAGGTCGAGACCGCCGGGGTTCGTCGTCTTGGAGCTGTTGACCGCGTCGAGGTACGCGATGATGTCCTTCTTGTTCTTCTCGGACAGCGTGGTGTCGGGGAAGGACGGCATGTTCTGCGGGCCCGTCTGCATGGCCTCGTAGATGTGCTTCGGGTCGACGCCTTCCAGGCTCGGCGCGAACTTGCCCTTGGTCAGCGCGCCACCCGCACCCACGAAGTTGTGGCACTGCGCGCAGTTGGTGCGGAAGAGCTCACCGCCCGCGGCGATGTCGGCACCGCCCGGGCCGTACTGCTCCTTGGTGGGCACCTCGGGACCGGCGCCCAGCGAGGCGACGTACGCCGCGAGCTGGTCGATCTGGGCCTGGGTGTAGATGTTCTTCTTCGCGACGACCTGCGGGCCCTGCGAGGTGGCGGCCGGCATACGGCCGGTGCCGACCTGGAAGTCCACGGCCGCGGCGCCCACGCCGACCAGGCTGGGACCGTCGGACGAACCCTGACCGCCGGTGCCGTGGCAGCTGGCACAGCCGACCGAGTAGAGCTTCTTGCCCTCCTCAATGGTCAGGGACTGGGAGGTCTCGTCGGCCTGCGCCCGGCCCGCGGGCGCGAGCGCGGCGTACAGCCCCCCAGTGGCCGCCAGCGCAAAGAGTAGGACGACGACCGCCGCCAGCGGATGGCGTCGTCGTGCGGAGAGCTTTTTCACGGATTACCCCGGTGTCAGGATCTTCTGCGTCGATGCTTCTGGGTTGTGCGCTTGTGCAGCGCGTGGAGCCGGCCCCGCTACTTGATCAGGTAGATCGTGGCGAAGAGGCCGATCCAGACGACATCGACGAAGTGCCAGTAGTAGGACACGACGATGGCCGCGGTCGCCTGCTCGTGCGTGAAGCGCTTCGCCGCGTAGGTGCGGCCGAGGACGAACAGGAAGGCGATGAGGCCGCCCGTCACGTGCATGCCGTGGAACCCGGTGGTCAGGTAGAACACCGAGCCGTACGGGTCGGAGGAGAGCGAGATGCCGTCCTCCTTCACCAGGTTGGTGTACTCGTAGATCTGACCGCCGATGAAGATCGCGCCCATCACGAAGGTGATGATGAACCAGCCCCGGAGCTTCTTCACGTCCCCGCGCTCGGCGGCGAACACGCCGAGCTGGCAGGTGAGGGAGGAGAGCACCAGGATCGTGGTGTTCGTCGCGGAGAACGGAATGTTGAGATGGCTCGCCATCTCCTTCCAGTGATCCGGACCGGTCACCGATCGCAGGGTGAAGTACATCGCGAAGAGGGCCGCGAAGAACATCAGCTCGGAACTCAGCCAGATGATGGTTCCGACGCTGGTGAGGTTCGGCCGATTGACCGACGGGTGCGCGTGCCCGGTTTCTACTGTCGTTGCTGTCGCCACGACCGACATTATGTCGGTCGCTTATCTCGCGCTCACTCCGGGGGGTGCCGTTCGGGGTGTCCGCACCGTGTGTACTGCCCGGATGGCCCATCGAAGCGGTGTTCCAACAGGTGTTGACGAGGTGTTCGGGGGAGTAGCATCCGGCGCACCGGTCCTGTCCGTACGACGACTCCCGTCCCCGCGTATCGGAGGAACAATGCAGCCGACCGCCACGGTGCTGGTCTACAGCGACGACTCCAACACCCGCGAGCAGGTACGGCTGGCCTCCGGCCGGCGCCCGGCTCCCGACGTGCCCTTCGTCGAGTTCTTGGAGTGCGCGACGCCACAGGCGGTCGTCACCGAACTGGACAAGGGCGGCATCGACGTGTGCGTGCTGGACGGTGAGGCCGTGCCGCTGGGGGGCATGGGGGTGTGCCGGCAGATCAAGGACGAGATCTTCAACTGCCCGCCGGTGCTGCTGCTGATCGGGCGGCCCCAGGACGCGTGGCTGGCCACGTGGAGCCGTGCGGACGCGGCGGTGACGCTGCCGGTGGAACCGGTGGAGTTCGCGGCGTCCTTGGCGGCCCTGCTGCGGCAGCGGAGGCTGCAGAGCGCCTAGGCAGACGTGGGGCGCGGTGCGTGCGCGACCGCGGCCCGGTGGGGCCCGTTTTCCCCGCGGGGCGGCAGCCGCATGTCGGCCACCGCCCCGCGCCCCTCGGTCAGCCGCCCTTCAGGGCGTTTCACAGGGCGGCCGGCTGCACTCTCGCCGCGCTCGCGGGGTTCTGGACGTCCTGGGCGCCGTTGGCCAGGGCGCTGCCGCCCCGCCAGTCCTTCCAGGCGAGGTTCCAGTCGCCGAAGCCGTTTCCGAAGTGCTCCATCTCCTTGCCGTTGGAGTTGACGACCTTCACCACATCGCCCGGGTGGAAGGTGTCGAAGAACCACTCGGCGTTGGAGGTGTTCATACCGGTGCAGCCGTGGCTGACGTTCGCGGACCCCTGGGAGCCCACCGACCAGGGCGCGGCATGGACGTACTCACCCGACCAGGTCACCCGGGTGGCGTAGTAGACCGGAAGGTCGTACGAGTCCGAGGTGCCCTCGGCGATGCCGACCGTGGTGCCGCGCATGCGTACGAAGTACTGCTTCTCCAGTACGACCTTGACACCGTTGCGGGTCTCGAAGCCCGGCTTGCCGGTGGTGATGGGGATCTGGTTGATCACCTTGTCGTTCTTGTACACCGTCAGCTGGTGAGCGGCGGCGTCCGTGACGGCCAGGAGCTTGTCCCCGATGGTGAGCTTCAGCGGCGTGACCGCGCCGCCCCACAGGCGGTCGCTGATCCTGACGCCGTCCAGGTTGCTGTGCACCTGGAGGGTGGCGTGCGCGGGCCAGTAGTCCCTGGGCCGGTAGTGGAGTTCCTTGTCGCTCACCCAGTACCAGGACCCCTCGACCGCGGGGACCGAGTCGACCCGGAGGCCGCGCTCCACGATGGCGCGCTGGGCCTTGTCCTTGATGCCCTGGTCGAGTTGGGCGGTGACGGGCTGGCCCACCCCGTACTCCCCCGACTTGGGGCCGAAGGTGACTTTCAGGCGCTGCTGGGTGGTGGGCTTGCTGGTGTCGAAGGTGAGGGTCTTGCGGCCGGGCGCGCCGTCCTCGTCCTCGGTGCTGACCTGGACCGTGTAGTGGGCGTTGGCGGCCAGCGGCGACGTGCTGTGCCAGCGACGCCCGTCGGCGTCGAGTTCGCCCGCCACGACGCGGCCGGTGGCGTCCCGGGCCGTGACGTCCGTGATCCGGTCCTCGTCGCTCTTGGCGACGACCTCCAGGGGCTTGTCGGGGTCGGCCCGCTTCCCGGTGCCGGTGGGGGTGTTGAAGGAGATCTGGTCCGCCGCGTCGTGCGGCTTATCCGACAGCGGGCCGCCGCCGGATCCACAGGCGGTGATGCCCGCTCCGAGGGCGGTCACCAGCAGGGCGCAGCTGACGACGGTGCGAGCGCACGGAGTCTGACTCATATGGTCACATTATGATCCGTTTTGCGGACCGGCATGCCGGATAGGCCGGACGGGGGACGCCACTGCACCGAAAGCGGTACCCGCTCCCCCGGAACGCCAGGAGCCCGGGCCCTCCTTGCGGAGAGTCCGGGCTCCTGGTGCGCTCGGCGCGTGCTTACTGGGTGCGGTTCTCACCGCGGTAGTACTCGAACACCCAGCCGAAGAGGCCGATCATGATGATGGGCGCCGAGAAGTACAGCAGCCACCAGCCGACCGCGACACCGAGGAAGGCCAGCGCGCCGCCGACACCGAGGGCGAGCGGCTGCCAGCTGTGCGGGCTGAAGAAGCCCACCTCGCCGGCCTCGTCCGCGACATCGGCCTCCTTGTTGTCCTGGGCACCGGCGTCCACCCGCGAGGCCGTGAAGCCCAGGTAGAAGCCGATCATGATGCACAGGCCGAAGGCCATGAAGAGCGCCGTGGTACCGGCCGCCTCCTTCGACCACACGCCATAGACGATCGCCATGGCGAGGACGAAGACGCTCAGCCACACGAACATGCGGCCCTGGATCTTCACTTGCCGGCCTCCTTGCTGCCCGCGACAGCGGCGGCGGCTTGGCCGTGCTCCAGCTGCTCCAGGGCGGCGATCTCAGGGTGGTGCAGGTCGAACGCCGGGGATTCGCTGCGGATCCGCGGCAGGGTGAGGAAGTTGTGCCGCGGCGGCGGGCAGGAGGTCGCCCACTCCAGCGAACGGCCGTAGCCCCACGGGTCGTCGACCTCGACCTTCTTGCCGTACTTCGCCGTCTTCCAGACGTTGTAGAGGAACGGCAGGATCGACAGGCCGAGCAGGAAGGAACTGATCGACGAGATCGTGTTCAGCGTGGTGAAGCCGTCGGCCGCCAGGTAGTCGGCGTAACGGCGCGGCATGCCCTCCGCGCCCAGCCAGTGCTGGACCAGGAAGGTGCCGTGGAAGCCGACGAACAGCGTCCAGAAGGTGATCTTGCCGAGCCGCTCGTCGAGCATCTTGCCCGTCATCTTCGGCCACCAGAAGTGGAAACCGGAGAACATCGCGAAGACGACCGTGCCGAAGACCACGTAGTGGAAGTGCGCCACCACGAAGTACGAGTCGGAGACGTGGAAGTCCATCGGCGGCGAGGCCAGGATGACACCGGTCAGACCACCGAAGGTGAAGGTGATCAGGAAGCCGGTGGCCCAGAGCATCGGTGTCTCGAAGGACAACGAGCCCTTCCACATGGTGCCGATCCAGTTGAAGAACTTCACCCCGGTCGGGACGGCGATGAGGAACGTCATGAAGGAGAAGAACGGCAGCAGCACACCGCCGGTGACGTACATGTGGTGCGCCCACACCGTCACGGACAGACCGGCGATCGCGATGGTCGCCGCGATCAGACCCATGTAGCCGAACATCGGCTTGCGGGAGAAGACCGGGATGACCTCGGAGATGATGCCGAAGAACGGCAGGGCGATGATGTACACCTCTGGATGGCCGAAGAACCAGAAGAGGTGCTGCCAGAGCAAGGCTCCGCCGTTCGCGGCGTCGAAGACGTGTGCCCCGAATTTCCGATCCGCCTCCAGCGCGAACAGCGCGGCGGCGAGGACGGGGAAGGCGAGCAGGACCAGGACCGCGGTCAGCAGCACGTTCCACACGAAGATCGGCATGCGGAACATGGTCATGCCGGGGGCGCGCATGCAGATGATCGTGGTGATGAAGTTGACCGCGCCGAGGATGGTGCCGAAGCCGGAGAAGGCCAGACCCATGATCCACATGTCGGCGCCGATGCCCGGCGAGCGGACCGCGTCCGACAGCGGGGAGTAGGCGAACCAGCCGAAGTCGGCGGCGCCCTGCGGGGTGAGGAAGCCGCCCACCGCGATGGTGGAGCCGAACAGGTAGAGCCAGTAGGCGAACATGTTCAGCCGCGGGAAGGCGACGTCCGGAGCACCGATCTGGAGCGGCATGATCCAGTTCGTGAAGCCGGCGAACAGCGGCGTCGCGAACATCAGCAGCATGATCGTGCCGTGCATCGTGAACGCCTGGTTGAACTGCTCGTTCGACATGATCTGCAGACCGGGGCGAGCGAGTTCGGCGCGCATGAGCAGCGCCATCACTCCACCGATCAGGAAGAACGCGAACGACGTGACCAGATACAGCGTGCCGATGGTCTTGTGGTCGGTGGTCGTCAGCCACTTCACCACGACATTGCCGGGCTGCTTGCGCCTGACCGGCAGCTCGTCAGCGTACGAGCCTTCAGCCGCGGCACCCTGGGGTTCGTTGAGGATGCTCACAGGTTGTTCGTCTCCCGGTTCTTCTCGTGGCTCGTCTGCGCGATGCCGGCGGGAATGTAACCGGTCTGCCCCTTCTTGACGAGGTCCTTGAGGTGCTGCTGGTAACGCTCAGGCGAGACGACCTTCACGTTGAACAGCATCCGGGAGTGGTCGACGCCGCAGAGCTCGGCACACTTGCCCAGGAAGGTGCCCTCTTGATTGGGGGTCACCTGGAACGCGTTGGTGTGGCCCGGGACGACGTCCATCTTCATCAGGAACGGCACCACCCAGAAGGAGTGGATGACGTCACGCGAGGTGAGGACGAAGCGGACGGTCTCGCCCTTGGGGAGCCAGAGCGTCGGACCGGGGTTACCGGTCTGGGGGTTCTTGGTGCCCGGCGTGCCGACGTCGTAGACGCCGCCGGCGGCGGCCGGGAACTCCTTCTTGAACCGGTCCGGAATCGCTTCCAGGTTCGCGTCGGACTTCGCGTCGCCGGTCACACCGTCGACGGGCGTCACGTAGTTGAAGCCCCAGCTCCACTGGAAGCCGACCACGTTGACCGTGACGTCGGGCTTCTTGTCGGTGAGGCTGAGCAGCTTCGTCTCGTCACGCGCGGTGAAGTAGAACAGCACCGAGACGATGATGAGCGGAACCACCGTGTACAGCGCCTCGATCGGCATGTTGTACCGGGTCTGGGCCGGCACCTCGATCTTGGTGCGGCTGCGCCGGTGGAAGATGGCGCTCCAGATGATCAGACCCCACACCAGCACGCCGACGGCGAGCGCGGCGGCCCAGGAGCCCTGCCACAGGGAGAGGATCCGCGGAGCCTCTTCCGTGGTCGGGGTGGGCATACCAAGGCGGGGGAAGTCCTTGTATGTGCAACCGGTAGCGGTCGCAAGGACCAGGCCCGCGGTCATTGCCTGCAGCAGCTTCCGCCGCATCGGGCGCCGCGGCGAGCGGTCGGAGCCGTTGGGACTCACGTAGCGCCTTCCCGAGAGTCTCGCCCGCGCGGTTCGGCTGCGGCCTTCTCGCTGGTCGGTCGCCGCCCTGCGTCGGGCAGGGGTTTGGATGTTTATGCGGACCAAACCCTAGCCGACGCGTTCTGAGGCTTCGCGGGGAGGGGGGCATACGCGCCGCGGGTCACTCCTTAAGGGTGGGATTGGGCGCCTGACAGCTCGGGTTGCCCGGGTCTTGGGCGCGTGTGCGGGTGCGTGGAGGGCTTGGTCACGCCACCCGGCGGAGCCGCCTGCCGGTCCGGCTCCGCGCCCCTGGGCCGGCCGTCCCTCAGGACGTTCTAACGTTGCGGTGTGTCCTACTTCGACGCCGCATCGGCCGCGCCTCTCCATCCCGTCGCCCGGCAAGCACTGTTGGCCGCTCTGGACGACGGGTGGGCCGATCCCTCCCGGCTGTACCGCGAGGGCCGGAAGGCGCGCATGCTGCTGGATGCCGCTCGGGAGGCGGCCGCCGAGGCGGTCGGCTGCCGGACGGACGAGCTGACGTTCACGCCGTCCGGCACCCAGGCCGTCCATGCCGGTGTCGCCGGGGCGTTGGCCGGCCGGCGTCGCGCCGGACGTCACCTGATCGTGTCAGCCGTGGAACACTCCTCGGTCCTCCATTCGGCCGAGGCGTTCGAGGCGGAGGGCGGCGAGGTGACCCAGGTGCCGGTGTCACGCCAGGGAGCGGTGGACGCCGGCTCCTACGAGGCCGCTCTCCGCCCCGGCACCGCGCTCGCCTGTCTCCAGTCGGCCAACCACGAGGTGGGCACCGTGCAGCCGGTCGCGGCGGTCGCCGAGGCGTGCCGGGCGGCCGGGGTGCCGTTGCTGGTGGACGCGGCGCAGTCGCTGGGATGGGAGCGGGTGGAGGGTGACTGGTCGCTGCTGACGGCCAGTGCGCACAAGTGGGGCGGCCCGGCCGGGGTGGGACTGCTGGTGGTGCGCAAGGGGGTGCGGTTCGCCGTCCAAGGGGCTTCGGACGAGCGGGAGTCGGGCCGTTCACCCGGTTTCGAGAACCTGCCGGCGATCGTCGCGGCGGCCGCGTCGCTGCGCGCCGTGCGGGCGGATGCCGAGCGGGAGGCCGCACGGCTGCGGGAGCTGACGGCGCGGATCCGGGCGCGGGTGCCGGAGTTGGTGCCGGACGTGGAGGTGGTGGGCGACGCGGACCGGCGTCTGCCGGGCATCGTCACGTTCTCCTGTCTCTACGTCGACGGCGAGACCCTGCTCCACGAGCTCGACCGCGAGGGTTTCGCGGTGTCGTCCGGATCCTCCTGCACGAGCAGCACGCTGACGCCCAGCCATGTGCTCAAGGCGATGGGCGTCCTCAGTGAGGGGAACGTGCGGGTGTCGCTGCCGGCGGGAACGGCCGAAGGGGACGTGGAACGGTTTTTGGAGGTGCTGCCGGGGGTGGTGGCGGGGGTGCGGGAGAAGCTGGGCGCCCCGCCGGTGACGTCGGCGGTCCGGGCACCGGAAGCGCCCGAGGTCGTCGTCGACTCGCTCGGCAAGCGGTGCCCGATCCCCGTCATCGAACTGGCGAAGGTCATCGGGAGCGTGCCGGTGGGGGGCCTGGTCCGGGTGCTGTCGGACGACGAGGCGGCACGCCTGGACATCCCGGCGTGGTGCGAGATGCGGGGCCAGGAGTACGAGGGCGAGGAGCCGGCGGACAGGGGAACGGCCTACTTGGTACGCCGGGTCGGCTGAGGCCCCCTCAGGGGCGCGGGGAACTGCGCGACCAGGCCCCCGCGCGCCCGCCATCCGGCGGCCTCAGACCAGGTGCCCGCGCACCTCTTCGGCCGCCTCGTCCCCGTACGCCTTGGTGAACCGCTCCATGAAGTGCCCGCGGCGCAGCTGGTACTCCTGGGTGCCCACCGTCTCGATGACGAGCGTCGCGAGCATGCAGCCCACCTGCGCCGCCCGCTCCAGCGAGACCCCCCAGGCGAGCCCGGACAGGAACCCGGCCCGGAACGCGTCGCCGACACCGGTCGGGTCGGCCTTGCGCTCCTCGTCGGCGCAGCCGACCTCGATGACCTCCTCGCCGGCCCGCTCGATCCGCACTCCGCGGGCGCCCAGCGTGGTGACGCGGTGGCCGACCTTCCCGAGGATCTCCTCGTCGCTCCAGCCGGTCTTGGTCTCGATCAGACCCTTCTCGTACTCGTTGGAGAAGAGGTAGGTCGCGCCGTCCAGCAGTATCCGGATCTCGTCGCCGTTCATCCGGGCGATCTGCTGGGAGAAGTCGGCGGCGAACGGGATGGCCCGGGCCCGGCACTCCTCCGTGTGGCGGAGCATGCCCTCCGGGTCGTCCGCGCCGATCAGGACCAGGTCGAGTCCGCCCACCCGGTCGGCGACCGTCTTCAGCTCGATCAGCCGGGCCTCGCTCATCGCGCCCGTGTAGAAGGAGCCGATCTGGTTGTGGTCGGCGTCGGTCGTGCACACGAAACGCGCGGTGTGCAGGGTCTCGGAGATGCGGACCGAGTCCGTGTCGACGCCGTGCCGGTCGAGCCAGGCCCGGTACTCGTCGAAGTCGAAGCCCGCCGCGCCGACCAGGACGGGCCGGGTGCCGAGCTGTCCCATGCCGAACGCGATGTTCGCGCCGACGCCGCCCCGGCGCACGTCCAGGTTGTCGACCAGGAAGGACAGCGAGACCGTGTGCAACTGGTCCGCGACGAGCTGGTCGGCGAAGCGGCCGGGGAAGGTCATGAGGTGGTCGGTGGCGATGGAGCCGGTGACTGCGATGCGCACGGCTGGGACTCTCCTGAGGGGAGGCGTGAATGACAGTTAACGCTACCGGGTCGGCCGGGGGCTCTGAAGGTGTGAAAACTACCCGATAGTAGATCTTTCTTCGCACCCCACGGCGTGCGTACGGTTCGTTCATGACGAACCTCAAGGTCCAGCCTTCCGCTCCGGCCGACCTCGACGGCGACCTCGCGTCGCTGCGCGGGGACTGCGCCCGGATGGCCCCGCACTGGGTGGTTCCCGCTCACAGCGATGCCCACCCGGTGCCGCCGTCACTCATCCACGGGGTGACGGTGCCGAAGAAGTCCGCCAGGCTGCTGGACGCGATGTCCGACTACGGCGACTGAGCCGCCCGGCGCGTTCCCGGGGAACCGCGCGCCCCCCTCCCGCGTCCCATCGCCGTCCCCCGCGAAGGGGAGGCGGGACATGACGCGCGGCAAGGAGCGATGCGGTGAAGAGCGAGCGACCCGAGAACGACGAGGACGCGGCCGCGGGTACCACCGGGGAGTCCTCGGAGGCCCTGGACACCACGGAGTCGCCGAAGGCGGCGGGGCCCGACGCCCGGCCCACCGCGGGGCCCGCCGAAAGCACCGCACGCCCCGGCCGGTCCGGGACCGCGGCGGAGCCGCCGCCGGCCCAGGACCCGGGCCCGGAGGCTCCGGAGCCGGCGGCGCCCCCCGTCGCGGACACGCCCCCCGAGCAGGCCGCGGCCGGGGCTCCCGAGCCGGAAACGGCCCCGGAGCCCGACCGGCCCGCCGCGCCGGCTGAGCCCCGCGCCGCGGGGAGCGAGTCGGACGCGGGTCCGGCGCCGAAGGCCCCCGAGGCCGGGGGGGCCGCTGCCTCCGGTGCCGCCGGGGCGTCCGGGGACCAGGCCGGTCACCCCGCCCGGCGCCGGTCGTCCGCTGTCATCGCCTCCGTGGCCGCCGCGGTCCTGCTGATCGGCGGTGGCGGGGCCTTCCTCGCCGCGCGCGGCGGCTCCGGCGACGGGACCGGGACCGGGACGGCCACCGGCGCCGCCGGTGGCACCACTCCCCCGCCGCTCGCCCTGGACGGTTACTCCTCCGGCGGCGACGGGGTGGCCGTGGGCGAGCCCAACCCCTACGGCGTGACCTACAAGGCGGACGGCACGCTCCCCGCCGGGCCCGGCTCGGCCGCGGTGTACCGGGCGGCCGGCGAGGTCCCCAAGGACCGGGTGGCCGCGCTGGCGAAGGCGCTCGGCGTCGAGGGGGCGCCGGTCGCCGAGGGCCAGGTGTGGAAGGTCGGCACCGACCACGACGGCTCCGGCGGGAGCCTCCAGGTCAACAGGGCCGCCCCGGGCATCTGGACGTACAGCCGCCACGCCCCCGGCACCGACAACTGCAAGAGCGGGCCGGTGTGCGGCCAGGATCCGGCGGCGCCGGCCGCCACCCCGGTGAGCGTCTCCGCCGCGGAGAAGGCCGCCGCCCCGGTGCTCAAGGCGCTCGGCCAGGACGACGCGAAGCTCGACGCGAGCCAGGTCATGGGCGCCCAGCGGGCGGTGAACGCCGACCCGGTCGTGGGCGGGCTGCCCACCTACGGCTGGACGACCGGGCTGACCGTCGGCAGGCAGGGTGAGGTCGTCGGCGGCAACGGGATGCTGGCGACGCCGGTCGAGGGCGACACGTATCCGGTGCTCAGCGCCAGGAAGACGCTGGACCTGATGAACGCGGCGCCCCGCTCCGACCACCGGATGGGCATCGGCGGCTGCGCCGGTCCGGTACCGCTGAAGGACCGGCTGGAGCAGCCGTGCCCCGCTTCCTCACCGTCAGGCTCCTCGGCCTCCTCGGCCCTGATCCGCAACGCGGTGTTCGGGCTGGCCGCGCAGTCCGTCGGCGGCCGACAGGCGCTGGTGCCGTCCTGGCTGTTCCAGGTGCGCGGCGCGGCCGACTCGTACACCGTCACCCATCCGGCGGTGGACCCGAAGTACCTGGCCTCCGCCGCCTCGCCGGCGCCGAGTTCCTCCCCGGGGACCCCGAAGGATGTGAAGGTGGACGGTTACACGGCCGACGGCCGTGACCTCACCGTCGCCTTCACCGGCGGGGTGTGCGCCGACTACAAGGTCACCGCGGACGAGGGCTCGCGGCAGGTGGTGGTCAAGGTGACCGAGACGCCCTGGCCGGACAAGATCTGCATCCTGATCGCCAAGCAGTACCACCAGACGGTGCGCCTGGACGCGCCGCTGGACGGCCGGAAGGTGGTCGGCACGGGCGGCAGGGCGGTCCCGAAGGAGAAGGCGACCACGCTCGACCCGCAGGTGCGCTGAGGACACACGAAGGCGGCGGCCCCTCGGGGAGGGACCGCCGCCTTCGTTCCGCCGTACGGGCCGGCTCAGCTGAAGGAGTCGCCGCAGGCGCAGGAGCCCGTCGCGTTCGGGTTGTCGATCGTGAAGCCCTGCTTCTCGATGGTGTCGACGAAGTCGATCGACGCGCCGCCCAGGTAGGGGGCGCTCATTCGGTCGGTGACGACCTTGACGCCGCCGAAGTCCTTGACGACGTCGCCGTCGAGGGAGCGCTCGTCGAAGAAGAGCTGGTAGCGCAGGCCGGAGCAGCCACCGGGCTGGACGGCGACGCGCAGCGCGAGGTCGTCGCGGCCTTCCTGGTCGAGCAGGGCCTTCACCTTGGCCGCGGCGGCGTCACTGAGGATGATGCCGTCGGTGGCGGTGCTGGTCTCGTCCGATACGGACATCTACATCTCTCCCGGGTTGTACGGAGACTGCTTGCCGACGAGTGCAACCGGCGGGTCCGCTGTTTCATTCCGGGCCGGCATTCGCGTTCTCGCGTTTTCTCTACCTCTTCATGCTCGCACATGCCCGAAGTCACGCACAGCGGCCTGTTGACCGCCCCCGGGCAGCCCCGCGGGCACCCCAGGGCCACTCCCCCGCGACCCGCCTGTACACCGCCCGTGCACCGCCGGGATTCACGTCACATCGACACAATCGGCATCGTCAAAGTGACGTGAAGCGGTTATGATAGATAACGTCAGAACGACGAAAAGTAGAAAGGGTGCGTGCCGTGACCACCGCCCAGACCACGGAGCTCGACGTACAGCCGACTCCGCTCGCCCTGCTGCTGCTCGGCCGTGAGGCCGACCCGAAGAGCGAGCGGGGCGTCGAGTGTCCCGGCGACCTGCCCTCGCCGTCCGACCCCGATCTGGTCGCGCGCGCCCGCGCGGCCAAGGAGAAGCTCGGCGACAAGGTCTTCGTGCTCGGCCACCACTACCAGCGCGACGAGGTCATCCAGTTCGCCGATGTCACGGGCGACTCGTTCAAGCTGGCCCGCGACGCGGCCGCCCGCCCGGAGGCCGAGTACATCGTCTTCTGCGGTGTGCACTTCATGGCCGAGTCCGCCGACATCCTGACCTCGGACGACCAGAAGGTGGTCCTGCCCGACCTGGCGGCCGGCTGCTCGATGGCCGACATGGCGACGGCCGAACAGGTCGCCGAGTGCTGGGACGTGCTGACCGAGGCCGGGATCGCCGAACAGGTCGTCCCCGTCTCGTACATGAACTCGTCCGCGGACATCAAGGCGTTCACCGGCAAGCACGGTGGCACCATCTGCACCTCGTCCAATGCCCAGCGGGCCCTGGAATGGGCCTTCGAGCAGGGGGAGAAGGTGCTGTTCCTGCCCGACCAGCACCTCGGCCGCAACACCGCCGTCCGGGACATGGGCATGTCCCTGGACGACTGCGTGCTCTACAACCCGCACAAGCCGAACGGCGGCCTGACCGCCGAGCAGTTGCGCGACGCGAAGATGATCCTGTGGCGCGGCCACTGCTCGGTGCACGGCCGCTTCTCGCTGGACTCGGTCGACGACGTGCGCGAGCGCATCCCGGGCGTGAACGTCCTGGTCCACCCGGAGTGCCGGCACGAGGTGGTGGCCGCCGCCGACTACGTCGGTTCGACGGAGTACATCATCAAGGCCCTGGAGGCGGCCCCCGCCGGCTCCAAGTGGGCGATCGGCACCGAGCTGAACCTGGTCCGCCGCCTGGCGAACCGTTTCGCCCCCGAGGGCAAGGAGATCGTCTTCCTCGACAAGACGGTCTGCTTCTGCTCCACCATGAACCGCATCGACCTCCCCCACCTGGTCTGGACCCTGGAGTCGCTCGCCGAGGGCAACCTGGTCAACCGGATCGAGGTCGACAAGGAGACCGAGGCGTTCGCCAAGCTGGCCCTGGAGCGGATGCTGGCGCTGCCGTAGCGGTACCCGACGGTGTCACCCCGGGACGGGCTCGCGCTCGGGGTGTGCCGGGTCGAGGGTGAGGACGGTGCCGTCCGAGGTGGACAGGACCAGGGCGCCGCGGTTGAACCGGACCGTCGGCAGCAGGCCGCTGTTGCCGAGGGTCTCGGCGCGCGCGGAGGACTCCCACAGCACCGTGCCCCCGGCCGCGTCCAGCGCGGGGGCCGTCGTGGGCCACCAGCGCGTTGGCCGGTTTCAGGTCGCGGTGCACCACCCCGGCCCGGTGGATCTCCCGGAGGGCCTCCACCAGCCCGAGGGCCAGCGGCCGCAGTTCGGTGACACGGAGCGCGCCCTGCGCCCGGATGCGGGCGGCGAGGGAGGGGCCCGGCACGTACTGGGTGGCCGTCCAGGGGGCCGGCGCGTCCGCGTCGGCGTCCAGGACGGGCGCGGTGAAGGCGCCGCCGACCCGGCGGGCGGCCTCGATCTCCTGCCGGAACCGGGCGCGGAAGACCGGGTTCCCGGCGTACTGGGCGTGCACCGCCTTGACCGCGGCCTCGCGCCCGGAGCGCGACCGGCCCCAGCAGACGATGCCCAACCCGCCGGCCCCGAGCCGGCCGGCCGGCTTGTGACCGCCGAGGGATCTCGGGTCGTCCTTGTGCAGCGGCACGCCGAAACTCCCCTCCCCCGTCGTGCGGTTCGCGGCGCCGGCATGCGGAACGGCCGGGCGGCGACAGCCGGTTCCCGGAGGTGTTCCGGAAACCGGCCGTCGTGCGCGGGAGTGCGGGCCGCTGCCCGCGGGACCGTCAGACGGCCGCGGGCTGCGGCTCCTCGGCCGCCGTGGCGGAGACCGCCGTCCCGGGGCCCCGCTTCGCGGCCCGCTTCTTCGCCCGGCGCTCCTTGCGGAGTTCGACCATCGCGTACAGCGTCGGGACGAGGAGCAGGGTGAGCAGCGTCGACGTGATCAGACCGCCGATCACCACCACCGCCAGCGGCTGGGCGATGAAGCCGCCCTCGCCGGTGACGCCGAGCGCCATCGGGAGCAGGGCGAAGATGGTCGCCAGCGCGGTCATCAGGATGGGGCGGAGCCGGTGCCGGCCGCCCTCGATCACCGCTTCGACCACGCCGTATCCCTGGCGCCGGTACTGGTTGACCAGGTCGATCAGCACGATCGCGTTGGTCACCACGATGCCGATCAGCATCAGCATGCCGATCATCGCGGGCACGCCCATCGGGGTGCCGGTGACGATCAGCAGGCCGATCGCGCCGGTCGCCGCGAACGGGATGGAGACCAGCAGGATCAGCGGCTGGACGAGCGAGCGGAAGGTCGCGACCAGCAGCATGAAGACGATCGCGATCGCCGCCAGCATCGCCAGGCCCAGGTTCTTGAACGCGCTGTCCTGGTCCGAGGTGACGCCGCCGATCGAGGCCGTCGCGCCCGCCGGGAGCTTCAGCGCCTTGATCTTCGACTGGAGCTGGGTGCTGACCGCGCCGGTGTCGTCACCCGTCGGCTTCGCGGAGACGGTCGCGGCGCGCTGGCCGTCGATCCGGGTCATCGACACCGGTCCGTCCACCAGCTTCACGGTGGCGATGTCGCCGAGCTTCACCGGGCCCAGCTTGAGGGCGCGCAGCTGCGCGAGGGTCTCGGCCGGCTTCGCCGACTTCACGACGACGTCCCGCTCGGTGTCGTCGAGGGTGGCCTTCGCGGCCGTGGTGCCCTTGACCGCCTGGGTGACGGCGGCGCCCAGCGTCTGGTCGTCGAACCCGGCCGCGGCGGCCTTGGAGTTGGCCTTCACCGAGATGCGCGGAACACTCTGCGAGAGGTCGCTGGTGACGTCGGTGACGTCGTCCAGCTGCGCGACGGCGGCCCGGACCTGCTCGGAGGCCTTGCGCAGCACGTCCCCGTCGGCCGCCTTCACGACGACGCTCAGGTCCTGGCTGCCGAAGCCGTCACCGGCCGACACCGTGGTCGTGCCGATGCCGGGCAGCTTGTGCAGGCCGTCCTCGATGGCGGTCTGCACCTCGTCGTACGACTTCGCATCGTCCAGCATCACGGAGTAAGACGCCTGGTTGGTGTCGGTGCCGCCGCCGAAGGCCGCCATGAAGCCGGACGAGCCGACGGTGACCTGGTAGTCCTTCACCCCGTCGACGGAGGACAGCAGCTTCTCGACCTTCTTCGCCTGCGCGTCGGTCGCCGCCAGGCTGGTGCCCGGCTTCAGCTCCTGCTTGACGGTGAGGACCTCCTGGTCGCCCTGGTCGAAGAAGTTGGTCTTCAGCAGCCCGGCCATGCCGAACGTGACGACCAGGACCACGAGGGCGATCAGGACGCTGGTGAGGCGGCGCCGGGTCGCGAACCGCAGGACGGGGACGTAGGCGCGCTGGAGCCGGCTGTCGGCCTCCTTCGCCTCGGCCTTGCGGCGAGCCTCCGCCGCGTCCTCGGGGGTGCCCTTCGGGGCCCGCAGGAACCAGTACGACAGCACCGGTACGACCGTCAGGGAGACCAGCAGGGAGGCGAGCAGCGCCGCCGTCACGGTGATGCTGAACGAGCCGAACAGGGCACCCACCATGCCGCCGACCAGGCCGATCGGCAGGAAGACGGCGACCGTGGTGAGGGTGGAGGAGGTGACCGCGCCGGCCACCTCGCGGACCGCGCCGATGATGGCGGCCTGGCGCTCCTCGCCGTAGCCGAGGTGGCGCTTGATGTTCTCCAGGACCACGATCGAGTCGTCGACGACCCGGCCGATGGCGATGGTGAGCGCGCCGAGCGTGAGCATGTTGAGGGAGAGCCCGCGGGTCCACAGGACGATGAGCGCGAGGACCACCGACAACGGGATGGAGACCGCGGTCACCAGGGTCGAGCGGACCGAGGCCAGGAAGACCAGGATGACAAGGACCGCGAAGAGCAGGCCGAGGGCGCCCTCGGTGGTCAGGCCCTTGATGGACTTGGAGACCGCCGGGCCCTGGTCGCTGACGACCGTGAGGGTGGCGCCGGAGCCGAGGTCCTGACGCAGCTTCGGCAGCTTGTCCTTGACCGCGTTCGAGATGGAGACCGCGCTGCCGTCGTGGTCCATGGTGACGTTCACGGCGAGGCTGGGGCGGCCGTCGGTGCGGGTGATCGAGTCGGCCGGGGCCTCCTGCTCCTCGACCGAGGCCACGTCACCGAGGCGCACGGGCTTCTCGCCGCCCTGTCCGGTGACCATCAGGTCCTTGATCTGGCCCAGCGAGGTGAGCCCGCCGCCGACCTGCACGGTGCGGTTGGCGCCGGCCTCGTCGAAGGAGCCCGCCGGGACGGTCGCGCCGGCCGCCTGCAGACTCTGGGCGAGGGCGGCGGAGGTGAGACCCGCCCGGGCCAGCTTCGTGTCCGAGGGGGTGACGGTGACCTGGAGGTCCCGCACTCCGGTGACCTGGACCCGGCCGACGCCGTCGATGTCCTTCAGGTCCGGGACGACCGTCTTGTCGAGCTGGTCGGCGAGGGCCTGCTGGTCTTTTCCGGAGGTGACGGCGAGGACCACGGTCGGCATGTCGTCGGTGGAACCGGAGATGACCTGCGGGTCGACGGAGTCCGGGAGCCGGGCGCGGTTGACGGCCAGCTGGACGTCGGCCACCAGCTGCTTGGTGTCGCTGCCGTAGTCGAAGGACGCCATGATCACGGCGTTGCCCTCGCTTGCGGTGGAGGTGACACCGGTGACGCCGTCGACGCCTTCGAGATTGTTCTCGACCGGCTCGATGACCTGCTTCTCGACGACGTCGGGGGCGGCTCCCTGGTAGGGAGCGATGACCGACACCATGGGCAGGGAGATGGTGGGCAGCAGCTGCTGCTTGATCTGGGGGATGGCGATCGCCCCGAAGGCGAGCGCGATCAACGACATGAGGCCTATCAGGGCCCGCTGCGCGAGGCTGAAGCGGGACAGCCAGGACATGGGTCAGGGTCTCTTTTCGGTGAGCTGCTGTGTGCGAAGACCGCTGGGAGCGGCGCAAGAGCGGCGGATGAACGGCACGGGGGGCACCTGTGAGCGCCCACCCCACCACCCTCGCCCATGCGCGGCCCCGCTCGTGTAGGCCCTGGGTGCCGTCCTTTATCCGTCTCCTACTCCCGCCGCAGTACGCCGGGGTGGAGATCAGTCCATCCGCGGACGGACCAGCCCCGACTCGTAGGCGATCACCACGAGCTGGGCCCGGTCCCGGGCGCCCAGCTTGGCCATGGCCCGGTTGACGTGCGTCTTCACGGTCAGCGGGCTGACTTCGAGGCGCTCGGCGATCTCGTCGTTGGAGTGCCCGCCGGCGACCTGGACCAGCACCTCGCGCTCGCGTGAGGTGAGCGCGTCCAGCCGCTCGGCGCGGGCCGGGTCACGGCCGTCGGCGGCGTCGCCCTGGGCGAGGAAGCGGGCGATCAGCCCCTTGGTGGCGGTCGGGGAGAGCAGCGCCTCGCCCCCGGCGGCGACCCGGATGGCGCTCAGCAGTTCCTCGGGTTCGCTGCCCTTGCCGAGGAAGCCGGAGGCGCCCGCGCGCAGCGCCTGCACCACGTAGTCGTCCACCTCGAAGGTGGTCAGTATGACCACCCGGACCCGTCCGAGGGACGGATCCTCGCTGATCAGCCGGGTGGCGGCCAGTCCGTCCGTGCCCGGCATCCGGATGTCCATCAGGACGACGTCGGCCCGGGTCTCCCTGGCCAGCCTCACCGCCTCGACGCCGTCGGAGGCCTCGCCGACCACCTCCATGTCGGGCTCGGAGTCGACGAGCACGCGGAACGCGCTGCGCAGCAGGGCCTGGTCGTCGGCGAGCAGGACACGGATCGTCATGCGGAATCCCCCAGGGCGGCCGTGCGGTGGTCCGGACGGTCGTCGGTGTCGGTCTTGACCGGCAGGATCGCATGGACGCGGAAGCCGCCGCCGTAGCGGGGGCCGGTGGTGAGGGTGCCGCGCAGCGCGGTGACGCGCTCGCGCATGCCGAGCAGGCCGTGGCCACCGCCTTCCTCGGGGGCGGTGGCCTCGCCGGAGCCGTTGTCGAGGACGGTGACCTCGATGTGCGGTCCCACGCGTACGACGCTGACCTCGGCCTTGGCCTCGGGTCCCGCGTGCTTCTGCACGTTGGTCAGGGCCTCCTGGATGATCCGGTAGGCGGCGAGGTCCACGGCGGCGGGCAGGGTGGTGCCCTGGTCGGCGCGGGCCACCTCGACCTGGAGGCCGGCGTTGCGGAAGGTGTCGGCGAGCTCTTCGAGGCGGTGCAGGCCGGGGGCGGGTTCGGTGGGGGCCTCGGGGTCGCCGGACTGGCGGAGCAGGCCGACGGTGGCGCGCAGTTCGTTGAGCGCGGAGCGGCTGGCCTCGCGGACGTGGGCGAGGGCCTCCTTGGCCTGGTCGGGCCGCTTGTCCATGACGTGTGCGGCCACGCCCGCCTGCACGTTGACCAGGGCGATGTGGTGGGCGACGACGTCGTGCAGGTCCCGGGCGATGCGCAGCCGCTCCTCGGCGACCCGGCGGCGGGCCTCCTCCTCGCGGGTCCGCTCGGCACGCTCGGCGCGCTCCCGGATGGCCTGCACGACGGCCCGCCGGCTGCGCACCGCGTCCCCCGCGGTGGCGCCGATGCCGGTCCAGGCGAAGATCGCGAGGTTCTCCTGGGCGTACCACGGGAGCGGGCCCGCGGCCATCGCGGCGGTGGTCAGCACGGTCATGGTGAGCAGGCCGGCCCGCAGGGTGGTGCGGCGGTCGGTGGTGGCGGCGACGGTGAAGAGGGCGACGACGGCGGCCATGGCGACGGGGGCGCGGGGGTCGCCGGTGACGCACTCGACGACGGAGGCCGCGCCGGTGACGGCCAGGACCGTCTTCGGGGCGTACCGCCGGAACACCAGGGCGCCGGCCGCCAGCGTCATGAGCACCAGGCTGAGCGGGTCCGGGGTGCGGATGCCCCAGGCGACGCCGTGCGCGCCGTGCGGGACGGCGAAAGAGCTCACGACCATGCAGACGAGAGCACCCGCGGCGATGACCGCGTCCACGGCCAGCGGATGGGCGCCGACTCTGCAGCGGGCTCTTTCGAAGGGGTTCACGGTGTGAACAGTACGGCCGGTCGGGGCGAGCCGGAACCGTCGGTTCGGCCCGCCTCACGCACCGCCCGGTTTCCCACCGACCCGACCGACCCGCTCGGCTGACGGGCCCGGGTGCGGGCGTCGGGCGCGTCAGCGGGAGCGTGTCACCCCGGGATGAGGCCGTCGTCCCTCAGCAGTGCCCTGACCTCCTCCAAAGTCGCGTCCGGGGAGGGAAGGATCAGGTCCGAGGGTTCCAGGGCGTCGTCCGGGAGCGGAGTGCCCAGCTCCCGGACCTTGTCCAGGAGGGCGGTCAGGGTGCGGCGGAAGGCTGCCTCGTCACCGGACTCCGTCTCCGCCAGGAGTTCGTCGTCCAGCTTGTTCAGTTCGGTGAGGTGGCTGTCGGCCAGCCTCACCTGGCCCTCCCCCATGATCCTTACGACCATGTCGGCCATGTCGCCCTCCAGGCGTCGGCTACTGCTTGTCGAAGCGCGGGGTGTCCTGCGGCTGCTGCGCCTGCTGGCCCTGGCCGGCGCCGCCCTCGATCGCCTGCTGCGGCTGGCCGCCGGCCAGCTCGGCCTTCATCCGCTGGAGCTCCAGCTCTACATCCGTACCACCGGAGAGGCGGTCCAGCTCGGCGGCGATGTCGTCCTTGGCCATGCCGGTCGGGTCGTCCAGGGCGCCGGAGGCGAGCAGTTCGTCGATGGCGCCGGCGCGGGCCTGGAGCTGCTGCGTCTTGTCCTCGGCACGCTGGATGGCGAGGCCGACGTCGCCCATCTCCTCGGAGATGCCGGAGAAGGCCTCGCCGATGCGGGTCTGGGCCTGGGCGGCGGTGTAAGTGGCCTTGATGGTCTCCTTCTTCGTGCGGAAGGCGTCCACCTTGGCCTGGAGGCGCTGGGCCGCGAGGGTGAGCTTCTCCTCCTCGCCCTGGAGGGTGGCGTGCTGGGTCTCCAGGTCGGTCACCTGCTGCTGGAGGGCGGCGCGGCGGGACAGCGCCTCACGGGCGAGGTCCTCGCGGCCGAGCGCGAGCGCCTTGCGGCCCTGGTCCTCCAGCTTGGTGGACTGCTGCTGGAGCTGGTTCAGCTGGAGTTCGAGCCGCTTGCGGGAAGTGGCGACGTCGGCCACCCCGCGGCGCACCTTCTGGAGCAGCTCGAGCTGCTTCTGGTACGAGTAGTCAAGGGTCTCGCGCGGGTCCTCGGCCCTGTCCAGGGCCTTGTTCGCCTTCGCGCGGAAGATCATCCCCATACGCTTCATGACACCGCTCATGGGCTTCGCGCGCCCCCTTCTGACGGACTCCAGCTCACAGATCCTGCGACAGAACCCACAGTACGGGCCCTGCCTCCATTACCGCACTGTTCGGGGACCGATGCGCTCATCCCCAAGGACGACTGCCGACGGTCGCGCTCCGGCACAGGTAGTAGGTGGCCCCCTGAGCGAAGCGTCTGCAACGTCCCCTCTGTCCCTCATGGAGACGACCGGCGTTGCGGGATCGTTCCCCATCGGACTAGGGCCCACACCCGTCCACCCATTACCCTTGGGTTTTGTGTTCCGTAGCCGTGCCAAGGAAGAGAAGGCCCCCGCCGACAAGGCGGCGGTGACCGACTCCAAGCAGACCCGTGACCCGCAGGCGCCCAAGGGCAGGCCCACGCCCAAGCGCAGTGAGGCCCAGACCCAGCGCCGCAGCGTGGCCAGCACGCCGACGAACCGCAAGGACGCCGCCAAGCGCCAGCGGGACGACCGGCGCGCCGCCATGGAGCGGCAGCGCCAGGCGCTCGCCACGGGCGACGAGCGGTACCTGCCGGCCCGTGACAAGGGCCCGGTCCGCAAGTTCGCCCGCGACTGGGTCGACTCGCGTTTCAACGTGGCGGAGTTCTTCCTGCCGCTGGCCGTGGTCATCCTGGTGATGAGCGTGGTCAACAACGCGGCGATCAAGAACATCGCGCTGCTGCTGTGGCTGGTCGTGATCGTGCTGATCGTGCTCGACGCGGCGGTGAGCGGCATCCGGCTGCGCAAGCGTCTCGCCGAACGGTTCCCGGACCAGAACAAGAAGGGTGCCGTGGCCTACGGTCTGATGCGCTCCCTCCAGATGCGCCGGCTCCGGCTGCCCAAGCCGCAGGTCAAGCGCGGAGAGCGGCCCTGAGCACAGAGCCTTTCTCCGGGGGTGCGGCACAGGCCTGGCTGACCGGGCTGGGCGGCCTGCGTGACGTCGTCCGGCAGGAGCTGGTGGCCCGGCAGCTCGACGAGCAGATAGCCGGGCGGTTCCCGGTCGGACAGCGGCTGCGGGTGCTCGACGTGGGGATGGGCCAGGGCACGCAGGCGCTGCGGCTGGCTCGCGCCGGGCACCAGGTGACCGGTGTCGAGCGGGAACCGACGATGATCGCGGCCGCGCGTCAGGCCCTGGCCGGTGAGCCGGAGGGGATCCGCGAGCGGGTCCGGATCGTCGAGGGGGACGGACGGGACACGGGCGTCCACTTCCTGCCGGGCAGCTTCGACCTGGTGCTCTGTCACGGTGTGCTGATGTACGTCGAGGAGCCGGACGCGCTGCTGGCCGGGCTGGCCCGGATGCTGGCGCCGGGCGGGCTGCTGTCGCTGCTGGTGCGCAACGCCGACGCGCTGGCCATGCGGCCGGGGCTGAGCGGGGACTGGACGGGCGCGCTGAACGCCTTCGACACCGTCTCCTACCGCAACCGGCTGGGCCTGGAGGTGCGGGCCGACCGGCTGACCGCCGTGACCGCCGCACTCGCCGGCATCGGTGCGCCGCTGCACTCCTGGTACGGCGTGCGGGTGTTCACGGACACCGCCGCGGACGGCGCCGGACTTCCCGCCGACGTGGAGACGCTGCTGGCGGCTGAGGAGCGCGCGGGCCGGACGGATCCCTACCGTGCGGTCGCGGCGCTGCTGCACCTGTGCGGGGTCCGCGGCTGAACCCGCCGCGTGCTGCTCGTTCGGGTCAGCAGTACGAGCCGGACCGGCACCCCGCGACGAGACTCGGGGGCATGGACGTTTCCCGTACCCTTCGCGGCTTGCCTACGGCCGCCGCGCTCGGCTCCTGCTGTCTCGTCCTCGTCTCCGGCTGCTCCGGCTTCGACGGCGCCACCGCCGAGGACCGTTCGGACACCCGGGCCGCCCAGGCGGCGGCCGTTCCGATGGCGGCGACCGACCTGCAGAACCGGTACCAGAAGGTGATCAAGGACGTCCTGCCGTCGGTGGTGCAGATCCAGGCCAGTCACGACCTGGGCTCCGGCGTGGTCTACGACGACAAGGGACACATCGTCACCAACGCCCACGTCGTCCAGGGCGAGAAGAAGTTCAAGGTGACGACCGCCAACAAGGAGGAACCGTTCACCGCGTCGCTCGTCTACTCCTACCCCGAGCAGGACCTGGCGGTCCTCAGGCTCGACAGGATCCCGGAGGGGCTGAAGGCGGCCGCCTTCGGGGACACCGAGAAGGTCGAGGTCGGTCAGATCACGCTGGCCATGGGCTCGCCGCTCGGGCTGTCGTCCAGTGTGACCGAGGGCATCGTGTCGGCGACCGGACGGACCGTCAGCGAGAACCAGGAGGGGGGCGGCACCGGCGCCACCATCCCGAACATGGTGCAGACGTCGGCGGCCATCAACCCCGGCAACAGCGGCGGCGCCCTGGTCGACCTGAACGGCCAGGTCATCGGCATCCCGACGCTCGCCGCGAGCGACCCCGACCTGGGCGGCAGCGCGGCACCCGGGATCGGGTTCGCCATCCCGGGGTCGATGGTGAAGACGGTCGCCGACCAGATCATCAAGCAGGGCAAGGTGACCGACTCGGGGCGGGCCGCGCTCGGCATCAGCGGGCGCACGGTCGTCGACGTGAACTACCAGCCCGCCGGGGTGGCCGTCGTGACCGTGAAACCGCGGGACGCCGCCGACAAGGCGGGCATCCGGCCCGGCGACATCATCACCAAGCTGGGCGACGACGACATCACCACCATCACCTCACTGGCCGAGTCGCTCGCCGTGGACCGGCCGGGCCAGAAGACGACGGTGACGTACAGCCGGAACGACGTCCGGCAGACGGTGGACGTCACGCTGGGCGAGCAGTGACGGCGGGGCGGCCCGCTGGGGACCGCCCCTGACCGGCACCTCTCAGGACTCGTCCGCGTGCAGGCTCATCGGGCCGTAGATCTCGGTGGCGTCCTCGTAGAGCCGCACCTGGTCGGCGCCGCCGGCCAGCAGGGCCTTCCACTGCTCGCCGATCCAGGACTCGGCATCGCCCTGGGTGGTGAACTCCTCTGGCTCCACCGCGGGTTGGACCTCCGTCCCGTCGGCCTTCTCGAACCGCCACGTCCATGCCGCCATGTAGGCCTCCTTTGATCCAACTGATGCATCGTATGCGGTTCGGCGGGGGCGCCGGTATAACTCCGCTGGTTGTGAGGCGGGTGCGGTCCGTGCGGCGCCCGCTGGGGCGAGAACCGTGGGGACGGGTGAAAATCAGGGCGTGGAAGTGACTTTGCTCGGTACCGGTGCTCCCGCGGGGCTGCCCCGCCCGGACTGCCCCTGCGCGGCCTGTGCCTGCGCCGTCGGGACGGATGCCCGGGCCGCCACCGCGGCACTCGTCGACGGCACGCTGCTGCTCGACCTGACGCCGGGCGCGGCGTTCGCGGCGGCGCGGGCCGGACGGTCCCTGACCGGCGTGCGGCAGGTGCTGCTGTCGCATCCGCACGACGGACCCGCCGTTGAGGTGCCGGCCGGGCTGCCGCAGCCGGGGCGGGTGCCGGACGGCCGGGAGCTGGCGCTGCTGACCGGGCACCGGGTGCGGGCGCTGGCGATGGACGCGGGCGGCACCGGGTACGCGGTGACCGGCCCCGACGGGCAGCGGCTGCTGTACCTGCCGCCGGGTGGTGCCCCGGCCGGGCTGGAGAACGGGCGCACGGAGGCGTACGACATGGCGCTGCTCGACGTCGTGGGACGTCCGGACGCGCTGGCGCGGCTGCGGGCGGTGGGGGCGGTGGGGGCGGCCACCGACGTCGTCGCCGTCCATCTGGACCACGACGTGCCGCCGGGGCCGGAGTTGCGGCGGCGGCTGGGGGCGGCCGGGGCGCGGGCCGTGCCGGACGGTACGACGCTGACGGTGGGGGTGTACGAGGAGGTGCCCGACGTGCCGCGCCGGACGCTGGTGCTGGGCGGTGCCCGGTCAGGCAAGTCCGTGGAGGCCGAGCGGCGGCTGGAGTCCTTCCCGGACGTGCTCTACGTCGCCACCGGAGGGACGCGCGGCGGTGACGGCGAGTGGGCGGCGCGGGTGGCCGTGCACCGGGAGCGGCGGCCGGGGTCGTGGCGTACCACGGAGACGTGTGACCTGGTGCCGTTGCTGGCGGAGGACGGGCCCCCGTTGCTGGTGGACTGTCTGTCGCTGTGGCTGACGGACGCGATGGACTCCGTCGGGGCGTGGGACGACACCGAGTGGGCGTCGGGCGGGGAGAAGGCGCTGCGGGAGCGGGTGCGGGAGCTGACGGAGGCGGTGCGCTCGGCCCGCCGGACGCTGGTCGCCGTCTCCAACGAGGTGGGGTCGGGCATCGTCCCGGCCACGGCGTCGGGGCGCCGGTACCGGGACGAACTGGGCCGTCTGAACACGGCGTTCGCGGGCGAGTGCGAGCAGGTGGTGCTGGTGGTGGCGGGGCAGGCGGTGGTGCTGCGGTAGCGGTGGGGAGCGGTCACCGGCGCCGGGAGGGTGCCGCCGCGGCCGGACGGCGGGTCGTCAGCGGGTCTTTCTCGCGATGATCCGGTACCCGTTGGAGAAGGGGGTGCGGCTCAGCAGCGGGGCCAGCGCCCGGTCGACGGCCGCCGCCACGGCCACCAGCGGGGCCGTCGCGCCCAGCGCCCGCTTCGGCAGCACCCGGCCCAGCATCAGGGCGAGCGCCGCGGAGATGTCGCAGGGGAGGTGGGCCGCCTTCCGGTCGGCGCTCAGGATCTCGCAGCCCTGGGACTCCAGTTCCGCCCGCAGGTTGGCCGGCGGCACCAGATGCAGGTGACGGGGCTGGCCGTACGGCACCCACCACCTGCCGAGCAGCGCCCCGAAGCCGCTGCGCGGGTCGGCGACCTCGATCAGGAGGTGGCCGCCGGGCCGCAGCGCCGCCAGTGCCGCGCGGAGTTCGGCGCGCGGGTCGGGGGTGTGTTCGAGGTGCCGGAACATGCTGACGACGTCGTAGCGGGCGCGCAGCCGGGCCAGCATGTGGGGGGCCGTCAGATGGCCGCAGTGGGCCTCCTCCAGGTGCCCGTCGGCCTGCGCCCACGTCACCCGCAGGGTCGAGTCCACTCCGTCGAACGAGGTGTACGGGAGGAGTTCCTTCGCCGTCTGCGGGAAGTGGGCGCGGCCCGTCCCGACGTCCAGCCAGCTCTCCGGTTCGGTCAGCGCCTGCATCACGCGGGCGGCGGCGCGGTGCCGGCGGCGGCCGGCGCGGGTCGCGAGCATGCCGTCGGTGTAGTCCTCCAGACGGCCCTCGTAGTAGTCCCGGTGGTAGAGCGTGAAGCCCTCCGCGGTCAGCCGGGGGTTCTGGAAGGTGTGGGCGCAGTCGCGGCACTCGTCGACGCTGAACCTGCCGGGCCGGTGATGGAGGAGGTCGGACGTGCGCAGCCGGGTGCGCAGGCGTCCGGAACCGCACCAGGGACAGTCCTCGCGGCGCGGCTCGTGGAACCCGTCGGTGTCCGGGAGGAGTTCGGGTGTGGGCGGCATGAGCGGCTCCCTGTGCTCCCTGTACGCAATCTCCTGCAAAACG
This sequence comes from Streptomyces sp. NPDC026515, assembly GCF_055567595.1. Lineage (NCBI taxonomy): Bacteria > Bacillati > Actinomycetota > Actinomycetes > Kitasatosporales > Streptomycetaceae > Streptomyces > Streptomyces sp. NPDC026515. Next base: position 460,787 of record NZ_JBVHQD010000007.1, read on the forward strand.
GAACGTATGGGATGCCGATCTTGCCTGCCAAGACGCCGTGCGGGTGTGGTGGCGATCTGGAAACGAACCGTTCGTTCGGTGCCGGTACTGTTCGGCGAATGAGCTCGCTTAATCTCGACGACTTCACCGACCTGATCGAGCGCCCCGACGGCGGAGTGCGCCGTGACGCGGAGGCCCGCCGGGAGCGGCTGGTCGTGCCGCCCGGGTCGCTGGGCCGCCTCGACGACCTGGGTGAGTGGCTGGCCGCCGCGCAGGGTTCCGTGCCGGTACGGCCGCTCGAACGGCCGCGGGTCCTGCTCTTCGCCGGTGACCACGGCGTCGCCGAACTCGGCGTGTCCGCGCGGCCCGCGGGGACCGCCGGGCTGCTGGTGCGGGCGGTCCTGGAGGGGGCCAGCCCGGTGGCGGTGCTGGCGCGGCGGCTCGGGGTGCCGCTGCGGATCGTCGACATGGCACTGGACTGCGACCCGGACACGCTGCCGGCGGAGGTCGTACGGCACCGGGTGCGGCGCGGCAGCGGCCGGATCGACATCGAGGACGCGCTCACCCTGGAGGAGGCCGAGGCGGCTTTCCGGGCGGGGATGGCGCTGGCCGACGGGGAGGCCGACTCGGGGACCGATCTGGTGGTGCTCGGCGATGTGAGCGTCGGGGGGACCACGGCGGCCTGTGTGCTGGTCGCCGCGCTGTGCGGGACCGACGCGTCGGTGGTGACCGGACGGGGCGGGCTCGCCATCGACGACCTGGCATGGATGCGCAAGTGCGCGGCGATCCGGGACGCGCTGCGGCGGGCGCGGCCGGTGCTCGGGGACCAGTTGCAGTTGCTGGCGACGGTCGGCGGGGCCGATCTCGCGGCGATGACCGGGTTCCTGTTGCAGGCGGCGGTGCGGAAACTGCCGGTGGTGCTGGACGGGGTGGTGGCGGCCGCGTGTGCGCTGGTGGCGCAGCGCATCGCGTTCCGGGCGCCGGACTGGTGGCTGGCCGGCCACGACAGCGGCGAGCCGGGCCAGGCGAAGGCGCTGGACCGGATGGCCCTGGAGCCCCTGCTGGAACAGGGCGTGACGGTGGGCGAGGGGGCGGGAGCACTGCTCGCCCTCTCCCTGGTCCAGTCCGCCGCGGCCCTGGCGGGCGAACTCCCGGAGGCACCGGAGGAGGCCGTGGAACAGGACGCGGAAGTCCAGGAGGACAAGGAAGCCCAGGAAGCCCAGCAGGACCAGGCAGGGGACGCGCGAGCAGAGCGGGACGAGCCGGAGCGGTAGCGGGAACACCGGCGACGGCGAGACCCGTGCGTGTGACGGCGTTCGCCGCGGGGCGCCCATATGATCCATCTCCATGGGAGATGTCCGAATTGCCGTTGAGCGGTGGCGGGCCGGCGGGGTTTCCCGGCGGGCCGCCGCCTTCGCCGTGTGGTACCTGCGGGCCGCCGCCTTCGTCAACTTCCTCAGCGCGGTGTGGGTGTCGTTGGGGCAGGACGTGCGACGGCACAACCAGGAGGACTTCTTCACGCCGTACCTGCTGACCGCGGGCTTCGCCTCCGGCGTGTTCACCGCGTTCCTCGCCATCACGATGCGGCGGCGCAAGCGGGCCGCCTGGATCCTCAACCTCGTGCTGAGCGGCCTGTTCCTCGCACTGTTCGCGTTCGCCATGGCGTTCCCGGAGATCCGGCGGTACCCGCAGAACTGGATCTCGATCGCGCTGACCGCCGCCTTCGTGGGCGCGCTGCTCCTCGGCCGCCGGGAGTTCTACGCCAAGGGCGACCGGGCGAACCCGCGGCTCGCCGCGACCGTGGCCACCGGCGGCGGCCTGCTCGCCTCGCTGCTCGCCGCCCTCCTCGTGTCCGTCACCAACCAGGCTCCGCACGCCGCCCGTTCGACGTTCGCGGAGCGCTGGCACTACGGCACCCTGCGCCTGGTCTCGGTCGCCGCCGACCCGTCCCGGTTCCCGCACATCGCGCCGCCCAACTGGGTGAACGTCTCCGTCAACGTGCTGAGCACGCTCCTCGTCCTCGTCGTCCTGTACGCCGCCTTCCGCTCCCGCCGGGCCGTCGACCCGATCACCGAGGACGACGAGAAGCGGCTGCGGGAGCTGCTGGAGCGGCACGGCGAGCGGGACTCGCTCGGGTACTTCGCGCTGCGCCGGGAGAAGAGCGTCGTGTGGTCGCCGACCGGGAAGGCGGCGGTGGCCTACCGGGTGGTGGGCGGGGTCAGCCTCGCCTCCGGGGACCCGATCGGGGATCCGGAGGCCTGGCCGGGGGCGATCGTGCCGTGGCTGAGCGAGGCCCGGGCGCACGGGTGGATCCCGGCGGTGATGGGGGCGGGCGAGGAGGCCGGGACCGTCTACGCGCGGCACGGGCTGGACGCGCTGGAGCTCGGTGACGAGGCGATCGTCGAGGCCGCGGAGTTCACGCTGGAGGGACGGGCCATGCGGACCGTCCGGCAGGCCCACAACCGGGTCGGGCGGGCGGGCTACTCGGTGCGGATCCGCCGTCACGAGGACATCCCCGGCGACGAGATGTCGTACCTCCTGCGACGCGCCGACGACTGGCGGGACGGCGCCACCGAGCGCGGGTTCAGCATGGCGCTGGGCCGGCTCGGGGACGGCCGGGACGGACGGTGCGTGATGCTGGAGTGCACGGACGGGGAGGGCAGGCTGCGGGCGCTGCTGTCGTTCGTGCCGTGGGGTCCCTGCGGGCTCTCGCTCGACCTGATGCGGCGGGACCGGGACTCCGACAACGGGCTGATGGAGTTCATGGTCATCGAGCTGCTGCGGCGCGCCGGAGAGATCGGGATCACGCAGGTCTCGCTCAACTTCGCGATGTTCCGGTCGGTCTTCGAACGTGGAGCGCGGCTCGGCGCGGGACCGGTGCTGCGGCTGTGGAGGTCCTTGCTGAGCTTCTGCTCCCGGTGGTGGCAGATCGAGTCCCTGTACCGGGCCAACGCCAAGTACCGGCCCATCTGGGAACCCCGGTTCCTGCTCTTCGAGAAGAGTGCGGACCTGCCGCGCATCGGCCTCGCGTCGGCGCGTGCGGAGGGATTCCTGGAGGGACCGGGGCTCTTGAAGTGGCTGCACCGACGGCGCCTGGACACGGACCGGGAGGCTCACCGATGAGGACCTCCGGATGAGACGGCTCAGCCGCTGGGCCCGCGCCGAATGGGGTCTGCTGTACGCCACCGTGCGCGGCCCGCTGGCGAAGCGGCGGCTGCGGGCCGTGCCGATGTCGGTGGCGGCGGCGGGCCTGACGGCGTTGCTGCAGTTCGTCCAGAACCAGTCGTGGGGCTACCGGTTCGTGCAGGACATCGGGGGCGTGCGCGCCGCGGACCCGTTCTGGCCGGCCCTGCTCCGCACTCCCCTGTCGCTGTTCGTGCCGGCCCTGGACCTGCCGGTGTGGGGCGCGCTGGCGCAGATCCTCTTCGTGTTCGGCATCGCCGAGGTGTGCCTGGGGTGGTGGCGGACCCTCACCGTCGCGTACGTCGCGACCCTCGCCGGCACCCTCTACGCCCGCGCCGGCCTCGCGCTGGGCCCGCACAGCCCCCTGGGCCTGCCCGCCTCGGACGCCTGGGTGGTGGACACCGGTCCCTCGGCCGCCGTCGTCGGGCTCGCGGTCGTCGTCGGATGGCGGTACGGCGCGCATGTCACCGCGGGCGCCGTGGCGTCGGCGATGGTGGTCGAGGTGGCGCTGAAGGACAACCTCGCCGGCAAGGAGCATCTGGCGGCCATCGCGGGCGTGGCGGTGCTGTACGCGGCGGTGGCGGCGGGACGGCGGCTGGGCCACCGGTGGCGTCAGCGGCGGCCGGGCAGCCGGGCCGGTTCCGGGCGGTCGGGCTTGCCGCCGATCCAGTCCTGAAGGGTTCTGCTCAGCCGGGCCCAGCGGCGGTCGTGGCGGTAGGCGCGCAGCCCGGCCCTGGCCCGGGCGTGCGGGCGGCCGGGGTAGAAGCGGCGGGCCCAGGCCGAGCCGGGCCGGGCCAGCCGGACCGCGCCGACGATGCCGACGAACGGGACGACCACCCCGAAGATCGCGGTACGGGCCTTGCCCTTGCTGAGGGCGACGAGCGAGAAGAGGAAGTTCCCCACGATGTTCGCGATGACGGCGCTGCGGTCCTGGAGTTCGTCGGCCGTGATGTCGTTGACGCCCAACGGCGAGAACCCGGCGAGCAGCAGCCCGACCATCGCGGCGGTGATGACGACGACCTCGACGCTCTGGCGGCCCTCCTCGGTCCAGTAGACGTCGTCGAGGTGCAGGATCAGCGCGAACTCGTCGAGGACGAGCCCGGCTCCGACGCCGAAGACGATCGCGGCGAGGGCCGCGCCGAAGCCCTGCCGGCCGCTGGCCACCGCGCCGAACCCGCCGATGACGACGAGGACGACCCCCGGGACGACGTGGTGGATGTGCAGCCCGCCCGCCTTCACGTTGCCGAACGGCCCCTTCCCGGCGCGGATCAGCCGGGTGATGACCCGGGTGATCACAAAGGTCAGGACGAAGGCGGTCAGGGCGAGCAGCAGGGGGAGTTTGCCCGGCTCGACGATGTTCCGCTCCAGCCAATGTCCCATGTGCGCACTTTATCCCTGGTCACGGCACGCACCTTCCTGACCAACGGGTAACCTGCGCCGGTGGCTGCGACCTCTGCGACTTCCTGGCGTGACGGCCTGCGCTTCGCCTTCGGCACGCTCACCGTGTTCCCCGTGCGGGTGACCCGCTGGGACCGCGAGGCGGCCCGGGGCGGCATGCTGCTCGCGCCCCTGGCCGGCCTCGCCGTCGGGCTCTGCGCGGGCGCGGTCGGGGCGCTGCTGGTCCTGGCCGGGGCGAGTGCGCCGGTGGCCGCGGTGGCGGCGGTCGCGGTTCCGGCCGTGCTCACCCGGGGGCTGCACCTGGACGGACTCGCCGACACCGCCGACGGCCTGGGCAGCGGCAAGCCGGCCGAGGAAGCGCTGCGCATCATGAAGCAGTCGGACATCGGGCCGTTCGGCGTGATCACGCTCGTCCTCGTCCTGCTCGGGCAGGCGGCCGCGCTGGCACAGGCCTACGGCGACTCGTGGCAGCGGGGGGTGCTGGCCTCGGTCGTCGCGGCGACGGTGGCCCGGCTGGCGATGAGCCTGGCCGCGGTCCAAGGGGTGCCCGCGGCCCGCCCGGAGGGGCTGGGGGCGGCGGTGGCCGGGGTGGTCCCGAAGGCGGGTGCCTCGGCGGTCACGATCGCGGTGATGGTGGTGGCGGCGGGGGCCGGAGCGCTGCTGGGGCCGGCCGACAGTCTGCGGGCGCTGCTCGCGGTGGTGGTGGCGGAGGCGGCCACGGATGTGCTGCTGCGGCTGTGCAGGCGGCGGTTCGGCGGGGTGACGGGGGACGTGTTCGGGTGTCTCGCCGAGACGGCGGCCACCGCGGCGCTCGTGGTCCTCTCGCTGGGGGGTTGAGGGACGCTCCCGGCGCCCGGGACGTGGCCGCCGGGCGGTCACCGGTGTACGGAATCCCGAACTCGTAGGTGCCGAGCGGGAGTTGCGGCTTCGCTCCGCGGGGTGCCGTCGGCGAGGATCGCCCGTGAAGGAACCGGGCGACTCCCGGGCCGCCCACCGGGAGAGGGGGAGACGGCCTTGACGCCGCCCCCGGGTGAACACCCGTGGGAATGAGCGGACGCATACACACGCGTAGGCTCGTCCCGGGTGTTCGCCGACAGGGTGAAGGCCCCGGTGTTCATGCGAACCGAGGCCTCTGCCTAGGGTCGCCTCCCGGGCCCGGTCGACCCACCCACTCGGCCACAGCAACTCAACATCGGAAGCGAGATCCCACCACCGTGACTGCTCTCACTCTCAGCACCTCAGCGGCGCCCGGCCTCCGGGCCGACGCGATCGTGATCGGTGTCGCCAAGGGCACGGGTTCCCGGTCCGGGGACCTGGTCGTAGCGCCGGGCGCCGAGGCCGTGGACAAGGCCTACGACGGCAAGCTCGCCGGCGTCCTGGAGACCCTCGGTGCCTCGGGTGCCGAGGGCGAACTGACCAAGCTGCCCGCCCCGGCCGGCTTCAAGTCCGCGCTCGTCATCGCGGTCGGTCTGGGCTCCGTGCCCGACGACGGCGCCGACTACGACGCCGAGGCTCTGCGCCGGGCGGCCGGCATCGCGGCCCGCACGCTGAACGGCGCGAAGAAGGCGGCCTTCGCGCTGCCCGTCGAGGACGCTGCCGCCGTCGGCGCGATCGCCGAGGGCGTACTGCTCGGCGCCTACTCCTTCGACGTCTACAAGGACAACAGCGGCAGCGGGAAGGCGAAGAACGGCAAGGCGCCGCTCGCCGACGCCGTCCTGCTCGGCGGCAAGCCGCGGGACGCGGCCCACAAGGCGGCCCTCGCCCGTGCCACCGCGGTCTCCGAGGAACTCAACCGCGCCCGCGACCTCGTCAACACCCCGCCGAACGACCTCACCCCGGCCGCGTTCGCCGCGATCGCGCAGCGCGCGGCCAAGGAGCACGGCCTCAAGATCCAGATCCTGGACGACAAGGCGCTCGCCAAGGACGGCTACGGCGGCATCCTCGGCGTCGGCGGCGGCTCGGCCGCGACCCCGCGGCTGGTGAAGCTGTCGTACACGAGCCCCGAGGCCGACAAGCACCTCGCCTTCGTCGGCAAGGGCATCACCTACGACTCGGGCGGCATCTCGCTCAAGCCGGCCGGGCACAACGAGACGATGAAGTGCGACATGAGCGGCGCGGCGGCGGTCTTCGCGGCCGTCGTCTCGGCCGCGCGCCTCGGCCTGCGGGTCAACGTGACCGGGTGGCTGGCGCTCGCCGAGAACATGCCGTCCGGCTCGGCCGTGCGCCCGGGTGACGTGCTGCGCATGTACAGCGGCAAGACGGTCGAGGTCCTCAACACGGACGCCGAGGGCCGGCTGGTCCTCGCCGACGCGCTGTGGGCGGCGTCCGCGGAGAACCCGGACGCGATCGTCGACGTGGCGACGCTGACCGGGGCGATGATGCTGGCGCTGGGCAGCCGGACGTTCGGCGTCATGGCCAACGACGACGCGTTCCGTACGGCGATCCACGAGGCGGCCGAGGAGGTCGGCGAGCCGGCCTGGCCGATGCCGCTGCCGGAGCACCTGCGCAAGGGGATGGACTCCCCCACCGCGGACATCGCGAACATGGGCGAGCGGATGGGCGGCGGGCTGGTGGCCGGCCTGTTCCTGCGCGAGTTCGTCGGTGAGGGGATCACCTGGGCGCACCTGGACATCGCGGGCCCGGCGTTCAACGAGGGCGGCCCCTTCGGGTACACGCCCAAGGGCGGGACCGGGTCCGCGGTGCGGACGCTGGTGCGGCTGGCGGAGCTGACGGCCGAGGGTGACCTGGGCTGACCTCGGATTCTGTGGACGGGACCTCGCGCGCGGGTAGGGCGGGGTCCCGTCGCCCACTGACCGGGGGTTTTCGGTCATGTGGCGACTGCGGGCGTTTCGTGGCCGATCGCGCAGTTCCCCGCGCCCCTTCGGGGCGCTGTCCTCACGGCGTCGTCAGGTGAGCGTGTGGTGTCTCACACCCAGGCCCGGCGTCTCGTTCGCCTCCGACAAGTGCGAAGATGGGGCTCGGCAGGACAGGGCCCCCACCACAGGGCCGAAGAAGAGCGGCCGGACACCAGCCGCCGCGCGGTCACCGTTGACCGGCGTACGGCGCACATGCATGGAGGACGTGACGTGGCGAACGACGCCAGCACCGTTTTCGACCTAGTGATCCTCGGCGGTGGTAGTGGCGGTTACGCCGCGGCCCTGCGCGGGGCTCAGCTGGGCCTGGACGTCGCCCTGATCGAGAAGGACAAGGTCGGCGGTACCTGCCTGCACCGGGGTTGCATCCCCACCAAGGCCCTGCTGCACGCGGGCGAGATCGCCGACCAGGCCCGCGAGAGCGAGCAGTTCGGTGTCAAGGCCACCTTCGAGGGCATCGACGTGCCGGCCGTGCACAAGTACAAGGACGGCGTGATCGCCGGTCTGTACAAGGGCCTGCAGGGTCTGATCGCCTCCCGCAAGGTGACGTACATCGAGGGCACGGGACAGCTCTCCTCCCCGACCTCCGTCGACGTGAACGGCCAGCGCATCCAGGGCCGCCACGTGCTTCTCGCGACCGGCTCCGTGCCGAAGTCGCTGCCCGGCCTGGAGATCGACGGCAACCGCATCATCTCCTCCGACCACGCCCTCGTCCTGGACCGCGTGCCGAAGTCCGCGATCATCCTGGGCGGCGGGGTCATCGGCGTCGAGTTCGCCTCCGCCTGGAAGTCCTTCGGTGCCGACGTCACCGTCATCGAGGGCCTCAAGCACCTCGTCCCGGTCGAGGACGAGAACTCCTCCAAGCTTCTTGAGCGCGCGTTCCGCAAGCGTGGCATCAAGTTCAACCTGGGCACCTTCTTCTCGAAGGCCGAGTACACCGCCGACGGCGTCAAGGTCACCCTCGCCGACGGCAAGGAGTTCGAGGCCGAGGTCCTGCTCGTCGCCGTCGGCCGCGGCCCGGTCTCGGCCGGCCTCGGCTACGAGGAGCAGGGTGTCGCCATGGACCGCGGTTACGTCCTGGTCGACGAGTACATGCGGACGAACGTCCCGACCATCTCCGCCGTCGGTGACCTGGTCCCGACGCTCCAGCTCGCGCACGTCGGCTTCGCCGAGGGCATCCTGGTGGCGGAGCGGCTGGCCGGTCTGAAGACCGTTCCGATCGACTACGACGGTGTTCCCCGGGTCACGTACTGCCACCCGGAGGTCGCCTCCGTGGGCATCACCGAGGCCAAGGCCAAGGAGATCTACGGCGCGGACAAGGTCGTCGCCCTGAAGTACAACCTGGCGGGCAACGGCAAGAGCAAGATCCTCAACACCGCGGGCGAGATCAAGCTCGTCCAGGTGAAGGACGGTGCCGTGGTCGGCGTCCACATGGTCGGCGACCGCATGGGCGAGCAGGTCGGCGAGGCCCAGCTGATCTACAACTGGGAGGCGCTGCCCGCCGAGGTCGCCCAGCTCATCCACGCCCACCCGACGCAGAACGAAGCGATGGGCGAGGCGCACCTGGCCCTGGCCGGCAAGCCGCTGCACTCGCACGACTGACCCTCGGTCGACACACGCGACGACTCAGACTTCCGCAATTCGTAAGGAGCAACCGAAACCATGGCGGTTTCCGTAACCCTTCCGGCGCTCGGCGAGAGCGTCACCGAGGGCACCGTCACCCGCTGGCTGAAGGCCGAGGGTGAACGCGTCGAGGCCGACGAGCCGCTGCTCGAGGTCTCGACCGACAAGGTCGACACCGAGATCCCGGCCCCCGCCTCGGGCGTCCTCGCCTCGATCAAGGTCGCCGAGGACGAGACCGTCGAGGTGGGCGCCGAACTGGCGATCATCGACGACGGCACCGGCGCGCCCGCCCCGGCCGCTCCGGCCCCGGCCGCCGAGCCGGCCCCCGCCGCCGAGCCGACGCCGGCTCCGGCCGCTGCCCCGGCCCCGGTGGCCGAGGCCGCCGCCCCGGCCCCCGCCGCCGCCCCGGCCGCACCGGCCGGCGGCGCCTCGGGCACGGACGTGGTCCTGCCCGCGCTCGGCGAGTCCGTCACCGAGGGCACCGTCACCCGCTGGCTGAAGTCGGTCGGCGACGAGGTCGCCGAGGACGAGCCGCTGCTCGAGGTCTCCACCGACAAGGTCGACACCGAGATCCCCGCGCCGGTCGCCGGTGTGCTGCTGGAGATCGTGGTCGCCGAGGACGAGACCGCCGAGGTCGGCGCCAAGCTCGCCGTCATCGGTGCCCCGGGTGCCGCTCCGGCACCCGCCCCGGCCGCGCCCGCCCCGGCGCCCGCCGCCGCTGCCCCCGCTCCGGCTCCGGCTCCGGCTCCGGCTCCGGCGCCCGCTCCGGCGCCCGCCCCGGCCGCTCCGGCTCCGGCTCCGGCGCCCGCCCCGGTCGCCGCCGCCCCGGCTCCGGCCGCCCCGGCCCCCGCGCCGGCCGCCCCGGCCCCGGTCACCCCGGCCCCGGCTCCGGCTCCGGCCTCCGCGGTCGACGAGGGCGCCTACGTCACCCCGCTGGTGCGCAAGCTCGCCGCCGAGAACGGCGTCGACCTGGGCTCCGTCAAGGGCACCGGCGTCGGCGGGCGTATCCGCAAGCAGGACGTGCTCGCCGCCGCGGAGGCCGCCAAGACCGCCGCGGCCGCTCCGGCCCCCTCGGCCGCCGCCGCTCCGGCAGCCGGCGCGAAGAAGACCCCCAGGCTGGAGGTCTCCCCGCTCCGTGGCCAGACCGTCAAGATGCCCCGCATCCGCAAGGTCATCGGCGACAACATGGTCAAGGCCCTGCACGAGCAGGCCCAGCTGTCCTCGGTGGTCGAAGTCGACGTGACCCGCCTGATGCGCCTGCGCGCCCAGGCCAAGGACTCCTTCGCCGCGCGCGAGGGCGTCAAGCTCTCCCCGATGCCGTTCTTCGTCAAGGCGGCGGCCCAGGCGCTGAAGGCCCACCCGGCCATCAACGCCCGGATCAACGTGGAAGAGGGCACGATCACCTACTTCGACACCGAGAGCGTCGGTATCGCGGTGGACTCGGAGAAGGGCCTGATGACCCCGGTCATCAAGCACGCGGGCGACCTCAACATCGCCGGCATCGCCAAGGCCACGGCCGACCTGGCCGGCAAGGTCCGCGCCAACAAGATCACCCCGGACGAGCTGTCCGGCGCGACCTTCACCATCTCCAACACCGGCTCGCGCGGCGCGCTGTTCGACACGATCATCGTGCCGCCGAACCAGGTCGCGATCCTCGGCATCGGTGCCACGGTCAAGCGTCCGGCCGTCATCGAGACGGAGGAGGGCACGGTCATCGGCGTCCGCGACATGACGTACCTGACCCTGTCCTACGACCACCGCCTGGTGGACGGCGCCGACGCGGCCCGCTACCTGACGGCCGTCAAGGCGATCCTGGAGGCCGGCGAGTTCGAGGTCGAGCTCGGTCTCTGATCCGCCAAGGGTCCCTCGGTGCCCCGTCCGGAGCTGCTGCTCCGGGCGGGGCACCGTCGTATCACCCGGGCGCCGCGGAGCGGTCGGCACCTCGGCGGGGTGCCAAGCCGGTCGCCCGGATTCCCCACGGCCCCGTCACGCCCGGCGGTCCGTGCCGGCGCCGCGGAAGCCCCGCCCCGCGGACCGCAGCGGCGATCCTGCGCGCCGTCCCGGCCCTGCCGCCGTGCGGTCCCGCGCCCGCCGGTCCCCGGCCCGGTGGTCACGACGCTCCTCCCGTGCCGGGGACCGCCCCGGCGGAGCCCCTCCCACCGCAGGGTTGCGCGGGTGAGGAGGTGGTCACGGCTCCGCGGCGGCTCCGGTACGGGGCTTTACGGATCCCGTCCGGCTGGGCAGCGTGTAAGTCTCATCTCACCTGCACGAAAGCGCCCCCGTGCGCCTCTCCCGAGAGGCGGTCCGGCCGTATTGTCTAAACGTCAACGCCCTTAAGGAGCTCCCATGACCGCGCCCGTCGTCCACTCGCTGCGCGAACAGATCCGCGAGCACATCGTGGAGGGAATCGTCAGCGGGCGCTGGAAGCCGGGCGAGCGGATCGTGGAGCGGCGGATCGCCACCGAGCTGGAGGTCAGCCAGACGCCGGTGCGGGAGGCGCTGCGGGAGCTGGAGTCGCTGCGGCTGATCGAGTCCGCGCCCAACAAGGGCGTGCGGGTGCGGAACCTGACGGCGGCCGACCTGGAGGAGAGCTACCCGGTGCGGGCCGGGCTGGAGGCGATCGCCGCGGAGCTGGCGGCGGAACGGCTGGCGTCGGACTGCTCGGCGCTCGAACCGCACGTCACGGCGTTGTACGAGGCCGATCGGAACACCGACGGCACGGCACAGGTCCGCCACACGGTCGGCTTCCACCGCGAGCTGGTCCGTGCGGCCGGGAACTCGGTGCTGCTGCACACCTGGGAAGGCCTGGGCATCGAGGTGTTCACGGCGCTGTCGATCCGCTGGCTGGGAACGGTCCAGCAGTCGTACGCCGAGGAGCACCAGGAACTGGTGGCCGCGTTCCAGCGCCGCGACCCGCGGATCGCCGAGATCGTGAAGGCCCACGTCCTGGGCTGCGCGCCGAGGCCGTGACCCGCGGCGGGCCCGGCTCCGCCGAAGACCGCCGGCGCGGGCCGAGAACGCCGCTCGGGCGCACGGGGGGGACCCCGGCCGTCGGCCGGGGGAGGCTGCGCGACCGGCCGCGCGACGACGCCGCACCCGACCGGACCACCACCCGCAACGGCGCGCGGCAACGCCCCGCACCGCGGAAGACCACCCTCCCGGCCGGTCACCGTCGCGACGGCCGCGAAGGCCCGCCGAACGCCTCTCCCCGCACAAGAGCGTCCCCCCGCTCACACACCGCCTCACCTGCGTAAACGCCGATCCGATCACGTCACCCGGTGCCATTGGCGAAGGCACCGCGTGCCGACTTTCTTCAAATCGAGAAGTTTTGCCCTGAACCCTTTGATCGATCATCGATCAGGGAGTTATTGTCACCGACGGGCCCGCACCCGGGCCCGCCGCCCTGTCCTGCCAAAGACCAAGGGCAACCCCTGAACCCTTACCGATGAGGGAACCCCCTTCGACTGAGGAAGGCGGCGTCATGACCGACTCCAACGCCATCCAGCCGAGCGCGCTCGACCAGCTCCCGGACCGGGATCCGGAGGAGACCGCCGAATGGCAGGCCTCTCTGGACGCCGTGGCCAGGGAGGCCGGGCCGCACCGCGCCGCATACCTGATGCGCCGTACGCTGGAGCGCGCCGAAGCGGGCGGCATCGCGCTGCCGAAGCTCCTCGAGACCGACTACGTCAACACCATCCCCACCGCCACCGAGGCAGCGATCCCCGGCGACGAGGAGATGGAGCAGAGGATCACCGCGTGGAACCGCTGGAACGCGGCCGCGATGGTCACCCGGGGCAGCAAGCACGGCGTCGGCGGCCACATCGCGACCTTCGCCTCCGCGGCCTGGCTCTACGAGACCGGCTTCAACCACTTCTTCAAGGGCAAGGAGGGCGATGGCAGCGGTGACCAGCTCTACATCCAGGGGCACGCCTCCCCCGGCATCTACGCCCGCGCCTTCCTCGACGGCCGCCTGACCGAGGCGCAGCTCGACAACTTCCGCCAGGAGGCCGGCGGCAACGGCCTCCCGTCCTACCCGCACCCCCGCCGCCTGCCCTGGCTGTGGGAGTTCCCGACGGTGAGCATGGGCCTCGGCCCGCTCTCGGCGATCTACCAGGCCCGCTTCAACCGGTACCTGACCGCGCGCGGCATCAAGGACGTCTCGTCCTCGCACGTGTGGGCGTTCCTCGGTGACGGCGAGATGGACGAGCCGGAGTCCACGGCCGCCCTCGCACTCGCCTCCCGCGAGGGCCTGGACAACCTGACCTTCGTCATCAACTGCAACCTGCAGCGCCTCGACGGCCCGGTACGCGCCAACTTCAAGATCGTGCAGGAGCTGGAGGCCCAGTTCCGCGGCGCCGGCTGGAACGTCGTGAAGTCGCTGTGGGGCAGCGCCTGGGACGAGCTGTTCGCGCTCGACACCACCGGCGCGCTGGTACGACGCCTGCGCGAGGTACCGGACGCCCAGGTACAGACGTACCAGACCCGGGACGCCGCCTACATCCGCGCCGACTTCTTCGGCAAGGACCCGGCGCTCGCCGAGATGGCGAAGCTGCTGAGCGACGACAAGATCACCGAGTGCTTCCACTTCTCCCGTGGTGGTCACGAGGCCCGCAAGGTGTACGCGGCCTACAGGGCGGCGCTCGCCCACAAGGGCGGCCCGACCGTGATCCTCGCCCAGACCGTCAAGGGCCACACCCTCGGCAGCGGCTTCGCGTCGAAGAACGCCAACCACCAGATGAAGAAGCTGACGGTGGACGAGTTCAAGACGATGCGCGACCTGCTCGAACTGCCCATCGCGGACAGCGCCTTCGCCGACGGCCAGGTGCCCTACGGCCACCCCGGTACCGACTCCCCCGAGGTGCGCTACCTCCAGGAGCGCCGCGCGGCCCTCGGCGGCCCGGCCCCCGCCCGCCGTACGCACGCCCTGGCCCCGCTGCCGGCCCCCGCCGACAAGGCCTTCGCCTCCTTCGACAAGGGCTCCGGCTCGCAGAACCTGGCGACCACGATGGCCTTCGTCCGGCTCGTCAAGGACCTGGTCCGCGACAAGGAGACCGGCCGCCGCTGGGTGCCGATCGTCCCCGACGAGGCGCGCACCTTCGGCATGGAGAGCCTGTTCCCGTCCCTCGGGATCTACTCGCCCAAGGGCCAGACGTACGAGCCGGTCGACCGCGACCAGCTGATGTACTACAAGGAGGCCAAGAACGGCCAGATCCTCAACGAGGGGATCACCGAGGCCGGTTCGATGGCCGACTTCATCGCCGCGTCCACCGCGTACGCCACGCACGGCGAGGCGATGATCCCGTTCTACATCTTCTACTCGATGTTCGGCTGGCAGCGCACCGCCGACCAGATGTGGCAGCTCGGCGACCAGCTCGGCCGCGGCTTCCTGGTCGGCGCGACCGCCGGCCGCACGACCCTGACGGGCGAGGGCCTCCAGCACGCCGACGGCCACTCCCCGGTGATCGCCGCGACCAACCCGGCCGCGCTGTCGTACGACCCGGCGTTCGCCTACGAGATCGCGGCGATCGTCAAGGACGGTCTGCGCCGCATGTACGGCGAGCCGGCCCAGGGCGAGGACCCGAACGTCTTCTACTACCTGACCGTCTACAACGAGCCGCTGCCGCAGCCCGCGAAGCCGGCCGGGCCCGGCGTCGACGAGGGCATCGTCAAGGGCCTGTACCGCTTCAACACGGCGGAGTCGGCCGGGCTCACGGTGGTGGCGAACGCCCCGCGCATCCAGCTGCTCGGCTCCGGCACGGCGATCCACTGGGCGCTGAAGGCGCAGCGGCTGCTCGCCGAGGAGTGGGGCGTGGCGGCCGACGCCTGGTCCGCGACCTCCTGGACGGAGCTGCGCCGTGACGCCATGGAGGCGGACGCGGCCCTGCTGCGCGGCGAGGAGCGGATGCCGTACGTCCGTCAGGCCCTGCAGGGTGCCGAGGGCCCGGTGCTTGCCGTCTCCGACTACATGCGCCAGGTACCCGACCAGATCGCGCAGTGGGTCGAGCAGGACTACTCCTCGCTGGGCGCCGACGGCTTCGGCCTCTCCGACACCCGGGACGCGGCCCGCCGCCACTTCGGCGTCGACGCCGAGTCGGTCGTCGTCGCGGCCCTGGCCCAGCTGGCCAGGCGCGGCGAGGTCAAGGCGACGGCGGTGAAGGAGGCCCGGGAGAAGTACGGGCTGTAGGCACCACCGAGGTCCGGTGCAGGGGAAGGGGTACGGCCGCCGCCGTACCCCTTCGTCGTCCCTGCCCCGTCGTTGCGGGCGCACCCCGGCATCATGAAGTCATGCGCGCCGCCCGTCTCATCAGAATGGTGCTTCTGCTCCAGTCCCGGACCGCCATGACCGCCGGTGAACTGGCCGCCGAGCTGGAGGTGTCCGAGCGGACCGTGATGCGGGACGCGCAGGCCCTGTCGGAGGCCGGGGTGCCGGTGTACGCGGACCGCGGCCGGACGGGCGGGTACCGCCTGCTCGGCGGGTACCGGACGGGGCTGACGGGGCTGGGGCGCAGCGAGGCCGAGGCGCTGTTCCTGAGCGGGGTGCCCGGTGCGCTGCGGGAGATGGGGCTGGCGGACGCCGCCAGTGCCGCCCGGCTGAAGGTGTCCGCCGCGCTGATGCCCTCGCTGCGCGACGCGTCCCGGACCGCGGCCCAGCGGTTCCACCTGGACGCGCCGGGCTGGTTCGCGGAGCCCGGGACGCCCGCGCTGCTGCCGGCCGTCGCCGACGCGGTGTGGGACGACCGGCGGGTGGTCGCGCACTACCGGCGCGGTGAGTCGGAGGTACGGCGGGAGCTGGAGCCGTACGGGCTCGTGCTGAAGGCCGGTGTCTGGTACCTGTGCGCGCGGGTCACCGAGACCGGTTCCTACCGGGTGTACCGGATCGACCGGTTCACCTCGGTCGAGGCCGGTGCGGAGCGGTTCGCGCGGGACGAGGAGTTCGATCTGCCGGGGTTCTGGGACCGGCGGGCGGAGCAGTTCGCGCGGTCGATCCTGCATGCGGAGGTGGTGGTGCGGCTGTCGGCGGTCGGGCTGCGCAGACTGCCGTACGCCGTCGATCCGGTGACCGCGCGGCAGGCGCTCGCCGACGCCGGTGCCCCGGACGCGCGGGGGTGGGTGACGGTGACCCTGCCGGTGGAGAGCGAGGACGTCGCGCACGGGCAGCTGACCGCGCTCGGGCCGGAGGCGGAGGTGCTCGCGCCACCGGGGCTACGGGCACGTTTCGCGGCGGACGCGCGGCGCCTGGCGGCGCTGTACCCGCCGGCGGAGGACGGCGGATAACAATCCGCACCACTCCGCGTGCGCCCCCGGCGCACAGGCACGATGCTGGACCCGTGATGGACGAGACGGAGTTCTGGGAGCTGGTCGACCGCACCCGCGAGGCCGCCGGGGGCGATCCCGAGGACCAGGCGGACCTGCTCGTGGACCGGCTGCTCCAGCTGGACCCGGACATGGTGCTGGACTTCGCCCGTCACTTCGAGGCCCGCTACAACCGCGCCTACAGCTGGGACCTGTGGGGCGCCGCGTGGGTGCTGCTCGACGGGGCCAGCGACGACGCGTTCGACTTCTTCCGGTGCTGGCTGATCGGCCAGGGCCGGGAGGTGTTCGAGGGCGCCCTGCACGACCCCGACGGGCTGGCGGAGTTGCTGGGCGACTTCGACGAGGAGGTCGACGGCGACGGCGAGGAACTGGGGTACGCGGCGGACGAGGCGTACGAGCAGCTCACCGGGACCGTGGCTCCGGACCTGGGCATCGCCCCCGCCCCTTCCGAACCGGAGGGCAGCCCGGTCGACTTCGAGAACGAGCGGGCGCTCGCGGAACGGTTCCCCAGGCTCTGGAACCGCTTCAAGGAGTGAGCGCCAGGCCGTGCGGCGGCGGGTGACGTCCGAGGGGATGTACGCCTGCCCGGCCCTGACCGCGTGGCGCATCGGCGCCGCGTTGGCCTGGCCGAGGGCGGACGCGGTGACCGCGGCCGGCCCGAGGACGACCGTCGCGACCGCGCAGATCCCCGTCCAGGGGCCGCGCGCGGACCTGACCCAACCGTCCTTAGCCGTGCTCCCCCTGGTGCTGTTCACGATCCCCGCCTCCGGTCGTCCTGTGTTGTCCGTGACGTTGGGACGCGGGGATCGGAACGCCCGCGTGCCGCCTACGGCGTTCCTGTGGACGCCGGCACGGATGCCGCCACGGGTGTTCTCAGGGGCTCGAGGCGTGCTTCGAGGGGGCCCGGGAGGGGTGCCGCGGGCGGCCCGGCCGGTGTCGCCGCGGGTGTGCCCGGCGGGGTCGCGGCGGGTGTGCCCGGCGGGGTCGCGGCGGGTGTGCCCGGCGGGGTCGCGGCGGGTGTGCCCGGCGGGGTCGCGGTGGGCGGTCCGGCGGGGGTCGTCCCGGGGAGCCGCGGCGGGGTCGCGGTGGGCTGTCCGGCCGGGGGTGCGGTGGGCGGTCCCGTCGGAGTCGCGATGACCGGTCCGGCCGGGGTCACCGCGGGCGGTCCCGTCGGCAGGGCGGTGGGGGCGGCCGGCGACACCCTGCCCTGGAGCCGCGCCGCCGCCTCCCTGATCTCGGGGAGGCGGGCGGTGAGGGCGGCGCCGGGGCAGTTGGTCCTGTACCCGTCCTGGTGGCCGGCCACCGCGGGCAGGGCGACGACGGTGCCCCGCCGGTAGCGGCTGAGCCCGTTGCTGGAGACCAGCCGGGCACTGGTGCGCGGGTCGACGTCGGACAGGCCGAGCTTCCAGGCGGCGACGGCGGCGATCGAGTCGGTCAGGGCGCGCGGCACGGGCACCCCGGCGGTGAAGGTGCCCAGGGCGGCGATACCGGCGGTGCGGTGGTTGAAGCCCTGGGTGTGCGCGCCGACGACCGCGCGTTCGGTGCCGCCCGCGCGGCCCTCGTAGATGGTGCCGCAGCGGTCCACGATGAAGTTGTAGCCGATGTCGTCCCATGCCCGGTCGCCGGTCTGGCCGCTGTAGAGGCGGCGGATGATCTCGGGCGCCGAGGCGCAGGGGTAGCCGTTGGGCGAGTCGGTGTGGTGCACGAAGACGGCGACCACCCTGTCGTCGTAGCGCGGTGGCGGCTGGGTGCGGCGGACGGTGGCGTCCAGCCAGGCCGAGCGCGGCACGATGGCCGGCCGGGGCGCCCGGAAACGGCCGTCGGGGCTGGCCGGGGCGGGCGCGGCCAGGTGGACGACGACGGCGTGGTCGGGGTCCGGGGGGTACAGCACCAGCACGAGGGCGGCCGCGAGGCCGGGCAGGCAGCCGAGCAGCGTCAGGGCGGTGATTCTGGTGCGCCGCCCTGCTCTGGGGAAGACACGCATGGCATCCACTCTCGGGTTGATCCACTTCGCCCGCGATGTGTGCTGTGCCACCTGGTGGAACCAACGTCCTGGTCCGAGGCGTTTCAGTGGGTACACGCACGCGTGGCCGGTTCTCGGGCTTCCCGTGCGTGTCGACTGATCACCGGACCTGTCCCGACCGTAACTAAGGGCACCGAGAGAAAGGCGGCTCCGTGGACCTGCTCGACCTGGTGCTCGTACTGGTGGTCCTCGTCTACGCGGCGTCGGGCTACCGGCGCGGGCTGGTGGCCGGCTGCGTCTCGCTGGCCGGGTTCGTGGGCGGCGCGGTCATCGGCGTGTGGGTGCTGCCGTGGGTGATGGAGCTGGTCACCCGGGGCACGGCGACGGCGACGGTGGTCGCGGTGCTGACGGTGCTGGTGCCCGGGGTGGTCGGGCACGAGCTGGCCGGGCGCCTGGCGCTGCGCCTGCGCCGCGAGCTGGACCAGGGGCCGCTGCGGGTGGCCGACGGGATCGGCGGGGCGGCGGCCAACTCGGTGGCGGTGCTGATCGTGGCCTGGGTGGCGGCGAGCGTGCTCGGCGCGTCCTCGTCGCCGGCGGTGACGACGGCGATCCAGGACTCCAAGCTGCTCGGCGCGGTGCAGAACACCATGCCGGACACCACGCCCGCCTGGTTCTCGCGGGCCACCTCGGCACTCACGGAGGCGGGCTTCCCGCAGGTCTTCAACCCGTTCGAGAACGAGTCGACGGCCCGGGTCGCCAAGCCGACGGGCGACAGTGTCACCAGGGCCGCGACCGAGGCGGCCAAGCGCAGCACGGTCAAGATCGAGGGTGTCTCGGGCAGCCAGGGCCGTGAGGGCAGCGGGTTCGTGTACGCGCCGGAGCACGTGATGACCAACGCCCACGTGGTGGCCGGCATCACCGACCCGAGCGTGCGGGTCGGCGGGGTCGGGGCGTCGTACGAGGCGCAGGTCGTGCTCTTCGACCCGGACCGGGACGTGGCCGTGCTGTACGTGCCGCAGCTGCGCGCGCCGGTGCTGGGGTTCGACACCGGTGCGGTGCGTGGCGACTCGGCGGTGGTGGCCGGCTATCCGCAGGACGGCGACCTGAACCTGCAGGCGGCCACGGTGGCCGCCAAGGTGCCGGCCACCGGCCGGAACATCTACAACGACGCCACGGTGACCCGCGAGATCTACTCGGTCCGCTCGACGGTCCGCCCCGGCAACTCGGGCGGCCCGCTGCTGACCACCGGCGGCAAGGTGTACGGCGTGGTGTTCGCCCGCTCCACGTCGGACGACGAGACGGGGTACGTCCTGACCGCCGGTGAGGTGGCCTCGGACGCCACCCGCGCGGCGCACGCCACGGCGCCGGTGGACACCGGCGAGCTGATCACGTCCTGACCGTCACAGCGCCCGGCCCATGATCACGTCGTCGACGTACTCGCCGCCCAGCAGGAACTCCCCCGGCAGCACGCCCTCGACGGCGAAGCCCTCCGACTCGTAGAGCCTGCGCGCCGGGCCGTTGTGCCCGAGGACGCCCAGCCTGATGCGGCGGGCGCCACGGCGGCGGGCCTCCTCCATGACCGCCCGCAGCAGCGCCCGGGCGACTCCCCGGCCACGGGCCTCCTCGGCCACCGCGAGGCCCTGGATCTGGCGTACGTGCGCGTTGGAGGCGACCTTGTAGGCGAAACCGAGGCGGACGTAGCCGACGATGCGCCGGTCGAGCTCGGCTACCAGGGTGTCCTCGGGGGCGTGACGCTCGTCGAAGAAGGGGTCGTACGGCGGCTGCGGCTCGGGCAGGACGGCGTGCTGGTACGACCAGGTGGCGCGGTCCAGCTCGCACAGCTCCTGGTCGTCGTCGGGCAGGGCGGTGCGTATGTACGGTTCCGGCATGTGGTCACCCTAAGTCCGGCGACACCCGGTTCCCCGGCGATTTCCGGCGCCGCTCCCGGCATGCTGGACCCCATGGAACGCTCTCGTATCGCGGTGGCCGGCGCGTCCGGTCTGATCGGCAACGCCCTGGTGCGGTCCCTGCGGGCGGACGGCCACGAGGTGGTGCGCCTGGTGCGGCGCGCGTCCCACGGCGCCGGTGAGGTCTGCTGGGACCCGGAGGGGCAGTACGTGGACACGGCCGGGCTGGCCGGCTGTGACGCGGTGGTGAACCTCGCCGGGGCCGGGATCGGCGACCGGCGCTGGACGGACGCCTACAAGCGGCAGATCCGGGACAGCCGGGTTCGCGGCACGGCCGCGCTCGCGGAGGCCGTGGCCGCCCTGGACGAGCCGCCACGGGTGTTCGTGAGCGGCAGCGCGACGGGTTTCTACGGCGACACGGGCGACCGGGCCGTCGACGAGGACGCGCCGCCCGGCAACGGGTTCCTGCCGTCGCTGTGCGTGGAGTGGGAGCAGGCGGCGGCCCCGGCGCGGGAGGCCGGTGTCCGGACGGTGTTCGTCCGCACGGGCCTGGTGGTGGCCCGCGGCGGCGGAGCCTGGGGCCGGCTGTTCCCGCTGTTCAACGCGGGACTCGGCGGCCGGCTGGGGGACGGCCGGCAGTACTGGTCGTTCATCGCGCTGCACGACGAGGTGGCCGCGATCAGGTTCCTGATGGACACCGAGGGCCTGGAGGGGCCGTTCAACCTCACCGCGCCGGACCCCCTGACGAACCGTGAGATCACCGCGGCGATGGCCCGGGTGCTGAACCGTCCGGCCCTCTTCCCGGTCCCCGCGGCGGCGCTGCGGCTGGCGCTCGGCGAGTTCGCCGGGGACGTGCTGGGCAGTCAACGCGTGGTGCCCAAGCGGCTGCTGGAGTCGGGGTTCACCTTCGCGTTCCCGGGCATCGAGGACGCGATCCGCGCGGCCTGACCACCCGCGTGACCGTATGCGACCGGTGTGCGACCGTGCCCTGTTCATGCGCGACTGTCCTTGACCGATCGCCGTCCTAACCTCGACCCGAACTCGGGTATCCCCGGAGCCTGTTGGGGGCATCACGTCTCCACCGGACGCGCAATCGAGGAGGGGCCTCGTGCATGAGCCCGCGTACCAGGCGGACGTCGTCATCGTGGGAGCCGGCATCGCCGGTCTCTCCGCGGCTCATCGGCTGAACAGCGCAGGAGTAACGACCGCGGTCCTGGAGGCCGCCCCCTACGTCGGCGGACGTATGTCGACCGAGAAGGTCGACGGCTTCCGGCTCGACCGGATCGGGCAGCTCCTGTCCACGTCCTATCCGGAGCTACGGCTGACACCGGGACTGGACGCCCTGGTTCTGCGCCGGTTCGCGCCCGGTGTACTGCTGCATCGCGACGGGCGCAGGCACCGGGCCGGCGCTCCGGCGGGCGGCGGGAGCGCGAGGGGCGCACTGTATGCGGTACGCGCCCTGGCAAGCGCCCCCAGAGGTGCCTCGGCCGTGTCGCCGACGCGCGTGACCGCACCGATGGGCGGCGCCGTCGACCAGGCACGGCTCGGCGCGGCGCTGGGGCGGATCGCCGCGACCCCGGTGGAACGCATCCTCGCCCGCCCCGAGCTCCCGGCCGCGCACGCCCTCGCCGAGCGCGGGGTACCCGCCCGTACGGTCGAGGGCTTTCTGCGCCCGCTGCTCGCGGCCCTGCTCTGCGATCCGGAGCTGGCGACGTCCAGCCGGTGCGCGGATCTGGCTCTGCGATCCTTCGCGAGCGGGCGGCTGTGCGTGCCGGAGGGCGGCGCCGAGGTCCTTCCCGAGCTCCTCGCCCGCGCTCTCCCGCCGGGCACGGTCCACACGGGCGTACGGGTCACCGCGGTCTCGACGACGTCCGTGACGACCGCCGAACACGGCGAGATCCGCTGCCGGGCGGTACTGCTGGCGACCGACGCACGGGCCGCGGCCGGGCTGCTGCCCGGTCTGCGCGTCCCGGACTTCCACCAGGTGACGGTGGTCCACCACACGACCGACGAGCCGGCCGCGCTCACCACGGGGGCGTCGCTCCTCCTCGACGCCGACCGGAGCGGGCCGGTCTCCCACACCTGCGCCGTCAGCGTGGTCGACCCGAGCCGGGCTCCGCAGGGCCGCGCCCTGATCTCCTCGACGGTCCTCGGCCCGCCGCCCGCCGACGTCGACACGGCGGTCCGGATGCACCTGGCCCGGCTCTACGGCACGTCCACGCACCGCTGGGAGACCCTGGCCGTGCACCACACGCCGGAGGCGATCCCGGCGATGCGTCCCCCGCACGACCTCCGCCGCCCGGTCCGCCTCCTGGCCGGCCTCTACGTCTGCGGTGACCACCGGGACACCAGCACGGTCCAGGGAGCGCTGCACTCGGCCCATCGGGCGACGGCGGCGATCCTGACGGACCTCGGCGTGTCCGGTTCGCTGCACAGCGCGGAGCCGGCGCAGCACCGGGCGGCATAGACGCGCCCCTTCAGGGGCGCGGGGAACTGCGACCGGCCACGACGGCGCCACACCCGGCGACGGACCGGAACCGGCGTGACCGATCACCGCCACGCCGGGCCGCCCGGCGCAGCACCGGGCGGCACAGACGCGCCCCTTCAAGGGCGCGGGGAACTGCGACCGGCCACGACGGCGCCACACCCGGCGACGGACCGGAACCGGCGTGACCGATCACCGCCACGCCGGGCCGCCCGGCG
>NZ_JBVHQD010000008.1:0-150032 GCF_055567595.1 Streptomyces sp. NPDC026515
AGACCGTTTTCCGATCCGATTTCCTCGGTGCTTTCCAGGTTCCCGCTCTCGCGTTTCCCTTTCCGGCGGTTCCGACTCTATCAGACCCTTTCGGCGTCTGATTCCCAGTCAGCGGGTGTTGTCTTCGCGGCTGTTGGGCCGTTCCGACGTCTCAAACCTTAGCGGATCCGCTCCCCGATGCCCAATCGGGCTTTAGCGGCTCGACCGGACAGCACGGAGACCCGAAATCGAATTGAATTCGGGCACGCCGAAATCAACCCGGTCGGGAGATCGTACTGATGGTGTGAGTGCCGCTTTATGCGGCGGACGTGCTGTCGAAGAACCGTTACGGCTCGGCGGCAACCCGAAGAACTTTACGGATCAGGCAGGGCGGCGTCAAGTACCCCCTGTCAAGATTTTTTTCCCGACCCCGTGACCTGCGTCAGTCCAGGTCGGTGAGCCGGCCGCCTGCGTCGGGCTGGGCATGCTCGACGCGGCGCAGCAGCCTGGTGAGGACCTCCCCGAGCACACCGCGCTCGGCGGAGGTGAGGTCCTGGAGCAGCTCCTCCTCGAAGACGGAGGCGAGGCGCATGGCCTCCAGCCACTTCTCACGTCCCTCGGGGGTCAGCTCGACGATCACCCGGACACGGTTGGACTCGTCCCGCTCCCGGGTGACCAGACCCTCGGCGACCATCCGGTCGATGCGGTGGGTCATCGCGGCCGGGGTGAGACCGAGCCGCTTGGCCAGCTCGCTGGGGCCCAGACGGTAGGGGGCGCCGGAGAGGACGAGGGCCTTGAGGACCTCCCACTCGGCGTTGCTGATGCCGAGGGCCGCCGTCTGACGGCCGTAGGCGACGTTCATCCGGCGGTTGAGCCGGGACAACGCCGAGACGACCTTCTCGACCTGGGGGTCGAGGTCCTGGAACTCGCGCTGGTAGGCGGCGATCTGCTCGTCGAGTGTCGGCTCGCCGGCGCCGGTGGTCTCGGCCATGCCCGCAGTATCGCACGAACGAGCTTGGCGTTGAAGTCCTTCACGATGTAGTCTTTAGCTTCGAACTTTAGCTTCTAAGTCTTCAGGCTTCAGCAGTCCGGGGACTTCACGACCTGAGAGAGGTGAACGTGACCAGGGCGATGGGCGCAGCGATGCGCCGGATCCACGTGGGCAACGCACTCAGCGCGTTCGGGCTCGGCTTCACCGTCCCCTACCTGTACGTCTACGTGGCGCAGGTGCGGGGGCTGGGAGCCATGACAGCGGGTCTCGTGCTCGCTGTCTTCGCCGTGGCCGCGCTGATCGTGCTGCCGTTCGCCGGCCGGGCGATCGTGCGGCGAGGCCCCCTGCCGGTCCTTCTCACCGCCTTGGTCATGGCCGCGATAGGTGCGCTGAGCCTCGGTCTGGCGGGACAGGCGGCGACGGTGCTGGCCGCGGCCGCGCTGCTCGGGGCCGGACAGGCCGTGATGCAGCCTGCACTGGCGACGATGATCGTGGACTGCTCGTCGGCGGAGACCAGGTCACGGGCGTTCGCGATGCAGTTCTTCCTGCAGAACCTGGGGCTTGGTGTCGGTGGCCTCATCGGCGGCCACCTGGTCGACACGACCCGCGTCTCCTCGTTCACGCTCCTGTTCGCGATCGAGGCCGCGATGTTCCTGCTGCTGGCCGTGGTGATGGGGACGGTACGGATGCCGCGCGCCCCGCGGATCGCGCACGCTCCGGCCTCCTCCGCCAGGAGCGGCCGGCAGCAGTTGCTCGGGAACCGGGCGATGGTGCAGCTGTGCGTACTGGGTTTCGTGCTGTTCTTCGCCTGCTACGGGCAGTTCGAGTCCGGGCTGAGCGCGTACGGCGTGGAGGCGGCGGGGATCTCGACGTCCGCGCTGGGGACCGCCCTGGCGGCGAACACGCTGACGATCGTCGTCGCCCAGTTCGCCGTGCTCAGGTTCGTGGAGCGCCGGCGGCGGTCCCGGGTGATCGCGGGGGTCGGTCTGATCTGGGCCGTCGCCTGGGTCACGGCGGGCTACGCCGGACTGGGACACGGCAGCCAGGAGATGGCGACGGCCGCGTTCGTGTCGACCTACGCGCTGTTCGGGCTGGGCGAGGCGATGCTGTCGCCGACGGTGGCCCCGCTGGTGGCGGACCTGGCTCCGGCCGGCCAGGCAGGACAGTACAACTCGGCGTTCGCCCTGGTGAAGCAGCTCGCGCTGGCGGTAGGCCCGGCGGTGGGCGGCCCCCTGGCGGCGTCACTGCCCGCCCCGTACGTCGTGACGTTCCTGCTGTTCTCGCTGGGGATCAGCGTGCTGGCGATACGGCTCGGGCGGCGGCTGACCCCCGCCCAGGACCAGCCGTGGCTCGCCTCGAAGAGCGTGGTCGTGGCACGGGGTGGTGCTGCGGCGGAGTCCGTGTCCGCTTAGGGGCTGGACTGGGGGTCGCCTGCCGGCCCTGGCAGGGTGCCGGCGTGAGTGGAGCACCCCGCAGGGGCGCTGGGGGTACCCCCAGGCCGGAGGCTGGGGTTGCGCGACCAGCCCCCACTCACCCGCGGACGAAGCTCGGCCCTCTCACCCCTTCGGCAGGACGAACTCGCACCACACCGCCTTGCCGCCCCCGGGGGTTCTTCTCGACCCCCACCCGGAGGCGATCGTCGCCACGATCGCGATGCCCCGGCCCGACTCGTCACCCGGTTCCGCGCGTCTGCGGCGCGGCAGGTGGTCGTCGCCGTCGGTCACCTCGATGATCAGGCGGCGGTCGGTGCGCCGGAGCCGCAGCCGCATGGGCGGGGTGCCGTGCTGGAGGGAGTTGGCGACCAGCTCGCTCGTGGCGAGGACGCCCAGGTCGTGGAGCTCGACCGGGAAGCGCCAGCTGGTGAGCACACCGGAGGCGAACGCACGCGCGCGTGGCGCCGCCTCGACGCCGCCGAGGAGTTCCAGGGCCGCGTTGCGGAACAGCTCGCCGTCGGGTCCGGTACGGGCCGGGTGCTGGAGGACCAGGACGGCGACATCGTCGTCGTGGTCGGCCGTGACGCCGGCCGAGCGGACCAGGCGGTCGCAGATGACCTGCGGGCTTCCGGTGGCTCCTGCCAGCGCGCGTTCGAGCGCGGCGATGCCCTCGTCCAGGTCCTCGTCACGGCGTTCCACCAGGCCGTCCGTGTAGAGGACGGCCGTGGAGCCGGGGCCCAGCGGTACCGAACCCGACGTGTGGATCCAGCCGCCCGTGCCCAGCGGCGGGCCGGTCGGCTCGTCGGTGCGGAGCACGCTGCCGGTCTCGTCGCGGACCAGGATCGGCAGATGGCCGGCCGACGCGTAGACCAGCCGGCCCTCGTTCGGGTCGTGGATGGCGTAGGCGCAGGTGGCGATCTGGTTGGCGTCGATCTCGGTGGCGAGGCCGTCGAGGAGCTGGAGTACCTCGTGCGGGGGGAGGTCCAGACGGGCGTAGGCGCGGACCGCCGTCCGGAGCTGGCCCATGACGGCCGCCGCCCGCACGCCCCGGCCCATCACGTCGCCGATGACGAGGGCGGTGCGGCCGCCGCCGAGGGTGATGACGTCGTACCAGTCGCCGCCGACCGCGGCCTCGGTGCCGCCGGGCTGGTAGGTCGCGGCGATGCGCAGGTCGTCCGGCTGTTCGAGTTCCTGCGGGAGAAGGCTGCGCTGGAGCGTCACGGCCGTCTCGCGCTGGCGGCGCTCGCTGGCGCGCAGCCGCTCGGCCGCCTCCGCGTGGTCGGTGACGTCGGTGGCGAAGAGCAGGACACCGCCGTCGTGGTCGCTGTTCTCGGCGACCGGGGTGCAGGTGAATGTGTAGGTGCGGCCGTCGAGTGCCTTGCGTGACTTCAGGGTGCGCGGCCTGCCGCTGCGCAGAACCTGGTCGAGGAGCGGGAGGAGACCGAGCTCGGCGAGTTCGGGCAGGGCCTCGCGGGCGGGGGCGCCAGGGACGCGTACACCGAACGCCGTCGTGTAGGCGTCGTTGACGTAGGCGATGCGGTGGTCGGGGCCATGGACGAGGGCGACCAGGGCCGGGACGCGGTCCAGGACGTCACGGGCGGGCAGTTCGTCGACGGCGGGCACACAGGGCGGATCGTCGGTCAGTTGTTCGACGCGGGCTGCGGGTACGGAGCCATCCCCCCGTCGGTCCGGGGGGACCGCGTGCTCGGTCCGCGCTGCGGCGCGGCGCTGCGTTCCGGGGAGCCGGGCGCTCCAGCGCGTGAAGTTCACGAATCCTTGCCTCGTGTCGTCGTCTCCGGCCTGCTGCGTGAGCGGCCGGGGTCCGGGGGAGATCCCCCGGTGCAGTTCTGGGGAGAAGCCTTGTGCTCGGTCGGGGGGCAGTCTGGCAGGGTGGCCGTCGGCGGCGACATCCGTCAGACGCCGGGGCGGGCCGTGGAGTTCCTCGGTTCCGTCAGAACGACCCGTTCGAGTCGTCGGAGGGACTGTGAGGAGGCTTTCCACCGGCCGCGAGTTCGAACTCCGCTCGGGGGTGTTCGAGTGATCCGAGCGAGACGATCTCCCGTTTGAAGAGTCCGGAGAGGATCCATTCGGCGAGCACACGGGCCTTGCGGTTGAAGGTGGGCACCCTGCTCAGGTGATAGACGCGGTGCATGAACCAGGCAGGGTAGCCCTTCAGCTTGCGCTCGTAGACCTGGGCGACGCCCTTGTGCAGTCCGAGGGAGGCGACGGAGCCGACGTAGGCGTGGGCGTAGGTGTCGAGGGGTTCGCCGCGCAGGGCGTGCGCGATGTTGTCGCCGAGGACCCTGGCCTGGCGGACCGCGTGCTGAGCGTTGGGGGCGGTCTCGGTGCCGGGTTCGGCGGCGGTGACGTCGGGAACGGCGGCGGCGTCGCCCGCGGCCCACGCGTGGTCGACGCCGTCGATCGTCAGCTCGGCGGTGCATTTCAGCCGCCCGCGCGCGGTGAGCGGCAGGTCGGTGGCGGCGAGCACGGGGTGCGGTTCGGCGCCGGCCGTCCACACGAGCGTGCGGGTCGGGAAGCGCTGGCCGTCGCTGAGCACGGCGATGCGGTCGGCGCAGGATTCCAGGCGGGTGCCCAGCAGCACCTGGATGTTGCGGCGGCGCAGCTCGGTGACGGTGTAGCGGCCCAGCTCGTGACCGACCTCGGGGAGGATCCGGTCGGTGGCCTCCACGAGGATCCATCTCAGGTCCTCGGGCCGGACGTTGTGGTAGTACCGGGTGGCGTAGCGGGCCATGTCCTCCAGTTCACCGAGGGCCTCCACGCCCGCGTAGCCGCCGCCGACGAAGACGAAGGTGAGGGCCGCGTCGCGGATCGCGGGGTCACGGGTGGAGGAGGCGATGTCCAGCTGCTCGATGACGTGGTTGCGCAGGCCGATGGCCTCCTCGACGGTCTTGAAGCCGATGCCGTGCTCGGCGAGACCGGGGACGGGCAGCGTGCGCGCGACCGAGCCGGGGGCGAGGACCAGTTCGTCGTATGTGAGGAAAGTGGCGCCTTTTCGCTCCTCGGCGGTGGCGAGGGTGGTGACTTCGGCGGTGCGCTTGGCGTGCTCGATGGACGTCACCTCACCGATGACGACATGGCACCGGTCGAGAACGCTGCGCAGGGGTACGACTACATGACGAGGGGAAATCGAACCCGCGGCCGCTTCGGGAAGGAACGGCTGGTACGTCATGTAGGGGTCGGGGCTGACGACAGTGATGTCGACCTCGTCCCGCCTGAGCTCCGCCTTCAGCTTCCGCTGGAGCCGCAGGGCCGTGTACATCCCGACGTAGCCACCGCCGACAACGAGAATGCGCGCACGTTCCTTCACCATCCCATGACGCACCCGTGACTGTTGTTTGTCCACAGCCCCGGCAATTTGTGTGACCGGCGGTCTGCCGCGGGGCGCTTCCGGCGCGCGGCCGGGACCGGACGAAAGGGACCAGGTCAGCGGCGGCGGGCGAGGGGGTGCGAAGGCAGCGGATCGGGAGGTAAGCGACCCGTACTCCGATCGGGGGGCGCTCCGTGCGGAACGTGCCCCTTCTGAATTGACAGCCTCTCAACTATGTTCGTGTGTCGACGGGGTGTAGGGGATGTGGCCGAACGGTCCGCGACAGGCGGGTCCGCCCGGCCGCCGGCCGATGGATCGGCGACAGTTCCACTCGCTCCGGCCTTCACAGTGCGGGGAGCGTCTCCGGGGGGAGACGTCATTAACCGGGGGAACACAGATGCATATTCAGGACACGCATTGGGCATCGGCTTCCGCGCTCGCGACGGGCGGCGGAACGGTGAGCGCGGCGACGGGCAACGGACGCGGCGACGGGCCGCGCACGACCCCGCTGCGGGTGGACGCACAGCGCAATCTGGAACACGTGCTGCGTGCGGCACGGGAGGTCTTCGGCGAGCTGGGCTACGGCGCGCCGATGGAGGACGTGGCACGGCGGGCGCGGGTCGGGGTCGGCACGGTGTACCGGCGCTTCCCCAGCAAGGACGTGCTGGTCCGGCGGATAGCCGAGGAGGAGACCTCCCGGCTGACCGACCAGGCGCGCGCCGCACTCGGGCAGGAGGACGAACCGTGGTCGGCGCTCTCGCGCTTCCTGCGGACGTCGGTGGCATCGGGGGCGGGGCGGTTGCTGCCACCGCAGGTGCTGCGCGTCGGGGTGCCGGACGAGGTCGGCGCCTCCGGGGCCGGGGCCGAGGAGGTCCGGGTGCCGCAGCAGCGGACTCAGCCGGGCGTCGGCGAGTTGCGGCTGGTGCCGGAGGAGCGGGAGCCGGTGGCCGACGAGGACGCGGGAGCGGCCGCGCTGCTCGAAGTCGTCGGGCGGCTGGTGGAGCGGGCCCGCGCGGCGGGTGAGTTGCGGCCCGACGTCTCGGTGTCGGACGTGCTGCTGGTGATCGCCACGGCGGCGCCCTCGCTGCCGGACCCGGCGCAGCAGGCGGCCGCTTCGTCGCGGTTGCTGGACATCCTGCTGGAGGGACTGCGGTCCCGCCCCTGACGGCTTCCTGGCCGTGCCCTGTCGCTCGACGGGGCGGCGCAGCAGCATGTGCCGTCGAACCCGCGCCCCTTGCCAGGGCGCGGGCTCGCGGCCGTTGACGCCTCCCCCTCCGGGTGAGCGCCGGTGCACGGCGCTGACCGGTGCGCTCGGACGAGTGGTAGGTCCGTCGCGCAGGGGCCTGAACAAAAGCCAGTGTGGCAGTCTGAGCCGGTGATTCGGTCGGGGTTGGGCAGGGGCATCGGGGGCGTTGCGCGATGAGCGTTGACGGGCGGGACGAGTCCGCCGATGAGTCCGCGGGTGAGGAACTGGCCTCGCCACAGGTGCCCAGTCAGGGCGGGCGGGCCGCCGTACCGCCCGCCGGCGAACCGCCGGAAGGGAACGTGCCGGCGCAGCGGAGCGGGAGCGTGCTGCCCCCTCGCCGGGAACTGCCGCCCGCCGACGCCGGGTTGATCGAGCGGATGCGGAGCGGCGACGACGCGGCGTACGAGGAGCTGTACCGGCGGCACGCGAACGCGGTGCGGCGCTATGCGCGGACCTGCTGCCGGGACGGGCACACCGCCGACGACCTGACCGCCGAGGTGTTCGCCCGGATGCTGCAGGCCGTGCGCGGCGGCTCCGGGCCCGAGTACGCCGTGCGCGCCTATCTGCTCACGTCCGTACGGCGGGTCGCCGCGCAGTGGACCAAGTCGGCCCGGCGGGAGCAACTGGTCGACGACTTCGCGCTGTTCGCGGCGCAGTCGGCACGCGGCTCCGAGGGGGACGACACCGCGTCCGGCGGCCCCTTCGGAGCGGGGACGGACCTCGGCGCCGATGTGCGCGCGATGCACGAGGCCGAGCAGTCGATGGCGATGCGGGCCTTCCGTTCACTGCCCGAGCGCTGGCAGGCCGTGCTGTGGCACACCGAGGTCGAGGACGAGTCGCCGAGCGAGGTGGCCACCCTGTTCGGGCTGGACGCCAACGGCACCCGCGTCCTGGCCAGCCGGGCCCGTGAGGGGCTGAAGCAGGCCTATCTGCAGGCCCATGTGAGCGCCTCCCTCATCGACGACGAGGAGTGCGCCCGCTACGCCGACCAGCTCGGCGGCTACGCCCGCCGCAAGTTGCGCATCCGCGCGGAGCGGGGGCTGCGCAAGCATCTGGAGGAGTGCGCCAAGTGCCGGCTGGCCGCCACCCAGATCGAGGAGGTCGCCGCCGGCATCCCGGCCGTCGTACCGGTCGCGGTCATCGGCTGGTTCGGGGTCGCCGGGTACGCCAAGGCACTCGGGATCATCGCCGGCGGGGCCGGAGCGGGGGCCGCGGGCGCGGCCGCGGCGGCGGGCGGTTCGTCCGGCGGGGCCGGTGGCGGCGGCGTCGCGGCCTCGGAGGGACTGGGGGCACCGGTGAAGGCCGGTATCGCGGCCGGGGTGGTCACGGTGGCCGCCGCCGCGCTGGCCCTCGCCCTGGTGAACGACGGCCACCCGGCCAAGGAGGTGGCCCGTCCGGCCCCCTCCACGCCGGTCGTCGCACCCGGCACCCCGACCCCGACCCCGGCCCCCACCCCGCCTCGGCAGGCACCGCACCCCGAGCCTGTCGTCCTCGCCCCAGAACCGACCCCGGGGCACACCCCGAGCCCGACCCCGACTCCGTCCCCCACCCCGAGCCCAGCGCCGAAGGCCGCCCCCACTCCGACGCCGAGCCCGACCCTGCGGCCGGCCCCCACCCCGGCCCCCACTCCGCCGCCCACTCCGCCCCCCACCCCGGTCGTCTACCAGTGGAACGAGCTGCGCTTCGACGTCACCGGCGACGGCACCCGCCCCGAGATGCGGCTGGGCGAGAGCAGCTGGGTGTGGCAGCGCTACGGGGTGACGGTCGCCGGCGAGCAGTACGCGAACGGCGTCACCGTGCACGGCCGTTCCTCCGTCACCATCGACCTCAACCGGGAGTGCACCGCGTACGACGCTATGGCCGGGGTGGACGACCTGACGCTCGGCCTCGGCAGGGTCGCCTTCTCCGTCTACGCGGACGGGGAGCGGCTGTGGCGGTCCGGGACGGTCGAGGGCGGGCAGGCGGCGGTCCCCGTGCATGTGAACCTCACCGGGCGCCGGGCCGTGCGGCTGGTGGCCGAACCGGGCACCGGCTTCGACGCGCCGGCGCTCGCCGACTGGGCCGATTCGAGGTTCACCTGCCGGTAGCCGTCCCCGTGGGCGTCCCGCCCAGGGCGCGCAGGACGTCCTCCTCGGTGAGGGACGCGCCGCGGGCGCGCTCGGCCGCGTAGCGGCTGGGGGCCAGCGCCGCGCGGGCGGCCGCGTCGATGCGCTCGGCGCGGGTGCGCTCAGGCTCGGAACGGCCGGTGCCGGCCCGCCAGTGGTCGGTGGCGGCGAACAGCCGTACCGCGCCCGCCAGATCGCCGAGCCGGGCCAGCAGGTCGGCGCCGACGTCCGCCAGTGCCGCCGTGATCACCTCGGCGCACCGGGCCTCCATCGCCTCGCGCAGTCCCCCGGCCACGATCGGCAGCCCCTGCCGCGGGCCGTGCTCCATCGCCGTGATCAGGGCCTCGACCGCGCGGAACCCCGCCATGAACTGCGGAGGCGGGGTGCCGCCCAGCGTCGCCGCGCGGGCGGCCTCCCAGAACGCGCGGGCCTGGGCCAGGTCCCCTTCGTGCTGGGCCATGTGCGCCCGCAGCAGCGCCACGAACGCCTGTGACTCCGCCACCCCGTACCGCTCGGCGGCCTCGCTCGCCCGGTCCAGGGTGGCCCGGGCGGTCGCCCGGTCGCCGGAGCGGTAGGCGATCTCGGCGAGCCGCGCGATCAGGAACGGCGTCTCGGCGTGCGCGCCGACCTCGTGGGCCAGCCGCAACGCCTCCTCGTACTCGGTCTCCGCCTCCCGGTACCGGCCGCGTGCCATGGCCGCCTCGCCGGCCGCGCTGCACACCTGTGCCCCCATCCAGCGGTCCCCGACCCGCCGGCTGAGGATCCGCAGCTCCGCCAGGTCCTCGTCGACGCCCCGCAGGTTGCCGGGCGAGTCGACCAGGACATGAGCGCGGTACATCAGGGTGACGCCGATCTCCCAGTCGCCGCCGTACATCCGGCAGTTGGCGACGACGGCGGTCATGTCCGGGCCGATGTCCGCCGAGCTGCCCAGGAACCAGGCGGTCAGCGGCCAGATGAGGCCGGGCAGCCGGGCGGCCCGCGGACCGCCCGCCTCGAAGGCGGCCCGGACCAGCGCGATGTACTTCGGGGCCCGCTCGTCCGCCACCAGGCCACCGGGCGAGGGGGACTCGGACGCCAGGAGCAGGTCGAACAGCCGCAGGTCCATGCGCAGCTCGTACAGCGGGTGCCCGGTGTCGGCGCCCGGGGCGGCCAGCAGCGCGCCCGCCGGGTCCGCCGCGTCGGCCAGCGCGCGCAGTTCCTCCGGTCCGGCACCGTCCGGCAGGGCGTCCCGCGCGACGCCCAGGCGCAGTACCGCACCGATCCAGGTCATGGCCTCCAGGCGGTAGTTGCGCAGCCACCAGAACCAGCTGACGGCGAGGACGATCCGGCCGGCCAGCGCCTCGTCGCCGGCGCGCACCGCGCGGTCGAGCGCGGCGCGGATGTTGTCGAGGTCGGTCTCCAGGCGGCGGATCCACGGAAGCTGCTCGGCGGACCGCAGTTCCGGCGCCGCCTCCTCCACCAGCGCCCGCGCCCAGGCGCCGTGCCGCCGCTCGGCCGCCGCGCGCAGCCCCGGGACCTCGGCGGCGCGCTCGTCGGCGTACTCGTGGATGGTCTCCAGCATGCGGTAGCGCATACCGCCGGTGCCGTCCGGACCGTCCGGGGTGGCGACGATCAGGGACTTGTCGACGAGCGCGCCGACGAGGTCGGCGACGGGGCCGGTGCACACCGCCTCGGCCGCCGTGAGGTCCCAGCCGCCGGCGAAGACGGACACCTCGCGCAGGACCGTGCGCTCCCCTTCGTCGAGCAGGTCCCAGGACCAGTCGACGACCGCGCGCAGGGTCTGCTGGCGGGGCAGGAGCGTGCGGCTGCCCGAGGTGAGCAGGCGGAAGCGGTCGTCGAGCCGGTCGGCGATCTGCCGGGGCGTCAGCAGCCGCAGCCGGGCCGCCGCGAGCTCGATGGCGAGCGGCAGTCCGTCCAGACGGCGGCAGATCTCGTCGACCGCGGTCCGGTCGCCCGGCGCCCCGTGGGCGTCGGGGCGGACGGCGGCGGCGCGCTCCTCGAACAGGCGGTGCGCCTGTTCGGGGGCGAGGGGCTCGACCGGGCGCACCGACTCACCGGGGACGCCGAGGGGTTCACGGCTGGTGGCCAGGATCGTGAGCCCCGGGCAGTGGGTGAGCAGGGTTTCCGCGAGGGCCGCCGCCGCTTCGACGACATGTTCGCAGTTGTCGAGGATCAGGAGTTGGCTGCGCCGCGCGCAGTACTCGACGAGCAGGGCCGTGGGGTCGGCCTGCGGGGTCGCCAGCTCGTTGGTCAGGAGCACGGTCTCGCGCAGACCGAGCGCGCTGACCACCGCTCCCGGCACCGCCTCCGGCCGGTCGAGCGGGGCGAGCTCGACGAGCCATGCCTGGGGGAGCCCGGCGGCGGCCTCCTCGGCGAGACGGGTCTTCCCGGAGCCGCCCGGTCCGGTGAGGGTGACGAGGCGGGCCCTGTGCAAATCGGAACGAACCGCGTCGAGTTCGGGTTCCCGGCCCACGAAGGAGGTAAGCCGTGGACGCAGGTTGCCGGTGCGGGGCGCGGGGCCGCCCGGCGGGATCTGCTCCTGTCTCAGCAACGACTCGTGCAGGGACCGGAGTTCCTGGCCGGGGTCGGTGCCGAGACCCTCGGCGAGGATGCGGCGGGCGGTCTCGTACGCGGCGAGGGCGTCCGCCGGGCGGCCGGTGTCGCGCAGGGCGCGGATGAGCAGCGCGTGCAGCGTCTCGTCGTACGGATGCGCCGCGGTCAGCTCGGTCAGCTCCGGTACGGCGTCGGAGGCGCGGCCGAGGCGGAGGGCGGCGTCGGCTCGGGTCCGGGTGGCCTCCAGCCGCAGCGCCTCGGGGCGGGCGGCGGCCGTCGCACGGTCGGGGAGGTCGGCGAGGGCGGGGCCGCGCCACAGGGCGAGGGCCTCGGTGAGGAGACGGTGGGCGGTCGCCGGGTCGGCGGCGGTCACGCCCTCGCGTACCCGGCGCTCGAAGACGTACAGGTCGACGTCGTCCTCCGTCGCCTCCAGGCGGTAGCCGCCGGGGGCGGAGGTGATGCTGTCCTTGCCGAGGACACGGCGGAGCCGGCCGACCAGAGCCTGGAGGGCGGCCGGGGCGTCCTGCGGCGGGTCGTCGTCGGCCGCCCAGACTTCCTGGATCAGGCTCTCGGGGGTGCGGGTGCGGTGGGGGTGGAGAGCCAGGACGGTGAGCAGCGCGCGCAGACGCGGGCCGCCGACGGGTATGGGGGTGCCCTGGTCATCGGTCGCTCGGGTCACACCCAGAATTCGGTACCGCACCGGGTCATTGTCGCCGGGCCAGGTGGATCGGGCACGGGGGTTTCCACCCGGCGAGTTTCGCCGTCCGGGGTGCCGCGGCACGGGCCGGGGACGGGATGTCGCTCACCGCCGCTCGCACGGTGCCGCCGCGCCCACCCGTGCCGTCCCAGCGGCACGACTGCCCGCAGCCATGCGGCCGACGCCACAACAGCGCCCCGCGTCAGGGGCGCCGGCGGTACCGCCGGCCGAAGGGCCGGGCGAGGAACTGCGCGACAAACCCCACCGGGCCTCAGCCGCACACACGAGGGACGCACCCGAAACCGGCGTCCGGGGCCACCCCGGCAGCTTCCCAGCCCAAGGCGGCACAGCCACGCACCCGCGGCCGCCCCGCCACCCCCTCAGGGACGCCGGGATCCCCCCGGCCGAAGACCGTGGGAGGAACTGCGCGACAAACCCCACCGGGCCTCAGCCGTGTACACGGGGGACGTGTCCCGGTGCGGGAGTCCGGGGGCGGCGGCCCCGGAGGGTCAGGGTCACGCCCCTGACGCCAGCGCGCCTCTCATCGGGCGGATCCCCGCAGGGACCGCACGCGCGCGTGCCGGGGTTCCCGTCCAGCACGTGCCCCGGCGGGACAGCAGGCGGCGCAGCCACAGCTCCAGGGAGACGAGGTCGGCCAGGCCGTCCAGCGGCAGGGGTTCGCCCGCCGCCGCCGCGCGGACCGCCTTGCGGACCACCCGGGCCTCCACCAGGCCCGCCTGCGCCAGCAGCGGCGTGGCGAAGAGCGCGATCAGATCGTCGGCCGCCACCCGCAGCCCGGTGCGGGTGGCGGCCGCCGAGGAGACGTGGGAGGGGGCGCCCCAGCCCGGCGGGAGGTCGGCGACGCCCGCGCCCTCCAGGACCGTGCGGAGGATGGTGGCGCGAGCCCCCGGCCGCACCCGCAGCGCCTCGGGGAGTTCGCGGCAGGCGCGGACCACCTGGTTGTCGAGGAAGGGGGCGTGCAGCCGCTGGGAGCGGATCTCCGCGGCCTGCTCCAGGACGCGGATGTCGGCCGCGTGGCGGGCCAGGACGGCACGCGCGCGATAGTCTCCGGGGCGCTGCCCGGGCCCGACACCGGAGCGGTTCGCGGCCCCCTGGAGCAGAACCGATACTTCAGCCAGCGCCTCACCCGTCAGCCAGCGGGCCGCCGGGCCGGGTCTCGCCCAGCTGAGCGCCGCCAGAGAGGCGCCCACCGCGCCTCCCGGTTCGTCGAAGCGCCGACGCATCAGGCGCTCGGCCAGGGACTCGACGCCCGCGCGGTACGGCGTTCGCGCCAGCCGGCGTGCCGCGCCGTACACGCGCGCGGAGACCATCACCGAGCCGTCGGCCTTGGCGAGCGCGGCGACCGGGCGCACGAGGTGCCGGCGCTTGCGGTCCATCAGCAGATCGGCGAGGCGCGCGGGGTGCGCGTCCAGCACCTGGCGGGCGCCGTAGCCGGTGAAGTGGTCGGCGCTGCCGGCGGCGAGGCGGGCACGGTGTCTGGCGGCGTGCACGAGGGACGGGCCCGGTTCGTCGGTCAGGGGGCCCTCCAGGTCGGCGTACGGGAGCATGTCCTCGCCGCCGGTCACCACCACGTGATGCAGCCGCGGGTTGGCCGCCAGGCTTCCGGCGCGCTCGAGTTCCGCCTCGCGGCCGCCGACGGCGAGGTCGTTGAAGGTGACCGCCAGGAGACGCTCGCCGGCGCCCGTGCCGTGGCCCAGGACCGTGCCGGGCATGCCGGGCAGCCCCGCGGCCAGCAGGGCGAGGGTGCCGGAGGCGGGGCCGCCGGACAGGTCGGCGCCGATGCCCGGCACCGGCATCCCGCGCGCCGCGCGCCGCTCGGCGGGGCCCATGCCGGGCACCGGACCGGGGTCGATGTCCGGGACGTGCCGGGGGGCCGACAGCCGCGCGCGTACGGCTTCTACGAGCGCGTCCCGTACGGCGTCCACCGCACGGTCGGGGTCGGCGGCGGGGGCCGCGACCGCGAGCGAGGCGACCTGCTCGTACCCGGCGACCTCGCGCGCCCCGGTGCGCAGGATCAGCGCATGCCCCGGCGGAATGCGCCGTACGCCCTCGTACGGAGTCGAGTCGTGCACCGCGGCGGGGACGTCGGGGGCGGCCAGGAGCGCGGCGAGGTGACCGTAGTCGAGGTTGGCCTCGATCAGGTCGGCGAGCGGCAGGGCGGCCGTGGCGTAGGCCGTACCGCCTGCCCAGGGGGTGTGGAAGACCGGGCGGGCGCCCGCGAGATCGCCGCAGACGGTGATCCGGCGGCCGACCTGGACGACGGCGGTGTAGCTGCCCGGCCAGGCGGTCAGATGCCGGAGTGCGCCCCCACGCGCCGTGAAGAGGCCGAGCCGGAGCTCCTCGTCGGTGGCGCCGCAGGTGCCGAGGACGGCGATGCGGTTCTGGGCGTCGGCCCGGATGACGCGCACCTCGTCGGGGCGCCAGTCGCCGACCGCCCAGAGCGGATCCGGGTCACCCCACAGCAGCTGGGAGCCGACAGGGTGGACGGTCTCGCCGTCGTGTCCCAGGGCGCCGGCGGAGCCGAGCGTGGCGGCACCGGAGGCGGTGCTGCTCCATCCCACCAACCACCGCATCGACGCCTCCACAGGCTGTGGACAACCATGCACGGTACGAACGGATCCCCATGCTGCCATGAAGGACGCGCTCCGGAGGGACGGTGGGGCCGCCTTTGATCCGCGGAAGATTTCCCGGAGTTGCCGCAGGAGCGGGCACGCGCGCGTGCCGCGGAAGTAGCGAACCGCCGTAGGGCGCACGGCAACTGCGACGCGAATGCGCCCCCTGTACGCTCCCCCAGGACGCCCTTAGCGCCCTCAATTCCCATGGTGGGAGCGTTGATCGCCCGCAAAAGGCGGAGTCGATTTTCGGCCAATTCGGCGAGGTCGACGCGGCGGCGCGCACGCTCCGTACATGCTTTGCGCACCGCACGCCG
Organism: Streptomyces sp. NPDC026515; assembly: GCF_055567595.1. NCBI lineage: Bacteria > Bacillati > Actinomycetota > Actinomycetes > Kitasatosporales > Streptomycetaceae > Streptomyces > Streptomyces sp. NPDC026515. Next base: position 15,283 of record NZ_JBVHQD010000008.1, read on the forward strand.
CCGTACTCGAACGCGCACAGTCCGGGAGGCGGGCATCGCCTCCCGGACCGGTCCGCCACCCGCGGGGATTGAGGTGGCGGTGTCCCCCAGCCCACTGGATCCAGTACAGCGGGCCGACCCACGCACCAATCATGGAATCGCTCCCCCGGTGGCCGGAGAAGAGCGCACGCACGGGCGCACGGCCACACGGCGGGGGCACGACGCGACATGGTGTGCACGGTGCGTATACGGACCGCACTCGCGTACGGACCACAATCCCGCCATCCGGAACAATGCCCCTTAACGCTTGGGATGCGGCGAACTACGCTGGGTTTACGAATGCCGCGTGGTTATGCCACCGCGGCAGCCGTCTGTGTCGAGGGGTGGCGCATGTCCAGGGAGCAACGCGGGCCGAACGAAAAGCTCGGCACCGTTCTCGCCCTCGCGGGAATCAGCAACGCAGGACTCGCGCGACGCGTCAACGATCTTGGCGCTCAGCGCGGGTTGACTCTTCGCTACGACAAGACGTCGGTGGCGCGCTGGGTGTCGAAGGGCATGGTGCCGCAGGGCGCCGCGCCGCATCTCATCGCGGCCGCGATCGGCCAGAAGCTCGGCCGCCCGGTGCCGCTCCACGAGATCGGCCTGGCGGACGCGGATCCCGCCCCCGAAGTGGGCCTCGCCTTCCCCAGGGACGTGGGACAGGCGGTGCGCTCGGCCACCGAGCTGTACCGGCTCGACCTCGCCGGCCGCCGCGCCGGTTCCGGCGGCATCTGGCAGTCGCTGGCCGGATCGTTCGCAGTAAGCGCGTACGCGACGCCCGCCTCGCGCTGGCTGATAACCCCCGCCGACAGTTCGGTCGCGCGCGAGGCGAACACCGCCGAGGCCTCCGGCGCACCGCTCAAAGTCGGCCACAGTGATGTGCAGAAGCTGCGGGAGGCGGCCGAGGACGCCAGACGCTGGGACTCCAAGTACGGCGGCGGGGACTGGCGTTCGTCGATGGTGCCGGAGTGCTTACGAGTGGAGGCGGCACCACTGCTGCTCGGCGCGTACTCCGACGGGGTCGGGCGGGCGCTGTTCGGGGCGAGCGCCGAGCTGACGCGGCTCGCCGGGTGGATGGCCTTCGACACGGGACAGCAGGAGGCCGCGCAGCGGTACTACATCCAGGCACTGCGGCTCGCCCGCGCGGCGGCCGACGTGCCGCTCGGCGGGTATGTCCTGGCATCGATGTCGTTGCAGGCGACGTACCGCGGGTTCGGCGACGAGGGCGTCGACCTCGCGCAGGCGGCCGTCGAACGCAACCGGGGCCTGGCCACCGCCCGGACCATGAGCTTCTTCCGGCTGGTCGAGGCACGGGCACACGCGCGTGCCGGCGACGCACAGGCCGCCGGGGCCGCGCTGAAGGCAGCCGAGGGGTGGCTGGAACGCGCGCGCGAGGGCGACAACGACCCCTCCTGGCTCGGTTTCTACGGATACGACCGGTTCGCCGCCGACGCCGCCGAGTGCTACCGCGACCTCAAGGCGCCGCGGCAGGTACGGCGGTTCACCGAGCAGGCGCTGTCGAAGCCGACGGAGGAGTTCGTCCGCTCGCACGGGCTGCGGCTGGTCGTCTCGGCCGTCGCCGAACTGGAGTCCGGAAACCTCGACGCGGCGTGCGAGCAGGGGGTGCGGGCGGTGGAGGTGGCCGGGCGGATCTCGTCGGCCCGGACGACCGAGTACGTGAAGGATCTGCTGCACCGGCTGGAACCCTACGGCGACGAGCCGAGGGTGGTGGAGCTGCGGGAGCGGGCCAGGCCGTTGCTGATGGCGCCCGCGTGAGGGACGGGGACCGGGACCGCTGAGCGTCTGCCGGGCTGACGTCGTGCGGGTGTGCGGGGGGCTGGACGGTTCCCCCCGGCCTTCGGCCGGGGGTGCCCCGGCGCCCCTTCGGGGCGCGTGCCGGCGGCCGTGGGTCGAAGGCGCCCCGCGGCCCGAGCAGCAAGCCGCGCTCCCCCGCGTTTGAAGCGGCTGTCAGTGGCGCAGTGCACTATCGAGCGTGGGAGGTGGTGCAGGTGTCTGCCGGGACTGCTCATGACTGTGATGTGCTCGTCGTCGGGGGTGGGATCGTCGGGCTGTCCACGGCGTACGCGATCAGCCGTGCCGCGCCGGGCACCCGCGTCACCGTCCTGGAGAAGGAGGCCGGCCCGGCGAGGCATCAGACGGGGCGCAACAGCGGGGTCATCCACAGCGGGATCTACTACCGGCCCGGCTCGCTGAAGGCGCGGTACGCCGTCAAGGGGGCCGCCGAGATGGTCAAGTTCTGCGCGGAGTACGGCATCGCACACGCTGTCACCGGCAAGCTGATCGTCGCCACCGACCGGGCCGAGCTGCCCCGGCTGCACGCGCTCGTGCAGCGCGGCCGGGAGAACGGAACACCGGTGCGGGAGCTGGGGATGACCCAGATCGCGGAGTACGAGCCCGAGGTGCGGGGGCTGGCCGCCATACACGTCGGGACCACCGGCGTGTGCGACTTCGTCGGGGTCGCCCGGCAGTTCGGCGAGGCCTCGGGGGCGGAGATCCGCTACGGGGCCCGGGTCGAGCGCGTCGACCGGAGGCCGGAGCGCGGCGTGGCCGTGCTCACCGCGCGCGGGGACGTCGTACGCGGACGCGTGCTGGTGAACTGCGCCGGGCTGTACTGCGACGAGATCGCCCGGCTGACCGGGGACGATCCGGGGATGCGGATCGTGCCGTTCCGTGGGGAGTACTACGAGCTGGCCCGGCGGGAGCTGGTGCGGGGGCTGGTGTACCCGGTGCCGGACCCGGCGTTCCCGTTCCTCGGGGTGCACCTGACCCGTGGCATCGACGGAGGTGTGCACATCGGGCCCAACGCGGTGCCGGCGCTCGCCCGGGAGGGGTACGGGTGGGGCGTCGTACGGCCCCGGGAGGTCGCCGGGACGCTGGCCTGGCCGGGGTCGTGGGAGCTGGCCCGGCGGCACTGGCGGTACGGCGGCGGGGAGCTGCGGCGGTCGGTCTCCAAGCGGGCGTTCACGGCGGCCGTGCGGCGGCTGCTGCCGGCCGTGACGGAGGCGGACCTGGTGCCGGCGGCGGCCGGGGTGCGGGCGCAGGCCGTGCTGCGGGACGGCTCGCTGGTCGACGACTTCCTGATCAGGGAGGGCGCCCGGACGGTCCACGTGCTGAACGCGCCCTCGCCCGCGGCGACGGCCTCGCTGCCGATCGGGCGGGAGGTGGCGCGCCGGGCACTGCAGATGCTGGGCTCGGTATGACACCGGGTGTGAGGCCGGGGACGACCGGGCGCGGGCCGGCCGCCCCGTCCCGTACGGGCCGTAAAATCGACTCCACTGTGTCTGACTCGCTCGATATCCCAGAGACCTCCCGGCCCGACGAGACCGTCCTCGGCGCGGGCTCCCCGCACGCTCCCGACGTGTCCGTGCGGCACACCCGGGCCAAGGGGGAACCCCGGTTCCCGGACGGGCCCAGCGCCGATCCGGCCGGGTCGCACTTCGAGCGGCGGATCCGCAGCTTCCAGCCACGGCGGAGCCGGGTCACCGCCGGGCAGGCCGACGCCCTGCAGCGGCTGTGGCCCACGTGGGGGCTGGACATCGACGGGCAGCACGTCATCGATCTCGGTGAGCTGTTCGGCAACGGCAATCCCGTGGTCCTGGAGATCGGCTTCGGGATGGGTGAGGCGACCGCGCAGATGGCCGCCGGGGACCCGGGCACCAACATCCTCGCCGTCGACGTGCACACACCGGGGCAGGGAAACCTGCTCAACCTCGCCGAACAGAACGGGCTGTCCCACATCCGGGTCGGCAACGGGGACGCGATCATCCTGCTGCGCGAGATGCTCCCGCCCGACTCGCTGGACGGACTGCGGGTGTACTTCCCCGACCCCTGGCCCAAGAAGCGGCACCACAAGCGGCGGCTGATCCAGGCCGAGTTCCTCGATCTCGCGGCGACCCGGCTCAAGCCGGGGGCGGTCGTGCACTGCGCGACGGACTGGGAGCCGTATGCCGAGCAGATGCTCGAAGTGCTGGGCGCGCACCCGGCGTTCGAGAACACCCGGCCCGAGGGCGGTTTCGCGGCACGTCCCGGCTACCGGCCGCTGACCCGTTTCGAGGGGCAGGGGCTGGACAAGGGACATGTGGTGAACGATCTGCTCTTCCGTCGCGTACAGCATCCGGTGCAGCAGGGCGAACCGCACCGACCGGAGTCACCTCGTTAGGGTCGATGCCGTGGCCACCTCCCCGCCGCTGTACCCGCCGTATCCGTCGTACCCCCCGGACTCCGCGGGGGGCGGGCTGCGGCATCCGCGCTGGTGGCAGCGGCGCTGGGTGCGATACGGGGCGTTGAGCACCCTGCTGGCCCTGTCCGGCCTGGTGATCCTCGCGCTGGTGCGGGAGCAGACGGGCACGGAGGGATTCCTGGTCGGGCTCGGCCTCGCGGTGCTGCCCGTGCCGCTGCTGATAGGCGCGTTCCGCTGGCTCGACCGGGTTCAGCCCGGGCCCTGGCGGAACCTGCTGTTCGCGTTCGCCTGGGGGGCCTGCGCGGCCGCACTGATAGCGATCGTCGCCAACAGCTTCGCGACGCGCTGGATAGCGACGGCGACAGCGGATCCGAGCAGCGCGGACACGCTCGGGGCGACCGTGATAGCGCCGGTCGTCGAGGAGTCCGCGAAGGCCGCGGCCGTGCTGATGGTCTTCCTGTTCCGCAGACGCGACTTCACCGGGATCGTCGACGGCGTGGTGATAGCCGGGATCACCGCCACCGGGTTCGCCTTCACCGAGAACATCCTCTATCTCGGTACGGCCTTCGGGACCGACCGGCTGACCGGCGACACCGGCATCGCCTCCGTCACCGCCGCGACGTTCTTCGTGCGCATCGTCATGTCCCCCTTCGCGCACCCCCTGTTCACCGTCCTCACCGGCATCGGGTTCGGCATCGCCGCGTTCTCCGGGGAACGGCAGCGCGTGCGGCGGGTCCTCGTGCCGGTGGCCGGTCTGCTGCTCGCGATGAGCATGCACGCGCTCTGGAACGGGTCGCCGACGTTCGGGCGGTACGGGTTCTTCGCCGTGTACGGCATGTTCATGGTGCCGGCGTTCGGGCTGCTGACGTGGCTGGCGATCTGGACCCGGCAGCGGGAGCTGCGGACCGTGCGGGAGGAGCTGCCCGCGTACGTCTACGCCGGGTGGCTGGGCGTGTCCGAGCCGTTCGTGCTCGGCTCGATGCGGGCGCGGCAGATGGCCCGGGAGTATGCCGCGTACCACTTCGGCAAGCCGGCGGGGCGGGCGGTCGCCGCGTACGAGGCGTACGCGACGACGCTGGCCCTGCTGCGCCGCCGGGGACGGCAGGGGCGGGCGGGCGCCGACTTCGTGGTGCGGGAGCGGGAGCTGCTGTCGGAGCTGTGGAGCCGACGCGAGCTGGTCCGCCCCGCCCTGGACTACGCGGCCCGCACGGCCGCCCCGAACGGCTGGCCGGGATACGCGCTTCCAACATGTACGGCACCGGGCTGGTACGGCACGACGGTGCCGTACCCGGTCTCCGACCCGTAACGGAGTTGGCACGTCAGGCGGAGGCCGCCGTGAGCCGCGTCAGTTCCTGCTCCGTCAGCTCCAGGTCCGCCACTCCGAGCAGCGCCGGGAGCTGTTCCACCGTGCGGGCCGAGGCGATCGGGGCCGTGACGGTGGGCTGGGCCGCGAGCCAGGCCAGGGCGACCGTGGGGACCGGGGCGGAGTGGGCCTCGGCGATCTCGTCGAGGGCGGTCAGGACCTGCCGGCCCCGCTCGGTCTCCAGGTACTGGGCGGCGCGGCCGGCGCGGGCGCTGTCGACCGTCGTACCGGGACGGTACTTGCCGGTCAGGAAGCCCGCGGCCAGGGAGAAGTAGGGGACCGCCGCCAGGCCGGTGCGGGAGGCCAGTTCCTGGAGGGGGCCCTCGTAGGTGTCGCGGGAGACCAGGTTGTAGTGGGGCTGGAGGGCGACGTACCGGGCGAGGCCCTCGCGGTCGGAGAGGTCCAGGGACTCCTGGAGCCGCTCGGCGGTGATGTTGGACGCGGCGATGTGCCGGACCTTGCCCGCCCGCACCAGTTCGTCCAGGGCGCCGACGATCTCCTCCACGGGGATCTCGGGCTTGTCGAAGTGCGTGTAGTACAGGTCGATGTAGTCGGTGCCGAGGCGGCGCAGGGAGGCGTCCGCGGCAGCCTTGATGTTGGCGCCCGACAGGCCGGGGTACTCGGGGTGCTGGCTGACCTTCGTCGCGATGACGACGTCGGCGCGGTTGCCGCGTGCCTTGACCCACTTGCCGATGACGGTCTCGGACTCACCGCCGTGGTGGCCCTCGATCCAGGCCGAGTACGAGTCGGCGGTGTCCACGAAGTTGCCGCCCGCGGCCGTGTACGCGTCCAGGACGGCGAAGGAGGCCGCCTCGTCGGCGGTCCAGCCGAAGACGTTGCCGCCCAGGCAGAGCGGGAAGACCTCGAGGTCGGATGCGCCGAGCTTGCGGAGGGAGCGGGGAGCGGGGGAAACGGAAGAAGAAGAAGGGGTCATGCCTCAGTTCAACACCGGCTGCACGCGGACCCATGGCGCCGCAACGCGAAGTTCTCGTAAAAGCGGAAGGCCCCCTCCGACTCCCGGACGCACCGGACCGGCGGCCCTGACGTCGGGGGGTCGTCGTCAGGGCCGCCGGGGTTCAGTGGGCTCCGTCAGGGGGTGAGGCCTTTGCCGCGCAGCCACGTCATCGGGTCGATGCCGGTGGCCTGACCGCCGGGATGGACCTCCAGGTGGAGGTGCGGGCCGGTGACGTTGCCGGTGGCGCCCACCCGGCCGATGACGTCTCCGGTGGCGACCTTCTGGCCGACCTTGACGCCGATCGAGGACTGGTGGCAGAACCACAGCTCGGTGCCGTCGTCGAGGGTGAGGATCGTGCGGTAGCCGTACGAGCCGGCCCAGCCGGCCTCCGTGACGGTGCCGCTGTGCACGGCCTTGATCAGGGTGCCGGTGGGGGCGGCGAAGTCGAGACCGGTGTGGTAGCCGGAGGCCCACATGGAGCCGGCCTGCCCGAAGGTGCCGGTGATCGTGTAGGAGACGACCGGCAGCGTGTACTGCTTGGCCAGCGCGGCGAGCCGCTTCTGCTCGGCCTGCGCCTTCTCGGCGGCCTGCGCCTGCTCCTTGGCGTCGGCGGCCTTGGCGGCCGCCGCCTTCTCCGCCTTGGCCTCCGCGTCGGAGACCGCCTTGTCGGCGGCGGCCACGGCCTTGGCGGTGGCCTTGACGTCGATCTGGGTCTGCTGCTGCTCGGCCTGGGCGATGATCCGGCTGCGCAGCGCCTCACCGGCGTCGGAGGAGGAGTCCGCGTCGGTGGCGGTCGTCGTGGTGACGCTGCTGAGCGCGGTCTGGGTGGCCTGGTGGCCGCCGCCGTCGCCGAGCAGGGAGTCGACGGAGGACGGCAGGTCGGGCAGCGAGATGGAGACCGGCGGCTTGCCGGTGTTGGCACTGGCCATGCCGCCCGCGCCGACGGCGGCGATGACGCCGACGCCGAGGACCGTGGAGCTGCGGGCGAGACCGCCGCCGCGCTGCTTGGCGACCCGGTGCCGGCCGCGAACCGGGGCGAGGGACTCCTCGGTGGGGTTCCACTCCTCCCAGGGGCCCTCGTCGGTGCGGTGTCCGTCGTAGCCGTAGACGTCGGGCTGACGCTGGCTGGGCACGAACGGGGCTGTCGGAGCAGGCCGGTTGGACGCCACGCGGGCGCACTCCTTTCCTTCCGCTGCCTACCGGGTTAGCTGACGGGTTCGGAGCAGGAAGGTCTCCTACGCGCGTATACCGACCGTTTGGTACCCGGTGGTACTTGCGCGATTCACCCCATGGTGGTGGTTCCCCGGTTCCCTTGCGGGATTCGGCGCGTGCGCACGGAGCCGTCGCGGGTGACGGCTGGGACGACCGCGCTGCGTTATCGAACGTTAATAGACCCGGATGGCAGATTCCAAGCCGTTCTCCTTGATCATTACGCATTCGAAGCCTGGACTTACCTGCCATGACGAATCAAAAACGGTCGAGTTGACCATGCATTCTGCGTGACTCAGGAGTCACACGCGTTTTGATGGTGACTCAGACGGTGCGCGGAGGGCGGTCGTACGTGCACCGAGAGTGATGACCCTGGCGGGGCCGGGTGCCCGCGCTCAGGGACCGCCGCACGGCGAGGCAGCGCCGTGCCGTCCGGCGGGCCGTCGCCGGGGCACCGGCGCACCTCGGCCGCGAGCCGGGCCGGCAGCGGGCCGGTCGCCGAGGCGGACGATCCGGTTGCTGCCGATGGCGAGGGCGGCGACGGTGAGCACGGTGACGATCCCGGTGGCGGCGCCGGTGTCCGGCAGGAGGCCGCGGCGGGCGCGCACGCCGCAGGTGGCGAGGAAACGCGGCGACGCCCGCGAGGAACGTGGTGCGCAGGGACGAGAGGGGTGCGGCGATCAGCGGGGCGGGCAGGAGACGAGCCGGGATCCGGGCGTCGGCGGCCCCGTCGTCCAGCACGTCCGCGGGGCCCGCGGTACGACTCCCCCCATGTCCCAGGTGTCCGACGGGCGTCCGTCCGGGTTTGCGGCTGCGAGCGAGCGGAGGCGATCGCCGTACGCCGGGCGGTTGAGTACGCAGGGGTGTGAGGGGGAACACGTAAATGAGCACGGGCCGGTATACGACTCAGGGCCGGAATCCTGTTTCTAGGATTCCGGCCCTGGTCTTCAGTAGCGGGGACAGGATTTGAACCTGCGACCTCTGGGTTATGAGCCCAGCGAGCTACCGAGCTGCTCCACCCCGCGTCGTTGAAACCAGCATACGCCATCGGAGGAGGTGAAGTCACATTGGTTAATTGCGGTCAGCCCAGCAGGTGACCGTTCGGGGCCTTCGCCAGGTCCTCGTACTCACCCAGCACCAGCACCGCCACCCCCGACTCGCGCAGCACGCCCGTCCCGTCGGCGGCCTCGACGAAGGTGTCCGGCTCGCGCCACGCCGTCACCACCCGCCGCACCCCGGCGCGGAGGATCAGCTCGGCGCAGGGGTGCGGCCGGGAGGCGCGGCGGGTGCAGGGTTCGAGGCTGGTGTAGACGGTGGCCGCGGCCAGCCGGGGGTCGGCCGGGGGGATCTTGGCCAGGGCCGCCTCCTCCGCGTGCACGACGGAGTCACCGGCCTCCCGGGAGTGGCCGCGGGCCAGTTCCGTGCCGTCAGTCGCGACCACCACCGCGCCGACGCTGAACGCGGTCCGGGAGGGCGGGCAGTCGGCAGCCAGCTCGCAGGCGATCCGCAGCCAGTGCCGGTCCGCGGGGGCCGCCGATCCGCCCGCGCCGGGGGCGGTGGGCTCGTACCGCATCAGGACCACATCGCCGACACGGCGGCTCTCCAGGAGCCGCAGCCGCCCCTGCTGGTATCCGCCGGGTCCGAACAGCCGCGGTGCCTTCGGGTCGCCGACGAGGAGGGGGGCCAGGACCAGCTGGAGTTCGTCGGCCAGGCCCTGCTGGAGGAGCTGGGTATGGACGGTGCCGCCGCCCTCGACCATCAGGCGTCCGACCCCCCGCACCTCGTGCAGGTCCGTCAGCAGCGCGGGCCAGTCGAGCTCGGCGCCGAGGGGGACGACGTCCGCGGCGAGACCGAGGCCGCGGATCCGCGCCGCGCCCGCATCCGTCGTGTACACGACCTTCCCGCCGCCGGTGTGCCAGAACCGCGCGTCCGGGTCGAGGTCGCCGCTCGCGGTGACCGTGACCTTGAGGGGGTACTCGGGCCTGCCCGCCGCGACCCGGGCCGCGCGCCGCCCGGGGTCGTTGACCAGCAGCCGCGGGTTGTCCGCACGGATGGTGCCGGCGCCGATCAGGATCGCGTCGACGGAGGCCCGCACCTCGTCGACGCGGTCGAAGTCGCCCGGGGACGAGAGCAGCAGGCGGTCGGGGCCGGTGTCGTCGAGAAAGCCGTCGAGGGAGACGGCGGCGGACAGCAGGACGTAGGGGTACGGCATCGGACGTGCTCACTCCCGGGGGCGACGGGCAGGCTTGGTTAAAGTTTGAAACAAACCTACACTGGCGCCATGACGACTCGCTGGCTGACGCCGAAGGAGCAGAGCGCCTGGCGCGCCTACATCTCGGCGACGAACCTCCTGGACGACGCGCTCGACCGGCAGCTCCAGCAGGACGCCGGCATGCCGCATCTGTACTACGGCATCCTCGTCAGTCTCTCCGAGGCACCGGAGCGCAAGCTGCGCATGACCGACCTCGCCGAGAAGTCGAAGATCACCCGGAGCCGGCTGACGTACGCGGTGACCCGGCTGGAGAAGGACGGGCTGATCCGGCGCGAGGACTGCCAGTGGGACAAGCGGAGCAGCTTCGCCGCCCTGACCGACGAGGGCATGGCGGTGCTGGAACGCGCGGCACCCGGACACGTGGAGACGGTACGGGCGGCGGTGTTCGACCATCTCTCCGCCGAACAGGTCGAGCAGCTGGGGGAGATCAGCACGGTGATCGCGCGGGCACTGGAGGGCAAGGCGTCGACCCCGCGGCCGACCTCGGACGAGGTTCCCTGGCGGCGCCGGTCCTCGCCCTGTTCCGGTCCGGCGTAAGGCCGTTCCGGCCGCCCGCCAGAGGTCGGCCCGCCGTGCGGTGCCACGGTGGGACCTCGTGGTTATTCCCGCAGGATCCTGTTGCTTCAAATTTAAAACATGGATAGTGTTCCAGCGGCGGATCTGCTTCAAATCTGAAACAGAGGCCGCTAGCGTCCTGCACCCGGACACAGGAGAGCCCGATGACCGACTTCCCCGCCGCCACCCAGCGCGCCCGCGTCCGGGTTCCGCTGCGCTTCGCCGACGGCTACAGCGTCGACGCCGAACTGGTCACCTTCCATGGCCTCACCGACGGCCTGGAACACGTGGCCGTCTTCCTCGGCGACCCCGCCCCCGGCACGCTTCCGCTGGTGCGGCTGCACTCCGAGTGCCTGACCGGGGACGTCTTCGGCTCGGCCCGCTGCGACTGCGGACCCCAGCTGCGGGAAGCCGTCGAGCGCATCGCGGAGCGCGGTGGCGTCCTGCTCTACCTGCGCCAGGAGGGACGCGGCATCGGCCTCTACAACAAGCTCGACGCCTACGCCCTCCAGGACCAGGGGCTCGACACGTACGAGGCGAACGCCGCCCTCGGCCTCCCCGAGGACGCGCGCGACTACACCGCCGCCGCCCAGATGCTGGCCGCGCTCGGTGTCACGGACCTCGACCTGCTCTCCAACAACCCCGACAAGGCCGAGCAGTTGCGCGGCCTCGGCGTCACGGTCCGCGACCGCGTGCCGACCGGTGTCTTCCGCACCGCGCACAACGTCCGCTACCTGCGCGCGAAGGTCCTGCACACCCAGCACACCCTCCCGCTCGGTGAGTTGACGGACCTCAACGCGGGCTGAGCAACGGGGCGGCGGCCGACGGCGTCCCCGTGGCGCCGGATCGTCAGGCGAGCCAGTCGGCGTACCGGGTGGGGGCGAGGTGTGCGTCCTTGTCGGTGAGGACGTCGCCCTTGACGACGGCGAACATGCCGGCGGTGGGATCCGTGACGACGGTGCGGTTGTCACCCTTGTGGGACAGGGTGATCCGGCCCAGCTCGTCCAGGGTGAAGATGTCGGGACCGGCGATGTCACGGATGCCGTTGAGCGGGGCGCCCGCGGCGACCTCCGCCACCTCCGAGGCCACGTCCGCGGCGGCGATGGGCTGGATGGGCGTGGCGGGCAGCCGGACGGTGTCGGCGTCGGAGGTCCAGGACATGACGTCGTCCATGAACTCCATGAACTGCGTCGCCCGGACGATCGAGTAGGGGACCGGCCCGGTCGCGAGGATGTGCTCCTGGAGCGTCTTGGCCCGGTAGTAGTCCATCTCCGGCACCTGGTCCACGCCGACGATCGAGAGGATCACGAAGTGGCCGACGCCGGCCCGGCCGGCCGCGGCCACCAGGTTGTCCATCGAGGTCTGGAAGAAGGCGGGGGAGGCTTCGTCGAAGGTCGGCGAGTTCGTCAGGTTGACGACGACGTCGGCCCCGGCCAGCGCCTCGTCCACTCCCTCGCCGGTGAGGACGTCGACGCCGGTGGACTTCGAGTGCGGTACGGCCTCGTGCCCGGCCGCGGCCAGCTTCCTGACGACCTGCGATCCGATCAGCCCGGTCCCGCCGATGACTGCGATCTTCATGGCATGCCTTTCGCGGGGTTCGTTGCGATGCCTTTATCTAGAAATATGACATCGAAACGACCGGGTGGGCGAGGCAGGAGGAAGCCCCCCTCCGCCCAGCGGCGTCGTCAGAGACCGTCGACGAACGTGACCGTCTCGCCGAGCGGTGCCCGGCCCGTGCGGGGGGAGTGCACCGAGACGTCCTCGTACCCGATCGACATGCCGCAGAAGAGGACGAGTCCGTCCGGCGGTGAGAGGACCTCCGCGACGGTCCGGCGGAACTTCGCCCAGGCCATCTGCGGGCAGCTGTGCAGCCCCTCGGCGCGCAGCAGCACCATGACGGTCTGCAGATACATGCCGACGTCGGACCACTGGGGGCGGCCCAGGTCGCGATCGATGTAGCAGAACAGGGCGGCGGGAGCGCCGAAGCACTGCCAGTTCGCGGAGGCGGCGCGCTGGCGGGCCTCCAGGTCCTCGCGCGGGATGCCGAGCGCGCCGTAGCGCTGCTCGCCGAAACCGGACCTGCGCTCACGGTAGGGGGACTTCAGTACGGCCGGGTACTGCTCGTACTCCGGCTCGTCCCAGGGGTCGCCCTCGGCCAGACGCCGACCCGCACGCTTCTCGATCTCGGCAAGCGGCGCACCGGTGACCACGTACGCGTGCCACGGCTGGATGTTCGAGCCGGACGGCGCCCAGGCCGCCGCGGACAGCACCCGCTCCAGCGACTCCCTCGGGACGGGTCGGTCGGCGAACCCGCGCACCGCCCGTCGGCTCGTGACCGCTTCGTAGACGTCCATGATCACCCGTCTCCGTCCGCCTGCCGCGCCCATCGTCGCTTCACCCACGATAGTATCACTCGATACGGTATTGAATGTAATGATCGCCTCCCGCACGCGGCCCCCGACCGGCAGACCCCCGAGCAGCCCGCCGCCAGGCCTCCTCGGCCTCCGAGCGGACCTCGACCTCATCGGCCCCGAACTCACCATGGCCGCCCACAACCCGGCCTGGCCGCATGGCCCCTCGGGCCTAGGCCTCGCCGTCCGCGGGATGGGCCAGCCTGGTCAGCAGGTCACTCAGCCGCTCGACCTCGCCGGGACCCAGTTCGCCGGCGAGGCGGTCGGCCAGCGGCTCCGCCGCCGCGTGGGCGGCGTCGAAGAGTTCCAGCCCCTCAGGCGTGATCTCCACCTCCCGCACCCGCCGGTCCCCCGGCACGGCCTTGCGCACGGCCAGGCCCTTGCGCTCCAGGTCGTCCACGACCCGCATGATCCCGGCCTTGTCCGACCCGGTGGCCGCCGCCAGGTCCCGCTGCACCGTGGGCCCGCGGTCCACGAGCACGATCAGCACCGCGAAGTGCCGCAGCTCGATACCGAGCGGCCGCAGCGCCTCCCCCATCACCGCGGCGGCATGCCAGTGCGCCCGGCGCAGCAGCAGACCGAGAGCGAAGGGCGAGGCGTCCCCGGGACGGTCCGTCGCCCGCGCGGCACTGGTTCGGTCGGGAGGGTCGGTGGCCACGGAGCCAGATTACTTCAGTCGATACGGTATCGACCGAAACGGAATGTGGATCCGGGAGCCGAGGGAACCCAACCGGGCCTCCCGCTCCGGGGGTTGGCGGCTCCCTCCGGCCATGTCCGGTCCACGGGCGACCGCTTCCGCTTTCGCGTACCGGCGTTCCGGAAACGACGCAGCGCCCGACCCGACCGAAGTCGAATCAGGCGCCGCACAGCAGGTCAGGGGCCATATCCCCCGCCCACCACCCGTAGGCCGTGTGGGACTCGAACCCACAACCAATGGATTAAAAGTCCACTGCTCTGCCAATTGAGCTAACGGCCCAGGCGATGTTGCCTCCCCGAGCATAGCCGGACGGAGCCGTGTCGCCGATCGGGTATCGGGGTCACGGCCGCGTCGTACGGCAGAAGTGGCCCGGAGGGTCAGAGATCGACCAGTTTGGCGGTCTCCTCGTGGCGTGCTCTGTCCGGGTGGAGGAACCAGTGCCGGGCCGAGACCCGCCACCAGATCGCGGCGAAGCCGAGGACCGCCAGGACGGCCACCGGGGCGTAGTTGAAGGACTTCCAGGTGACCGGGGAGACCTGCGGAAGCATGAAGAGGACGGTGATGACGCCGACCCAGGTCACCGAGATCACGCCGATCACCCCGGACCAGCGGCCCAGGTGCCACGGCCCGCGTTCGAACGCGGCACCCTTCCTGACCCGCAGCAGCGTCGGGATCACGTAGGCCACGTACAGCCCGATCACCGCGATCGACGTCACCGCGGCGTAGGCCGTGTAGTTGATGAGGTACGGCAGGCCCAGGGCGAGCGCGGACAGGGCCGCCAGCCAGACCGCCGCCACCGGGGTGCGGGTGCGCGGGCTGACCGTGTGCCAGACGCGGGAGAAGGGCAGCGCGCCGTCGCGGGAGAAGGCGTAGATCATGCGGCTGTTGGCCGTCACCGAGGCCATTCCGCAGAAGAGCTGGGCGCCGATCACGACGAGGAGCAGCAGCTTGCCCGTGGTCGCACCGAGGGCGTCCAGCAGGATCTGCGCCGGGGGCGCGCCCGTCGGGGACGCCAGTTCCTTGTCGTACGACTGGATGGCGAAGGTGAAGCCGAGGAGGAGCACGAAGCCGGCGATCCACGAGGTCCAGATCGAGCGGACGATGCCGCGCGGACCCGCCGTCGACGCGTCGTGGGTCTCCTCGGTCATGTGCGCCGAGGCGTCGTACCCGGTGAAGGTGTACTGGGCCATCAGCAGGCCGAGCAGGACGACGTACGGGCCGCTGCTCCAGCCGGTCTCGTTGACGAACTTCGTGAAGACGAAGGACGCCGACTGGTGGTGGTCGGGGACGAACGTCAGCGCGCCGACGATGACCGCGACACCGACGACGTGCCACCACACGCTCACGCTGTTGAGCAGCGCGACGATGCGGACGCCGAAGGTGTTGAGAAGACCGTGCAGGACGAGGATCCCGGCGAACAGGAGGATCGTACGGCCGGGGGTGACGGTGACGTCGAACTGCAGGTTCAGGTAGGCACCCAGGAAGGACGCGGCGCCGAAGTCGATACCCGCGGTCACCGCGACCTGGCCGAGCACGTTGAACCAGCCGGTGAACCATGCCCAGGCGGCCGCGGAGCGCGGCGGGGCCAGCCGGTGGGCCCAGAAGTAGAGGCCCGCCGAGGTGGGATAGGCGGAGCAGATCTCGGCCATGGAGAGGCCGACGAAGAGGGTCATCAGGCCCACGGCCACCCAGCCCCAGGTGATCACCGCGGGGCCGCCAGTGATCATGCCGAAGAGGTAGAGGGTGAGACAGCCGGAGAGGACCGAGATGATCGTGAAGGAGACCGCGTAGTTCGAGAAGGCCGACATACGGCGGGCCAGGACCTGGGTGTAGCCGAGCTGGGCCAGCCGCTCCTCGTCGGAGGTCGCTGTGCCTATCGCGTCATCTGTCATGCCCCCAGCGATTCCCTCACCGGGGGCGTGACATGCATCACAGCTTGGCTGAAAACACTCTGGAACCCGCCGGAAACAGGCCGCCTAGAAGAGCGCCCTGAAGCGCTGCCACCCCGTCGCGATCTTCACCCGGGCGGCGAAGGACCCCTTGCCGGTCCCGGTCTGCCGGTACAGATTGCCCGCGGTGTCCCGCATCACAAGGTCGTTCTTGCCGTCCCCGGTGATGTCGCCGACGCCCACGACCGCGTTGTACGAGGCGTTCCAGTGCGCCGCGACCATCACCCGCTCCTTCACCTGGCTCGTCCCGGTGCCGTCGTAGCGCCAGAGCGTGCCCGCCTTGTCGAGCGCCAGCACGTCCCCGAAGCCGTCGCCGTTCAGGTCACCGGCGCCGACGATCTTCGTGTACGCCGACCAGGTGCGGATCTTGACCCGGGCCTTCAGCCTGCCGGCCCCGTCGTTCGCGAACAGGTAGACGTCCCCGGTGGCGGACTTCCGGGCCAGCAGGTCGGTGAGGCCGTCGCCGGTGAGGTCACCGGGAGCGGTGAGGACGTCGTACCCGTTCCAGCCGGTGCCGAGGGAGGCGTGCCTGTCGGACGGCTTGTACGAGCCGTCGCACTTGCCGTCGTACCGGCGCAGCTCCCCGTTCGGCATCCGCACCAGCATCTCCGCGCACCGGTCGCCGTTCATGTCCCCGAAAGGAACGGCCGCCGTGCCCGCCGCCCAGCCGGAGGCCGCCCAATGTCCGGTGAACTTGCCGACGCCGGTGGTGGCGTACAGCATCAGGCCACCGGTGGAGTTGAGGGCCGCCAGCTCGCCGTAGTAGGAGCCGTTCTGGTCGTGGAAGCCCTGCGTGCCGCCGGTGTAGCCGAACTTCCCGCTCGTCGTGTAGGTGCCTGAGCCCTCCACCGCGGTGGCGGTCAGCGTCCAGGTCTTCGGACCGTTGAGCGGGTAGCCGCCCCTGTCGTTCGTCCCGTCCCAGTCGACGGCGACGGAAGCCCCGCTTCCCTTGATGGTGCGGTCGGTGCGCCCGTGCGTGTCCTTCACGGTGAAGGTCCAGTTCGCGGGCTTGCTGAGCTGCCAGAGGCTGTCCCAGGTGGTGCTGCCCGATACGCCGGCCCTCGGGTTCTCGTCCGAGTCGTCCGGGTCCGACTCGACCCCGGTCAGGGTCTGTGTCGGCACCCCGCTCGGCGCTATTCGGATCACGTCGTCCGGGCCGACGTAGGCGATGTCGCCACCGAACTTGTCCACGGACCAGGTCAGCCGCCGCTGGTCGGTGGTGTGCCCGGCGGGCAGGTCGGCGATGGCGCGGGCCACGGCCGCGGTCCCGGTGTGGAAGTCGGTCAGCATGAGCTTGCCCGCGGTCCGGTCGTGCTGGACGAGGTAGCCGTCACCGACGAGCGCCGGGCCGGAGGGCACCTTGACGTTCTTCTTCGCCGTGCGGTCGTACACGCCCGCCGCGCCGGTCGGGCCGCAGTTCCAGTAGACCCAGCGGCCGACGACCTGGAGCTCCTTGACCGTGCAGGGCGCACCGGTGGAGACGGTGGCGACCGTCTTCTTCGTCTCCAGGCCGTATCCGGTGACGACGCCGTTGCCGGTGCCCGGCGTCCACAGCGTCGAGCCCCACACGGAGGCGGCGGTGATGGACCGGGTCAGCCGGACGTCCTCGTAGCGGAACGGGTTCACCGCGTCGACGTACTGCTTACCGGTGGAGGATGCCTGGTAGACGTAGTAACGGCCGCTGGCGTCGACGAACCGGCCGCCGGTGACGGTCGGTTGGGACTTGCCGTCCAGGGTGTTGCTGCCCAGGTGGATCTGGGCCGTCTGCCTGCCGGTGCCGTCCTCCATGAAGTCGCCGACCCAGGTGTTGCCGAGGGAACGCATCGGCACGCACCCCTGCGGCCCCGCGTCGCACGGCACCCGCTGCGGATGGATGCCGGTGCTGTCGGCCATTCCCCGGTACGTCTTCTCCAGCACCGTGGAACCGTCGGCCGAGATCCGCCGGCCGACCAGCCACTGGTAGCCGCTCGGGGTGTTCTCCACGGAGGTCAGGAAACCGCCCGCGTAGTCGATGCCCCAGACGCCGTCCGTGGCGATGGGCGTCGGGGTGGTGTCCGCCGTGGCCGTGCCCGCGGTGGTCAGCGAACCGGCACCGAGGGCGGCCAGTCCGACAAGAGTGAGTGCGATCGGGGCGTGCCGGTTCAAGGAGTCCCCCAAGAAGTCCAAAATTCAAGAGATCCTAACCATCGCCGCACGGACACCCCTAGTGAATTGACCGTGAACAGAAGGTAGTTGCCGGGATCCGGGAACGCGGAAGGGCCCGCACGACCGGAGTCGTGCGGGCCCTTCCCCAGCTCACTGGATGTCAGCCGTTGCGCTTCCAGCGCGGCTTGTCGTCGCGGCGGCCGAAGGAGCCGGTGCCGCGGTGGTCGTCACGACGGCCGTAGGGGCGGTCGTGCCCGCCGCTGCGGAAGCCCGGGCGGTCGTCGCGGTGGTCGCGGTTGAAGGGACGGTCGCTGCCCCGGTGGCCGGAGGGACGGTCGTCGCGGCGGAAGCCGCCACGGTCACCGCCGTCACGACGGTCGTCCCGACGGAAACCACCCGACGGACGGTCGTCACGACGCTCGAAGGAACGGCCGCCACGGTCACCGTCACGACGGTCGTCACGACGGTCGTCCCGGCGGAAACCACCCGACGGACGGTCGTCACGACGCTCGAAGGGACGGCCACCGCGGTCGTCACGACGGTCGTCACGGCGGAAGCCGCCCGACGGACGGTCGTCGCGGCGGAAGCCGCCACGGTCACCGCCGTCACGACGGTCGTCCCGGCGGAAACCACCCGACGGACGGTCGTCACGACGCTCGAAGGAACGGCCGCCACGGTCACCGTCACGACGGTCGTCACGGCGGAAACCACCCGACGGACGGTCGTCACGGCGGTCACGGCGCTCGTAGTTGCCCCGCTCGTCGCGCTGCTGACGCGGACGCTCGTACGAGGAGGACTCCTGACGGACCGGTGCCTCGACGGCCGGCTGCTCCGCCACCTCGGCCTCGGCCTCGGCCACGGCAGCGGCCTCGGCCACCGCCGTCTCCGGGTCCTCGCCGCGCTCGCGGGCGGCACGGGCGACCAGACGGTCGGCCTCCTCGCGCAGCTCGGCCGCACGGCGGGTGGCCCGCTCCAGCTCCTTGGTGAGCTGGGTGACCTCGCGCTCGGCCTGCTGCGCCGCGTTGCCCGCGGACTCGGCCTGGACCTCGGTCATCGAACGGGCGCCGGTGATCTCGGCGACCTCCGGCTCGAAGGCCGTACCGGAGTTGATGATGTGACGGCCGGCGTCGACGCCCGCGTCCTCCATCAGCCGGAAGATCTGCCGGCGCTGGTGCGGGAGGGAGAGGGAGACGACGGTTCCGGTGCGGCCGGCGCGGGCGGTACGGCCCGCGCGGTGCAGGTAGTCCTTGTGGTCGCCGGCCGGGTCCACGTTCAGGACCAGGTCGATGCCGTCGACGTGGATGCCGCGGGCGGCGACGTCGGTGGCGACGAGCGCGTTGACGTAACCGTCCTTGAAGTCGGCCAGCGTCCGGGTGCGGGCGCCCTGGGTCATGCCGCCGTGCAGCGCGTCGGCCTTCACACCGGCGTCGCGCAGCTGCTCGGCGATCCGGTCGGCGCCCAGCTGGGTGCGGACGAAGATGATCGTGCGGCCCTTGCGGGAGGCGATCGCGGCGGTGACCGGCGCCTTGTCCTTCGGCTTCACGATGAGGATGTGGTGGGACATCGTCGTGACGTTGCCCTGGGCGCTGTCGACCTCGTGCGTGACCGGGTCGGTCAGGTAGCGCTTGACCAGCGTGGAGATCTCGTTCTCCATCGTGGCCGAGAACAGCATGCGCTGGCCGCCGGCCGGGATCTGGTCGAGCAACTCGGTGACCTCGGGCAGGAAGCCCAGGTCGGACATCTGGTCGGCCTCGTCGAGGACGGCGATCTGCACGTCCTCCAGGGAGCAGGCGCCGCGGTTGATGATGTCGCGGAGACGGCCGGGGGTGGCGACGAGGATGTCGACGCCGCGCTCCAGGGCGTAGATCTGGTTGCCCATGGACGTACCGCCACAGACGACCTTCATCTTCAGGCCGAGGACGTCGCCGTACGGCTGGAGGGCGTCCGCGACCTGCATGGCCAGCTCACGGGTCGGGGTGAGGATGACGGCGCGGGGGCGCTTCTTCTCGGTACGGCCGCCGGCCAGCGTGGCCAGGGTGGGCAGACCGAAGGAGAGGGTCTTGCCGGAGCCGGTACGGCCACGGCCGAGGATGTCCTTGCCGGCCAGGGCGTCCGGGATGGTCGCGGCCTGGATCGGGAAGGGGGTGGTCACACCGTTCTGCGCGAGCTTGCGCACGACACCCTCGGGGAGACCGAGGGTGGCGAAGGTGACCTGAGGGGTGTCAGTGGTGTCGGTGGTGTCAGCGGTCTCCTCGGAGACCTGGGTCACCAGCTCGTTGTCCTCGTTGTTCTCGGACACGACGAACTGATCAGTACTGGACACGGACATGCGAATGCGAAACCTTCCGGAGTCTCTTCGGCACGCGCCCGTCAACTCCGTGATTCGCTCACGACCGCCTCAATGCGGTCCGCCACGGCAAGGGGAGAGTACGCGCCACACGGCGCGCTCTGCGGTGGCGCCGGGCAAATGGGATCAAACGATCTACCACCATACGCACCCAACACCCCTCAAGGCAAACCCACCCTCAAAGGCCCAGCTCACAGCTAGGCCGGGACGCCCGCCATCGGGGCCGGTTCCCGCTGGACCAGCTGCGGCCCCGTGTCCTCGTGCGCCGACGAGGACGGCTCGGCGGACGGCGGGTCCGTGACCGGCGGTGGCGGTGTCGGCGAGTCCGGCGGCGGCGTGGGGGAGGCCGCAGGCGGTGTGGGTGACGCCGGTGCCCCCGTCGGCCCGGCCGGCGCTCCCGGCGGAGCGCTGTCGCCCGGCTTCACCACGGCCGTCGGCCCCGCGCTCGCGCCCTTGGCCGACTTGGCGGACGCCGACCCGGACTCCCCCGGCTTCGGCTTTCCTCCATGCCCCCGCTTCCCGTCGGCCGCCTCGCCGCCGTACCCGGCACCGCCCTCGCCGGACACCCCGGAGCCTCCGTCGCCCCCCTCACCGTCCCGGTGCCCGGCGGAGTGCGACGGCTTGACCTTCCCCGCGTCGTCCCCGACGTTCACACAGCCCGCGGCGGCCGCGACGGCCATCACGGTCACGGCCAGACGGACGGGTACGTACAAGGGGCGCACGGCGGCCACCTCCGGGGGCGGAGAAAGGAGTCAACCTCCTCAACTCCCGTCGCCCGCAGGAGGACACGCAACCGGGGCGTCACCCGTACCCCAGTGCGTGCAGCCGCGCGTCGTCGATGCCGAAGTGATGGGCGACCTCGTGCACCACGGTCACCTCGGTCTCCGCGACGACCTCCTCGCGTGACGCGCACATCCGCAGGGTCGGTCCGCGGTAGACGGTGATCCGGTCCGGCAGCACGCCCGCGTACCACTCGCCGCGGTCGGTCAGCGGGGTCCCTTCGTACAGCCCGAGCAGCTCGGGGTCGGACGGGTCGTCGGGCTCGTCCTCGACGAACACCGCCACGTTGTCCATCAGCCGGGTCAGCTCCGGCGGGATCCGGTCGAGCGCCTCGGCGACCAGTTCCTCGAACTCCTCGCGCGTCATCTCCAGCACAGGCCCATTGTCCGGTACGGAACGCCCGTACGAGAGTCCCGAGCGCCCCGGCATCCGGCCCGAGCGCCCCGGCATCCGGCCCGGGAGCCACGGCACCCGGGCCAGGAGCCCTCGGCACCCGGGCCGGCAGCCCCGGCGTCCGGGCCACGGGCCCCGCCGCCAGGCCGGGTCCGCACGCGCTCGCATACGCGCCCGCAATCCTGGGCATACGGCACCAATGGCCCGCGTCCGAGCCCGAGCCCGCACCCGCCTCCCCGACCTGGAACTCGCCCCCGATGCCCACGCACCGCCCGTCTGGATCCGTGTCCTCGGCCTGACAGCCGTCGTGCTGGCCGGCGCCTGGCTCGGCCTGCTGGTGGTCGGGAACGTCCGGGCCCAGGTCGGCCCGATGGACACGACGATGACCCTGCGCCCGTCACTGCACGGCGGCACGAAGATCAACGTCTCCCCGCTGGGCGCCCTCTACCTGGACACCCACAGCGCGCCGGTCCGCCTGGACGTCAACGTCGACCAGCTCGACCCGGTCCGTTCCCAGGCGCTGGTCGACCACCCCGAACGCCTCTCCGGTCTTCAGGACGAGGTCGCCCAGGACGTCGAGCACGGCACCCTGGACCTGGCCGAACGCTCCTGCGTGGCCGTCGTCTGCGGCGCCACCGCCCTCGGCCTCGCCGTCTACCGCCGCCCGCGCCGCGCCCTCGCCGCCGGTGGCCTCGCCCTCACCCTGCTCACCGCCTCCGGCGTGTCCGCGTACGCCACCTGGAACCCCGAGTCGGTGCTGGAACCGAGGTTTTCCGGCCTGCTCTCCTCGGCCCCCGCCCTGGTCGGCAACGCACGCAGCATCGTCACCGAATTCGACGTCTACCAGAAGGAGTTGGCGCGGCTGGTGACCAATGTGACGAAGCTGTACGACGCCACCTCCACGCTCCCCGCGTACACGCCGGACCCGACCACCCTGCGCGTCCTGCACGTCTCCGACATCCATCTCAACCCGGCGAGCTGGAAGATCATCGCTTCGCTGGTGCAGCAGTACGACGTGAATGTGATCGTGGACTCCGGCGACACCATGGATCACGGCACAGCGGCCGAGAACGGCTTCCTGGACCCGATCGCCGACCTGGGCGTTCCCTACGTCTGGGTCCGGGGCAACCATGACTCGGACCTCACGCAGCGCTACCTGTCCCGCATGAAGAACGTGCACGTCCTGGACGACGGCCACGCGGAGACGATCGCGGGGATGCGCTTCGCCGGGATCGGCGACCCCCAGTACACGCCCGACCGCTCGGCGGTGCCGGGCGGGGACGCCGCCGAGGAACAGGCCGGGGACCACCTCGCCACCGCCCTGCGGGAACAGCGGGCGGCCGACACCCCGGTGGATGTGGCCATCGCCCATGAGCCGGCGGCCGCGCGTATGTCGGACGGTGAGGTGCCCCTGGTCCTGGCGGGCCATCTCCACCACGAGCAGACCGAGATCCTGGCGCACGGCACCCGACTGCGGGTGGAGGGCTCCACGGGCGGCAGCGGTCTGCGCGCGGTCGAGGGCAAGTATCCGGACCCCATCGAGGCCTCGGTCCTCTACTTCGACCGCGACACCCGTCGGCTCCAGGCCTGGGACGAGATCAGGCTGGGCGGTCTGGGTGAGACGACGGCCGAAGTCAGCCGGCACCTGGCCGCGGAGAACCAGCCCGGCGCCACTCCCTCCCCCACGAAGAGCACGAAGAACCCGTCACCCTCAGGAGGCACGCCCGCCACCCCGGCGCCCTCGGGGTCGTAAACCGTTTTGGCGATACTCCTCGCCATCCCATATGCTTCTCACGTCCCCGACGCGCTGAGAAGCGCCCAGGCGGGCCGATAGCCCTCATCGTCTAGCGGCCTAGGACGCCGCCCTTTCAAGGCGGTAGCACGGGTTCGAATCCCGTTGGGGGCACGCAAGATCGTGTGCGACACTGTTGCACACAAAGCTTGGTCCTGTGGAGCAGTTTGGAGTGCTCGCCACCCTGTCAAGGTGGAGGCCGCGGGTTCAAATCCCGTCAGGACCGCTGGGGTTTCACGTGAAACCTCGTGGCTGGGTAGCTCAGTTGGTACGAGCGATCGCCTGAAAAGCGATAGGTCGCCGGTTCGACCCCGGCCCCAGCCACAGCAGACAGCCCCTCCGGGATTCCGGAGGGGCTGTTCTCTTTCGCCGCACGGACCGATTCCGGCGTTCCTTCGAGATCACGTTGAGTGCATGACGGCTGCATGCCAACGCGGTGGAACTTCACCAAGGGGCACACCGCGGCCGGCCGGGCGCTGGTCAGGGTCGGCTCCGACGGCGGGATCGACCTCCACAACGCCGGCACCGTGCCGGTGGACGCCTGCGCGGACCTGCTGGGCGATGACGACGTCTTCCCGGCAGGCCGGCCCGCTCTCCTTGGCGGCGGGGCCGGCGTGACGCTAGGTTCTGGCGCGTCGACACGTTGTCAGGGTGGGGAAAGATGAGCCGGGACCAGGAATCAGAGCTGGAGAAGGTCCGCGCGAGATACGGCCTGCTGGCCGTCGTCGTCAGCAACCTCGCGATCGCCGCGGTCGCGGTGTTCGGCGTCTGGCGGCTGAGCGGCGACACGTCGGTGATCATCGGCGTTCTCAGCGCGGCCTTCACGGCCGTGAGCAGCATGACCACCGCCTACCTGGGCATCAAGGCGGTGTCCAACACGGCGAAGTCCATGGCTGCGGCCTCGGCTCCCGCCACCTCCACCGCTCCGCCGCCTTCGGCCGCCGCCACCCCTCCAGCCCAGCGAACCCCGTAGGGCGCCCCCACAGCCCCGGCGAACCGCCGGAGGGAAAAGCGTTCGCCATGAATTTCGCCGAGGTGAGATCCTGGACCGCGTATGTCTACGCATCCCGCCCCCGCCCTCGGCGCTCTCGCCCCCCGCCTGACCGAGCTTTCGCTGCGCGACGCGCACCGGCTCGGGCGCAGGCTGGAAGGCGCACGCAAGATCCGTAAGCCGGAGGCCCGGTCCGCCGTCCTCGCGGAGATCGAGGCCGAAGTGGCCAGGGCCGAGGAACGGATGGCCGGCCGACGCACCGTCGTGCCCGCCGTCTCGTACCCCGAGCAGCTGCCCGTCAGCCAGAAGAAGGACGAGATCGCCGAGGCGATACGCGATCACCAGGTCGTGATCGTCGCCGGTGAGACCGGGTCCGGCAAGACCACGCAGATCCCGAAGATCTGTCTGGAACTCGGGCGCGGTGTCCGGGGCATGATCGGGCACACCCAGCCCCGCCGGATCGCAGCCCGTACCGTCGCCGAGCGGGTCGCCGAGGAGCTGCGCACGCCGCTGGGGGAGGCCGTCGGCTGGAAGGTCCGCTTCACCGACCAGGTGAACCCGGACGCCACCTTCGTCAAGCTGATGACGGACGGCATCCTGCTCGCCGAGATCCAGACCGACCGCGAGCTGCGCGCCTACGACACGATCATCATCGACGAGGCCCACGAGCGGTCCCTCAACATCGACTTCCTGCTCGGCTACCTGGCACAGCTGCTGCCCAAGCGGCCGGACCTGAAGGTGGTCATCACCTCCGCGACCATCGACCCCGAACGGTTCTCCCGGCACTTCGGGGACGCCCCGATCGTCGAGGTCAGCGGTCGGACCTATCCGGTGGAGGTGCGCTACCGGCCCCTCCTCGAAGAGGACACCGAGGACGCCGACCGTGACCAGATCACCGCGATCTGCGACGCCGTCGAGGAGCTCCAGGGCGAGGGCAAGGGCGACATCCTGGTCTTCCTCTCCGGCGAGCGCGAGATCCGCGACACGGCGGACGCGCTGGAGAAGAAGAACTACCGGTTCACGGAAGTGCTCCCGCTGTACGCACGCCTCTCGCACGCCGAGCAGCATCGCGTCTTCCAGCAGCACACCGGTCGCAGGATCGTTCTGGCGACCAACGTCGCCGAGACCTCGCTGACCGTGCCCGGCATCAAGTACGTCATCGACCCGGGCTTCGCCCGGATCAGCCGCTACAGCCATCGCACCAAGGTGCAGCGGCTGCCCATCGAGCCGATCAGCCAGGCCAGCGCCAACCAGCGCAAGGGCCGCTGCGGCCGGACCAGCGACGGCATCTGCATCCGGCTGTACGACGAGGAGGACTTCCTCGCCCGCCCGGAGTTCACCGACGCCGAGATCCTGCGGACCAACCTCGCCTCCGTCATCCTGCAGATGACCGCGGCGGGCCTCGGCGACATCGAGAAGTTCCCCTTCATCGACCCGCCGGACCACCGCAACATCCGGGACGGTGTGCAGCTGCTCCAGGAGCTGGGCGCGCTGAACCCGGACGAGAAGGACGCCCGCAAGCGGCTCACCGACAGCGGCCGCAAGCTCGCCCAGCTGCCCGTCGACCCGCGTCTGGCGCGCATGGTCCTGGAGGCCGACAAGAACGGCTGCGTCCGCGAGGTCATGGTCATCGCCGCCGCGCTCTCCATCCAGGACCCGCGGGAGCGCCCGGCCGACAAGCAGACCCAGGCCGACCAGCAGCACGCCCGCTTCCGCGACGAGACCAGCGACTTCCTCGCCTTCCTCAACCTGTGGCGGTACATCAGGGAGCAGCAGAAGGAGCGCGGCTCCAGTTCCTTCAGGCGGATGTGCAAGCAGGAGTACCTGAACTTCCTGCGCATCCGGGAGTGGCAGGACATCTACTCGCAGCTGCGCACGGTCGCCAAGCAGATGGGCATCCACCTCAACGAGGAGGACGCCCCCGGCGACCGCGTGCACGTCTCCCTGCTCGCGGGTCTGCTGTCGCACATCGGCATGAAGGACGTCAAGGACGGCGCGAAGAACGAGTACCTGGGTGCCCGCAGCGCCAAGTTCGCGATCTTCCCCGGCTCGGCGCTGTTCAAGAAGACTCCCCGGTTCGTGATGTCGGCGGAGCTGGTGGAGACGTCCCGTCTGTGGGCGCGGGTCAACGCGAAGATCGAGCCGGAGTGGGTGGAACCCCTCGCCGAGCACCTCCTGAAGCGGACGTACAGCGAACCGCACTGGGAGAAGGACCAGGCGGCCGTGATGGCCCTCGAGAAGGTCACGCTGTACGGCGTGCCGATCGTCGCCGACCGGAAGGTCAACTACGGCCGGATCGACCCGGAGACCAGCCGCGAGCTTTTCATTCGCAACGCGCTGGTCGAGGGCGACTGGCGGACCCACCACAAGTTCTTCGCCGACAACCGCAAGCTGCTGAGCGAGGTCGAGGAGCTGGAGCACCGGGCCCGGCGCCGGGACATCGTCGTGGACGACGACACGCTCTTCGACTTCTACGAGCAGCGGGTGCCCGAACACGTCGTTTCCGGCGCCCACTTCGACTCCTGGTGGAAGCACAAGCGGCACGAGCAGCCGGAGTTCCTCGACTTCGAGCGCGAGATGCTGATCCGGGAGTCGGCGGAGGCGGTCACCAAGGCCGACTACCCGGACTCCTGGCGGCAGGGGCAGCTCAAGTTCCGGGTGACGTACCAGTTCGAGCCGGGCGCGGACGCCGACGGGGTCACCGTCCACGTCCCGCTCCAGGTCCTCAACCAGGTCAGGGACGAGGGTTTCGACTGGCAGATCCCGGGCCTGCGGGAAGAGGTGGTCACGGAGCTGATCCGTACCCTCCCCAAGCCCATCCGCCGCAACTACGTGCCGGCGCCGAACTTCGCGAAGCGCTTCCTCGACACCGCGGTCCCGTTGCAGGAGCCCCTGCCGGTGACCATGGCTCGTGAGCTCAAGCGCATGGTGGGTGTTCCCTTCGAGGCCGAGGACTTCGACTGGGCGAAGGTCCCGGACCATCTGAAGATCACCTTCCGGATCGTCGACGAACGGCGCCGGAAGCTGGCCGAGGACAAGGACCTGGAGGCGCTGAAGCTCCGGCTGAAGCCGAAGGCCCGCCAGGCCATCTCACAGGCCGCCGCGGCAACCGCGGAGCGCGAGGGCGGCGAGTCGCTGGAGCGCACGGGCCTGACGGACTGGACGATCGGCGCGCTCACGCGGGTCTTCGAGACACGCCGGGCCGGCCAGCCGGTGAAGGCGTACCCGGCGCTCGTCGACGACGGGGACACGGTCTCGGTCCGGCTCTTCGACACCGAGGAGGAGCAGGCCGAGGCGATGTGGAAGGGCACGCGCAGGCTGATCCTCCGCAACATCCCGGTGAACCCGGCGAAGTTCGCGTCCGAGAAGCTGACGAACGCCCAGAAGCTGGCGCTGTCCGCGAACCCGCACGGCACGATCCAGGCCCTGTTCGACGACTGCGCGATGGCGGCGGCGGACAAGCTGATCGGCGACTTCGGGGGGCCGGTGTGGGACGAGGAGTCGTACCGGAAGCTGTACGACAAGGTGCGCGCGGAGATCGTCGACACGACGGTCCGCACGGTCGGACAGGTGCAGCAGGTGCTGGCCGCCTGGCAGGCCTGTGAGCGCCGTCTGAAGGGCGTTCGGAGCCCCGCCCTGCTGGCGAACCTGACGGATGTCCGCAAACAGCTGGACGCCCTGGTGAAGCCGGGCTTCGTGACCTGGGCCGGTATACGGCGGCTCGGCGATCTCATGCGCTATCTGGTGGCCGCCGACCGGCGCCTGCAGCAGATGCCGACCAACGTCCAGCGGGACACCACCCGGATGGAGAAGGTCCACGAGATGCAGGACGAGTACGCCTGGCTCCTGGAGCAGCTCCCCAAGGGGCGGCCGGTGCCGCAGCAGGTGCTGGACATCCGCTGGATGCTGGAGGAGCTGCGGGTCAGCTACTTCGCGCACGCGCTGGGCACGGCGTACCCGGTCTCCGACAAGCGGATCGTGAAGGCCATCGACTCGGCCGTCCCGTAACCGACCGGGCACGCTGCGTGAGTTCGACCAGGACCCTCACCCTCCTGTACAGTCCTTCTCGCAGCACAGCGCAGACAAAGTGCCGCAAAACCTGGTCCTGTGGAGCAGTTTGGAGTGCTCGCCACCCTGTCAAGGTGGAGGCCGCGGGTTCAAATCCCGTCAGGACCGCAACAAGCCGAGGCCCGCATCCCCGCAAGGGGAGCGGGCCTCACGCCTGCGGCGTGTGCGCTGGCCACACCGTGCGGTGAGCGCGCCGGCAACGACCCTTCCCCGCCACCCGGCCAGGACGGAGGCCGCGCCCGCGGCACAGCCGCAATCCGACACAGCAAATCCCCTCAGGACCGCAACAAGCCGAGGCCCGCGTCCCCGCAAAGGGAGCGGGCCTCACGCCTGCGGCGTGTACGCCGGCCGCCGCCGGCCACACCGTGCGGTGAGCGCGCCGGCAACGACCCCTCCCCGCCACCCGGCCAGGACGGAGGCCGCGCCCGCGGCACAGCCGCAATCCGACACAGCAAATCCCGTCAGGACCGCAACAAGCCGAGGCCCGCGCCCCCAGGGGATGCGGGCTCACGCGCGTCCCCCGACGACTCCGCCGCCCCTCAGGACCAAGGCACCGACCTGACACCGCACAACCCGTCAGGACCGCACATCCCGGCGGCACCGGCGCGCCCCCTGCCCCCCTGGCCGGGTACAGAGGGTGCGCTCTTGACGGGGTCACATTCGGTCGGTACCCAGAAGACAGGGCTCGCTTCTCCTCGGCTCCCCCTCTGGAGGTGGCGCATGGCGGCTTCGGTGCGGCATGAGACGCGAGCCCTGTTGCGGGCCCACCTGGCGGCCGCCTCGTCGTACCGGCACCTGACCCGTCACTGCCCGGTCTGCCATCGGCTCCTGCGGCTGGCCATGGATTCCGCCCCGCACGCCGGCGACGCCCCCGAGGACGCCGCGGAGGACGAGGACCCCGTCGGCGCGTGAGAGGGGCGCCGGCCCCAACAGCCGTTCCCCTGTGGGACGGTGGAGCGGTCGGCTCCATTAGCGCACCCGGGTCGGTACAAACAAGCCGTGCGGTATGTGACGGGAGTCACCGTATAAGTTCCTGAAACGGCGGTACTTACACCCCACCTACAACAAGTCAATTTAATATGTGCAATTGCACCACCCTGAGGCGCCTCCCTCGGTATGCCCGCGAGCTCCCGCCGGACCTCCTTCCCCCCTCTCCCAGGGTGCGTTCACAGGAGATCCGACAGGCCTCCCCAGACTCCGACAAGGCTGCTCACAGAGCACCCGGTCACGGTCGGCCAGACCTCATGGACACACAAAAAAGATCGCGCTGGACCCGGCGGAGTCCAGCGCGATCTACGACGCACCCTGTGTCGCTGCCTGAGAAGTTCTGTCGGCTTGGGCGTGGGTCCCGTTGGGGCAGGTCCCGCGTCGCTCGGAGCTAGGGTCGGGGCAACTCGGCCAGTTGGGGGACCGGTCGGTTTGCCCGCTATTCAGTTGGTCAGGCCTCGCTGCGCTGCTGCGGAATGCCCGCGAGCAGTGCGCGGACCTCAGCCTCGCGGTAGCGCCGATGTCCGCCAAGCGTGCGGATCGACGTGAGCTTGCCGGCCTTCGCCCACCGCGTGACCGTCTTGGGGTCGACGCGGAACATCGTGGCGACCTCAGCCGGGGTCAGCAGCGGCTCGGCATCAGGGGTGCGAGCGGTCATGAGCGGCCTCCTCGGGAGAACCGAACCTTCTCGGTTCTTTCCTCTAAATTCTGCACCTTGACCCGCGTTGCCCGAAATGGCGGACGCGAGTCGAGTCGGTTATAGGACGAACGGCTTGTCCTCGGCACTACAACTACACCATCCGTCCAGCCGCGTCGGCCAAACCGATGGAATTGCCCTCCCAGGTAGTCATCAGCCGCGGAAGCCGATGGACCATGCCATAGCGGACAGTCACGCCTCTGTGACGATCAGTCACATGGCGATCAGGAGTCGTCAGACCCCCCAAAGCGAGTGCAATGCTGAGATTCCGCCCACAGTGCACCACAAGCGGACGGAAGGAGCCCTCCCCGGACTCCTTGTCCTATTTTGGCACGAGGAGTGGCAAGAGGCGCAAGAGCCGTGTAAGTGCGGTCCGTCACCCTTGACGTAAAAGCCCGGATCGGGACCAACGTCCCGTGCGTTCACTGAAGTGCCGTCAACGTACGTTGTTTCATGGCATCTGGGCCGTGACCTACATCACTCGGTGCGCACACGTCACCGAGGTGTCATCCGGCTGTCACACCATCAGGTGATCCAACAATCAGTACGGAGTGAACGGCATCGGCGCTCACGCGCGAGCTCAGTTCGCGGACCGCCGGTCCCGTACCGCCCGCCAGCGCTCCACCAGCCGCCCGTACGCCTCACCGGCCGCGGTCCCGTCGCCCTGCCGCAGCGCCTCGATGCCGGCCGCCACGTCGGCCGCCGAATGGTCGTCCTCCAGGTCACCGGCCGGCAGGGCGTGCACCAGGCCGCCGTAGTCCAGCTCGACCAGCGAACGCGGATGGAACTCCTCAAGCCAGCGGCCCACGTCCACCAGGCCGTCGATGAGCGGCCCTTCGTCGATGGCGTCCTTCAGTGTGCGCAGCGACCGGGCCACCCGGCGCCGGGCCTGCACCATCGGCGTGCGGTAGCGCAGCATCGGCGGGATCTCGCCGGTGCCCTTCTCATACCGGCGCTCCTCGTCGGAGACCAGCACGAACCAGCTCAGCGGGACCTGCCAGGTCGCCGTACGGATCCAGGGCCGGGAATCGGGGTTGTGGGCCAGCCACCGCTCGTAGTCCATCGCGGCCTGCCGGCGGACGACCGGCGGCAGCATCGCGTCCAGGACCACGTTCGGCAGGTCCTCGGGCAGCTCCTGAAGGGCCTGCCAGCCGCGCAGCCGCGTCCGCCACGGGCACACGCACACGACGCCGTCGGCCTCCAGCACGAAGGCCTCGGCGCTCTCCTGCACCGGCACCGGGATCGGCGGGGTGGGCAGCAAGTCGGCCAGCGCACGCCGGAGTTCGTCCTGATAGGAGGGCCGCTCAGGGCGGCGGGCGTAACGCGCCCAGTGGCCGCGCTCGGGCTCGGGAAAGGCGGCCAGCGGCTCGTACACACGCAGGTACGTCGCGTAGGGGACGACCACTGATGACACCTTGGGCACGCCTGCTCCCTCCCCACCGCACCGGGCTCGAAACCAGCGGAACCCACTTCGGAGCAGCCGCGAAACCACAGCAAATCGTCCCACGCTCATACGTGCACACGCGGCGCGAGAGAGTGATCCTGAACACGGCGCGGATGGTGGGCGGGCAGGAGCTCTACGCTCATGCCACGGCCCCCGCCACCCGTACGGAGGCCCCCGTCTCCACTCGCCGCGAACACAACCGGGAGTCACCACAGTGACCGACGTTTCCACCGGCGTCCTGCACACCCTGTTCCACTCGGACCAGGGCGGTCACGAGCAAGTCGTGCTCTGCCAGGACCGCAAGAGCGGCCTCAAGGCCGTCATCGCCATTCACTCCACCGCGCTGGGCCCCGCCCTCGGCGGCACCCGCTTCTACCCGTACGCCACCGAGGAGGCGGCCGTCGCCGACGCCCTCAACCTCGCGCGCGGGATGTCGTACAAGAACGCCATGGCCGGACTCGACCACGGCGGCGGCAAGGCCGTGATCATCGGGGACCCCGAGCGCGACAAGACCGAGGAGCTGCTGCTCGCCTACGGGCGGTTCGTGGCGTCGCTCGGCGGCCGCTACGTCACCGCCTGCGACGTCGGCACGTACGTCGCCGACATGGACGTCGTGGCCCGCGAGAGCCGGTGGACCACCGGCCGCTCCCCGGAGAACGGCGGCGCCGGCGACTCCTCCGTGCTCACCGCGTACGGCGTCTACCAGGGCATGCGGGCCAGTGCCCAGCACCTGTGGGGCGATCCGTCGCTGCGCGGCCGCACCGTGGGCATCGCGGGCGTCGGCAAGGTCGGCCACCACCTGGTGGAGCACCTGCTGGAGGAGGGCGCCCGGGTGGTGATCACCGACGTGCGCCGGGAGGCCGTCGGCCGGATCTCCGACCGGCACGCCCAGGTCCAGGTCGCCGCCGACACCGAGGCCCTGATCCAGGTCGAGGGCCTCGACATCTACGCACCCTGCGCGCTCGGCGGCGCGCTCGACGACGAGTCGGTGCCGGCGCTGACCGCCAAGGTGGTGTGCGGCGCGGCCAACAACCAGCTCGCCCACCCCGGTGTCGAGAAGGACCTCGCCGACCGCGGGATCCTCTACGCCCCGGACTACGTGGTGAACGCCGGCGGGGTCATCCAGGTCGCCGACGAGCTGCACGGGTTCGACTTCGACCGGTGCAAGGCCAAGGCCGCGAAGATCTTCGACACCACGCTGGCCATATTCGCTCGTGCGAAGGAGGACGGGATTCCGCCTGCCGCGGCGGCCGACCGGATCGCCGAACAGCGGATGCACGAAGCCGCCACGGCGGGTGGCCGCTGACCGAACGCGGGGTTTCCGCACGGATTTCCGGTACCCGTCGGCGGGCAGTTGGAGAGAACTCTCACGTTCGTCGGCGGGTCGCCCGCCAGGAAGTGGTTAAAATCGTCGTTGACCAGCGGGGACGGGGCACCTCGCGGGTCGTGCAGCCAGGCGCGTAGTGCGGGCGACGTACCGTATGGGCGCGGGCTCAGGTACCGTGGAAGCCCTACGGACCGGTCTCTCCGAGGAGAGTCCGTTCCGGATCATGAACGCGTGTCAGACTCTGGGGCCGTCGAGCCCCGTCACCGAGGGGGTCGAGCCATGGGGCGCGGCCGGGCCAAGGCCAAGCAGACGAAGGTCGCCCGCCAGCTGAAGTACAACAGCGGTGGGACTGACCTGTCACGTCTGGCCAGCGAGCTGGGCGCATCGACTTCGAGCCAGCCGCCGAATGGCGAGCCGTTCGAGGACGACGACGAGGATGACGACCCGTACGCCCAGTACGCGGATCTTTACAACGACGATGACGACGAGGACGAGGACGACCAGTCCAGTCCCCAGTCTCAACATCGTCGCGGTGCGTAATGCCCGCGGCTGCTTAGCCGTTCACATACCCGGTCCGGGGTTCTGACGCCGGACCGGGTTTTGTGCTGGCCTCATGGCCGGTCGGCCCAGGCGCTACGCGTAGTCGCCGACCAGCTCCGCGCCCGTGGTGTGCTCGCCGCGCTCGGTGATCTCGCCGGCCACCCATGCGTCGACCCCGCGGTCGGCCAGTGTGGCCAGCGCCACGTCCACCGATTCCTGCGGGACCATCGCGATCATGCCGACACCCATGTTCAGCGTCTTCTCCAGTTCGAGCCGCTCGACGTTGCCGGTCCGGCCGACCAGGTCGAAGATCGCACCCGGCGTCCAGGTGGCCCGGTCGACGCGCGCGTGCAGGTGGTCCGGGATCACCCGGGCCAGGTTCGCCGCGAGTCCACCGCCGGTCACATGGCTGAAGGCGTGCACCTCGGCGGTGCGGATCAGGGCCAGGCAGTCCAGCGAGTAGATCTTGGTCGGCTCCAACAGCTCCTCGCCGAGGGTGCGGCCGAGCTCCTCGACATGGGCGTCGAGAGCGAGCCCTGCCTGGTTCAGCAGCACGTGCCGGACCAGGGAGTACCCGTTGGAGTGAAGCCCGGAGGACGCCATGGCGATCACCGCGTCACCCGTACGGATACGATCCGCGCCGAGCAGCCGGTCGGCCTCCACCACACCCGTACCGGCGCCGGCCACGTCGAAGTCGTCCGCGCCCAGCAGGCCCGGGTGTTCGGCGGTCTCGCCGCCCACCAGGGCGCAGCCGGCCAGCACACAGCCCTCGGCGATGCCCTTGACGATCGCGGCGACCCGCTCGGGGTGGACCTTGCCGACGCAGATGTAGTCGGTCATGAAGAGCGGCTCGGCACCGCACACCACGATGTCGTCCATGACCATGGCGACCAGGTCGTGGCCGATGGTGTCGTACACGCCCAGCTGCCGGGCGATGTCGACCTTGGTGCCGACACCGTCCGTGGCGGAGGCGAGCAGCGGGCGCTCGTAGTGCTTGAGGGCGGAGGCGTCGAAGAGGCCGGCGAAGCCGCCGAGGCCGCCGAGGACCTCGGGGCGTCTGGTCTTCTTCACCCACTCCTTCATCAACTCGACGGCGCGGTCGCCCGCTTCGATGTCGACGCCGGCAGCCGCGTAGGAGGCACCGGAGGACTGGCTCTCAGACATTGCCTGGGATCTTTCGGGTTGATGACGAGGCTTACGGGCGACGGATCGCGTCGGCCGCGGCCGTGGCTGCCGGACCGGCGGCCAGCTCGGTCTCCAGGAGCTGCTTGCCCAGCAGCTCGGGGTCCGGGAGCTCCATCGGGTACTCGCCGTCGAAGCAGGCACGGCACAGGTTCGGCTTGGCGATGGTGGTCGCCTCGATCATGCCGTCGATGGAGATGTAGGCCAGGGAGTCGGCGCCGAGCGAGGTGCCGATCTCGTCGATGGTCATGCCGTTGGCGATCAGCTCGGCGCGGGTGGCGAAGTCGATGCCGAAGAAGCAGGGCCACTTCACGGGCGGCGAGGAGATCCGGATGTGGACCTCGGCGGCGCCGGCCTCGCGCAGCATGCGCACCAGGGCCCGCTGGGTGTTGCCGCGTACGATCGAGTCGTCGACGACGACCAGCCGCTTGCCCTTGATGACTTCCTTCAGCGGGTTCAGCTTCAGGCGGATGCCGAGCTGCCGGATGGTCTGCGAGGGCTGGATGAAGGTCCGGCCGACGTAGGCGTTCTTGACCAGACCGTTGCCGAACGGGATTCCCGAGGCCTCCGCGTATCCGACGGCGGCCGGGGTGCCGGACTCCGGGGTCGCTATCACCAGGTCGGCGTCGACCGGGGCTTCCTTGGCGAGCTTCCGGCCCATCTCCACCCGGGACAGGTAGACGTTCCGGCCGGCGATGTCGGTGTCGGGGCGGGCCAGGTACACATATTCGAAGACACAGCCCTTGGGCTTCGCATCCGCGAATCGGGAGGTGCGCAGACCGTTCTCGTCGACGGCGACGAACTCGCCCGGCTCGATCTCGCGCACGAAGCTGGCGCCGCAGATGTCGAGGGCGGCGGACTCGGAGGCGATGACCCAGCCGCGCTCCAGGCGGCCGAGGACCAGCGGGCGGATGCCCTGCGGGTCGCGGGCCGCGTAGAGGGTGTGCTCGTCCATGAAGACCAGCGAGAAGGCGCCCCGGACCTTCGGCAGGACCGCGTGCGCGGCCTCCTCGATGGTCAGCGGCTTGCCGTCGGCGTCGACCTGGGCCGCGAGGAGCGCGGTGAGCAGGTCGGTGTCGTTGGTCGCGGCGACCCGGGTGGACCGGCCGTGGGTGTCCTTGGGGAGGTCGGCGACCATCTCGGCGAGCTGCGCCGTGTTGACGAGGTTGCCGTTGTGGCCGAGCGCGATCGAACCGTGCGCGGTGGCACGGAAGGTCGGCTGGGCGTTCTCCCACACGGACGCACCGGTGGTCGAGTAGCGGGCGTGACCGACCGCGATATGACCCTGGAGCGATCCCAGGGAGGTCTCGTCGAAGACCTGGGAGACCAGTCCCATGTCCTTGAAGACGAGGATCTGGGAGCCGTTGCTGACCGCGATACCCGCGGACTCCTGGCCCCGATGCTGGAGGGCGTACAGCCCGAAGTACGTGAGCTTGGCGACCTCTTCACCGGGAGCCCAGACACCGAAGACGCCGCAAGCGTCCTGGGGGCCCTTCTCGCCGGGGAGCAGATCGTGATTGAGGAGACCGTCACCACGTGGCACGGCTCCGAGTGTAGGCGAGATCGACCACTGGTCCGAATTGGGGATACCGGGCCTTAGTGGATCTACGGCCGCGGACGCATTGGTGGCTTTCTTCATCTTCGCAGGTCAGCGCGTTGAGAGGATTCTCCAGCCGGGGTGCCTTCGGGCGGGCCCAAGCCCGCGCAACCCCCTCGCACCGTTTCTCTGAGTGAGGTGTCGCACATCATTCGGGGCACCGGAGGTCATTTCCTGGACAGCTCGACCCGGTCGCCGCCGGCGGTGGTGAGGGTCAGGTCCCGGCCGTCGGTCCGGGTGGTCAGCGGGCCCGCGGTGAGGGTGCGGGCGAGCGCGCGCTCGAAGGTCATGCGGCTGTTGTCGCAGGCCATGCGGGTGGTGCGGGCGTTGCTCAGCCGGATCCGGTCGTCCGTCGCCGTCGCCGTGGCGCTGAACTGGTTGCAGCCGAAGCCGCCGGCGGCCCTGCCGTCGTCGATCCGCAGGTGGGCGTGGGCGTGGGACGGGGCGCGCCGGGTGGTTCCGTCCACGGTCACGCTGTCGACGGTCCACTCGATCCCGGTCACCGGTGGCCGGGCCCCCACGGAGACTCCTGCCTTCTCTCCGCCGCAGGCCACCGCGAGCGGGACGAGCACGGCGGCGGCCGTCATGGTCAGGGTCCTGTGCTGCGTGCGCTGCTTGTACCCGTACATGCCGGTTCGACGGAACACTCCGGTCGATCGGTTCCCTCAGCCCATCAGGGGCAGCAGGCCTCCGATGTCCGCACGCTCCCCGCTGGCGCTGACCTTGGCGTCCGCGAGCGCCTCCCGCCAGCCCACCCGTCCGGTGGCCAGCCGGATCCAGGTGAGCGGATCGGTCTCGACGACGTTCGGCGGGGTGCCACGGGTGTGCCGGGGTCCTTCGACGCACTGCACCACGGCGTACGGCGGCACCCGCACCTCGGTGGAGCCGCCTGGCGCCTTGACCGCCAGCGCGTCGGCGAGCAGCCGGGTGCAGGCGGCCAGGGCCTGCCGGTCGCAGGGGATGGCTGATCCCGGGATCGCCGCGTTGAGGTCGTCCGTGTGGACGACCAGTTCCACGGTCCGGGTGACCAGGTAGTCGTCCAGGGACATCGCGCCGGCGCTGGTGGCCAGCAGCCGGGTGCCGGGGTGGCCGGCGAGGAGGGCGCGCAGGCCCTCGTCGGCGCCGGCGAGGTAGGCGTCGAGGTCGCGGTGGCCGTCGGCGAGCCGCCGGGTGAAGTCGGAGATCGCCGAGGAGTTGGCGGCGGTCCGGAAGGGCCAGTCGAGGAGGACCGCGTCCGCGGTGGCCGGCTCGGGCTCGTCCAGAGCCCGCTGGACGGCGGTGACGGCCATGCCGACGTGGACGACGAGGTCCCGGACGGTCCACTCGCCGAGGCGGGTGGGGAGCGCGAGCTGCTCGGGGGTGAGGGTGCGGACGGCGGCCCGCACGTGCGCGAGCTGGGCGAAGACCGCGGTGCGGGTCCTGGCCGGGTCGTACGTCCTGGGGCGTTTCCTGGCAGGCGGCATGGCGGTGAGCGTATGCCCTGGGTCCGACGGCCGGGTCTCTGTCAGTCTGGGTTGACAGAGACTGCCCGTCAACCCAGACTGACAGACATGGAAGCGCAAGAGCTCTCGGAGCGCCTGAGGTCGCACGACCCCGCGGTGGGACTGCGGGCGGTGGGTGCCCTGCACCGACTGGCCGAGCAGGTCGAGGCCGCGGCGGTCGTACGCGCCCGTGAACAGGGCTGGTCCTGGGAGCAGATCGGAGACGCCCTCGGCGTCTCCCGGCAGTCCGTCCACGCCAAGTACGGGAAGTGAGACGATCATGTTCGAACAGTTCGCGGCAGAGGCCCGGGCGACGGTCGCGGCGGCGCTCGAGGAGACCACGCTGCGCGGCGACCGCCGCATAGGTACCGAGCACCTCCTGCTGGGAGTGCTGCACGACCCCGGCGCGGTCCGGGCCCTCGGCACCGGTCTGGAGACCGCCCGCGCCGCCCTCGACGCCCTGGACCGGACCGCGCTGGCCGTGGTCGGCGTCGACGTCCGGGGGATCGAGCGCGCGCCGGTCCCCGCGTCCCGCAAGCGGACCCCCCTCACGTCGGGCGCCCGCGCCGTCCTCCCCCGCGCCCTGGCCGAGACCAGGAAGGCCCGCAGCCGCCGCATCACCCCGGAACACCTGCTGCTGGCCCTGCTCGACTGCGAGCGGCCCGATCCCGCGGCGGACCTCCTGACCGAACTCGGCGTCGACCGCCCCGCGGTCCGCGCCCGCCTGGAGCACCCGGGCCGCTGAGCCGCGCCGGCGGTCAGGGGACGAGGTCGGAAGCCGGGGTGATCACCCAGTGGTTGCTGTGGATGACCCGGTCGGCGAAATCGACGTCGGTCTCACCGAGGAGGCGGAAGCCGAGGGACCGGCAGATGCCGTTCGAGGGGCCGTTCGCCGTCGCCGGGAAGGCGTGGATGTCGCCCCAGCGGTCCTCGTCCCGGGCCTGTTCGAGGAGAGCGCGGGCGGCGAGCTTACCGAGCCCGCGGCCCTGGAACTCGGGCAGCACCATCCACCCGATCTCCGAGAACGGCTTCCCGCCCTCGTCGTGCGTCCAGACGCAGACATGGCCCGCGACGACCTCGGGGACGCCCGGATCAGGGACGATCATCTTGATCCACCCGATGTCGGAGGCCGCCGTCTCGGCATCCCGGCGCACCTTGTCCCGCATCCCGCCCTCGGGCAACGGCCCGCCGAGGTCCCTCATCATCACGGGGTCGCAGCGCATCCGGACATAGGCGTCCACGTCGTCCTCGGTGACATTTCGCAAGCGCATGCCAGCAGCATGGGGTGTCAGCCCTCCGGTCCGAAAGGCTCCGAGCGTCATCCGGGGCGTTCGGACGCGATCACTCGCGAGTGTGACCGGCACGGATTCCCGTCCCGCGCGGCCCCGGCGTCCGGCGACACCTGCCTTCGCCCGGATCCGACGAGGCCGCGAAGGCCCCGCCCGGAACATGCGTCCGGGCGGGGCCTTCGTCGTCGTGGCACCGACTACGCGAGCAGCGCCTCGATCGTGCCCTCGTGCGCCTCGCGCAGTTCGGACAGGGTGAGGCTGAACTCGCCCTGGATCTCCACCGAGTCCCCGTCCACGACACCGATGCGCGTCACCGGCAGGCCACGCGCGCCGCACATGTCGTTGAAGCGGACCTCCTCGGAGCGCGGCACGGCCACGACCGCGCGGCCCGCCGACTCGGAGAGCAGGAACGTGAACGCGTCGAGTCCGTCCGGTACGACCAGACGCGCGCCCTTCCCGCCGAGCAGCGCCGACTCCACGACCGCCTGGATCAGGCCGCCGTCGGACAGGTCGTGCGCCGAGTCGATCATGCCGTCGCGGGAGGCGGAGATGAGGATCTCGGCCAGCAGGCGCTCGCGCTCCAGGTCGACCTTCGGGGGCAGGCCGCCGAGGTGGTCGTGGACGACCTGGGACCAGGCCGAGCCGCCGAACTCCTCGCGGGTGTCACCGAGGAGGTAGAGCAGCTGGCCCTCCTCCTGGAAGGCGACCGGCGTGCGCCGGGCGACGTCGTCGATGACACCGAGGACGGCCACCACCGGGGTCGGGTGGATGGCCGCCTCGCCCGTCTGGTTGTAGAGCGAGACGTTGCCGCCGGTCACCGGGGTGCCCAGCTGCCGGCAGGCGTCGGCCAGACCGCGCACCGCCTCGGCGAACTGCCACATCACCGCGGGGTCCTCGGGCGAGCCGAAGTTCAGGCAGTCGGAGACGGCGAGGGGCTTGGCGCCGGTCGTGGCCACGTTCCGGTAGGCCTCGGACAGGGCCAGCTGCGCGCCCGTGTACGGGTCCAGCTTGGCGTAGCGGCCGTTGCCGTCCGTCGCGATGGCGACCCCGAGGCCGGTCTCCTCGTCCACGCGGATCATGCCGGAGTCCTCCGGCTGGGCGAGGACGGTGTTGCCCTGCACGAAGTGGTCGTACTGCGAGGTGATCCA
This sequence comes from Streptomyces sp. NPDC026515, assembly GCF_055567595.1. Classification (NCBI taxonomy): domain Bacteria; kingdom Bacillati; phylum Actinomycetota; class Actinomycetes; order Kitasatosporales; family Streptomycetaceae; genus Streptomyces; species Streptomyces sp. NPDC026515. Next base: position 55,121 of record NZ_JBVHQD010000008.1, read on the forward strand.
CTTCTTGGAGGCCTGGTTGGGGGAGCCGACCAGCTTCAGGACCTGCTGCCTGAGCTCCTCGGCGGTCGCCGGGCGGGGCAGCTTGTTCGCGTCGTCCGCCTGGAGGGCGTCCTGCCAGGACGGGCGGGCGTACGGGCGCTCGTAGACCGGACCGTCGTGCGCGACCGTGCGCGGGTCGACGTCGACGATCTTCTCGCCGTGCCAGAAGATCTCCAGACGGTCGCCGTCGGTCACCTCACCGATGACCGTCGCGATGACGTCCCACTTCTCGCAGATCTCCAGGAAGCGGTCGACCTTCGCCGGCTCGACCACCGCGCACATGCGCTCCTGCGACTCGCTCATGAGGATTTCCTCGGGCGAGAGGGTCGAGTCCCGCAGGGGCACGTCGTCGAGCGTCACCGTCATACCGCCGGAGCCGTTCGAGGCCAGCTCGGAGGTGGCGCAGGACAGGCCCGCCGCACCGAGGTCCTGGATGCCGACGACCAGCTTCTCGGCGAACGCCTCCAGCGTGCACTCGATGAGGAGCTTCTCCTGGAACGGGTCGCCGACCTGGACGGCGGGGCGCTTGGAGGGCTTCGCGTCGTCGAAGGTCTCGCTCGCCAGGATCGACGCGCCGCCGATGCCGTCGCCGCCGGTCCGGGCGCCGTACAGGATGACCTGGTTGCCCGCGCCGGAGGCCTTGGCGAGGTGGATGTCCTCGTGCCGCATCACACCGATGGCACCGGCGTTGACCAGCGGGTTGCCCTGGTAGCAGGCGTCGAAGACGACCTCGCCGCCGATGTTGGGCAGGCCCAGGCAGTTGCCGTAGCCGCCGATGCCGGCGACGACGCCGGGCAGCACGCGCTTGGTGTCGGGGTGGTCGGCGGCGCCGAAGCGCAGCGGGTCGACCACGGCCACCGGGCGCGCGCCCATCGCGATGATGTCGCGGACGATGCCGCCGACACCGGTCGCGGCGCCCTGGTAGGGCTCGACGTACGACGGGTGGTTGTGCGACTCGACCTTGAAGGTCACCGCGTAGCCCTGGCCGACGTCCACGACGCCCGCGTTCTCGCCGATGCCGACGAGCAGCGCGTCGCTCTGCGGGGCCTTCTCGCCGAACTGGCGGAGGTGGACCTTGGAGGACTTGTACGAGCAGTGCTCGGACCACATGACCGAGTACATGGCGAGTTCGGCGCCGGTCGGGCGGCGGCCGAGGATCTCCACCACCCGCTCGTACTCGTCCTTCTTCAGGCCGAGTTCGGCCCAGGGCAGCTCGACGTCGGGGGTCGCGGCCGCGTGTTCGACCGTGTCCAGAGGCGTCCGGCTCATGCGCCCACCAGCTTCTTGAGGATCGAGGTGAAGAAGGGCAGACCGTCGGTGCGGCCGCTGCCGATGAGCGGCTCGACGGCGTGCTCCGGGTGCGGCATCAGGCCCACGACGTTCCCGGCCTCGTTGGTGATGCCGGCGATGTCACGGAGCGAGCCGTTCGGATTGACGTCGAGGTACCGGAACGCGACCCGGCCCTCGGCCTCCAGCTTGTCCAGCGTGTACTCGTCGGCGACGTACCGGCCGTCCATGTTCTTCAGCGGAATATGGATCTCCTGGCCCTCGCGGTAGTCGCTGGTCCACGCGGTCCCCGCGTTCTCCACCCGCAGCCTCTGGTCGCGGCAGATGAAGTGGAGGTGGTTGTTGCCGAGCATCGCGCCGGGGAGCAGATGGGCCTCGGTGAGGACCTGGAAGCCGTTGCAGATACCGAGGACCGGAAGGCCGGCCCTCGCCTGCTCGATGACGGTCTCCATCACCGGCGAGAAACGGGAGATGGCGCCGGCGCGCAGATAGTCGCCGTACGAGAAACCGCCCGGGAGGACCACCGCGTCGACCTGGTGGAGGTCCTTGTCCTTGTGCCAGAGGGCCACCGGTTCGGCACCCGCGAGCCGGATCGCACGCTGGGTGTCCCGGTCGTCCAGACTTCCCGGGAAAGTGACGACGCCAATACGAGCGGTCACTTGGCCGCCTCCGCGACTTCATCCACCCGAACGGTGAAGTCCTCGATCACGGTGTTGGCGAGGAAGGATTCCGCAAGATCGTGGATGCGGGCGAGCGCGGCCTCGTCGACCGGCCCGTCAACTTCCAGTTCGAATCGCTTTCCCTGACGTACATCGGAGATGCCTTCGAAACCCAGGCGCGGCAGCGCACGCTGGACCGCCTGGCCCTGGGGGTCGAGGATCTCCGGCTTGAGCATGACGTCGACTACGACGCGTGCCACTGGCACTCCCGGTGTTGTGGTGCTGGCTGCTGAGCAGTTACCCGCCGAGGCTCCGACAGGCGTCTTCAGACTACCCGCACAAAATTTCTACGCGGGTAGAGTTGTAGGAAACTACGTGAGCCGCATCACGATCGGGTGACGGCGGGGGATCCGCGCGAAAAGTTCTGGGAAAGTTCCCCGGGTTCGCCCACGACATCTATTGCGCTGGAGACACGCGGCGGATTTAGTCGGGCTTCACTTTGTATTGCCAGGCACTGTACAAATGAATTGGCAATAGCCGATACTCGGCACGTCATCTCCACCATCGCGTCATCGCCGGTGAGCTGTATAGACGTGCCACACGAAGGGACCGATATTCGTGGCGCAGAAGGTCGTGGTCACTCTCTTTGACGACATCGACGGCTCGGAAGCGGCGGAAACGATCGCCTTCGGACTCGACGGCAAGTCGTACGAGATCGATCTGAATCAAGCCAACGCCAAGGAACTGCGTAAGGCCCTGGAGCCGTACGTGACGGCCGGCCGCAAGCGGTCGAAGTCGGGCAAGGCGTACAAGCAGACGGAGGTCGCCCCCGACCCGGCGGCCGTCCGCGCCTGGGCGCAGGCGAACAAGATGGACGTCCCGGCGCGGGGCCGCATCCCGAAGAAGGTCTACGAGGCGTTCAGCGCCGCGCAGTGAGGCGCGGTCCGGGCTGTCCTCAGGGACCGTCACCGGCCCCCGAGGACAGCCGACTTGCGCTACCCCCCTGCTGATCAGCTAATGTCTGGAGCACGCCGAGGGGCGCGGCCGAAAGGCCAAACCCACGGAGTACACGCGGGTGTAGTTCAGTAGTAGAACATCCCCCTTCCAGGGGGAAGGCGCAGTGTGCAATTCCTGTCACCCGCTCTGCACCGCCGGTCCTGATCAAGCTTGTGGATCAGGTAGGGTGGTGCTCGCACCGATCGGTGGGAGCCGATCGGGGGCAGTGCGGACGTAGCTCAGTTGGTAGAGCGCAACCTTGCCAAGGTTGAGGTCGCGAGTTCGAGCCTCGTCGTCCGCTCCAGCTCGGAGAGGAAACCCCAGTCATGTGACTGGGGTTTTTTCGTGTCCCATCGCGCGCGCTGACATTTGTCATGGCGAGTGATGACACCGCGCACTGCTGCCGAGCCCGGTCCCCGGGGACGCTCGTCCCATGGAGGCCATCGAAGACACCGTCGAAGACAACGGACACGTGATGAGCGAACACGTGATTGAGGTCACAGATCTCCGGCGTTCCTACCGAGGCGGGTCCGAGGCGGTCCGCGGAATCACCTTCTCCGTCGGCCGCGGGGAGATCCTCGCGCTGCTCGGTACCAACGGCGCCGGCAAGACCTCCACCGTCGAGTTGCTGGAGGGCCTCGCACCGCCGAGCGGGGGCCGGGTGCGGGTACTGGGCCGCGATCCGTACCGGGAGCGGGCCGCCGTACGGCCGCGCACCGGCGTGATGCTCCAGGAGGGCGGCTTCCCGTCCGAGCTGACCGTCGCCGGCGTACACGCGGTGGTCGTTCCACTTCTTCGCGGTGATCGAGGTGCTGGCGATCGCGCTGCCGGTGGCCGGGCAGGCCCGGGGGCCGGTGGCGGTCTGGCTGATGACGACGGTCGTCGTCCACGCGGCGCCCTGCGCGGTGGCCGCCTCCCGGGTGCTGGACCGGGCGCGCGGGCGGCGGGACCGGCCGGTGCGGCTGCTGTGGGCGCTCGGTGCGGTCACCTGCGTCCTCTCCGTCACGGCGCCGGCCCTGTGCGAGCACGGCACCCCGGACCAGGACACCGGGAGCGCGGCGACCACCGTCCTCGTCGGGATCCTCGCCTTCGGATCCGGCACGTCGGCGCTCGGCGTCCGCGACCGGCGGCGGGTGCTCGCACGGCTCGCGGGTTTCGCCCTCGGAGCGGGCGCGGTCTCCCTCCCGCTGGGGTTCCCCGCGATGTCCGCGTCGGTCACGGCGTTCGTGGTGTTCCTCGCCGGCGGTTTCCTCGCGGCCACCTCGGTCTTCTCCATCTGGCCGCTCAACGCCGTCTACGCGCTCGACGAGGCCCGCGAGACCCGCACCCGGCTCGCCGTCGCCGAGGAACGGCTGCGGTTCGGGCGGGATCTGCACGACGTCCTCGGCCGGAACCTGGCCGTCATCGCCCTCAAGAACGAGCTGGCCGTGCAACTCGCTCGGCGGGAACGGCCCGAGGCCGTCGAGCAGATGATCGAGGTGCAGCGGATCGCCCAGGAGTCGCAACGCGAGGTCCGGGACGTCGTGCGGAGCTGCCGGGATGCCGACCTGGGCGCCGAACTCTCCGGAGCACAGGGGGTGTTGACTGCCGCGGGGTTCAGCTGCGAGGTCACCGGCGAGAGCGCCGGACTGCCCGCCGAGGTGCAGTCGGCCCTCGGCTGGGTGGTCCGGGAGGCGACGACCAACATGCTGCGGCACGGGGGACGCGGGACGGTGCACGGTGGGACTGCGGGTACAGGAGGGGTGCGTGGTGCTGAGGGTGGAGAACGACGGGGTGGTACGACGGGACGGCGGGGGCACCGGGCGCGGCGGGTCCGGGCTGGCGGGGCTGCGGGAGCGGCCGGCAGGGGTGGAGGGCACGTTGGAGGCGGGGCCGGTGGGGACGGACGGGTTCCGGGTGGTGGCATCGGTGCCGCTGGCCGGCCGGACGCCCGACGTACGTGTGAGCGGAGTCACCTCATGACGGCCGCGGTCCGGCTGCTGCTCGCCGACGACGACGAGCATCTGATCCGGGGTGCGCTCGCCGCGCTGCTCGGCCTCGAGGACGATCTCGTCGTGGTCGCGGAGGCCGCCACCGACCCGGAGGCGCTCGCCATGGCGCGGGCCCACCGGCCCGACGTGGCGGTCCTGGATCTGCAGATGCCGGGGGCGGACGGTGTGAAGGTCGCCACATCGCTGCGGGCCGAACTGCCCGGTTGTCAGGTGCTGATCGTGACCGGTCACGGCCGCCCCGGACATCTGAAACGGGCCCTGGCCGCCGGTGTGCGGGGGTTCGTCCCGAAGACGGTCAGCGCGCAGCGGCTCGCGGAGATCATCCGTACCGTCACGCGGGAAACCGCTACGTCGACCCCGAGTTGGCCGCCGACGCGATCTCCGCCGGGGACTCGCCGCTGACCGCGCGGGAGGCGGGGGTACTGGAACCGGCGGCCGGCGGGGCGCCGGTCGCGGAGATCGCCGAGCGGGCCGCGCTGTCGCCGGGAACCGTCCGGAACTGCCTCTCCTCCGCCGCCACCAAGCTCGGTGCGGAGAACCGCCATACGGCAGTGCGTCTCGCTCGGGAGCGAGGTTGGGTATAGTTGCTCTCGCGCCACGGCGCATGCGGACGTAGCTCAGTTGGTAGAGCGCAACCTTGCCAAGGTTGAGGTCGCGAGTTCGAGCCTCGTCGTCCGCTCCACGAAGAAGGCCCCCGGTTTCCACCGGGGGCCTTCCGCGTTCACGACCAGGTGTTGCCCGTCAGGCGCTCGTACGCCTCGATGTACTTCGCCCGGGTCGCCTCGACCACCTGCTCCGGCAGCGGCGGCGGCGGCTGCTCGCTCCTGCGGTCCCAGCCGGACCCGGCCGAGGTCAGCCAGTCGCGCACGTACTGCTTGTCGAACGACGGCTGGGCGCGGCCCGGCTCCCACTCGTCGGCCGGCCAGAAGCGGGAGGAGTCCGGGGTGAGGACCTCGTCGGCGAGGACGAGGGTGTCGCCCTCGAAGCCGAACTCGAACTTGGTGTCGGCCAGGACGATGCCCCGGTCTCGGGCGATGTCCCGGGCCCGTCCGTAGACCGCGAGGGTGGCCTGGCGCAGCTGGGCGGCCGTCTCGGCGCCGACCTGCCGGGCGACCTCCTCGTACGACACGTTCTCGTCGTGCTCGCCGACCTCGGCCTTGGTGGCCGGGGTGAAGATCGGGGCGGGCAGCTCGGAGCCGTCGACCAGGCCCTCGGGGAGGGCGAGCCCGCAGACCGTCCTGGACTCCTGGTACTCGGCCAGGCCCGAGCCGGTGAGATAGCCGCGGGCCACACACTCGACCGGGAGCATCTTCAGCGACTTGCAGATCAGCGTGCGGCCCGCCCAGTCGGCGGGGGCGCCCTCGGGCAGCTCCGTGCTGAGGACGTGGTGGGGCACGAGGTCGGCGAGCTTGTCGAACCACCACAGGGAGAGCTGGGTGAGTACCCGGCCCTTGTCGGGGATCTCGGTCGGCAGCACCCAGTCGTAGGCGGACATGCGATCGCTGGCGACCATCACGAGGTCCCCGGCCGCGTTCTGGTACAGCTCGCGCACCTTGCCGGTGTGCAGATGCACCAGGCCCGGCACCTCGACGGGCTCGGGCTTTTCGACGAATCCGGACACGGTTCCTCCCCGTGGTTCTGTACAGGTGACCCCGATTCTCCCGTATGCCGGGTTGTCCTCGGACACGGGGTCAGTCCCGTTTGCAGATGCGGTCCAGGAGGTTGGCGGTGGCGCGCTGGACGCGGGGGTCCACATGGCCGGGGCGGTCCAGCGCCGGTGACCAGGCGAAGGTGCCCGAGGCGAAGACCAGGGCGCCGGAGGGAGCCCGGTACAGGGAGGTCTCCTGGTGGCGCACGACGCCGTCACCGTCGGTGTAAGGGGAGTGGGCCAGCAGCATGCGTTCCTCGTGCTCGGGCAGCGCGGTGCGCGGGAAGTAGCGGTCGGCCTCTCCGGCCACCAGGCCCGGCAGTTCGTCGCCCTCCTGGGCGCCGGTGGCCTCCCAGAGCCAGTGGCCGGCGTTGCGCACGATCAGGGGATGCGGCTCGGGCACCCGTCCCGCGTACTGGATGCCGACCGTCTGCTGCTCGGACCGGTCGATCTCGCGCCAGAGCACGGGCCTGCCCGGCCCCTTGCGCTTCCGGCACGTGAGCAGGCGGTCCGCGACACCGGACGGGGACGGCCCCAACTCCACCTGCCAGTACATGGTGTTGGCGGAGAGGAAGACCAGCGAGGTGCCGCTGTCCCGGGCCAGGTCGACCGTGCGGCGCATCCGCGGGGACCAGTACTCGTCGTGGCCCGGGAAGACCAGGCCCCGGTAACGGGCCGGGTCGATGCGGCCGGCGTGCAGGTCGCGGGCGTCGGCATAGGCGAGGTCGTAGCCGTAGCGCTCGGCCCAGCGGATGAAGTCGTACGCGTGGCCGACATGCAGGGGCAGGCCCGCGCCCGCGTACGGCCGGTCGAAGGAGACCGTGGTCGCAGCGTCGGCCTCGCCGAGCAGCCGGCCCCGTTCGTCCCAGGCGTGGTAGAGGCTGGCGCCGGTGCGGCCGTCCTCCGGGTAGAGGTTGTAGGCCTGCCAGGTGATGTCAGGCAGCAGCAGGAGCAGGTCGGCGGGGTGGTTGTCGCGGATCGTGAAGGGCACGTGCGAGCGGTAGCCGTCGGCCGTGGTGAGGACGGCGACATACGCGCCGATGCTCCAGTACGAGGGGACCTGCAACCGCCAGGACAGCCACCAGTGGTGGCAGGAGACCGTCCGGTCGGCGGCCAGCGGCGGCGGCTGCACGATGCCGGACAGCCGCGGGCTGGTGGTGATCTTGGCGGCGCCGTCGCCGCCGTAGTGGCCGATGCGGTAGATGTCGACGCTGAATTCCTGCGGCGGGTCGACGGTGATGTGGAAGTCGACGGCATCGCCCGGGGAGACCGCACCGGTCGAGGTGAATCCTTTGATCTGCCGGTGCACGTCGTCCGCCGAGCGGGGCCCGACGGCACTGCGTGGCGCCGGGATCCGCGGGTTCTCACCGGTGGGCTGCGGCCGGCTCGGGTCGACGTACCAGGGGACGACATGACCGGTGTCGTCGAAATAGGTCTCGCTGCCGCGTAGCCAGGGCACGGGACCCTGGCCGAAGGGGTCCGTGACGGCGTGCGCGAGTGCTCCCGACTCCCAGCGGCGGATGTGGTCCGATGCCATGGTGGCTCCCCTCCCTCGTGCCCCCGTGAAGTGCGCTGATACCAGTCGTCGTGCGGGGTGCGGTGGTGCCGTGTGCGGTGGTGCGGTGCCTCGTGGCCGAGCGCGTGCCGTTCCGGACCGTGGCGTCTGTCGTATGTCGGATGCGCTTGCCAGTTCACCGAACGATCCCAGCACATCACATAACGCACGCGTACGGTCACGGTTCGTTGCGAATTCGCCTTAAGTGGAAGGGTTCGCTCCGCTACAGCGTCGAAACGCCGAGGTCAGACCAGCCGTACGGGCTTCTCCGGACGTATCCCGGACTCGACCAGCCAGGCCCGCAGCGGGGCCGGGTCTCCCTCCTCGACGAGGCTGAGGACTCTGGGCGTCAGGTCGGCGGCTCGTTCGCCGTCGACCAGCAGGGACGGTCCGTCGAGCCAGTCCAGACCGGGGGCGGCTCCGGCGGTGTCCATGGCCGCGCAGCACACCATCGCCGTGACGTGGTCGGCGAGCAGCTCGCGGGCGGTGCGCGGGGGCTGGAGGGGGAAGAGGGGCAGCGCGCGGTCGTCCCACAGGGCGCTGTCGGGGCCCTGCCCGGCGGGCGCGGACGTCTCGGGGGCGGGGCTGACGGCGGCGGCTTCCTCACGGGCGAGGGCCGCGGCGAGGCCGGCGGCCAGAACGGCGCTGCACTCGGTGCCGGCGGCTTCGTCGCCGTCCTCGTCGTAGGCCGGGAGTTCCCTGGGCCGGCGGTGGGCGGCCGGGTCGGTCAGGTGGTCCAGGACCCGGGCCAGCGTGGGCCCGCCGGGGTCGGGGGCGGCGGGGTCGGGGGCGGCGCGGACGCCGAGGGAGTCCAGGACGCGGTGCAGCCGGGCCGCCTCGGTGCGCCAGGTGCGGTCGACCACCTCGTCCGGATACTCCTGCCAGGCCACCGGCGACCAGTCCGGTCCCGGCTCGGCGGGGCCGCCGTGGAAGAGGCGCGCGGCGAGCAGCGAGGCGGCCTCGTCCACCAGGCCCGGCTCCTCCAGCAGGTCGCAGGCGGGCCGCTCGCCGAGCCGCGAGGCGAAGCCCTCGGCCAGCCGGTCCCGCCGGGACAGCTCGGTGAGCGCGGCGACGACTCCCGCGTCCAGCCGGGAGGGCCAGCGCCCCATCCGCCAGGCGGGCAGCGCGACCCGGGTGAGCAGGCGGTCCCAGCCCGCGTAGGCGAGGCCGACCTGTTCCTGGGCGACGATCCGCAGTCCGTAGTCCACGGCCTGTGCCCGCTCGGCGGCCGCGGCGGCGACCCCACGCTCCATCAGCGCCGCGTGCTCCCGGCAGCCCCGCAGCAGCAGCCGGGCCACCCAGCCCAGGCCTGCGCACAGGAGGCGGGTCGCCCGACATCGGCCGGTCGCCGAGGAGACGGCGACCGTCGCGTCCAGCCCGCGCACGAAGCGGCGGGCGGCGGCTATGTCCGGGTGCGCCGAGGGTCCCGTACCGGCGACGACCGGGGCGAGGACCGCACGCAGCTCGCCGACGCGCATCCACCACAGGAACGGGGAGCCGATGACGAGCACGGGGGCGGCCGGGACACGGCGGTGCGGGCCGGGGTTGCCGAGCTCGTCGCCGCCCTTGGGCGCGGGCGGGCCGTGCGCCGGATGGGTGCGGTCCTCCAGCCAGCTGTCGCAGTCGGGGGTGAGCGCTATCGCCGAGGGCACCGGGACGTCGAGGCGGTCGGCGAGGTCGCGCACCATCCGGTACAGGTCGGGAGCGGACTCCTCGGGGATCGGGACCGTCGGGCTCACGGCCGGCCGGGCACGGGCCACGACCACGGAGATACCGGCGGCGGCCAGCAGGACCAGGACGGCGATCATGCCGACGGTCCAGCGCGCCGTGTCCCAGCCCGGGCCCACGAAGTGACCGGTGGAACCGCCGGTCAGCAGGATCACCGTGGCCGCCGCGGGCAGCAGCGCCACGGCCAGGGCCCGGCCGCGGACGCGCAGCACGGCGAGGGCCCGGGTACGCGCTGCCTGCGCTCCCGCCTCCACACCGATACCGGTACTGGTCACGTCCGGACCTCACCCCCTCCCTGCTGTCCTCGGCCTGTCCTGGCTGTTGCTCACTCCCCCACTGTGGCACCCGCCGCTGACATCGCAATGCCGGTGGGCCAAGTGCCGGAACGCTTGCGCCGCACCCTAGTTGGGGCCTCGGCCCCCGTCAGCCGGTTAGAGCATCGGTCACTCGATGGAATGGCTTTGGTCAGAGGTGATCGACAGACAGCAACGATCAGGCCCCGGATTCCAGGGGTCCGGGGCCTGATCAGGAGCGGTGCACGCGTGAACGGCGCTCAGGCCCCGCCCACCTCGGCCGCCTCCGCCGCCGCCTTCGCCGCGATGTCCGTGCGGTACTGGGAACCGTCGAGCCCGATCCGCCCCACGGCCGCGTAGGCCCGCTCACGCGCCTGGGTCAGGTCCTCACCGGTCGCGGTCACGGAGAGAACGCGGCCACCCGCACTGACGACCGCCTCGCCGTCCCGCCTCGTCCCCGCGTGCAGGACGTAGGCGTGCGGGGCGTCCTCGGCGGCGACCGCGTCCAGGCCGGTGATGCGATCACCGGTGCGCGGGGTGCCGGGGTAGTTGTGGGAGGCGACGACCACGGTGACCGCGGACTCCTCGCGCCAGCGCAGCGGCGGGAGGTCGTCGAGGGTGCCGTTCGCGGCGGCGAGCAGGACGCCGGCCAGCGGGGTCTTCAGGCGGGCGAGGACCACCTGGGTCTCGGGGTCGCCGAAGCGGGCGTTGAACTCGATGACCCGGACACCGCGCGAGGTGATCGCGAGGCCGGCGTACAGGAGCCCGGAGAAGGGGGTGCCGCGCCGCCGCATCTCGTCGACGGTCGGCTGGAGGACGGTCTCCATGACCTCGTCGACCAGCTTGGGGTCGGCCCAGGGCAGCGGGGAGTAGGCCCCCATGCCGCCGGTGTTCGGCCCCTGGTCGCCGTCCAGGGCGCGCTTGAAGTCCTGGGCCGGCTGGAGCGGGAGGACCGTCACGCCGTCGGTGATCGCGAAGAGGGAGACCTCGGGGCCGTCGAGGAACTCCTCGATGACGACGCGGTCGCACCCGGCGGCGTGCGCCGTCGCGACCGCCAGGTCGTCGGTGACGACGACACCCTTGCCGGCGGCGAGACCGTCGTCCTTGACGACGTAAGGCGCTCCGAAGGCGTCGAGTGCCTCGGCGACCTCGTCGGCGTCCGTGCAAACGTACGAACGGGCGGTGGGCACCTGGGCCGCCGCCATCACGGCCTTGGCGAACGCCTTGGACCCCTCGATCTGCGCGGCTTCCCCGGAGGGTCCGAAGACCGGGACACCCGCCTCGCGCACGGCGTCGGCGACCCCTGCCACGAGCGGGGCCTCGGGGCCCACGACGACGAGGTCGGCGCCGGTCTCCCGGGCCAGGGCGGTGACGGCGGCACCGTCCAGGGCGTCGACCGGGTGCAGTTCGGCGACCTCGCCGATACCGGCGTTGCCGGGGGCGCAGTGCAGCGCGGTGACGTCGGAATCGAGGGACAGAGAGCGGCACAGGGCGTGTTCGCGGGCGCCGCCGCCGATGACGAGGACCTTCACGGGGGCCAGCGTAGCCGGGCGCACCGACTGGAGGTTTCTACAAGGGGGTGCGGGCGGGCAGGCCGCGGCCGCCCGTCACTCGTTCCGGAACTCGTCCACCACGGTCGCCCCCAGCTCCCGCACGATCAGTTCGTGGCCGGAGAGGGCCGACTCGTCGAGGTCGGGGTCGTCCTCCTCGGGGATGTCGTCCTCGGGGGACACCGGGGGCGGTTCGGGAGCCGCGGACGGCGCGGTCGGGGCCGCCGCCATCGGTGCGGACGGCGAGGCGCCGCGGGGCGGAGCCGCTTGCGGTGCGGGCTGCGGAGCGGCCGTACGGGCCGGGGCGGCCGCGGCGGGGCTGCCGTAGCCGGACGCCGCCGCGGGTGCGCCGCCGTACCCGGGGCCGGCCGGGGCCGCGCCGCCGCCGGTCGGGTCGACGACCGCCTCGATCCGCCACTGCACGCCGAACTGCTCGGTCAGCGCCTGCCGCAGCACGTCCTCGCTGCCGCTGCTCGCGAAGTTGTCGCGGGCACCGGCGTTGACGAAGCCGAGCTGGAGGGTGGTGCCGTCGAAGCCGACGACCTGGGCGTTCTGGCTGAGCAGGATCCAGGTGAAACGGCGGCGGTTCTTGACCGCCTCCAGGATGTTCGGCCAGAGGTCACGGGGGTTCGGCCCGCCGGCCGGGGCGGCGGCGGGGGCGGCCGGCGCGCTCGGGGCCGGGGCCGCGGCCGGCTGAGCCGCCGGGGTTCCCGTGGCGGTGGCCGTGGCCGTGGGCCAGCCACCGGGGCGACGGGCCACACCGCCGCCCGCGGAAGCGGCCGTCGGCCAGGCACCGGGGGCGGCCGCCGTGGGAGCGGGGGCCGGCGGAGCCGCCGGGGCTGGCGCGGGCGGCGGTGTGGCCGGTGCCGCCTGCGTGGGTGCGGGTGCGGGCTCGGGCGCCGCTCCCCCTCGTACCGCCGCGCGGGCGGCCGCGGGCCCGCTCCCCTGCGGAGCCGGAGCCGGAGCCGGAGCCGGAGGGACCGAGCCTGGAGCCGCTCCCGTCGGAGACCCTCCCGGGCCTCCCGGCGCCGCCAGGTGTGCCTCGGGTCCGGGGACGTACCCCGTCGCCGGCGCGGCGCCCCCGCCCGAGAAGCTGATGCCCCGCTCCAGCCGGTCGAGGCGGGCCATCAGGGACCGCTCGTCGCCGTACGCGGCCGGCAGCAGCACGCGCGCGCAGATCAGCTCCAGCTGGAGGCGGGGGGAGGTGGCCCCGCGCATCTCGGTCAGGCCGTCGTTGACGAGGTCGGCCGCGCGGCTGAGCTCGGCGGCGCCGAACGTGCCGGCCTGGGCCTGCATCCGCTCCAGGACGTCGGCGGGGGCGTCGAACAGTCCCTTCTCGGCGGCGTCCGGCACGGCCGCGAGGATCACCAGGTCCCGCAACCGCTCCAGGAGGTCGGCCACGAAGCGGCGCGGGTCGTTGCCGCCCTCGATGATGCGGTCGACGACCTCGAAGGCGGCGGCGCCGTCCCCGGTCGCGAAGGCCTCGACGACGGAGTCGAGCAGCGATCCGTCGGTGTAGCCGAGGAGGGAGGTGGCCATCGCATACGTCACACCCTCCGCTCCGGCGCCGGCGAGCAGCTGGTCCATGACGGACATGGAGTCACGCACGGACCCGGCGCCGGCCCGCACGACGAGCGGGAGCACGCCCTCCTCGACGGGGATGTTCTCCTTGCCGCACACCTCGCCGAGGTACTCCCGCAGCGTGCCGGGCGGCACCAGCCGGAAGGGATAGTGGTGGGTCCGTGACCGGATGGTCCCGATGACCTTCTCGGGCTCGGTGGTGGCGAAGATGAACTTCAGGTGCTCCGGGGGCTCCTCGACGACCTTGAGCAACGCGTTGAAGCCGGCCGACGTGACCATGTGGGCCTCGTCGATGATGTAGATCTTGTAGCGGCTCCCAGCGGGCCCGAAGAACGCCTTCTCGCGCAGCTCACGGGCGTCGTCCACACCACCGTGAGAAGCCGCGTCGATCTCGATGACGTCGATGGATCCCGGGCCGTTGCGCGCGAGGTCCTGGCAGGACCGGCACTCCCCGCACGGGGTCGGTGTCGGCCCCTTCTCGCAGTTCAGACACCGGGCGAGGATCCGCGCGCTGGTCGTCTTCCCGCACCCACGCGGCCCGCTGAACAGGTACGCGTGATTGACCCGGTTGTTCCGCAGCGCCTGCTGCAACGGGTCGGTGACATGCTCCTGCCCGATGACCTCGGCGAACGACTCCGGGCGATAGCGGCGGTACAGCGCGAGAGACGACACGCTTACGAGGTTATAGGCGCCCACTGACAACCAGCCCCGCCGGCAAACGCAAGCGCCCCCCACGCACCCGCCAGAGCCAACCTACCCTTGCTGCCTTCCGGCCCTGGGGGAGTTCAGTCAGATAGCGCCGCGTGAGGGGCTCTGCACAGAGTACCCGACGTCAGCGGCTGGGAACGAGTTCGCGAGCACTCCTCTCGGTCATGTAATGTTCCGACCGGAGGATTCGCCTAGAGGCCTAGGGCGCACGCTTGGAAAGCGTGTTGGGGGCAACCCCTCACGAGTTCGAATCTCGTATCCTCCGCCAGTGCCTCACCGGGCACGATGTCGAAGGGCCCCGCTGTTCACAGCGGGGCCCTTCGACGTTGTCCGTCTCAGTCGGCCTCTGCCGAGTACCAACCAGGGGCGCTCTCCTCGGTGACGACCGGTTCCGCCCAAGCCGCAACCGCGAGGACATCCCGCTTCACCATGTGCCCATCGACGACCTCGTAGAGCAACCGCCGCACTCGCGGCCCGAGCCGGATCACGTACCTAACACCCTCGACGTCCACCGCACCGATTTCGCCCCGGTCACTGTCGGCGGCAAACCCGTCGGCCTCGACCACCTGCCAGCCAGCCTTCGAGGCGAGATACACCCAGGTACCGAAGGCCCGCTCGCGATCCGAGTAGGGCGTCACGCCACCCACGCGCGCGATGATCTCGACAGGGTCCGTCCGCTTGTCCATGGTTCCTCCCCCAGCTACTTCCTCCCGGACGGGAGACAGGCGATCCCGGATCATGGCAGATGCCCTCCATCGGCACCCCACAGGGCCTCGCCGACCTGCTGAGCGGTCTTCTTCAACACTGTCCCGGTGACATGCATGTACCGGGCCCGCATACGGGCCGCTCCCCCGGGCTCCCAGCCCATGATCGCGTCGACCACGACGTCCGGGACGCCGAGGATCAGGAGGACGGTCGCGGCGGTGTGGCGAGCGTCATGGAGACAGCCGATCCGGACCCCGGCATCCCGAAGCAGCCGCTTCCAGGTGTGGAAGTCGGTATTCGGGCTCAGCGCTCCGCCGATCGGCGAGGCGAAGACGTACCCCTTGCCCTCCCAGTCAGCACCGGCGGCGATCCGCTCCTGGGCTTCCTGGTGCTGGCGGAGAATCCTGATCAGCGGATCGGGCAGGCCGATGGTGCGCCGAGCATGCTCACCCCTCCGGTCATTTAGGTCAGGATCTGGCCTCCATGCCCCCTAGCTTCCTCCAGGCCCGGCTGAACACGAACCACGGAAGGCAGAGCGACCATGAGCGAGACCACTGTCAACCAACTGGCCACGCACGACTCGGCCCATGAGCCCACCGCCACCGGCGAGCGCGCCGATTTGCTGGAGGCCCTGGCCAAGCATCGGCACTTCTTGCAATTCACCACCCGTGACCTCACCGATGAGCAGGCCGGGCGCCGGACCACCATCAGCCAGCTGTGCCTGGGCGGCCTGATCAAACATGTCACTGCGGTCGAGCGAGCCTGGGCACAGTTCATCCTGGACGGCCCGTCGGCGATGCCCGACTTCACCACCATGACCGAGGCCGACTGGGCCCGACGGGCCGACGAGTTCCGGATGCTGCCCGGCGAGACGCTGACCGGCGTGCTCGCCGACTACGCCGAGGCAGCCCGCCGAACCGACGAACTGGTCGCTACCCTCCCCAACCTGGACGCCACACAACCACTACCGAAGGCCCCGTGGTCAGAGCCGGGCGCGCGATGGTCGGCCCGCCGGGTACTGATGCACATCATCACCGAGACCGCCCAGCACGCCGGCCACGCCGACATCATCCGCGAGTCCCTGGACGGCGCCAAGACCATGGGTTAGCCAGCGGGGCGGGAGGGCGTATCGCCTCCTGCACGAGGGCGACACGCCCTGTGACCCCGCAAACGCCTTTGCCTCACGATCCGCGGGTCAGGGACGTCAGCGAGGCAGCTGACATCTGGGCGGTTTCGATTGGATCACCTGGCTGACCAGAGGAAGATGCTCGCAACGTGGAGTCCGGCCAGGCAGATGGCTGCTGTCTTCTCGTAGCGGGTGGCGATGCCTCGCCACTGTTTCAAGCGGGCAGCGTTCGACCGTGTTGCGTTGCTTGTAGGTCTCGCGGTCGAAAGGCCGGTGGCCTGCCACCCCGGCTGCCACCGTCGCAGACGGTGGCCGCGTTGATCGGCCGGCACGGGATGACCGCCCGGATGCCGCGCCGCCTGAGGTGTTCACGGATGGCCCGCGACGAATACGCCTTGTCTGCGAGGACTGCCGCTGGCCGGGTCCGGGGCCGCCCACGCCGTCGGGGAACACGCAGCCGCGCCATCACGTGAGCGAAGGCAGGCGCGTCACCGGCCTGTCCGGCGGTGAGATGGAAGGCCAGGGGCCGGCCGTTGCCATCGGCCGCGAGATGGATCTTCGTGGTCAGTCCGCCACGGGACCGGCCGATGGCGTGGTCGTACGGCTCGTCGGCCGGGGCCCCTTTTTGCGGGCTCCGGCCGCGTGCTGATGGGCTCGCACGATCGTGGAGTCCACCGAGACGACCCAGTTCAGCTCCTCGTCGGCGTCGGCCTGTGCCACCACGCACCGGCGCCGCCGAACCCGGGACGAAGGCGCTGACGCGACGACCGCCCTGACATCACGTCCGCTCCGGACACCAGCCGAGCGACCAGCCCGAGCCACCGCGCCCAACCCCGAAGACTGCGAGGACACCAGTGATGACCAGCCCCACCCATGCCATGGCCCTGCGCACGACGGCCACCGCCTTCGGCACCCAGCGCGGCAAAGCCTGGTGGAGAGCACCTGTCCGAAGGCGCCGCATTCCCCACTAAGTGCTGCTCAGCACCGTTGTCGACTGGGCATGCGGGCGTGATCGCGCACTATGCGGTCGCAACGCCCAGGAAGCGCAGCACCGCCAGGACGCGGCGGTGGTCGGCGTCGGCCTTGGGCAGGTCGAGCTTGGTGAAGATGCTGTTGATGTGCTTGGCGACCGCGCTCTCGCTCACGACCAGCTCGGCGGCGACGCCGGAGTTGGACCGGCCGCCCGCCATCAGCTCCAGCACCTCCCGCTCGCGCGGTGTCAGCCGGTCGAGCGGACCGCTGTGCCGGCGCACCAGCAGCTGCGCGACGACCTGCGGGTCGAGCGCGGTGCCGCCGGCCGCCACCCGGCGTACCGCCTCGGCGAACTCCTCGACGTCGGCGACCCGTTGCTTGAGCAGATAGCCGACGCCCGAGGTGTTGGCGGCGAGCAGATCGGCGGCGTACCGCTCCTCCACGTACTGCGACAGCAGGAGCACGGCGGTACGCGGGTACTGGCGGCGGATCACCAGCGCGGCGCGCACTCCCTCGTCGGTGAAGCCGGGCGGCATGCGCACGTCGACCACGGCGATGTCGGGCCGGTGCTCCTCGACGGCTGCCAGCAGCCCTTCCGCGTCGGCGACTTGCGCGCACATCTCGAAGCCGGACGCCTCCAGCACCTTGACCACGCCGATGCGCAGCAAGAGGGAATCCTCGGCGATCACGGCGCGCACGGCAGCTCCACGGTGATGACGGTCGGGCCCCCGGCGGGGCTGCGGCAGGAGAACGTGCCGTCGACGGACGCGACGCGCTTGGCGAGCCCGGCGAGCCCGGTGCCACCGCCGGCCGCCGCGAGATCCGCGCCGCCCGCGCCGTCGTCCGCGACGACCACCAGCAGTGTCTCCCCGATCCGCTCCACGGTCACGTCCGCCCGGGTCGCCTGGGCGTGTTTGACCACGTTCGTCAGGGCTTCGGAGACCACGAAGTACGCGACGGCCTCGACCGTGGGTGAGGGGCGCTGCGGCAGGTCCACCGCCACGCGCACCGGGATCGGGAGGCGGGTGGCGACCCCGGACAGCGCGGCGTCGAGGCCGCGGTCCTCAAGGACGGCCGGATGCAGGCCGCGCACCAGGTTGTTCAGCTCGGCGATCGCCTCCTTCGCCTCGCGGTGCGCCTCGTCGATCACCTTGCGGGCGTCCTCCGGCAGGTCGCCGAGGGTGGACCTGGCCAGGCCCAGGTTGACGGCGAGTGAGACGAGGCGCTGCTGTGCGCCGTCGTGCAGGTCGCGCTCGATCCGCCGCCGCTCGGCGTCGGCGGCGTCGAGCACACCGGCCCGGCTCTCGGCGAGGTCGGCTACGCGGCGGGCCAGATTCTCCGTGCGGCTGGGGCCGAGCAGGACCTCGGCCGCCCGGGTGTCCAGCCGCACCAGAGCGCCGGTCAGCCGGGGCCCGAGGAACAGCAGGGCGAGGCCGCCGGCGGTGATGTACGCGGCCTGCGTGGTGTACCCGAGGTCGGTGACCCGCCACTGCGAGGGCAGCGCCCAGATCCACACGTAGATGGAGGCGGCCACGAGAGCGGCGGCCCAGACGGCGAGGACGGCGAGGTCCAGGACGGCGAGCAGCGGACCCGCCACGGCGTGGTAGCAGACCTGCCGCCACAAGGCCCGGCCGGTCAGCCAGCGCACCGCCGACTTCCAGTTGCGTCCGGGCCCGGGTGCGACGGGGCGCGGGAGGTCCTTGCCGACGAGTGCCCGGTAGCGCCGCCGCTGCCCGACGGTCAGCAGGGGTGTCACCACGAGCGTGAGCAGCACGGGCAGCGCCACGAGCGTGAGCAGCACGGGCAGCGGAGTCACGGCCGGCACCAACGCCGCCATCGTGCCGGCCAGCCAGAGCCACAGTGGCACCACGGCGAGGTGGAGCGGCAGGCCGGCGGCGACGAGCGCGGTCCGGTGTCCCGCCCTGCGGAACGGCCGGCCCAGCACCAGCTGGAGCCACGTGCGGAGTTGCATGCGTCAAACGGTAAAGCCGCAGGCCATCCCCATGCCATGACGCTGCCGCCCTGTTCGGGGGTGCACTTTTCTCCACCCCGGGTCGGAACCCTGCGTGACTGACGGCGCCCCAGTGCACGCCGGAGGCTGGAGTACGTGAAGGGGACAGCCGAGGGGGACCGGGGGAAGACGATGCGTCAACTGGAGTTGTGCAATGACGAATTGGCCGGTGCCGTGGGCTTCGACTGCGCCGAGGTCATCCCGCTCCACGAAGAGGCGGAGGAGCCGCGCCCGGCGCGGGGCATGCGGCGGGCCGGGTGGCTGCTGGTCGCCTGCGGGCTCGCCCTGCTGCCGTGGCTGTACGTGCTGGCCACCGGCCTGCCGGCCACCGCGACCGCGGCGCACTGGCCGGTCGCCTGGGTCGGGCTCGACGCGCTGGAGGCGCTCGGCCTGATCGCCACCGGCTTCCTCGCCGCCCGCGGCGACCGGCGGCACGCCCTGGCAGCCGCCGCGACCGCGACGCTGCTTGTGGTGGACGCCTGGTTCGACACCACGACCGCGGCCCCGGGCGGCGACTTCGCCACCGCGGTCGCCATGGCGCTCGGCGCCGAGCTGCCGCTCGCCGCGCTGTGCGCCCGGCTGGCGCTGCGGGCGCTGAGCCGGCCCGCGTGACGCCGACCGCCCAGCCACATGCCACGGACCAAATCAATCCACCGGAGAACACGATGCACCGCATCACCACCGCCCCCGTCGCCCCGACCCCGGCCCGGACCCGCTGGGCGGTCGCCGCCTGATGTGCCGCGCAGCAGAAGCTGCGCACGCATCGGAAATAGGCAGGTGCGGGATCCACCACCTCCGCCGGAGCGAAGAGCTCAAGTTGGTAACGCAGTTCACAGCAGCGCGCGAAGGCCCGTCGAGCCGTCCGGGTGCGCTCCGCCTCCGACATCTCAGTGCTCTCGCTCAGGTGCCTCAGCTCGCTGCGGCCCTGGGTCGGCACTGCGAGAAAGCCCGTGTACAGGTCGCGCCGGGTCCTCTGCCACTCGGACGTGACGTCGCGTTTGTGCTTTCGTGACTCCAGCATCAACTCGCGGTGGCCTTTATGCGCCTCCACCAACAAGGAGGTCCCCATGGCGACACCCGCGCCCAACAGAGTGGCCAGGAGAGTCGTCCACTGCATCATCGGCCAAACGCGTTGTGCCGTGTGGTGCTTTCCCCGACCAGGGCCCCATGGGTGCCGGGAACGTCCAGGGTGATGTGGCTCGTCCGGCGCTCCGCGCGGAGCACGGCGCGGGCCGCCGCGAGGATCTCCCCGTCCGTGTCCACCCCGGAGCCCGTCAGGACCTGCAGCAGCCGGGTCCACCACACGTCGGGGTCCGTCTCGTATGCGTCAAGCACCCGTACGCCGTAGCCGCTCCTCCCCCTGTTGCCACCACCCTCGGCCAACCGTCGGCGGACCGCCTCCTTGAGCACGGCATGCAGATCGTGGACGGCTCCGAGCCCGGAGTCCGTGAGTCCGGCTGCCACCCCTGTAGCCAACGCTGTGGCCACCGACTCCACTTCGGTCACTGGTTCCCCTTCAGTTGTGCGGGTTGTGCAATGTCGTGTCCGTCACCATGGCCCGGGGTGCTGCAATGCTGATGAAATTCCGGTGATGTGCGGGAGCGGAGGCTTCGCGGTGGACGGGGGAACTCCTCATCGGCTTCGGATCGAGGTGCTCGGACGGTTACGGGCCTGGCGGGGTGGCACGCTTCTGGAGCTGGGACCCGTAAAGCGGCAGGCTGTGCTGGCCGCGTTGCTGCTCCGTCGGGGAGCTGTGGTGAGCCATGAGCAACTGCTCGATTCGGTGTGGGCTTCGGAGCCACCCGCCTCCGGCCACAAGGTGCTGGCCAGTCACGTCAACCCGCTGCGCAGGGCACTGGATGCCGAAGGCACCCGCCACACCGAGTCGGTGATCCGCAGCGGCAAGGGCTGGTACCGCTTCGTCGCCGACGACGCCCGGCTCGATGTGGCGGACCTGACCGAGCGGGGCGATGAGGCGCTTCGCACCAAAGCGTCCGGAGACCTGGCCACCGCAACGGACCAGTTGTCCGCGGCACTCCTGCTGTTCCAGGGCGAGCCCTTGGCCAACCTGCCGGGGCCGTTTGCACAGGCCGAGCGGGAGCGACTGCGGGAACGCCGGCGGACGCTCCGGCTGGCCCGGCTCGAATGCCTTGTTCTGCTGGGCCGGTTCGGCGATGCCATGGACGACCTCGCCGCGCAGTCCGCGCCGGAGCGGTACGACGAGTCACTGGTGGCGTTGCGTATGCGGGCTCTGTACGGCTGCGAACGTCAGGCTGACGCGCTGAACGCCTACGAGGAGATGCGCGTACGCCTCCGCGACGAGCTCGGCGTCGATCCCGGTGAGGAACTCCGCCGGGTGCACGAGGCGGTACTGCGCCAGAATGACGCAAGTCTCCTCGGCCGGACGGCCCCGCCCGGGCAGACACGCTCAGAGCTCCTCCTCCGTGATGGCCCGGCAGCAGGCGCGCCGGTACCGCCGGGATCACCGGGTCGGAGCACTCACCCACCGCGCGACAGCGCTCCGCCGACGCCGGCCGAGTTGCCGCACGATGCCGCGGGATTCGCCGGCCGCACCGGCGAACTCGCCAGACTGCACACGTTGCTTTCGCCGGAGCAGGGGCAGGGGTCGGCGAACACGGTGGTCATCTCGGCCATCGGCGGCGCCGCCGGCATCGGCAAGACCGCGCTGGCGGTGCACTGGGCACATCAGGTGCGGAATCGTTTCCCGGACGGCCAGTTGTACGTCAACCTGCACGGGTTCGACCACGACCGGCCACCGCTCAAGGCTGGCGAAGCACTTGAGCTCTTGCTTCGGAGTCTGGGGCTGGCGGCGTCGGAGATCCCCGCCGACGACGAGACGCAGGCACGCACGTACCGGACCCTGCTGGCCGGCCGACGCCTGCTGGTCCTGCTGGACAACGCGGCCTCGGCGGAGCAGGTCCGTCCACTGCTCCCCGGCACCCCGTCCTGCTGTGTCGTCGTCACCAGCCGCAACCGGCTCGGCGACCTCGTGGCCCGCGACGGAGCACACCCCCTGCCACTGGACCTCCTCCAGCCGGCCGACGCCCGCGCGCTGCTCGGCGAGGCACTCGGCCCGGACCGCCTGTCCGCCGAACCCCACGCCGTCGACGAACTGATCCGACTGTGCGGCAGCCTTCCGCTGGCGCTGTGCTTGGCCGCGGCCCGGCTGGCGGGCGATCCCGGTCTACGGCTGGCCGATCTGGTGGGCGAGATGTCGGAGGGCGGTCGACTGACGGCCCTGGTGCCGGACGGTGAGCCCAACTCGCCCTTGCAGACAGCGTTTTCGGCGTCGTACCGAGTGCTGGTTCCCCTCGCGCGCCGGCTGTTCTGCCTACTCGGTCTGTTCCCCGGACCGGAGTTCACCGCCGAAGTCGCCGCCGCCGTCCTGGACGCACCGCTGTCACAGGCTCGCCGTCTGCTCAGCGCCTTGGCCGCCGCGCATCTGATCGAGCCCGTGGCGGAGGGCCGTTACCGCTTCCATGATCTCCTTCATGAGTACGCGCGGGAGCGGGTGCAGGTGGAAGAGGCGGCGGCGGATCGTGACGCCGCGCTGAAACGGATCCTGATCTGGTACGTCAATGCCGCCCGTGCCGCCGCGGGAACCTGGATCTTCCCGGATCTGCCCGCCGCCCTCGCCGCCGACGACCTTCCGAAGCTTCCGTCCGACGGCGCCCAGTGGCTGGAGGCCGAGCGCACGAACCTTCTCGCCGTCATCGCCCACGCCGCCCAGCACGGCCCGCGCCCTGTCGCCTGGCACCTCGCCAACTCTCTGTTCGGCCACTTCTGGCTCTATCTGCCCCGGGCAACCTGGCAGTCCACCACGCAGACGGCACTGGAAGCGGCCACGGCCGAGGGCGACCGGTACGGTCAGGCCGCCATGCATTTCGTCCTCGGCATCATCCTGTGGGAACGAGCGGATGCCAGGCAGGCGATGGATCATCACGTGCGCGCGCTGGACATCAGCCGTGAACTCGGCTGGGCGACCGGCGAGGCGGCAGCATACGGGGTCCGGGGGTTCGTGGACTGGAGCATGGCGCGCCTCGACAGCGCTTACGAGCATTTCACCGCCGGCCTGCGCCGCTTCCGGGAGACCGGGAACCGTTACTTCATAGGGTATGGGACGATCGGTCTCGGTATGGCCTGCCGGGATCTGGGCCGACTGCACGAGGCCGCCGGTCATATCGAGGGGACCCTTGGCCGCGAAGAGGGGAGCAGCGGGTGGGACGACGGCCTGGCGCTGCAGATTCTGGGCTGGGTGTACTGGGAACTCGGCCGCCTCACCGACGCGCGTGACCTCCTCGGTCCCGAGCTGGCCGATGAGAAGAGGGCCGGTTACCGCGACGGCCACGCGATGATGCTCGACGCCCTCGCGAAGATCGACATCGAGTGCGGCCGCCCGGCCGAGGCTCTGAAACGGACCGAGCGCGCCCTGGCCATGGTCCGGGCCCCGGAACGGCGCTGGATCCAGGCCGCCATCCTCAACACGATGGCCGCCGCCCACCGCCAACTGGCCCACGACGAACAGGCACTTCAGACCGACCGTCGGGCTCTCGCCCTGGCCCACGAGGCACGCTTCCGGCGCGCCGCGGCGGACAGTCTCCTGGGGCTCGCCCTCACTCACCAGCACTTCGGCCGCCACGAAGACGCCCGCCGTCGAGCCGAGGAGGCGCTGCGCCTGGCCCGTGAGTACAGCTTCCAGGTGGTGGAGGGTCAGGCGCTCACGGTGCTGTGCCAGGCGACGGCGTCCGAGGCTGCGCACTCCACAGCCGTCGCCCTCGGCCACGAGGCCCTGGCCATCCATCGCGAGACCGGCCACCGGCTGGGGGAGGCCCGCACTCTCGTCGCACTCGCCCGCGCACTGCACAAGACCGACAGCGCCGCCGCTGAACTCATGAGGCAGCAGGCGTCGGACATCTTCTCGGACGTCGGCGTGCCGGCGGAGGGGCACACGGAGCACAGCCAATCGCGTTGATGCGCACCAGACCGTTGTCATGGATCATGGCCCAACAGAGGCCGAGCCCAAAGGGGCAAGCGTCTAGCCAGGCCGAATGCGCTGTGCCGTGGTTGCAGACGCTGGTACTCCTGAACGTCGATCACGACAGCTTCCTGCTTGCCGCGCGGAGTGGTGATCGTCGGGGTTTCCTCCCGTCGCGCGCGCTCGATGACGTCGGCGAGGTGGCTGCGGACCTCGGCCATCAGCCTGGAGGAGACCTCCGCTGCCACCAACCCAATCTTCGTCCGCATGCGCGGGCGCGACGGGGCGCAGGCCGTGTCTGACGAGGACTGACCGAAGCAGCCAGGAGCCAGTGGTCAGCATCCTGCGACTGCGTGGCGGGCTACCCGTGGCGGCCAGCACGTCCGCCCTGGGCTGCCAGTACCGGTTGCAGTTCTGGTTGCCTTCACTCCCGTCCAGCGCCGTCCGCCACCCGCCTTCAGCCCCACTCCGCCGCAGGTCAGGACACTCCTGATCACTCCCGAACCCCCAGACGAACATTTGGAAGGCGTGTTGGGGGCAACCCCTCACGAGTTCGAATCTCGTATCCTCCGCTCCCGCCTGACCAGGCGAAACGAAGAGCCGGACCGCTTAGTGCGGTCCGGCTCTTGGGCATGCCCTGGTCGCAGTCTCGGTTGCATTTATAGGCGACATTCGAGGCATGCCCGTCAAGCAGGAAAGGCGCACGCTTGCATCCCCGGGGCGAGCGACGCAGACCCCGTCACGGAGTCTCGGCAGCGGTCAGAGCCCGATCATCCGGACCTTGCTGCCGCACAGCCGCGTCATGTCATCGACATCCGACGTGAGGATGGCGACCGGGCCGGGCTGACGCAAGGCCGCTTCGGCGACGGTGGCGTCGATCGCGTACTTGTGTCCGTGCAGACCGGCGCCGTTGAGCAGTTGTGCCGCCGCCCTGGCCGCTGCCTCAGTGACCGGCTCCACCTTGACCCGGGAGAGCGCCCATTGCAGCCGGGGCAGATTCACCCTGGAGTGGCTCACCTCCACGATGGTGTTGGCGCTGACGACAAGGTCCGCTCCCATGTCGTGGAACACCTGGAACATCGCCAGAACCTTCCGGTCCTGCGCCACCCAGGCCGACAGCCCCTCGCTGTCCAGGACGACGGTCTCAATGTGCCCGCTCACGCGGCGCTCGCGCCACCAGCGGCCTGGGGCGTACCGAAGATCCGCGCCCGCGCCTCGGCCAGCTCTTCCTCACTGAAGGCCCCGTGCTCGTCTGTGTGGCTGCGCAGGTCGGCCCCCAGAAGCTGGTGCCGGATCTGTCTGGCGACCGCTTCGGCCACGTAGCCGGAGATGTTGTCCGTGATCTTCTTCAGCTCCGCCACCTGCTCGGTGGGGAGTGTCACCGTGATGCGCGTGGTGTCAGCCATAACGGCAAGCATACTGCGGTATGCACGTTGCGTGCTGTCTGTTCCCCGCAGTCGGTCCGGTCAGCTGCAGTCGAGGCCACGGTCCGTTCGAGCAGGGGCTCAGCAGGGCAGTTGTGCGGCGCGCCAGTTCAGCGGACCCAGTAGCGGTATGCCTCGATCCGTTGCGAGCCCTCGGGGCGGGTTCCGGCAGCGGCAGATCCAGAACCCCGATGTCCTGTCGGACCGCCCCCCGGACGCAGCGTGCGACCACGCGCCCGTCCTCGGCCAGATCGACACCGATCACGCTCACCTCGACGCCGAGAACAGTCGTGGTGAACGGCACGGCAAGGTTCTCCTCGATCATCGTGAAGAAGCCCGTGAGCTGCTCATCCTCGCGGTAGGCATCGATGGTGGCCTCTTCGATCAACCCTTCAGCGCGGCCGGGTCCCGGGTGCTCATGGCCTCACCGTAGCGCTGCACCGTACGGTTGAGGACCGGCGTGTTCAGCAGCGGCATATCCGCCGTGGGCGCCGTCGCCGGCAGTCAAGCCGAGGCCCGCGGTTGCCAGCGTGTGACGTTGCCTGGTGGGGTTCGGTAGTGAGCAGGCCAGGGCAGGGTCCGGCGAGCGACAGGGCGGAAGAGAGTGGCACGAGTCGTCGTACGAGAGCCGGGTACGGGCGCGAGGAACGCACCGCCGCTGGCCCGGCAGGAAACATCCGCCTTCGTGAGGGAGTTGCTCGGCGTCGGCTGGGCGGCGGTGTTCCTGCCCGGTGAGCCCGCCCGCCTCGGTCGCCTGCTGCTGTGGAAGCCGGCCGGGGCAGCCGACGGAGACAGTACGGCGCCCACCGGCCTGGAGACCGAGGCGGTGGAGCTGGTCCTGCCGCACGGCCGCTCGGTCAGGCGGCGCCGAGTCGAGGGTTACGCGTTGCCTGTCGCCGTCGCTGTCTCCGCCCTGGTCGATGCGGAGCCGACGCATCCCTCCGGTGCCGCCTGGCAGGCCGCCACTCGCTTCGCGCTGCGGCTGCTCGCCGACGGCCGCCTCCACCCGGCCCTCACCCCCGCCGGTTACGACACCTGGCAGGTGGGTCCCTTTACCGCCGCCCAGCGCCAGACACTGGATGCCCTGGCCGCCGCCTTCCCGCCGCACGCCCACTGCCTGCCCGAGCCGGGCACTGCGCCGGTACGGATCGCCGAACCGGCTGCGCTGGTACGCCAGTTCTGCGACGCGGTCGCCGATGATCTGGTCCGTACGCCGGCCGCGCCCCTCGCGATGGGAGCGCTGCCGTACGCCTGGCGCGAGGTCCGTGCCGTGCCCGCCTTGCGTGAATGGGCCGAGGAAACCCAGGCCGCGCTCACCGCCGAGGTCAGTCTCTCCCTGCGCGTCGACGTACCCGAAGGACGCCGACGGCAGTTCCGGGCCGTCCTGCAGCTGCACACCGCGGCGGACCCGGCGCTCGTCATCGAGGCCGCACGGCTGTGGAGCGAGCCGACCGAAGTGGAGCGGCTGCTCGGGCCGCGCACCGAGACCGAGACCCTGCTCGCCCTGCGCCGCGGCGCCCGCGCCTGGCCCCCGCTGCGGAGGCTGCTCGACGATGCCGCTCCCGATCAGCTCCGGTTGACCGACGACGAAGCCTTCGAGCTCCTCGGGGACGCCACGAACGCGCTGCGCGCGGCCGGTGTCGACGTGCACTGGCCGCGCGAACTGGTCAAGGCACTCACCGCGACCGCGGAGATCGGGCAGCGCACCGCCCCCGGTTCCACCGCGGGCGGCCTGCTGGACACCGAGGCCCTCCTCGACTTCCGCTGGCAGGTCTCCCTTGGCGGCGAGCCGCTCACCGAGGCCGAGATGGATGCCCTCGCAGAGTCACGCCGTCCCCTCGTCCGGCTTCGTGATCAGTGGGTGGTCGCCGATCCGAAGCTGGTGGCCCGCGCCAAGCGCCGCCGGATGGAACCGCTCACCCCCATGGAGGCGTTGAGCGCCGCGCTGACCGGCGAGGCCGAGCGAAGCGAGATGGGGGTCCCCCCGGCCGGAGGCCGGGGGAGGGACAGTGACCGGGTGCCCTGTGCGGCGGTCGGTGCGCTCGGCGACCTGGTCGCTCGTATCCGCGACCCCGAGTCCCCCACCCCCGTGCCCCAGCCCGCCGCACTCAAGGCCACGCTGCGCGAGTACCAGAAGCGGGGCCTGGCCTGGCTGGCCGAGATGTGCTCACTCGGCCTCGGCGGCTGTCTCGCCGACGACATGGGCCTGGGCAAGACCATCACCTTGCTCGCTCTGCACCTGCACCGCCAGAGCGACCCGACCACCGCGGGCCCCACCCTTGTCGTCTGCCCGGCCTCCCTGCTCGGCAACTGGCAGCGCGAGGCCGCCAGATTCGCCCCGTCCACCCCCGTACGCCGCTACCACGGCGGCGACCGCCACCTCAAGGACCTGGCCGGCGACGAGATCGTCCTGGTCACCTACGGGGTGCTGCGCCGCGACCGCGAAGTGCTCGCCGAGTCGGCCTGGTCACTGGTGGCCGCCGACGAGGCCCAGCACGTCAAGAACCCCTACGCCGTCACCGCCCGCGAACTGCGCGCCCTGCCCGCCCGCGCCCGCGTCGCTCTCACCGGCACCCCTGTGGAGAACAACCTCTCCGAGCTGTGGGCCCTGCTCGACTGGACCACCCCCGGGCTGCTCGGCACACTCACCGCCTTCCGTGACCGGCATGCCCGCGCCATCGAGGCGGGCGAGGATCCCGAGGCAGCCGAGCGCCTGTCCCGTCTCGTACGTCCCTTCCTGTTGCGCCGCAAGAAGTCCGACCCCGGCATCGCGCCCGAACTGCCGCCCAAGACCGAGACCTACCACGTCGTCCCGCTGACGGCCGAGCAGACCAGCCTCTACGAGGCACAGGTCCGCGAGACCATGGCGAAGGTCGCGGAGTCGGAGGGCATCGCCCGGCGCGGTCTGGTACTCAAGCTGCTCACCGCACTGAAGCAGATCTGCAACCACCCCGCCCAGTACTTGAAAGAGCACAGCCTGCGCCAGTCCGCTCCCCTGCGGGGCCGCTCCGGCAAGCTCGACCTGCTGGACGAACTTCTCGACACCATCACCGCCGAAGGCGAATCCGTGCTGGTCTTCACGCAGTACAAACAGATGGCGGCGCTGCTGGAGAAGCATCTCGCCGAGCGTGGCGTCCCCGCTCTCTTCCTGCACGGTGCCACCCCCGTCGCGCGGCGCGAGGAGATGGTGGACCGCTTCCAGCGCGGTGAAGTACCGGTGTTCCTGCTGTCATTGAAGGCGGCGGGCACCGGGCTCAACCTCACCCGCGCCACTCACGTCGTGCACTACGACCGCTGGTGGAACCCGGCCGTCGAGGATCAGGCCACCGACCGCGCCTACCGCATCGGCCAGGACAAACCCGTCCAGGTACACAAGCTCCTCGCGGAGGGAACCGTGGAGGACAAGGTGGCGAAGCTGCTCGAAGCCAAGCGCGCCCTCGCCGACGCCGTCGTCGGCTCTGGCGAGGCAGCCCTCACCGAACTGTCCGACGCCGAACTCGCCGAACTCGTCTCCCTGGGGAGGCAGTCATGAGCCCCGCTGTCCCCGGCCCGCGCCGTGCGCCCGCCCGCGGCAAGCGAGCCTTCGCCGCCACCTGGTGGGGCCAGGCATGGGTGGCCGCCCTGGAAGACTCCACCCTGGACGCCGGACGGCTCTCGCGCGGACGCACCTACGCCCGCAAAGGCATGGTCGGCCCGGTCACCGTGGCTCCGGGCCAGGTCAAGGCCGCTGTCCAGGGCAGCCGCCCGCGCCCGTACCGCTCATCGGTCCACCTGCCCGTCCTCACCGACCCACAGTGGGACACCCTGCTCGACACGATCGCGGCCCGCGCCGGGCATCTCGCGACGCTTCTCGACGGCGAGATGCCGGCCGAACTCGTGGACGACGCCCGGCACGCAGGCGTCCCACTGCTCCCCCTGCCCACCGAGCTCGATCCGGAGTGCTCCTGCCCCGACTGGGGACATCCCTGCAAGCACGCCGCCGCGCTCTGCTACGCCATCGCCGCCACCATCGACACCGACCCGTTCGTGCTCTTCGCGCTGCGCGGCCGCGGTCGCGAGGAGGTCTTCGCCCAGCTGCGCGCACTCCGTACGGCAGCACACGAAACCGCCGCCTCGCCGGCACCGGCCGGCATCCCGGCCGCCGCCGCGTACGCCCACTGGGCCGAAGAGCCCCCCGAACTGCCCGAACTCCCGGAACCCGCCGCCCACACCACAGCACTGCCCGTCACCCCGCCACCCGGCAGCGGCCTGGCCGCCGCGGACCTGGAACGCCTCATGGCCGACGCCACCGCGCGCGCCGCCCGGCTCCTCGCGGGCGACACCGCCGACCTGCGCCTGACCCAGCACCAGGACGCCGTACGCATCGCCGCGGGCGACCCCGGACCCGAGTGGCTCCACCACCTGATCCAGAACACCGCCTCCAACCCCACTGCCTTCGCACGCCTCACCCGCGCCTGGCGCCACGGTGGCCCCACGGGCATCACCGTCGCCGAACAGCCCCACACCCCCGACCCGACGGTGATGAAGGCCACCCGCACCGCCCTGGACACGGCCCTCGCCGAGATGACCGACTCCCCCACACACCTCAGAGCCTGGCGCAACCGCCTCACCCTCACCCACCACGGCATCCAGTTGCGTCTGGGCCCCGACGCCCGCTGGTACCCCTACCGCCAGGACGACGACGGCGAATGGTGGCCCGCGGCACCACCCGCCAGTGACCCGGTCACCGCGCTCACCGCGGCCTGGTCGCAGAACGGGGAGTAAGGTGGCGATTCCGCGCTGACCAGAAGCCACGAGCAGAAGCTGGACACACTTAGGCTGCTCGACTTCCGCGGTTGCAGTTCTGGCTGCATTCACCGGCGTACGACCCCGTTCAGAAGCTCCACCCTCACCCGCTGCCCCGCAGGTCAGGACGTTCCCGTAACTCCCGGCGGACAGTCGGCGCCAATCTGCACTGCGGGGGGCCTACGGAACTTGGCGGTAGATGTCATGACGGTTGCCAACCGCCAGGACCCACACGATCAACTGGCCGTCCTCAACGGCCTTGACGATGCGGTGGTCGCCAACCCTCACCGTCAGCGGGCACTGTGCCCTTGGATGGCCTTTGATGCCGGACGCCGCGGTATCCCCCGCGTCCATCGCCTTCTGGAGTTCGGCCAGGCGGTACAGGACGTGTCAGGGCCTCGGTTCAACTCCGACCTCGCCGGAAAGGTTCCATGTCGAAGCCAGCCAGGTCAGGTCGGCTTCCGCCTGGCGGCGGGTCGCCCGCTCGCGCGAGAACAGTTCCTCGGTCTTCGTCAGCACCAGCGTGTACGGGCGTCCCTGCCGCCTGGTCTGATGGCCTACGGGCAGCTCGGCCGTGTCGATCCTGTTGTGCACGTGCTGCCGTCCGTCCTTCGCCAGCGGCCACTCCAGCGTCCGCCGCGACCGGGAGCCGAGAAACGCACCCAGGGTGCCGCACAGGTCGCAGCCGCACCCGGTCCACGCCACCGACCAGTCATCCGCGGCGCGCGGCGCCCTTCGCGCGAGCGCGCCGAGCCGGTCCTCGCACTCCCGTGCCACCGCTCCGAGCCCCGCCGCCCGGGGCTCACCCTCCGTCTGTTCCCGCGCCGCGTGGCGCAGCATCGGCAGCAGGCACTCGAGGACCGTGTCCGGGCAGGAACGCAACGCTGCCATGATCCGGCCGCGCAGCTTCGCGTCGGCCGCTTCCAGAACGCGCAGCAGCGGCAGGCTCAGCCGCTCCAACCGCGCGCGGCGGATCTCGGCCGGCCCGGTTTCGGCCCACAGCCGCAGTTCACCGTCCACCTGGGCCCAGGCCCCGGTCGACAGCAGTTGCGCCACCTCCGGACTCCGGGCGGAGCTCAGCGCCGCACACAGCTGGGGAAGCCGCTCGGTCCAGTCGTACCGGTGTTCCTCGAAGCGGTTCTGCGCGCCGCCGAACCAGCCCTCGGTGACCTGGCCCAGCCACGCGACGTCGTACCGCTTCGCCACCGCGGCCAGGTCGTCCGCGTGTTCCGGAGTGAGGGCGTCGATCCGGAACGGCTCAAGGAGCATCGCGGCGGTCCCGGGCGCCTGGAGGCCCTCGGCCACCCGCAGCGCGCTCCCCAGCTGTCCAGGCTGTGCACCGCTGCCCTTCCAGAACGGCGCGAGGGACTCGGCTGCGGCGTGGGCGCCGTCCCGGTCGCCCTTGTCGATACGGGCCTGCAGTTCCTCGAGTGCCCACCGCGATCCGGCCTCGCCGCGCGCCGCGAAGGCCCGCTCTCGTGGCCACACCACGACAGCGGCCCGCCGGTACCAGCGGTCCAGTGTGTTGCCGTAGTTGCCCATGTATCCCTCGTACTGGGAGTCATAGGGCTTCAGGTCCGTACTCGGGGTACTGGCGCAGCTCTCGTAGTCGCGGACGTACAGCGAGATCTGCTCGCCGTCGGCGCCGTCCGGACCGGTCCACCAGTCGAGGGTGATCTCGTCGTCGATCAACTCGCCGAGCTCGTAGTCCTCGTCGGCACCCGCACCGTCGGCCGCGGCTGCTCCCTCTCCATCTCCCCCTTCCTCTCCCTCTTCCTCTTCGTCCTCCTCGTCGTAGCCGTAGTCGTCCCAGGGGTCGTACCCGGCCGGAGTGGCGTCCCAGGTCTCCTTCACCTCGGCGAGGGCGAGTACCGTCTCGCATCCCGCCTGGGCGGCCGCGGCGCGCAGCAGCGCGGCACGCTCCGCGTCGGCGCCCTTGAGCCGGTCCCAGCAGAGACCCCGCTGGGTGTACTCGTGATCGAGCAGGTAGACGAGACGACGGGGCGGATCGAGGTGCCGGCCGCCGTAGCGTGGCCTGGCCGGTGCGTTGAAGTGTTGCTCCAGGCAGTGCGCCATGTCGTCGAGCGGGCCGGACTCCTGCTCCGGGGCTCCTCTCTCGGCCAGCAGGTTGAACGTGAGGGTCACCCGGTAGCCGCTCCTGACCGGTGTCACCTCGTGCGGGCAGTCGGCGTAGAAGGCCACCAGGCTCAGTTCCGTCTTCGACGCACGGTAGGTCCGGCTCTGCCCGGCGTGCCCGATGACCAGCTCGCCGCCGGTGTGTGCCGAGGGCAGCGACAGCACCAGCGTGCCCACCATGGCGTCGTCCTTCTCGGAGTCCTGGTGGGGGAGGAAGAACTGCCCTTTGCCGTACACGAGGAGCGCGTGCGGCTCTGCCCTCAGCCGGGTCGACGCCGGTAGCCCGAGCTCGTCGCGGAAGTGCTCCAGCGCGCCGTCGAGCAGCGTCGGCCAGGCCGGGCCGCCCAGTGTGACCTGGTCCGGCGGGATCTGCCAGGTGTCCCGCACGCTGCTGTCGCTCAGGGTGTCCTCCCCCCGGCCGAACAGTGCCGGGCGCGCCACCGCGATCAGCTTCTTCACCTGCGGCGCGCGCAGCGGCAGAGACACCGGTCCGACCCCGGCCACCTCAAGGCCGACGCCGTCCGCCGGTGCTTCGAGCCGGGCGCTGAACTCCGCCGCCTTCGACCCGCCGAGCAGCAAGCCCAGCCGCTCCCTCGCGCTTTTGGCCATCGCTGCGTCCTCCCTGTTCCCGCGGCCGTGTCGTGTCGATCCGACTCTACGGAGCAGCGGGACCCCGGGGGACCGTCTCACCCGCATGGGAACGCCTTCCCCGGCACGGCGGGACGGGCGGCCGGGAACAGCCGGTTCGGGCCCGCGTGCCCACGCGCGTCCCCCCTCCGGGGACAACGGGAACAGCCAGTCCCCGCACCTGACACCCCGGCATTGCGGAACAATGACCCCGTGAACGACGACGATACGCAACTGCTGTCCTAGGTACGGTCGTTGCGGGAGAAGGGCAGCGGACCGAAGCAGATCGCGCGGGCCCTCGGACTGAAACCGGCCCTGGCGAGCGCGCTGGTGCGCCAGGTGGCCCACGAACAGCAGAGCGGCGCCGCGCCGGCCGAGCGCCCGGTGGTGGGCTGCTGGGTGAACGCCGGCTGGAGCACCGACCTGGAGCTGTCCGGGGCCCCCGGCTGGGCGCGCGCCGACGCCGAGGGCGTCGGCGATGCCGAGGCCGCCGGTTTCGCCCAGGTCCTGATCGCCCGGCAGGAGCGTGCCAGCCGGGTCACCGTCTGCGGGTTCCTGGTCGACGTCTACTGCCTCGGCGTCAAGGACACCGTCGGCCCGCAGGTGATGGGCGAAGGATCACTGGACGCCTACGTACGTGACTACTACCGGGCGTTCGACCAACCGCCGCTGCGGATCGGCCTGGAGCAGGCCCAGAGCATCGTGCACGGTGGTGTGGCCTACGCCCGCACCCTCGGCTTCGAGCCCGCGCCGGACTTCGCGCAGGCCGCCGTACACCTCGGCGAGCCCGGCCCCGCCGCCCCGCAGGTCGGCTTCGGCCGCCAGGGCAAGCCGTTCTACATCAACGGCCCACGCGACGACGCCCGGACGATCGTACGCACGCTGGAACGCATCTGCGGCGCCGGCAACTACGACCACGTCGTGGGGACGGGGCCCCTGTGACCGGCGACCACGACGACCGTGACGAGCGTCGGATACGCACGACCGAGCACGAGGCGCAGGCCAACCTGAAGGCGGTGCTTCAGCTGTCCGCGGCAGGCCGTCTGCGCTGCAGCGAGAAGACGCTCCGCCCGTCCGCGGCGACGGTCAAGACGGTCTCGGAAGCGCTCAGCGGCGGCGACTTCTACGCCGAGGAACCGATCGCCTCCTTCGCCTGGCCGCTGCTGCTCCAGGCCGGCGGACTCGTCGAACTGGCCTCCGGAAAACTCGCACTGACCGCACGCGGCAGGGCGGCGCTGACCAAACCGGCACACGACACGCTCGCCCTGCTGTGGCGGCGCTGGCTCAGCCACGGCGTGATCGACGAGTTCTCCCGCGTCGAAGCGATCAAGGGCCAGCGCGCGGCGAACGTCCTCACCGCCGTCAAACCGCGCCGGGCCCAGGTCAGCGCGGCCCTGGCCGCCTGCTCGCCCGGCGAGTGGACCGACGTCGACACGCTCTTCCGCACCATGCGCAAGGCCGGTCACGATCCCAGGATCGCCCGCACCGAGCGCGCCCTGTGGAAGCTCTACCTGGAGGACCCCGAGTACGGCAGCCTCGGCTACGACGGGTTCCACAACTGGGAACTCCTCCAGGGCCGCTACACCCTCGCCGTGCTCTTCGAGTACGCCGCCGTCCTCGGCCTGATCGACGTGGACCACCGGCCGCCGGTGGGCGCCCGCGACGACTACCGCGAGAACTGGGGCGCCGACTGGACCGACTGCATCAGCCGCTACGACGGCCTCCTCGCCCTCCGCCTCAACCCGCTCGGCGCCTACGCCACCGGGCAGACCGCCACCTACCTCCCCACCCCCGCACCGGGCGACACCGCCCCGAGGAGTTCTGGCGGCCTGAAAGTGCTCCCCAACCACGACATGGTGGCCCTCGACGGACTCACCCCCGCCGAGACCCTCCTCCTCGACGCCTTCGCCGAGCGCACCGGCGACCGCGTGTGGGCCCTGACCCCCGCATCACTGTTCGCCGCCGTCGACGCGGGCCGCGACCTCGCCGAACTCCACCACCACCTGAACGCCGCCACCACCGTTCCCCTCCCGCAGACGGTCACCACGCTGCTGGCCGACGCCGCCCGCCGCGTCGGTCAGGTCCGCGACACCGGACCGGTGCACCTCATCGAGTGCGCGGACCCCGCCGTCGCGGCCCTCCTCGCCACCGACCGCCGCACCCGCACCCACTGCGCCCGCCTCGGCGAACGCCACCTCGCCGTCCCCCTCGACAAGCTCCCCGCCTTCCGCAAGTCCGCCCTCGCCCAGGGCTACCTCGTCGGCTGACACACGCCCTCGTGGGCACCGGACACGGACCGGCACGGTCAGTGGTCCCCGGGTTCAGGCCGAGAAAGCTCATCCAGGTCAAGGGTGAAGGTGCGCCCCTCGGCCGACCCGATCGGGGTCCTGCCCGTGCCGTGCTTATGAGCGTGCGCCGCGATGCAGCCGGTCCCGGTGAACACACGAAACCACGGGCAGGGCCACGGAGCCGTGCCGCCAAGGCCGTGGGAGCAGCCTCAGCGGATCTTCTTGAAGTCAGTGCGCACCGTGACCTCGACCCCGGCCAGGCTGAACCCGATCTCCTCACCGAAGCGGTAAGGCACGGCCGAGGTGTACTCGTCGCCCTTCGGCACTTGGTAGAGCACGCACTCCCCGGTCAGCACGTCCACCATCAGATACGTCGAAATCCCGCGTGCCGCATACTGGTTGAGTCTGCGCCCGTAGTCCTGTCCGACCGTCGAACGTGACACGCTCTCCGCGACGAAATGCACATGCTTCTGATCGACGAACGCATCTCCCGGGCCGAGCGCACCCGCGTCCACCACCAGCACATCGGGCTCAGGCGTGTAACCGTCCAGCTCTGGCAGTACTCCCTTGTCACGCGTGACGTGCAGAGTCCGCCAGCTGGACGCGGATCGAATCGTCCGCCTCACTGTGCGCCTCCGTCACCGGCGACATGTACAGACGCCCCTGGTCGAACAGCAGCTTGACCGCCTTGGGCAACTTCATCGAACGCCGCACCTGGCTCAGCCACTGCGCGTACTCCGGATACATCGTGCTCATCGCGCCTCCATGCCCATCACGAGGTACCGCCATCGTACGAGCCGGACGCAATGATCCACCGGTCTCCCCTTGTGCCCGCTTCCCGCGTGCTCGATTTCGGAAGTCGCCCTGTCCGGTGTCCGCTGGGAGCATCCCCGAACCCCCAGACGAACCGGGCACGATGTCGAAGGGCCCCTGGAAACAGGGGGCCCTTCGACGTCGTCCTCGGGTGTGAGTCGGGCGGTGCCGCCGATTCTGCGGGAGCGATAAGGTCCCGCGCATGGGTGGGGAGATCAAGGCGCACGGTGCCGTCGCAGGGGAAAGCAGTACGTCCGCGGGCGACGCCGAACCGCCTTCGGCACAGCGTGCCGGGCGCGCGTTCTCGTGGCGCGGTGTCGCCGGGAAAGCAGCGGGCGCAGCAGTTGTCCTGGCCGTGGCGGCGGACCGGTTGGGCCTGCACTCCTTTCTGTTCTGCGCGCGCGTCGCCGTGCGTGCCTATTCGTGGTTCGGCCCTGGGCACTGAACCGGAGCCGCTCTGCCGGACCGGGCAGGCCGTGCGAACGCGGGTGGCCGTCTCCCGGTACGGCCGGGCCCGCCTTCGAGGCGAGACACACCCAGGTTCCCAACGCCCGCTCGTGATCCGAGCAGGGCGTCACGCGGCATGGCTGTCCGCCTCCGGTCAGCCGGCGATCCGGATCCTGTGTGTCACCGTCACCTGGTCCAGGTCCGACACCCGTACCGTCAGGTTCATCGTCCACTCGCCCGCGATCGGCAGGTTGACGGAGTCGGCGGCCCAGTAGCCGCCGCGGTCCGTGAGGCCGGCCGGGAGGGGGCCGATCTTCTGGGCGGCGAGGGTGAAGGAGAGGCGGAGCTCGGGGACGGCGGAGATGCCGTCGTCGGGGCCGAAGACGACCGCTTGTACGGAGTTGTCGCCGACCCGGCCGGGGTCCAGGGTGATCTGCACCTTGCCGTGGCCGTTCGGGGTGCCGACGTCGAAGGGGACCATCGCGACGGAGGCCGCCGGAATGCCGCCGGCCGTGGCCGTCGCCGTTCCCGAATCGGCGGCTTCGGCGGCCGCGCGGCCGGGCAGCGTGCCGGTCAGGATCGTGGTGACGACCAGGACGGCGACGCCGACGGCGACTTCGGCGAGGACCGAGCGGCGCAGCGCCCGGTGGTCCGGCGTGGGGGCCGGCTCCGCCTCGGCCGGCGGGGTCTCCCGGGGCGGTGCGCCGACCGTCTGCGGGACGCGGTCGTGGGCCGTCGCCGCGGCCGGTGTGCTCACCAGCCTCGCCGTCCAGCGGCGGGACTGGGAGGCCGCAGCCAGCAGCAGGGTCACGGCGGCGAGTTTCACGAGCAGGAGACGGCCGTAGGTGGTGTCGGTGAGTGCCTGCCAGGAACCCAGGCCGCGCCAGGACTGGTAGACGCCGGTCACCACGAGGACCGTCACCGAGGCGAAGGCCACCCGGGAGAAACGGGTGACGACGGCGGCCGGGAGGGGGGTGGCGGTGGCCCGGTGGAGGGTGGTGAGGAGGGCCGTGAGGCCGCCCAGCCAGAGCGACATCGCCAGGAGGTGCAGCACCGAGGACGTCATCGCCAGGGGCACCTGGATGCCGGCCGACGCGTGTTCCGCCGTCGCCCAGGTCAGGGCCAGGGCGACGGCGAGGACGGCGGCCGTCACCAGGAACGGGCGGGACGGTGGACGGAGCCGGTGCTCCCGCCCGCGGACGAGAAGGGCGTACAGGCCGGCCGTGATCGCCAGCAGGGCGACCCTCGCCAGTAGCACCAGGCCCGGGCGGCCCGTCGCGGTCCTGCCGAGCGCGGCGAGGTCGAGGGCCGTCGCCGGGGAGGTGCCCTCCTCGTACGGGGAGCGGAGGACGAAGAGGAAGAGGGTGGCGGCCAGCAGGGTCCACCAGGCCGTCCGGACCGGTCTGCGCAGCGGGGCCGTGTCCGGCGGGCGGCACAGGGCCATGAAGGCGACGCCGCCTGTCAGCAGCGCCACGGCGAGGTACGCGACGTAGCGGCCGATGTCGTAGAGGCTGCCGGTGGCCGGGTTCTCGGCCGGGCCGGTGGGGACGGCGGCCGTGGTCGCCGACGGTTTGCCCACGGAGAAGGTGAGGGCACCGGAGACGGGGTGGCTGTCCGCCGACACGACCCGCCACGCCACCGTGAACGTGCCGGTGGCGAGCTTCTTCGGGAAGGTGATCCGGGCGGTGTCCGCGCCTGCGGGGCCGTGTTCGGCGTCGCCGGTGGTCACCCGGTGGTTGGTGGGGTCGTACACCCGGAACGAGTCGGCGAGCAGGCCGACGGACTCGGTGAAGGTCAGGGTGACGGACCCGGGCGACGACTTCAGTACGGCGCCGTCGGCCGGGTCGCTGCCGCGCAGGGCCGCGTGTGCGGAGGCGGGCGCGGCCGAAGCCAGGAGGAGAGCGGTGAGGAGGCTGCCGAGGAGGGCGAGGGCGCGCAACGCTCCGCGCGGGGCTGCCCTGTGCCACCAGCCTTGTTCTTCGCTCACGTCACCGTCCTGAGTTCGGAAGCAGGCGTTCATGGGTCATACGGATGGCAGGCGTGCGGTGCTCATTGTGCCGAGGGGGCGGGGGTGTCAACGGGGCCGAGGGGGTGCCGAGGGGTGCCGTCACCACGTCGGGCGGGCGGACACCCCGCCGTCCACCACCAGGTCGTGGCCGGTGATCCACGACGCCAGCGGCGAAGCCAGGAAGACCACCGCGTCCGCCACGTCCCGCGGACGGCCCAGGCGGCCGGTCGGCACCGCCTCCTGCCATCGGCGCACCCCCTCCGGCCAGGCGTCCGCCAGGCCCTCCCGGTCGATCAGGCCGGGGGAGACCGTGTTGACGCGGATGCCGAGGCGGCCGTACTCCAGGGCGGCCGCTCGCGCGTGCATCACCACCGCCGCCTTCGCCGCGCAGTAGTGGGCGTGGCCGGGGGCCGGGTGGGACGCCTCGATGGAGGCGATGTGGGTGATCGTGCCGCCGCCGGGCCGGCCGCTCATGATCTCGGCGGCCGCCTGGGTACAGGCGAAGACACTGCCGAGGTCGGTGTCGACGACCGCACGCCAGTCGGCCGCGGTCATGCCGGGCAGGGGCTGCACGGGTTGCACGGCCGCGTTGTTGACCAGCGCGGTCAGACGGCCGCCGCACCGGTCCGCGGCCTCGTGGACGACCCGGTGGCAGGTCTCCTCGTCGCTCAGGTCGCCCTGCACGACGACCGCCCGGTCGCCGATGGCCGAGGCGACCTCACGCGCCGCCGTCACCGCCGTACGGCAGTGCACGGCCACCGTCGCGCCCTCCTCGGCGAGGCGCAGCGCGATGGCCCGGCCGATGCCGCCGCTCGCGCCCGTGACCAGGGCGACCTGTCCGTCCAGTAGGTGGCTCATGGACGGCAGAGTCCCGCGATGCGGGCGGCTTCGGAGGGGTAACGCGCCGTGAGGTGGCCCGCGTTCCCGTGTTCGTACCCCTCGAAGGTGAATCCGGGGGCCATGGTGCAGCCGAACAGCGTCCAGGCTCCGTGCGGTGCCACCCGGGCGCCCATCCAGGTGCCGGCCGGGACGGTGAGCTGGATCTGCTGGCCGCCCAGCAGGTCGGGGCCGAGGACGGCGGTACGGGTGGTGCCGTCGGGGGCGAGGAGGAGCAGGTCGAGGGGGTCGCCCAGGTAGTGGTGCCAGATCTCGTCGGTGGGGAGGCGGTGCAGGGCCGAGAAGTCGTCGGCGGTCAGGAGGCCGACGATCGCGGTGCCCTCGGGGCGGCCGTCGGCACGTTCGGGGCCGGCCCAGGTCTCCCGGAACAGACCGCCCTCGCGGGGGATCGGCTCCAGGGCGTAGTGGGCGATCAGGTCATCGGGGGTCAGCATCCGGGAAGGCTACCGCCCGGGTGAGGAATGCCAGCTGAGCGTGCTTCTCGGGCAGTCGGACGTCCGGGAGGTCGATCTCCGGGAGCACGACGGCCGGGCCGCGGGTGAAGCCCTGGCGGGTGAAGCGGGCGATCGCCTTCGCGTTGCGGACGTCCGGGTCCACGACGATGCGGTCGCGGCCGAGGGTGCGCAGGGCGAACTCCGTGAAGGCGGACAGGAGGGCGTCCGTCCAGCCGGGGCGGGGACCCTCCGGTCCGGCCGGGGCGAGCAGGACGTGGATGCCGATGTCGCCGGGGCGGACGTCGTAGCACTCGCTCACCCGGTCTGCCGCCGGCTCGTACGTCTGGAGGAGCGCCACCGGGGTGCCGTCCTTCTCCGCGAGATGGGCGTGGTGGGTGTCGAGGGTGGCCATGTGGGCGTAGACCTCGGCGACCTGGGCGCGGGTGAGGCCGGTCATGCCCCAGAAGGCGGCGCGTTCCTCGGCTACCCAGGAGTGGACGACGTCCGCGTCCCGCTCGGGGTCGAGGGGGCGGAGCCGGACGGTGCCGAAGCCGCCGACGGTGTACTCGGTCATGGGGTCTCCTCCACGAGGTCAAGCCGGTCCCAGTCGGTGCTGACCGGGGCCAGCCCGCCCTGGAGCCACAGGGCGGGCTGGTCGGTGTGGTGCGGTGCGCCGGGGACGCCGTCGGCGCCGAACGGCACC
Organism: Streptomyces sp. NPDC026515; assembly: GCF_055567595.1. Lineage (NCBI taxonomy): Bacteria > Bacillati > Actinomycetota > Actinomycetes > Kitasatosporales > Streptomycetaceae > Streptomyces > Streptomyces sp. NPDC026515. The sequence goes on from NZ_JBVHQD010000008.1 coordinate 95,528, forward strand.
ACCCAGGCGCTGTTGTCCCGGTCGGCCAGGTCCCAGACGTACCGGGCGGCCGGGCCCCGCGCGGAGAGGTCGGTGAGACCGGGGACGGCCGAGGTGCACAGCACGCAGTCGTGGTCACCGGACAGGGCCGGCCCGACGTACGACGGTTCGGGCAGCGCCCGCCAGGGGGCGAGGCGGTGGGTGTCGCCCCAGGTGCCGGCGGGTCCGCTCGCGGCGACGTCCTCGACTGCCGCACGGACGGCCGCGGGACGGTCGATGCCGAACAACTCCTCCGCCTTCAGGAGGTGTTCCAGGGCGAAGGCGATCCGGGGGGTGAGGGCCAGCCAGGGGAGCAGGACCTGGGGGTGGGCGGGTGGTGCGGCGAGGGCGGCGAAGGCGGGGTGGGCGGCGAGGTGCCGTACGACCGCGCTGCGCACGGCCGCGTAGGCGGCGGCGCCGGTGCTGCCGGCGTCCATCCTGCGGTCCCAGGCGAGGAGTCGGTCGCGGAGTCTGGCGGCGCCGGGGGTGAGGTCGTCGAGGGCGGCCAGCTGATCGAGAAGGGTGGCGGCGGAGGCCAGGTGGGTGTCGGTGTGGATCGCGGGCAGGTCGGCGGCGGACCAGGTGCGGCGCTCGTCGAGGAGGGCGCGGATGCGGTCGGCGCGGTGCGGCGGGGCGAACTCGACGCCCAGGGGGGCGGCCGGGCCGCGCTGGTTCGCCATCACGGCCACGCCGTCGGTGAGTTCGCCGTACGGCATCTCGTACCAGCCCTGCCAGGCGTGGCCGGGGAGCCAGGCGGGGGCGAGGCGGGTGCGGTTGGTGCGGGAGCGGACGGGGACACGGCCGGCGACGCGGTGCAGGGTGCCTCCGGCGGTGTCGGCGGCGTGGACCACGTTGACGGGCTCGGTCCAGGCGTCGAAGGCGCGGTCGACGTCGGTGACGTGGCGGGCCCGGAGGAGAGGGAGCAGGGCGCTGAAGCCGAGGTCTTCGGTGACGCGGGGCGGGTAGCGGAGCGCCAGCGCCTCGGCCTCACCGTCGGCGTCGGCGTCGGCGACTGCCGGGGCGGGGGCCGTGATCACCGGGCCCCGTTCGGTCTCGATCACCTCGATCCTGAGCGGCGGTTCGCCCGCCACCTCCACCGTCTCCGTGTGCCGTTCCGCGCGGTGCCAGGCGCCGTCCGGGCCCAGGGCCTCGATCCCGGCCCCCGTGCGGCGCAGGCGTTCGCGGTAGAGGTCCTGGTAGTCGGCCATCGCGTTGGTGACGGACCAGGCGACCGTGCCCGTGTGGGCGAAGTGGGCGATGCCGGGGACGCCCGGGACGGCCAGGCCGATCACGTCGAACTCCGGGCACGAGAGGCGGATCTGCTGGTAGACGCCGGGTGCCTCGATGAAGCGGTGGGGGTCACCCGCGAGGAGGGCCTGACCGGTGGTGGTGCGGGAGCCCGCGAGGAGCCAGCCGTTGCTGCCCGCGGTCCCCGGCCCGTCCGTGGCGAACAGGGGGACCGCGTCCTCCCCCAGGTGCCGTATCGCCTCCTCGCGCCACAGCTTGGCCGGGAAGCCGGCGAACAGGATGTGCGTGGCCAGCCAGACGCCCAGGGGGTGCCAGGGCTCCCAGGTGCCGGGGTCGAGGCCGGTGCGGGCGAACTCGGGCGTGCGGGCGGTGCCGGTCGCCAGGCCCTCGTTCACGCCGGTGACGTACGCCCGCACCCAGTCCGCCGTCGCCGGGTCCTGTCTCTCCAGCGCCTCGAAGCAGCGTCTGGCCGTGTCCGCGAGGCGGGCCCGGCGGGCGAACACGTCCCAGGCGACGGCCGCCGAGCCGAGGTAGGACGCCGAGGTGCCCTGCGCCCGGTGCCGTTCCGTCTCCAGTTGCCAGGCCCGGTCGTGGGCGGTGACCCGGCCCTGCGCACGGGCGAGTCCACGGGCGTCGGATGCTCGCAGGTGCGGGATGCCCCAGGGGTCTCGGTAGGTCTTGACGGTCACCCTGCGACACCTCTCGCCTAAGGTTAGGCTTGCCTAAGTTGAATCGTGGGGGGATCGTACCTGAGGGGTGCCGAAGCGGCGCAGGCCGGCCACGGCGAGCGCGCGCGGCCGCCGCGGGCGCGGGATCATCGGGCCATGGACGCCAACCCCGAGGCCGGCACCGAGCCCGCCACCACGGCCCACGCCACGACCCTGCGCCTCGCCCAGGACCCCGAGGCGGACGGACTCCTCAGCCGCAGCAAGCTCGCCGCGCTCACCGGCATGCTGCTCGACCAGCAGGTTCCGATGGAGTGGGCGTTCAAGGGACCCGCGACCATCGCCCGGCGGATGGGGACGGACGAACTGGACGCGCACGAGATCGCCGCCCAGGAACCCGAGGCCTTCGCCGCGCTGCTCTCCGAGAAGCCGGCCGTGCACCGCTACCCCGGCTCCATGGCCAAGCGGATCCAGCAGCTGTGCCAGTACCTCGTGGAGCACTACGACGGGGACGCCGAGGGCATCTGGCGCGACGTCGGCAGCGGCGCGGAACTGCTGAAGCGGCTCCAGGAACTGCCCGGGTTCGGCAAGCAGAAGGCGCAGATCTTCCTCGCCCTGCTGGGCAAGCAGCTCGGGGTCCGGCCGCAGGGCTGGCGGGAGGCGGCGGGGGCGTACGGGGAGGCGGAGTCGTTCCGTTCCGTCGCCGACATCACGGGGCCCGAGTCGCTGGCGAAGGTGCGGGCGCACAAGCAGGAGACGAAGGCGGCGGCGAAGGCGGCGAAGGCCGGGGAGAAGCAGCCGGGACGGTAGCGGATCCGTCACCCGATCGGCCGTCTCCTGCTGGCAGGGGCGATCCCACCGGTTTCAGCTGGAGACATGACCGAGCCTCCCAGCACCGGCCCCGCCGACGACGACCGCACGGCTCACATCGCCCCGGCCTCGGCCGCAGCCCCCGCGTCCGCCCCCGCCTCCACGCCCGCGCACACGCCGGCGACCGCCTCGCGGCATGAGCCCGAGCCACCCTTCGAGGGGCCCCTGCACGCCCTCTCCAAGGCGGCCTGGCAGACCGTGCTGCTCACCGGGATCGCCTCCCTGGTCCTGGGCGTCCTGGTCCTCGTCTGGCCGGGCGCCTCGCTGCTCGCCGCCGGTGTGCTCTTCGGCATCTACCTGCTGATCAGCGGCATCTTCCAGCTGGTCTCGGCGTTCGGCACGCACAAGACGACCTCGCTGCGCGTGCTGGCCTTCATCAGCGGCGCGCTGTCGATCCTGCTGGGCCTGTTCTGCTTCCGCGGCCCGCTGGAGTCGATCCTGCTGCTCGCCCTGTGGATCGGGATCGGCTGGCTGATCCGCGGCATCACCCAGACCATCGCCGCGGTGCACGACCCCGGGATGGCCGCCCGCGGCTGGATGGTCTTCCTCGGGATCGTCACCTTCATCGCCGGCATCGTGCTGATCGTCTCGCCGTTCGAGTCGGTCGCCGTACTGACCCTGGTCGCCGGTATCTGGCTGGTGATCGTGGGCATCGTGGAGATCATCTCCTCGTTCGGCATCCGCAGCCGGGCCAAGCACATCCCGCAGGCCCTGTGAGCGGCGTCAACCTCGCGCCTCACCGGTACGCCGAGCGGGCGGATCTCGCGCCGGGTGCGAGGAACACCGCCCACCGCATGGGGAGATGACCGCCATGAGCAGCGGTTCCCCCTCCGGGCGCCCGCGGCCAGGACACATCTGGCCGCGGGCACTCGTGCTGCTGCTCACCCTGCTGCTGGCCGGCGCCCCGACCGCGGCCGGAGCCCTCACCGCGAGCGCCGCCCCGGCCGGCTCCGCCGAGACGGCCGAGTACGACGTCCTCGACACGCCGCTACGGCTCCCCGCCCGCGCCGTCCACCGCGCCGACGTACCCCAGCGTCCCGCGCCCCTCCCCGACGCGGCACCCGCCGGCCCGGCGGACCGCCGACCTCCCGCGGCGGCACCGTGTCCGCCGTACGCCACGCCCCTGCTGCGCACCGTGGTCCTGCGCTGCTGACCGACCGACAGGTCCCGCCGTCCCCCAGGTCAGTCAGTCCTACGCAAGGAACACAGTCATGTCCTCAGACCCGTACGCGGTCCTGCGCGCCCTGCTGCGCGCGGAGGCCGTCCGCAGCACGCCGAAGCCGCAGGCGAAGACGGCGCAGCCGCCGAGGCCGCTTCCTCAGGAGCAGAAACGCGGTTGATCCCGGTACCGGCGGCCGGGCGGCCCGTGCGGGGCGCCCGGCCCGGGCCGCGCCCGGCTCACCTGCGCCGGCGCGCCGTACCGAACAGCGAGCGGGTGATCTCACGGCCGAGCTGTGTACCCACGGAACGGGCGAGGGACCTGAACATCCCGCTGCCGACCACTTGTTCGACGAGCGAGGGTTCTTCCTCGGGTGCGGGCCTGCCGGTGCGGGGCGCGGCCTTCGGCGCGGCGGCCGGGGCCTGCCGCAGCTTCTCGTACGCCGACTCCCGGTCCACAGCCTGTGCATAACGTCCGTGGAGCGCGGAAACCCGTACCGCCTCGTCGAGTTCCGCCGCGTCGACCGGGGCCATCAGGGACTCCGGGGCCCGCAGCCGGGTCGCCGCGACCGGTGTCGGGGCGCCGTTCTCGCTGAGCACGGTGACCACGGCCTCGCCCGTGCCGAGGCCGGTCAGCAGCTCTTCGAGGTCGTACGACGACTTCGGGAAGGTCCGCACGGTGGCCCGCAGCGCCTTCTGGTCCTCGGGGGTGAAGGCCCGGAGCGCGTGCTGGACGCGGTTGCCGAGCTGGGCCAGGACGTCGGACGGTACGTCCTTCGGGGTCTGCGTGACGAAGAAGACGCCGACCCCTTTCGAGCGAATCAGGCGCACCGTCTGGGTGATCGCCTCCAGGAACGCCTTCGAGGCGCCGCTGAACAGCAGGTGCGCCTCGTCGAAGAAGAAGACCAGCTTCGGCCTGTCGGCGTCGCCGATCTCGGGGAGGTCGTGGAAGAGGTCGGCCAGCAGCCACATCAGGAAGGTGGAGAAGAGCAGCGGCTTGTCCTGCACGGCGGCCAGTTCCAGGACCGAGACGACGCCCCGGCCGTCCGGTGCCGTACGGAGGAGGTCGGCCGTGTCGAACTCCGGCTCGCCGAAGAAGTCCGCCATGCCCTGTGCCTCGAAGGCGGTCAGGGAGCGCAGGATCACCCCGGCCGTGGCCGTCGACAGCCCGCCGAGATCCTTCAGCTCGGCCCGGCCCTCGTCGGAGGTCAGGAACGCGACGACCGCGCGCAGGTCCTTGAGGTCGATCAGCTCCAGGCCCTTGGTGTCTGCGTAGTGGAAGATCAGGCCCAGGGACTGCTCCTGGGTCTGGTTGAGCCGGAGCGCCTTCGAGAGCAGGACCGGACCGAAGCTGGTGATCGTGGCGCGGATCGGGACGCCGTGGCCGAGGCCGCCGAGGGCCAGGAACTCCGCGGGGAAACCGGTCGCCGTCCACACCTGCCCCACGTCACCGGCCCGTTGGAGGACGCTCTCGGCACGCCGCCCCGGGCGGGCGATGCCGGACAGGTCGCCCTTGACGTCCGCCAGGAACACCGGGACGCCCCGCGCCGAAAGCTGCTCGGCGATCAGCTGCAGCGTCTTGGTCTTGCCGGTGCCGGTGGCGCCGGCGACCAGGCCGTGCCGGTTGAGCATGGGGAGCGGGACCCGGACCGGGGCGTCGGCGTGGCACCGGCCGTCCCAGAGGACGGCACCGAGGTCCAGGGCCTGGCCGGTGAAGGCGTACCCGGAGGCGATCACGGCGGCTTCACCGGCACTCGCCATCGGACCCCCTGTTCCGTTTTACCTTTTTGATGACTTTTACGGCTTCTTTTCCAGCGTCGCACTCCGTCGCCATGGCTGCGCCCGGAACGTCAGGACCGGTAGGCTTTCCGTGTGATCTTCAAGCGCATCGGAAACGGCCGGCCGTACCCCGACCACGGCCGGGAGAGCACCCGGCAGTGGGCGGACGTCGCACCGCGCCCGGTCCGCCTCGATCAGCTCGTGACGACCAAGGGACAGCTCGACCTGGAGACCCTCCTCGCCGAGGACTCGACGTTCTACGGCGACCTCTTCGCGCACGTCGTGAAGTGGCAGGGCGACCTGTACCTGGAGGACGGGCTGCACCGTGCGGTCCGCGCCGCCCTCCAGCAGCGTCAGGTGCTGCACGCACGCGTGCTCGAACTGGACTGACCCGGCTCGGCCGGATCGACCGTTCCGGCCGACACCCGTGCGCCACCCGCCGTTTCACGCCGGTTGCCCCTTTCGGGTTGGACCGTGCGACGTCGGATGATCATCTATTAGTCAACGCACCCGTGGCGCACTACGCTGCGCTCATGAGCATGCTGACTCCCCCCGGCATGGGCGGCCAGTACCGGATCACCGGGGACAAATACCCTCGCATGCGCCCACGCCGGCGGCGTGCCCGGCTCGTCCTCTCCATGGTCGCCTCCGTCACCGCGCTCGGCCTCGTCGGCTGGGGCACCCTGCAGCTCATCGACGTCTTCACGGGCGGCGGCAAAGAGGCTGCGGCGGCCGGCTCCACGGCGTGCGTGAAGCAGGCCGCGGCGAGTACGGGTCCCACCGACGGCGCGTCCGCGGCGGCACTGCCGAAGCCCGCCCAGATCACGGTGAACGTCTACAACGCCACGACCCGTACGGGCCTGGCCAAGGACACCGCGGACGAACTCAGGAAACGCGGCTTCAAGATCGGCGACGTCGGCAACGCACCGGCGAAGTTCGACGCGAAGGTCAAGGGCACGGCGATACTGCTCGGACCGGCCTCGGCCCTGCACACGTCCCTGCCGGTGCTGGCCACCCAGCTCACCGCACCGGACCAGCGCACGGAGGCGGGCCGCAAGGGCGCCGCCGTGGACCTGATCCTGGGCAACGCCTTCAAGGCCCTCACGCCCCAGGCGACGGCCGCGAAGGCCATCACGGCCCTGTCCCACCCCGAGCCGAAGGCGTCGAAGAGGAACTGCTGAGCCACGGGATGCCGCGCGCGGAGCGGGGGACGGGGGCGAGATCCGAACGCCGCCCGAGGCGTCCGCCCGCAGGGGCGCGGGGGACTGCGCGAGCAGCCCGCGACGGAGCCGCGGAACCCGACGCGCCCCGCACCCCTGCGGTGCCGGGACGAACGGCTCCTACTCGGCCGCGCCGTACAGGCGGTCGCCCGCGTCGCCCAGGCCCGGGACGATGTAGCCGTGCTCGTTGAGGTGGTCGTCGACGGCGGCCGTGACGACCGTGACCGGCGTCCCCGCCAGCTCCCGCTCCATGACCTCGACGCCCTCCGGCGCGGCCAGCAGGACCACCGCCGTCACATCGTCCGCGCCCCTCCCGATGAGCTCACGGATCGCCGCGACCAGGGTGCCGCCCGTGGCCAGCATCGGGTCCAGGACGTACACCTGGCGCCCGGAGAGGTCCTCCGGCATCCGTGAGGCGTACGTGGACGCCTGGAGCGTCTCCTCGTTGCGGATCATGCCCAGGAAGCCCACCTCGGCCGTCGGCAGCAGCCGGACCATGCCGTCCAGCATGCCGAGCCCGGCGCGCAGGATCGGCACCACCAGCGGGCGGGGACGGGCGAGCTTGACGCCGGTCGTACGCGAGACCGGGGTCTGGACGTCGACGGCCTCGGTCCGCACGTCGCGCGTCGCCTCGTAGGCGAGCAGCGTGACCAGTTCGTCGGCGAGCCGCCGGAACGTCGCGGAGTCGGTGCGCTGGTCGCGCAGGGTGGTGAGCTTGTGGGCGACCAGAGGGTGGTCGACGACGTGGAGACGCATGCCGACAACAGTAACCGCGTCCGCGCACCCCTCGCGCGGGGCCCACATGAGGTCGCGGTGGCATCAAACTCCCCGTCCGGGGGAACGCGGGAGTGACCGGACTGGGGTGGTGTGACCGTGTCTGATCAGCCTGAACCTGACGACCGCGCGTACGGCGCGCCCGAGGGCGAGACGGAGGCCGAGCGGCGTCGCCGCCGCGCCCGCTTCCTGCGCGATCTCGCCGAGGCCAGGGCGCTGCGCGACCGGGTCCAGCCGCGCCGCGTCAAGACGGCCCGGCTGCGACACGCCATGCGTATGCGGACGTTCCGCTGGTAGGAGTCGGCAAATCCGTGAGAACGGCGAGAGTCGTGAAGCGGATCCTTCGGCAAAGATCCACCGCTTGGCGCGCGTTGCGGTCCGGCACGGGGGAAGGCCGTGCGTGGACCGCGGGAAAACCCGCGTACGATCCGCAGGTGGCGGCAACGAGTGCGCTGGTGACTCCGTACGCGGTTACCTGGACGTCTCTTTGCATACGTGCGATCAAAACTGCCAGACACAGGGAGCCGAAGACGTCCCCTGAGCGCCTTGTTTCTGCCACGATTCCGAGTGGGTGGGGCTCGGAGCCCAGCTCTCCCCGCCCATGACCTCCGCCGGGGGGACCCCCAACCGGCACGCCTAAGACCAGTGGGAGAGTCACGGTGTACTTCGCCGCACTGCTCGCGCGCACCGAAGACGGGTGGGAAGCGAGCGACACAGAGCTCGACGATGTGGAGACCTTGTCGGACCTGGCCGACCTGGCCCGGGAATCGGCGCCGGACGCCGACGACACGGTGCTCGTCTTCATCGAGCAGGAAGACGCGTGGTTCGGCGTCGTGCGCGTGGACGGCGAGGAGGACCCCCGGGTCTTCGTCTCCAACGCGGCCGCCGCCGCCCGTAGCTCGTACGGCGAGCTCCTGCTCACCGACGAACTGCTCGGAAGGGAGCCCAAGGACGAAGACGACGACCTGGACGCCCTCGACCTCGACGGCACCGAGGACGGTGAGCCGGAGGCCGAGGACGACGAGGACACGGACACGTCCGCCGTGCCGTCCGGCCCGGTCGGTGACAGCGGGATCCTCGACGACCTGGGGGTGAGCGCGAAGGAGCTGCTCTCGCTGAGCGACGACGCGCTCAGCGAGATCGCCGAGGTCCTGGGCGCCGCCGAGGTCCTGGAGACCGTCCGCTGACCTCCCACGAGGCAGCCGGGTCCCCGGACCCGGTACGCGACCGCTGGCGGGCCGCCATGCGGCTCGCCCTGGACCAGGCCGGACAGGCCGTCCGGGGCGGGGACGTCCCCGTCGGCGCCGTCGTGCTGTCCCCGGACGGTACGACGGTGCTCGCGACCGGTCACAACGAACGCGAGGCCACCGGCGACCCGACCGCGCACGCCGAGGTCCTCGCGCTGCGCCGGGCCGCCGCGGCCCTCGGGGAGTGGCGGCTCACCGGCTGCACCCTCGTGGTCACGCTGGAGCCCTGCACCATGTGTGCCGGGGCCCTGGTCCAGTCCCGGGTCGACCGGGTCGTCTACGGCGCCCGCGACGAGAAGGCCGGGGCCGCCGGCTCGCTCTGGGACGTCGTGCGCGACCGGCGTCTGAACCACCGTCCCGAAGTCGTCGAGGGCGTCCTGGCGGAGGAGTCCGCCGGGCTGCTCAGGGAATTCTTCCGGGACCGCTGAGGGCCGCTCCCGGTGCCGCTCCAGGACCCCGAACAGCGATTTCAGAGCACGGCCCCCCGTGCTGTAAGGTCTCTCTCGGTAGCGTGTCCGAGCGGCCGAAGGAGCTCGCCTCGAAAGCGAGTGTGGCGCAAGTCACCGAGGGTTCAAATCCCTCCGCTACCGCCGGAGAAGGGCCCCGTCGAAAGACGGGGCCCTTTCTGCGTCCATCCCCGGACCTGCGCGGACCGCGTCCGTCGCGCGCCCCCGTTCACGCCCCCTGGTCCGGCAACGGGCCGCGACCAGCGGGCCGTTGGCCGCGGAGGGGGGCGTGAAGGTTACACTCGCGGCCGGCAGCAGGGTCCACAGGCTACGCAGACACGCCGGCAGAGGCAGGCACAGGGGAGGCCGCGGTGGCGGTGAATGCCAAGAAGATCGCCACGTACGTGCTCGTGGTCTTCGCGCTCTACGTGATCATTACAGACCCGGCCAAGGCAGCCGATTACGTCCAGATAGGATTCGAGGGCATATCGGACGCGGCCAAGGCCATCGGATCGTTCATGACCTGGCTCGTCGACGGAGCCAAATAGCGCACCACCCCGGGAGCAGCCATGATCCGCCACCTCGTCCTCTTCAAACTCGACGAGGGCGTCGGGCGCGACGATCCGCGGGCCGTCGCGGGCGCCGCGGCCTTCGCCGCGCTCGGCGGCCAGATCGAGGACCTGCGCCACTGGGAGTGCGGCTGGAACATCACCGAGCGCCCCATCGCCCACGACTTCGCGATCAACTCGGCCGTCGAGGACGCGGACGCGCTGAAGCGGTACCTGGAGCACCCGGCCCACCAGGCGGCCGCCGCGCAGTGGCGGGAGTTCGCCACGTGGGTGATCGCGGACTACGAGTTCTGAGCCGTACCGCGCCTCCTCGACGGCCGCGCGACGGCTTCTGGAGACAGGCCCTCCACCGGGAACGGTGGGGGGCTTTTCTGTGGGTTATGCCCCAACTTGCCGACTTTCACTCTCAACACGACGTTATGGGGTGCTTGCGCACGGTGCACATGTCTTGTGATGCTATGACCGCTTTTGACGGATGATTGACCGATGAAGAGGTGGCGTTGACCGTGTCGGCCAGTTCTGCGCCGCCCCAGGAAGAGGCGCCCGCCCCCGCTCCCCCCACTGCCCAGCCTCCCGCCCAAGGAACGGTCCAGCCCCCCGCCCAGGCGCCCGCGCCGCCCCCGGAGAAGCGTCGGGGCGCCGACACCCGGGCGCTGACCCAGGTGCTCTTCGGGCAGCTGAAGGACCTCAAGCCGGGCACGCCGGAGCACAACCGCGTGCGGGCGGCGCTCATCGAGGCGAACCTCCCTCTCGTGCGCTACGCGGCCGCCCGCTTCCGCTCCCGCAACGAGCCGATGGAGGACGTCGTCCAGGTCGGCACCATCGGGCTGATCAACGCCATCGACCGCTTCGACCCGGAACGGGGCGTGCAGTTCCCGACCTTCGCGATGCCGACCGTCGTCGGCGAGATCAAGCGCTACTTCCGGGACAACGTCCGCACCGTGCACGTCCCGCGCCGGCTGCACGAGCTGTGGGTCCAGGTGAACAGCGCGACCGAGGACCTGACCACCGCCTTCGGGCGCTCCCCCTCCACCGCCGAGATCGCCGAACGGCTGCGGATCAGCGAGGAGGAGGTGCTGTCCTGCATCGAGGCCGGCCGGTCGTACCACGCGACCTCCCTGGAGGCCGCCCAGGAGGGCGACGGGCTGCCGGGCCTGCTGGACCGCATCGGCTACGAGGACCCGGCCCTGGACGGTGTGGAACACCGCGACCTGGTCCGCCATCTGCTGGTCCAGCTCCCCGAGCGGGAGCAGCGGATCCTCCTCCTGCGCTACTACAGCAACCTCACCCAGTCGCAGATCAGCGCGGAGCTGGGCGTCTCCCAGATGCACGTCTCCCGCCTCCTGGCCCGCAGCTTCCAGCGACTGCGTTCGGCGAACCGCATCGAGGCCTGACCCACCGCCACCCCTGCCCCGAGTCCCGCGCCGAGCCTCGCCTCGCGGCCCGCCCCCGCACCGCGCACCGCGGGCCGCCCCGGGCCCGCTTCCAGCCCCACGCCACGATCCGCCCCGAAGCCCGCACCGCGCCGCACCGCACCGCGCGACGGCGCCCGGCGAACAGCGCCGAAGCCCGGCCCACCGCCGCGGCCTCTGCCAGGCGCCGCCCCGCACCGCGCCCCCACGGCGCCGCCGGGCCCCACGGCGGCATCCACCCCGCACCCCCGCCCAGCCGCCGGAGGCCGCCAAGCGCGACGGCGCATGCGCCGTCGCGCGGTCCTCCGCACGCACCGGCGCAGCGCCCGCAGGCCGGCCCGTTACCGGTCCGAGACGCGCTTCAGGTGACTTGGCGCGGCCATAACCGCAAGCAGGATCGAGCCATCACCGTCGCGAGCGAATCGCTCACCAGCACACTTCCCGACAGTTGGGGGTCGAAATAACGTCAGACCCCTTGCACGCAGGGCCGATTCGGTTCTTACATGTCGACATGTCACTACAGCGTGTTGCCGACATGTGACATTCTGCGGGAAGCGCGTTTGCCGGGGCTTCGGCTCCGGTATTCAGGTGAAGGCGCCGCTCCTCGTGAGGGGCGTCGCCGCGACCGTCCCGCGACCCAAAGGGGGTGGCATGTCCGCAGACCAGGGCAGCTCGAAGGTGCTTACGCTCACGAAGAGCGAGGCAGCGCCCAAGGAGCTCGACGCCATCGACGTGCTCGACAGCATCGACGGCGCCCCGGCGCTGGAGACCCCTCCGACCCCGGAATCCCCGGTGGCCTCGGGAAACCTCGACACCCGCACCCTGTCCCGCTCCCTGTTCCTGCGTCTCGCCGCACTCGATGAGGACAGCCCCGAGCGTGCCTACGTCCGGGACACCCTGATCGAACTGAACCTCCCCCTCGTGCGCTACGCGGCGGCCCGCTTCCGCAGCCGCAACGAGCCGATGGAGGACATCGTCCAGGTCGGCACCATCGGCCTGATCAAGGCGATCGACCGCTTCGACTGCGAACGGGGCGTGGAGTTCCCGACGTTCGCGATGCCGACGGTCGTCGGCGAGATCAAGCGGTTCTTCCGGGACACCTCCTGGTCGGTGCGCGTCCCGCGCCGGCTCCAGGAGCTGCGCCTGGCCCTCACCAAGGCCAGCGACGAGCTCTCCCAGAAGCTGGACCGCTCCCCGACGGTCACCGAACTGGCCGCGGTCCTCGGTGTGTCCGAGGAGGACGTGGTCGACGGTCTGGCCGTCGGCAACGCGTACACCGCCTCCTCTCTCGACTCCCCGGCCCCCGAGGACGACGGCGGCGAGGGCTCGCTGGCCGACCGCCTCGGCTACGAGGACACGGCCCTGGAGGGCGTCGAGTACCGCGAGTCGCTGAAGCCGCTGCTGGCCAAGCTCCCGCCCCGCGAGCGCCGGATCATCATGCTCCGCTTCTTCGCGAACATGACCCAGTCCCAGATCGGCGAAGAGGTCGGCATCTCCCAGATGCATGTCTCCCGCCTGCTGACCCGCACCCTGGCCCAGCTCCGTGAGGGCCTGATCGCGGACTGAACCGGTTCCGACGGGTTCCTTACTGACGGAGCGTCAGCCACACTGGCGCGATGCTTCTCCGTAGGACACCGAGTGGCCGCCGGGGCGCCGTCACGGCTTCGGCGGCCGCCCTCTGCCTGGCCTCGGCACTCACGGCGTGCGGAGGCGGTGACGGCGGCGGCTATACGGCGGTGGGGGCGGCGGGCGCCACCGCGGGGCCGCCCGGGACGTCGTCGGGACCCACGGGATCGGTGACGCTTGTCCCGCTGGACGGCTCCCCGGCGGGGACGGCGCACAGGTCGCCCCCGGCCGGAGACGGCCCGGCGGACACGGCGGACACGGCGGGCGGACCGGCCGGTCCCGCGGCCCCGACGCCCTCGCCCGGCTCCTCCGGCCACGACGACACCCGGCCCCGACAGTCCGCTCCGCCGGCACCGGACCCGTCACGGCCGTCCGCCACTTCACCGACCGGCGCCCCAACCGGCACCGCCCCACCCGGCCACACCTCGCCCGCCGCCCTCACCTGGAGCGCCCCCACCCGCGAGCCCACGGACAAACGGTGGTGCGAGAAGGTGACGGTCGAGTTCCGCAACTCGGGCGGCACGGCGGTCCGTTCCGGCACGGTCACGCTCGGCACGCACATCATCGGTCTGCTGGGCATCGACTGGGCGACGATCGGATCGACACGGCCCGTGCCGGCCCCGGTCGCGGCCGGCGCCCGTACGAGCGCGACCTGGACGATCTGCGTGGACGACTGGCGCGTGCCCCTGGGCATGCACATCGAGACCCGGGTCGTGACGGTCGACTGGAACTGAGCCGGCGGATCCGTACGGGCACGACGAAAGCCCGGGGCAGCGGACCCCGGGTGCTTCGTCGCGCCGCCGCCCCGGCCCTCGTACCGCCCGAGGGGCCGAGCGGGCGGCGGGTGACTACTTGAGTGCCAGCCAGGCCACCGCCGCGACCACGACCACCACGGCGACGACGCCGAGGATCAGGCCGATGCGGGGGCCGCCGGAGGCGGTGGAGGGGGACGCCGTCTGCTGGGAGGTCTGCGGGGCCTCGTCGACGAACGCGCGGAACATCTGGGTGCTGCCGGCGGGGTCGTAGTTGCCCTGCGGGCCCTGGGTGTTAGCCATGCCCCGAGACACTAGCGAATCCGGTGGTCCGGCCCAAGTGGGGGGCCGCCCCGAAGTGCAAGCCGCCCCACCTGGGTGTTTACGATCGCAATACTTGTCTTTGCCAAGTTTTTGTCCCCATTGCCGCCCGCTTATTTGCCTGTGGCAACCAAGCATTCTATGGTTGCCCCAAGCAACGAATACGGGAGGTGTGATGGCGGAGCAGGCGCAGTTCGAGGAGCTGGCGCGTCAGCTCAGCGCCGTCGGAGCTGTGAAGCGGGACCTCGCGCGGATCCTGCCGCACGACTGCCCGGCCGGTTCCGCGGCCGTGCTGACGCTGCTCGGCCGCTATGGATCCATGCGCATGAGCAAGCTCGCCGAGCTGCTCGCCGTGGACATGTCCGTGACCAGCAGGCACGTGGCGCATGTCGCCGAACGCGGCTGGATCGAGCGGTCCCCCGATCCGGCGGACAAGCGGTCCCGCATCCTGCGCCTCACCCCCGCGGGCGAGGCGACGCTGCGGGACCTGTCCCGGCGCAGCACCGAGCTGCTGACCGAGCGGCTGGGCGACTGGAGCGACGAGGAGGTCGACCACCTGATCCGGCTGATGACCCGGCTCCGGGACAGCTTCGGTGACTGCCGGACCGCCGTCGCCCATCCGCGTCCGGCCACGGCGGGCCCGGCCGAGCCGCTCCCGGTGGCCGCGAAGGCCGCCGCCACGGCCCCGGTCGGCTCCGCCGCCCGCGCCCCCACCACCCCCGTACTCGAACCGACCACCCGTACACCCGCGTAAGACGTAAGAAAAGGAAGCCCATGGCAACGACCACACCAGCCGGTGTGCGGGCCCATGCAAAGCACGGGGGAGGCTCCGTCGAGCAGGCCGCCCCGATGACACACCGGCAGATCATGGAAGCGATATCCGGGCTGCTGCTCGGCATGTTCGTCGCGATCCTGTCCTCCACGATCGTCACCAACGCCCTGCCGCACATCATCACCGACCTGGGCGGCGGCCAGTCCGCCTACACCTGGGTCGTCACGGCGGCCCTGCTGTCGATGACCGCGGCCACCCCGCTGTGGGGCAAGCTCGCCGACCTGTACAACAAGAAGGCGCTCGTCCAGATCGCCCTGGTCATCTACGTCCTGGGATCCGCGGCCGCCGGTCTGTCGCAGAACGCCGGCATGCTGATCGCCTGCCGTGTCGTCCAGGGCATCGGCGTCGGCGGTCTGTCGGCGCTCGCCCAGATCGTCATGGCCGCGATGATCTCGCCGCGTGAGCGCGGCCGTTACTCCGGCTACCTCGGTGCCACCTTCGCCGTCGCCACCGTCGGCGGCCCGCTGCTCGGCGGTGTCATCACCGACACCTCGTGGCTGGGCTGGCGCTGGTGCTTCTACGTCGGCGTCCCCTTCGCCGTCGTCGCGCTGATCGTGCTGCAGAAGACCCTGCACCTGCCCGTGGTCAAGCGTGAGGTCAAGGTCGACTGGGCCGGCGCGTTCTTCGTCGCCGCCGCCGTCTCGCTGCTGCTGGTCTGGGTCACCTTCGCCGGTGACAAGTACGACTGGATCTCCTGGCAGACGTACGCGATGATCGGTGGCGCGATCGTCCTCGGTCTGATCTTCATCCTGGTCGAGTCGAAGGCCAAGGAACCGATCATCCCGCTGCGGCTGTTCCGCAACCGCACCATCACCCTGGCCTCGCTGGCCTCCCTGTTCGTCGGTGTCGCGATGTTCACCGGCACGGTCTTCTTCAGCCAGTACTTCCAGCTGGCCCGCGACAAGTCCCCGACGATGTCCGGCGTGCTGACCATCCCGATGATCGGCGGCCTGTTCGTCTCCTCCACCGTCTCCGGGCAGTTCATCACCCGTACCGGCCGCTGGAAGGCCTGGCTGGTCAGCGGCGGCGTGCTCGTGACGGCCGGCCTCGGCCTGCTCGGGACCATCCGGTACGACACGGCGTACTGGAAGATGGCGATCTTCATGGCGCTGCTGGGCCTCGGCATCGGCATGATGATGCAGAACCTGGTGCTCTGCACGCAGAACCAGGTCGAACCCTCCGACCTCGGCTCGGCCAGCTCCACGGTCACCTTCTTCCGTTCCCTCGGCGGTGCGGTCGGCGTCTCGGCGCTGGGCGCGTTGATGGCCCACCGGATCACGCACTACGTGACCGAGGGCGCCGCCGGCCTCCCGCACAAGTACCAGGCCGCGCTGGCCGGTTCCAGCTCGTCCAGCGACAGCATCCCGGACCTGGGCAAGCTGCCGGTCCCGCTGCGCACCCTCTTCCAGAGCGCCTACGGCCACGGCATCGCCGACGTCTTCCTGATCGCCGGCTGCCTCGCGGCCCTCGCGTTCCTGATCACCCTGTTCATCAAGGAGGTCCCGTTGCGGACCAAGGGCGCGCTCGCCCAGGCGGCCGCCGCCGAGCAGGGCATCGAGGCCGCACCGGCCGCCGCTGCCGCCGCCGTGCCGGCTCCCGCCGAGGAGACGGTCCCCAGCTGGGCCGCCCCGGTCGTCAGCGGCACGGACACCGCCACGGAGGCCACCCGGCAGTTCGCCGCCGTGGCGACCATCGCCGCCCCCGAGCAGTCGGCGGGCTCCGTCGGTGTCCCGGTGCACGGCTTCGTGCGCGGCGCCGAGAGCGCCCCGGTCGCCCAGGCCGCGGTCACCCTCATCTCGCTCTCCGGCCGCCAGCTGGGCCGTGCGGTCGCGGGCCACGACGGCTCCTACCGCCTGGACGCCCCCGGCGCGGGTTCCTACGTGCTGATCGCCTCCGCCGACGGCTACCAGCCGCAGGCCTCCACCGTCCTGGTGGGCGAGGACTCGCTGCCGTACGACATCCTGCTCAGCGGCACCAGCGGGCTGAGCGGTGTGGTGCGCGGTGCGGGCAGCGCGCTGCCGGTCAAGGACGCGATGGTGATCGTCACCGACGTGCGCGGTGACCTGCTGGCCACCGCGGCCAGCGGTGAGCAGGGCCAGTTCGCCTTCGGCGACCTGGTGCCGGGTGTGGTGACGGTCGCGGTGAACGCGGCCGGGTACCGTCCTCGCGCGCTGCCGGTCCAGATCGGCACCACCGGGGTCACCCGGATCGAGGTCGACCTGGACGCCGGCGCCCAGCTCCAGGGTGTGGTGAGGGCCCCGCACGGGCCGCTGGCCGATGCCCGCGTCACCCTTGTGGACGCGGCCGGCAACGTGGTCGGCACGTCCACCACCGGCCTGGACGGCGCGTACGCCTTCGCCGACCTGGACGGCGGCGACTACACCGTGATCGCGACGGGCTACCCGCCGGTCGCCACCGCCCTGAACGTCACCGGCGCCGGTGTCGACGGGCACGACATCGAACTCTCCCACCCTGGCGAGTAGTTCGTCCCGGCCCGGGGCAGCGATGGTTCATCGGCTGCCCCGGGCCGTCGCAATCTGCACAATTTATAGGCCTTTTCACTCCTCCAGATCGGTTTTCAGGGAGAATTCGGGATGGGACTCACCGCCAGGATCCGCACCCGGGACGGATGGGCCGTGTCGCACGCGGTCGTCACGGTGACCGACATGACCGGCACGCAGGTGCTGCGCGTCGAGGCGGACGAGGAGGGCACGGTGCGGGACCCGAACCCGCTCGCGCCCGGGTCGTACACCGTCATCGTCACCGCCGTGGGCTACGCGCCCGCCGCCTCCAGCGCCATCGTCACCGCCGGCGGCCGGGCCGAGATCGGCAAGGTCACGCTCGCCCGGCAGGGCGGCACCGAGCTGCCGCCGCCCGGCCCGTGGACCGTCGACCCGGCGCACTCCACCGTCGCCGCGGTCGCCCAGCACCTGGGCATCTCCAGTGTCCGCGGCCGTTTCACGGACTTCACCGCGGCCATCGAGATCGCGCCCGACGACGTCACCAAGTCCCGCGTCCAGGCCGTCATCCGGGCCGCCTCCATCGACACCGGCAACGGCACGCGCGACACGCATCTGCGCTCGGCCGACTTCCTGGACGTCGAGCGGTACCCCGAGCTGACGTACACCTCGACGGGGCTGACGGTGGCCGGCTCCGACCGCTGGACGGTCCACGGCGAGCTGGCCATGCGCGGGGTCGTACGCCCCGTCGACCTGCACCTCGCCTACCTCGGCACCGGCGCCGACCCCTGGGGCGGCACCCGGGCCGCGTTCCGGGCGACGGCCGAGCTGCATCGCGAGGACTTCGCGATGAACTACAACCAGGTCGTCCAGGCGGGCATCGCCGCCATCGGTACGACCCTCAAGGTCGAGCTGGAGATCCAGGCGGTGCAGGGCGAATCCCTGCCGCAGGCGTAGGACCGGCAGGGACAGGCAGCGACCGGGCGGGGCGGTGCCCGGCGGCCTAGGCTGACGTCATGGCACCGAACATCGCGACGAACACCGCCGTCTCCCTCGACGAACTGCTGGACTTCGTACGGCCCCGCCACCGCGCGATCCTGCTCACGCGCCGTGCCGACGGCAGCCCCCAGGGGTCACCGCTGGCGTGCGGGGTCGACGACTCCGGGCGGATCGTGGCCTCCACGTACCCCGAGCGGGCCAAGACCCGCAACGCCAAGCGGGACGAGCGCGTCAGCGTGATCGTCCTGAGCGACGACTGGGACGGGCCGTGGGTCCAGATCGACGGCACCGCGGAGGTGATCGACTCGCCGGAGTCGGTGGAGCCGCTGGTGGAGTACTACCGGAACATCGCCGGGGAGCATCCGGACTGGGACGAGTACCGGGCGGCAATGGTGAAGCAGGGCAAGTCGATCATCCGGGTCACCCCGCAGAGGTGGGGTCCGGTGGCCACCGGCGGCTTCCCGGCGCGGCTGGCCACGCCGGAGGCCTAGCGAGTCACCTTCGCCTCGATTCCCGCGATCAGCAGGTCCAGGGCGAAGGTGAAGTCCCTGTCCAGCATCTCGGCGACCGTGTCGCCGCCTCTGGCCGCCATGAGGTCCGCCGATTCCTCGATGATGGCGGCCGGGCCCGGGACCTCGGTCACCGCGGTCATCGCGGTGTTGAAGTACTCGTCCGCGGTCATGCCGGCCGCCGCCACCCGCTCCGCGAAGTGCCCCTCGATGGTGCCGTAGCCGTAGACGAACTGGAAGACGGCCGAGATCGCGCCGGTCACCCCGTGTGCGGGCAGGCCGGCGCGGCGGACGACCTGCTGGACCGCCCGGGAGAAGGCCAGCGAGTGCGGGCCGATGTTCAGGTAGCGGCCGGCCAGCGGGGAGAGCCAGGGGTGGCGGACCAGCAGCGCGCGGTACTCCGTGGCCAGCGCCCGTAGTTGGTCCCGCCAGCCGTCTTCGGCCGGCTCCGGCAGGCGCAGTTCACCGAAGGCCGCGTCGAGGGCGAGTTCCAGCAGGTCGTCCTTGGTGTCGACGTACCAGTACACGGACATGGCGGTCACCTTGAGCTCGGCCGCCAGGCGCCGCATGGAGAACTTGTCGAGCCCGTCGGAGTCCAGGAGCCGGACGGTGGCGGAGGTGATGCGGGCCCGGTCGAGACCGGACGGCTGACCGCTACGACTGCCCTTGCCGGCCTTCTCCCCCAGCCACACACTGGCCCGCGCCATCGCGGCCTCCTCCTCGACGATCACTTCCGACGATGCTACGGCCGCAACACCCCCCAAGCGACATTCCTCTCCGCCTTCCTGAGCAGCCCCGCCGCCACGAACCCCCCGGTCACCATGGCGACCGCGCCCACCAACTGCCCGGCCCCGAGCCCCGCCGACAGCGACTTCCCCGACGCCACCCAGGAGGTCAGCACCTGCCCAGCACGGCCACCCCCAGCCCGTTCGCGAACTCCGCCAGCGTGCCGTTGATCCCGGCGCCCACCCCGGCCCTCTCCGGAGGGATCGCGCTCATGACGGCGTGCGCCATGGCCGGGTTGGCGATCGCGCACCCCGCTCCGATCAGCAGCAGACCGAGCAGCGTGCCGCCGTACCCGCTCGAATCGACTACGGCGATGGAGACCAGCCCGAGCGAGATCAGCAGTATCCCCAGGGCTACCGCCACCGGCGTACCCAGCCTGGCCGCCCACCTGGCCGACAGGCCCGAGAAGTTGAGGGCGACGACCGTGAGTGCGAGCGGCGCCGTGCGCAGGCCGGCCTCCAACGGGCCGTAGCCGAGGACGAACTGCAGGTGCTGGGTGAGCAGGAAGAGCGCGCCGCCCATGCCGAAGGTGATGAGCACCGCGCCCGCGACGGCACCCGTGAAGCGGCGGTCACGGAAGAAGCGGGCGCCGAGCATCGGGTGGGGGATCCGGTTCTCCCAGTACGCGAACAGGGACAGGGCCGCCGCCGCCACGGCCGCCGCGCCCAGTACCCGCGCCGACGTCCAGCCGTGCGAGGGGCCGGAGATGACCGCGAAGACCGGTGCGGCCATGCCGATCGTGGAGAGCAGCGCGCCGAGGAGGTCGGGGCGGTCGCCCTGCGGGTTCTTCGACTCCGGGACCAGGACGACGACCGCCACCGGGGCCAGCGCCGCGACCGGGAGGTTGATCAGGAAGACCGCGCCCCACCAGAAGTGGTCGAGCACGAACCCGCCGATCAGCGGCCCGGCCGCGAAGCCCAGCGCGTTGACGGCGCTCCAGACGCCGATGGCCTTGGGCTGTTCGTCCCGGGCGAAGATCTGCATCACCACGGCCAGGGTCGTGGTGAGCAGCAGTGCGCCGCCCGCGCCCATGCCGGCTTGTGCGGCGACCAGTTGGGCCGCGGAGCCGGCCAGGCCCGCGGCCAGCGAGCCCGCGCCGAACAGGACGAGTCCCGTGATCAGCGTCCTCCTGCGGCCGTAGCGGTCGGCCGCGCTGCCCGCGGTGAGCAGCAGGCCGGACTGGACGAGCGAGTACGCGTTGATCATCCACTGGACGTCCGCGGTGGCCGCGTGCAGCTCCCGGGTGAGGGAGGGGATGGCCACGTTCAGAACGGTGTTGTCGAGCAGCACGGTGAGCTGCGCCAGACAGATCACGCCGAGGATCAGCCAGCCCTGAGGGTGGCCCCCGAGAAGTCATGTTGTACACCGTAGGAGGATTCCTGTACGGCGTACAACATGATTCCCGGGCCGCTGTCAGCCCGCGCTCGCCTGCTGCGTCAGGTCGTAGAAGGTGGACGAACCGACCGTCACCTTCTTGAAGTTCTTCTCGACCCACGCGGTGATCTGCGCGGACGTGCCGCTGCTGCTGCCGACGCCGGTGCCGGTGCCGGTGCCGGTGCCGGAGGAGACGAAGTAGTGGATCCTGCCGTCCGCCACGTACTTCTTGAACTGGGCCGGCGTCGGGGACGGGTCGGTGCCGTTGAAGCCACCGATCGCCATCACCGAGTCGTCGGTGGCCAGCTGGTAGCTCGCCGCGTTCTGGGCGCCGATGGCCGCCGCGACCCAGGTGTACTCGGACGCGTCCTTCTGCAGGAGCCCCTTGGCCTCGGAGCTGACGGCCGCGCCGTTCAGCAGGCCGCCGGCTCCTCCGCCGCCGCCCATGCCGCCGCCTTCGCCCATCCGGACGCCGCCCGGGAAACCGTTGCCGTTCTGGCCCTGGCCCTGGCCCTGGCCCTGCTGGTTCTGGCCCGGCATGCCGCCGCCCGTGCCACCTCCGGGGAAGCCGCCGGTGCCGTTGCCCCCACCCGGGAAGCCGTTCTGGCCCTGCTGGTTCGGGCCGCCCTGGCCGCCCTGGCCGAAGCCACCACGGCCGCCGCCGGGACCGCCACCCCCGCCGAAGCCCATCACGCTCGCGCCCGCCGGACCCGCCGTCGGGATGGAGCCGGTGTGCGCGGAGCCGACCGTGCTGAGGGTGTACGCCGTCGGGCCCGCCAGCGCGGCCACCAGGCCCACCGCCGCCGCCCCGAGGGCGAGCCGGCGGCTGATCCGGGCGGCGAAGACCAGACCGAGCGCGGCGGTCAGACCGCCGACCAGCACCAGCCACTTCAGCCAGGGCAGGTAGGCGGAGGTGCGGTCGAGGAGCACGTACCCCCAGACCGCGGCCGAGACCACGGCGGCGGCGAGGGTGATCGACGCCCACAGCTCGGCGCGCTTCTCCCACAGCAGCCCCGCGCCCATGCCGGTCACGGCGGCGAGGTAGGGGGCGAGGGCGACCGTGTAGTACTGATGGAAGATACCCGCCATGTAGCTGAAGACCACCATGGTGATCAGCAGCGAGCCGCCCCAGACCAGGAACGAGGCCCGGGTCACCGAGGTCCGGCGCAGCCGGCGCGTCGCCACCAGGCCCGCGACCAGCAGGATCAGCGCGGCCGGGAGCAGCCAGGAGATCTGACCGCCGATCTCGGAGTCGAACATCCGGTCCCAGCCGGTGGCACCCCACTGCCCGGAGCCGGTGCCGCCGCCACCGCCGCCGACGCTGCCGGTCTCGTCGCCGCTGAGGCGGCCGAGGCCGTTGTAGCCGAAGGTCAGCGACAGGAAACTGTTGTCCTGCGAACCGCCGATGTAGGGGCGGGAGGAGGCCGGCCACAGCTCGACGACCGCCACCCACCAGCCGCCCGAGACGATCAGCGCGCCGGTCGCGAGCGCCAACTGGCCGGTCCGCTTCCGCAGCGTGTGCGGGCCGACGGCCGCGTACACGAAGGCCAGCGGGGGCAGGATCAGGAAGGCCTGCAGGGTCTTGGCGAGGAAGGCGAACCCGATCGCCACGCCCGCCCGCACCAGCCACTTCGTCTTGCCGTCCTCGACCGCGCGGACCACGAAGTAGCAGGCCAGCGCCATCAGCAGGGCCAGCATCGCGTCCGGGTTGTCGAACCGGAACATCAGCGCCGCGACCGGGGTGAGCGCGAGCACGGCGCCCGCGACCAGACCGGCCGCGGGGCTGAACCGGCGCCGCACGGAGGCGTACACGACCGCGACCGCGGCGACGCCCATGAGGACCTCGGGGCCGAGGATCGTCCAGGAGTTCAGGCCGAAGATCCGGGCCGCGATCTCCATCGGCCACAGGAACGCCGAGGGCTTGTCGACGGTGATCGCGTTGCCCGCGTCCAGCGAGCCGAAGAACATCGCCTTCCAGCTCTTGGTGCCCGCCTGGACGGCGGCCGAGTAGAACGAGTTGGAGTACCCGTTCGCGCTCAGGTCGTAGAAGTAGAGCACCGCGGTGACGAGCAGCAGGCCGAGGAAGGCCGGGCGCGCCCAGCGGGGGTCCTCGGGGCGGCCGCGCCACAGTCTGCGGGCGAAGGGCTGCCCGGGCTCGCCCGAGCCCGGCCGCGGCACCGGCCCGGCGGGAACGTCCTGGACGTCCGGCGCGTGCCGGGGCACCGGGGGGGCTTCGGGGGACGGGCCCCACGCGGCGGTCGGACGGCCGGTGTGGGTGCTGCTCATCGGGGACCCCCCGGATCGGTGTCATGGGGGCGCACCGGCTGCACCTGCGTGGTGGCGTCCCTCCAGGTGCCGTCCGCGGCTTCGTCGGCGCGGAGCCGGGTGGTCATGCCGGCGCCCTGGGCGCAGGGCGGGTGCGCCGGCCGCTGCGGGAGCGGACCCTGCGACTGGTGTCCGCCGGGGACCGCGGTGTACGTCGGTGACGACGGGTTGTGCGCGGCCGGCACCGTGGAGGAGGCCTCCCGGCTGCCGTCCCGGTCCGGGAAGACCCAGGCGCGGAAGAGCAGGAAGCGCAGGACGGTCGCGGCGAGGTTGGCGGCGACCAGCACCGCCAGTTCGGTGGAGTGCGCGGGGTCGCTGCTCGCCGCGTTCAGGGCGGCGAGCGAACCGCTGGTCAGCGCCAGGCCGATACCGAAGACGACCAGGCCCTGCGCCTGGTGCCGGACCGCCCCGCCCCGGCCGCGCACCCCGAAGGTCAGGCGCCGGTTGGCGGCCGTGTTGGCCACCGCCGACACCAGCAGCGCGAGCGCGTTGGCGATCTGCGAACCGGAGAACTCCCGGAAGAGGCTGTAGAGGACCAGGTAGAAGAGGGTCGACAGCGCGCCGACCACGCAGAAGCCGACCAGTTGACGGGCCAGCCCCGTCGGCACGTCCTGGATGTCGCGGTCGCGCGGGTCGTCACCGAACGGGCGGGCGATCCGGTCCAGCGGCAGCGAACCGGTGGCCAGCGCCTTGCCGACCCGCCACACGCCCCTGAGGTCGTCGGTGGCCGTCTTCACGAGGTGCACCGTCGAGTCCGGGTCGTCGACCCAGTCGACCGGCACCTCGTGGATGCGCAGGCCCGCGCGCTCGGCGATCACCAGCATCTCGGTGTCGAAGAACCAGCCGGTGTCCTCGACCATCGGCAGCAGCACCCGCGCGACATCGCGCCGGATCGCCTTGAAGCCGCACTGCGCGTCCGAGAAGCGGGCCTGCAGCGAGCCGCGCAGGATCAGGTTGTACGAGCGGCTGATGAACTCCCGCTTGGCGCCGCGCACCACGCGTGACGAGCGGGCCAGCCGGGAACCGATCGCCAGGTCGGAGTGGCCGGAGATGAGCGGCGCCACCAGGGGCAGCAGCGCGTTCAGGTCGGTCGACAGGTCCACGTCCATGTAGGCGAGGACCGGTGCGTCCGAGGCCGACCAGACGGTCCGCAGCGCACGTCCGCGGCCCTTCTGCTCCAGCCGGAACGACGTGACCTCGGCCAGCTCCGCCTCAAGTCGCCTCGCCACCTGGGGAGTGGTGTCCGTGGACGCGTTGTCCGCGACGGTGATGCGGAACGCGTACGGGAAGGTGCGCTTGAGGTGGTCTTGCAGTCTGATGACGCATGGGCCGAGGTCCTTCTCCTCGTTGTAGACGGGGATCACTACGTCCAGGACAGGCGTGCCGGCGTCTCCGGCCGGGAGGTGCTCCCGCGCCGGCAGGGTGCCGGAAGAGTCGGTTCGCATGGGAACGACTCTGGTCAGGCGCCCTGTTGCACCCATGTGGTGGCACTGTGCTGGGCCTGTGAGTGCGATTGCCAGTTCGTTTCGGGGTCCGGCTGCGGGGCCGCGGGGGCGAGCGCGGGCAGGTAGAGGGTGAACACCGTGCAGCCGGGGACGCTGTCCACGGTGACGGCACCGCCGTGCGCGGACGCGACGGCCTGCACGATGGCGAGCCCCAGACCGGTGGACCCGCTGGACCGCGAGCGCGCGGAGTCGCCGCGCGCGAACCGCTCGAAGACGTGCGGCAGGAGCTCCGGCGGAACGCCCTGCCCGTTGTCCTCGACGTCCACGCACAGCCAGGGCCCGCGGCGCTGGATGCGGGCGGTGACGGTGGTCCCCGGCGGGGTGTGCTTGCGCGCGTTGCCGAGCAGGTTGACCAGCACCTGCTGGATCCGGGCCGAGTCGGCGGCCACCAGGGCCGGTTCGTCGGGCAGGTCGAGGCGCCAGTTGTGGTCCATGCCGGCCGCGCGCGAGTCGCTGATGGTGTCGACGACGAGCGGGATGAGGTCGGTGTGCTCGAACTGCAGCGGGCGGCCCGCGTCCAGCCGGGCGAGCAGCAGCAGGTCCTCGACCAGGAGGGTCATCCGGCCGGCCTCGGACTCGATACGGCCGAGGGCGTGCCGGGTGTCGGGCCCGACCTCCTCCCGGCCCCGCCGGGTCAGTTCGGCGTAGCCGCGGATGGAGGCGAGCGGGGTGCGCAGCTCGTGGCTGGCGTCGGCGACGAACTGCCGTACCCGCATCTCGCTCTGCTGGCGGGCGTGCAGGGCGCCGTGCACGTGGTTGAGCATGCGGTTGAGCGCGGCGCCGACCTGGCCGACCTCGGTGTGCGGGTCGCACTCCGCCTCCGGGACCCGCTCGCTGAGGTTGACCTCGCCGGTGTGCAGGGGGAGTTCGGAGACGCGGGTGGCGGTGCTGGCGACCCTGCGCAGCGGGCGGGTCGCCACGCCGACCATGACGGTGCCGGCGAGGCAGGCGGCGATCAGACCGGAGAGGGTGAGGCTGATCTCGACGATGATCAGGGTGTTGATCGTGCCGTCCACGTCGGAGGTCGGGATGCCGACGTAGAAGGTGCCGTTGTTGCCCACGACGTACTGGACCTGGTAGGTGCCGAGGCCCGGGAGGTCGACCGTGTGCGCCCGCTGGTCCTGGGAGACGGAACCGAGGGCCTTGATCTGGGCCTCGTCGAGATCCTCGGGGGTCATCTGGGTGAAGCCGGCGGAGTTGTTCTCCTTGGTGCCGACCTTGCCGCTGGTGATCGACCCGTTCTCGACCTGGGCCGCGACGGTCCGCTGCGGCTGCGGCCCCTGGGTGACGAAGTCGCCGAGGCCCTTCGTCTGCTTCGGCTTGAGGGTGGGGACGTTGCCGCCCGGGGGGTCGCCCTTGCCGTCGAAGCCGCCCACGGGTCCGCCGGCCGCGCGCAGCGCGACCTCGCGCAGGTTGCCGTTCAGCTGCCCGTACAGGTGGTCGCGCAGCACCAGGGTGGTGACGGTCCCGATCACCGCGCAGACCACGGCGATCAGGGTCACGGACACGACGACGAGCCGGGTCCGCAGTGTGCGCGGCTGACCTACCAGTCGCTTCTGCGCCCGCGGCCGTCGTCGCCCGCTCATGACGCGGCGGGCTTGATCAGATAACCGGCCCCACGCCGGGTGTGGATCATCGGCTCCCGGCCTGCGTCTATCTTCCTGCGCAGGTACGAGATGTAGAGCTCGACCACATTGGCCTGTCCGCCGAAGTCGTAGGACCACACACGGTCCAGGATCTGGGCCTTGCTGAGCACGCGCCGCGGGTTGCGCATGAGGAAGCGCAGCAGCTCGAACTCGGTGGCGGTGAGGTGGATCGAGTCACCCGCCCGCGAGACCTCGTGGCTGTCCTCGTCCAGGGTGAGGTCGCCGACGACGAGCACCGACTCCGACCGGCGGTCGGCGGCGCCCGAGCGGCGGATCAGCCCGCGCAGCCGTGCCACGACCTCTTCGAGGCTGAAGGGTTTGGTGACGTAGTCGTCGCCGCCCGCGGTGAGACCGGCGATCCGGTCCTCCACCGCGTCCTTCGCGGTGAGGAACAGCACCGGCACGTCGGGCAGTTCGCGCCGCAGGCGACCGAGAACGGCGAGGCCGTCCATGTCGGGCAGCATCATGTCGAGGACGACGGCGTCGGGCCGGAACTCCCGGGCGGTCTGGACGGCACCCGTGCCGTCACCCGCGCTCCTGATCTGCCAGCCCTCGTAACGCAGGGCCATGGAAAGGAGTTCGGTGATCGACAGCTCGTCGTCCACCACAAGCACTCGGACGGGGCTCCCGTCCGGCCTCAGCAGTTCGGTGCGCCCCTGGGGCGAGGTCGTGGTCATGGCGGACACCTTGTCGGGGTCCTCTGAGAACACGCTTTCGGCAATCTGTGTTTTCCCTGAGAAACACACAGGTACCTCTCAGGGAACGCCTGGGAGTCCCCTCACCCACGCACGGAACCGTACCCGTGCCCGCCCTCCGGGCTGTGCGGACCGTGTACGTCCGGTGTGCGTCCCGGCCCGCCGACGAGACCTCGGCGAACCGCTGGTGAGAGCGTAACGGGGCGGCCCGCGCAGCGCCTGCCGGACGGCTCCGGACTACTCCTGGCGGTCCTCGGCAGGTCCGTTCCGGGTGTCCGCCGCGGTTCAGAACAGCCCCTCCTGGGGTGCCGTGAACTCGCGTACGGGCACGCTCATTTCACCCTCGTCCTCCGCCCCGGCGGCGGCCAGCTCCCACCCGGGCAGCAAGCGCGTGTCAAGGACGACGACGCCTCGCCGGGTGGCGAGATGCAGATCCGGGCCGGCGGCCGCGACGAGTTCACCGCTGACCACACCGCCCGGGACCAGCTCGACCACCTCACCGACGGCGGCGGGCGCCGCGTCCAGCCCGAACACCCGGACATGGTCCACGACTTGGCAGGGCTCGGGCACGAGCGCCTCCGGCCACGCCCCGAGCGCCAGCGCTCGCGCGTGCGCCACGACGACTTCGGCGGCCCGCTCGGTGTCACTCCCGGGCAGAGCGGCCCGTACGACGCGCTTGGCGCCGTAGGGGATCCGGTCGGGCACCTTGAGCGCGGCCCGCAACAGCTCCTCGGCCCGCCGCGCGGCCATCAGCGGCCCGGCGCCCAGCCAGCTGAAGCACACGGCCCCCTGTTCCAGCAGCCGCGCCGGCCCGCGCTCGACGGCGGTGATCCCGACCTTGACCATCCCGGGCCCGAACCACGCGAGATACACGTGGTACGGCCGCGGGTCGTCGGCGATGCCGTCGGCCGCCACCGAGTGGGCCCGGTCCAGTCGGGCACACTCCTCGCAGCGCGCGCCGGTACTCCGCCCGGACACGGACGCGCGGACCGCGCAGGGGTGCCCGCGCGCCCCCACGCACTCCCGCGCCCCGCCTCCGCCGGCCGTACGGAAGGCGACGCGCCTGCCCGGCCCGAGCACACTGCGCCGCCCGCCGCTCCACATCAGCACGGGCCCGTCGTCCGACCACCGCAGCCCCGAACATCTCCACACCTGTGCCATCGCTCACGAGCGTAGAGGGCGGCACTGACAACGCGGGCGGAGCGGGGCGGGCCGGGTGGAGCGGGGTGGAGCGGGGTGGAGCGGGGTGGAGCCGAGCAGGGCCGAGCGGGGCCCGGCGTTGGGTGCCGGCTCCCGGTCAGCCCCCTGCTCGGGCGGTCGCCGGATCGGCCTCCCCCGCGGTGGCCATCGGTTCGAGGACCGACCCGGCACGCCGCCCCCGGCCCGCGAGCCGGCACCCCACGCATCCGGGGTGGCCGTCGCGTGCGCCGGTGTCCCGGGCGCCGAGGGCCCACCGCGCCCGGGGCCGGGGGCCGGGCGGCTTGCCCCAGCCCGCGAGGTGCAGATACCAGGTGACCAGGACGCTCACGGCGGTCACCGCGCCTCCTGCGACCAGGGCCGGGACCGAGACGGCACACACCCCCCACCCCAGCAGACCGCTTCCCGCGGTCGCGATCGCGGTACCCGTCCACCCCGCAACCGTGTGACCTTCATCGTGCAGACTCACTTACCCGCCTCCCCTTCCCAGGCAGCGGTGACTTCACCGGCGGCGCAGACACGGCGTCCGGCGCGAGGACGACTAGACTCTCTCACTGGCTTAGAAATTTACCCCCTATATCTCTCACACGCTAAGGGAATTCGCCAGAGGACCGGCGCATCTCCAAGGAATCGGGAACGCCCATGCACGGCAAGCCGCGACCGCCCGCGGACCCCGCCCGCGCGCTGTCCGCGATGGACCACCTCATCGCGGCCCATCTGATCGGCCAGCAGGAGCTGGCCCGGCGGCTCGGGGTCAGCGTCACGGACCTCACCTGTTTCGGCTTCGTCCTGGAGGCGGGCGAGGACCTGCTGACCGCGGGCGACCTGGCCGCCCGGGCCCATGTGACGACGGGCGCGGTGACGGGCATCCTCAACCGCCTGGAACGCGCGGGCTACGTG
Organism: Streptomyces sp. NPDC026515; assembly: GCF_055567595.1. Taxonomy (NCBI): domain Bacteria; kingdom Bacillati; phylum Actinomycetota; class Actinomycetes; order Kitasatosporales; family Streptomycetaceae; genus Streptomyces; species Streptomyces sp. NPDC026515. The sequence goes on from NZ_JBVHQD010000008.1 coordinate 124,860, forward strand.
ACCCGGCGCCCCGATCCCGACGACCGCCGCCGGGTCCGGGTGGCCGCGGTCCCGGACGCGGTCAGCCGCGTCGGAACGGTGTACGCCGACCACTACCGACGCCTCACCGATCTCTTCGCCGACTACACACCCGACGAACTGGCCACCCTCACCGACTGGTTCACCCGCGCGACGAGCCTCGCCCACGAATCCCTGCAACGGCTGTCCTCCCCCGGGTAGAGCAGCCGCATCCACCCGTTTTCCACCCTGCTTCCACCCATGGGTCCACGTGCCGGACGGGGCCGGAACCGGATAGTCGAGGCATGACGATTTCGGACTGGATCATCGATGTGGCACTCATCCTCGTGGTCATCAGGCAGATGCGGGAGGAGAGACTGACGGCCTTCAGACTGCTGCTGCCGCTGGGACTGATCACCTGGGTGGCGACCAGCTACCTGCACGACATCCCGACAGCGGGCAACGACCTCGTTCTCACAGCGGCGTTCGCCGGGATCGGCATCGCCTGCGGCGTGGCCGGCGGCCTGCTCACCCGGGTCCGCTTCGCGGACGGGCACGTACGGGTCAAGGCGACCCTGGGCGCGGCGGCCCTGTGGGTACTCAGCATGGGCTTCCGGCTGGGCTTCGCGGTCTGGACCTCGCACGCCTCCGGCGAGACCCGCATAGCCCGCTTCTCGGCCGCCCACGACATCACCAGCGCACAGGCATGGGTCGCCGCCCTGGTCCTCATGGCCGTCAGCGAGGCCGTCGTCCGGCTGGGCATCATCGTCCTGCGCGGCCGGACCCTCCGCGGCCGCACCGGCGTCCCCGCCACGGCGTGAGCCACGGCCCACCTCCCGGTCGCGGCGTCGTACAAGATCACCCGGAACACCGTCCTGAGCGCCTCGTTCGCCGGTGACCACCGCTACGCGGCACGCACGGTGACCACCGCCACGACGCCCACGCCGACGGCCCGGACGCAGCTGCAGTGGCCGCTCTCGACCACCCGCATCGGCTCCAGCGCCTGTCAGGTCTTCTGCAAGCCCGAAGTGAACATGGGCTTCGACGAACCTGGTCACGCCGCGCCAGTCCAGCGGCTGCGCGTCGGTGTACGTCGAGCACTGCCACGCGGGGTCCTGGCAACAGGTGACCTCGAAGAGCTGCGTCCTCCTGTACGCCGACGGCTCGTACGGCTACGGCCGGTCCCTCAAGCCCTCCACGAGCAACGACCGCTACCGCGTGCGCGCCCGCTACACCCCACCGTCCATGGGCGCCCGGACCGGCAGCACATGGACCGGGTGGACCTACCTCACGGTCCGCCCCGGCCACCCCTCGCAGGCCGGAAACAGGCGGTCACTTCGCCGCCCCCGCAACGCCAAAGGCCCCGGACGAACCCGGGGCCTTTGCTGTCGGTGCTACGCAGCCTTGGAGCGGGCCGCAGGCGTGCCCTGGTCGGGCTCCTGCGCGACCTCGGACCAGGAGATCTCGTCCTCTCCGAAGTCCGGGGCCTGGAAGGGCTTGATCGTCGGAGGCGGCGATACTGCGGTGGAGCGGCGGGGTTGCCCTTCCACGGCGGAGAACAGCGACGTCGAGTCGATGAGAGGTCTGCCTTTCGTTACAGGTCCCTGACGGGACCTGGCGTGCCGTGACCGGGCACAGCGGTCCTACAGCTTGGTCATCTTGGCGTACGGGCTCAGGATCCGCATTTGCGCCGAGCCGAAGTCCACGAGCGCCGCGGTTCCGTCCTCGACACCGATCACCCGGCCGAGTCCGTACACGTCATGAGTGACCTGGTCGCCCACGGAGAAGTGCTTGGGGGCCGGCGCGACCGGGGCCTTGAAGGGGCTGGTGGGCAGATGGCGCTTCGGCGCCGCAGGCTTTGTCATGGCTCAGTATGAGCCTACGCGTGGCCCGTTTCGCTGTGGTTGTCGGCACAGATCCACAAGCGAACCCTCACATCATGCCGCTGACCTGGCGTTTCCGGCCCAATCAGGTTCGTATATCCCAGACTGCTTTTCTTCTCGACTGCCTTGCCCACGGGGACCGGGCCGCTCCCGTCAGCGTTCGAGGTCCCGCTCGAACCAGTGGTCGGCGTACTGCTCCGCGCTGAAGGCCTCGACCTCCACGAATCCCGCGGTCTCGTAGAGGCGTCTGGCCTCCGCGAGCGTGCGGTTCGTCTCCAGCCGTAGCGTCTTCATGCCGCGGTCGACCGCCTCGTCCGCGAGCCGCTCGACGATGCGGCGGCCGAGGCCGAGGCCGCGCACGTCCGGGGACGTCCACATCCGCTTCACCTCGGCGATCCGCGTCCCGGGATGGAGCTTGAGCGCCCCGCACCCCACCGGAGTACCCTGCGCGCTCGCCACCAGCAGCAGTCCGTCCGGCAGCGTCATCTCCTCGTCGCTCGCCGACAGGCTCCGGGCGGGGTCGAAGCCGGTGTCGAAGCGCCGTCCCAGTTCCTCGAAATAGGAACGCAGGCAGTACCGGGCGTCGGGGTCGCGCGGGCTCGTGATCTCGATCCGCACCTGTGAGGCCAGCAGCAGCCGCCCCACCTCCGCCATCGCCGTCACCAGGCGCCCCCGCTGACCATCGGTCAGAGGACCGAGGACCGACTCCGCGAGCCCGTCCGACGCACGGTCCAGCACCGCCCGCTCCGCGATGCCGGCGCCGGTCAGCCGTACCTTCCGCACCCGTCCGTCCTGCGGGTCCGGGTCCGTGGTCACCAGGCCGTCCGACTCCAGTCGCCGCAGCTGCCGGCTCAGATAGCCGGAGTCCAGACCCAGTCGCGAGCGGAGAACGCGCACCTCGGATCCGTCGGGCTCGATCTCCCACAGAAGGCGCGACAGGCCGAGCGAACGGTCCCGCGACAGATACGCGTCGTCCAGAGCACCGACCCGCTGCGTGACCACCCGGTTGAACCTGCGCACGGCATCGATCTGCTCTCGCTCCATTCTCTGATAATAGTCAGAGAAATCCGGAACGGACGGCGGACAGCGTTCCGGGGCGCCGGTACGCGGGAGAGGTGTCCGCGGCACCCCCGATGCGGGCACCCCGGGCCGAATCTAGACTGACCGAGGGTGGAAGATCCCGAATCAGGGAGGTATGCACCATGGCCAAGCGAGCGAACAAGCGGCGCGCCCGCAAGAAGAAGAAGGCCAACCACGGCAAGCGCCCCAACACCTGAGCCAGCCCTCATCGCGGCCGCCGCACATCCCGGAAACGCAAGAGGCCCCGGATCTCTCCGGGGCCTCTCACCTGTGCGCACTCGGCGGGATTCGAACCCGCGACCTTCTGATCGGGGGTCGTGGTCACACGGGGTCCGCCGGCTTTCTTCCACGCGTCAAGGCCACTGCTCGCGGCGCGCACGACCGGCTCCCCGGGCCACTCGCCCCGTATGCCGACAGCATGGCCCCGACGCAACCGCGCCGGGGCCAGAACCGCGACACTTGTGGTGCTCTTCCAGCCCTTGTGGCCGTCGTCCTAGCTCCAACCACCCTGGTGGCCAGGCTTGGGGGTCTTGGTCGGCTTGGGGGTCTTGGTCGGCTTGGGAGGCTTAGGGGTCTTGGTCGGCTTGGGAGGCTTGGGGGACTTGGTCGGCCCAGGGGGCCCGGACGGCCCAGGAGGTCCGGACGGCCCAGGAGGCCCAGACGGACCGGGAGGCCCAGACGGACCGGGAGACCCGGACGGACCGGGAGGCCCAGACGGCCCAGGAGGCCCAGACGGACCGGGAGACCCGGACGGCCCAGGAGGCCCAGACGGCCCAGGAGGCCCAGACGGACCGGGAGACCCGGACGGCCCAGGAGGCCCAGACGGCCCAGGAGGCCCAGACGGACCGGGCGGGCCCGTCATGCAGACCGCCCTCGTGATCACGTTGCTGTCCAGGGTGACCGCGCCATTACGCGCCAGCGCCCGACCCTCGACCGCGGCGTTGGTATTCACCGTGATGGACGTCAGGGCCAGAATGTTGCCCTTGAAGAAGGAATTCGTGTCAAGGGTGGCCGAGCTCCCCACCTGCCAGAACACGTTGCAGGCCTGTGCCCCGTTGACCAGCAGGACGTTGCTCGCCGGCGCCGTGATCAGAGTGGAGCCGATCTGGAAGATGAAGACGGCGTTGGGGTCACCCTGGGCGTCAAGAGTGACCGTCCCGGTGAGGTTCAGCGACGACGAAGCCTTGTAGACGCCAGGCGTCAGCGTGAGTCCGCCGATGTCGCCCGGGGAGGTCAGGATGGTGGTCGGTGTTCTGCCGGCCGCGTCGTTGTAGGCAGTGGTCAGATCGGACTGGGCCTGAGCGGCGGCGGCATCGGCGACGTGCTGCACCCCGTTCACGATTCCGGGCGGGAAGCCCGTCACCGAGGAGCCGGGACTGACTCCCAGGTCGCCGTTGACGACCGTAGGGCCCGTGTTCGTGACCGCTGAACCGGCCAAGACCGCGTAGCTCAGGTCGGTTCCCAGCCCCACCGGGGCCTCAGCTGCGCTCGCGAGGTTCGAGATCAACGTGATCGACATCAGCAACGCGACCACGGGCAGCGTGACGACAGTCGCTCTGAATCTCAGCCTTCGGCGTCTGCCAGGGGGAGCGGAGGGGGTGGCATCCACTGCCATGGACCAGTCCTTTCTTGTCACCGTTGAACGCGGTCGCCAGGCTTCCGAGCGCTCGATGCGGCTCGGTCGGGTGGCTGCCGCCGAGCTCGCAACACATCGCACGTAATCCAGACATAACTTCACTTACCTCAATAAATCACTCCCGCGCCCAAAAGAGCTGTATTGAGGCCGGAAGAGTTGCGACGGCATGGCGTCGCCTGCCAGTGGGGATGCCCGACGGCTTGCACGGCCCATGGGTTCAGCACCGTGTCGACACAACACACCGTCGCTTCTGGGGTCCTGATGATGTGACAGCACTGACTCATCACGGATTCGGGCTCCGGGAGGCCTGCCCATGGGTCTGGCCTGGTGGAGGAGAGTGCCCCGGCAGAGGCGGGACCCACGAAGCCCCGGAAGAGACAGGTGACGCCGGCCGACGGCCTCTGAACCGTCTACGCCCGACTGAGCCCGCCCAACCCTGGACGGCGCTCGCCGCCGCCCGCGAAGGCGCCGTGCTGCACCGGCTCGGTCTCAATGACTTCGCGTACCACTAATGGGAGCGGGACACCTGGAACTTCCAGCCAGGTGCGAAGGGCCTGACCTCTACGGTACGGGGGCAGTCGGGGGTCCAGCTTCGACCGTCCCGCCTCGAGGTGGACTGAGGGTGTCGGCGACGGGCCGGACGAGACGGCGGTCCGGCGAGTGTCCTCGGAGCGTCCGAGTGAACCGCTCGCCCGCTCGCGGAAACGGTTGCCGTCGGACACTGCCGTCAGGGCAAAAGTCAGAGGCCCTGTGGGTCTCTCCACAGGGCCTCTGGTCTGCTGTGCACTCGGCAGGATTCGAACCTGCAACCTTCTGACCGTAGGCGTGTTCACCTCGGATGGGCCAGCCGCTGACCATCTTCTCAGCACTGCCAATCCGCGACGTTCGACGGACAGCGGTCTGCCCTTGTGCGCTGGCGTGCGTGACTGTTGATGTCACCGGTTGATGTCAGGCTGGTGCACCGTTTCCGCAGGTCGCGCGCGGTACATCGCATGTTGGCGTGCCCCGATCGCCCAAACGGATTCGACGGATTCTCCCCAACACGCTTTCCAACTGTCCGCGCGACTGTCCGGGAGCGTTCGCAGGGGTCCGCAGGGCAGGTCAGACGGGATGCGCATACTTCCATGAACGGTGGTGGCCGTGGGCGCACTGGACAATGACCAGGACAACGAGGCAACCAACACCCGCTTTAAGGAGCGAGGTTGGACGATCACGGGCGTGACCTGCGTGGTCCGCACTTAGGCCGGTCTCATCTCGTCGCCCCGCTCGGCCCTGCGGTTCCCCGTGAGTCGCCGCCCGTTCTGCACGAAATCGGCACGGGATCTGTCTGCCTTGGTAGACGGATCGCCTCAGCGTCGCGCCCGCCGGTGCCACTGGCCGGTGACTAGGCGGTTACGCCGGCGGCCAGCTCGAAAAGCACCATGGGACTCCGGTCGAGCTGGTGACGAGGCGGACGACTTACTGCTGCTTGGGCGGATCAGGATCCCAGCCGACTGCGAACGACCACGTGACGCCGGGCTCCGAAGTGAAATGCAGAGAACTAGTGGAGTGGTTCCCCGACATGTGTATCTCGTTCATCGTGGGCAAAACCTTGCCCTTTTCGCACAGCAGCGGAAATGAAGCGCTATCGCATGGTCTTGGGGGGTGCCGAAGAAAAGTAGCAGCCGCGCTTAGGGCGGTTGCTTCGCGAATATCGCGAGGAATCGATGCAAATCTGGTCGCTCGCCCTGTCAGGGCTTGAGCGACGGCAGAAACCGATTCCTGGAGATTAGTTAGGAACGATCCGAGCGTTGAAACCGGGACTGTGTTGGGCGGTAGGTGATCCAGTCAACGCCACATCAAGGCGGCGCCGTGTCTCCTCTATAGAAACCTCTACGGATTTTAGTAGTCGGCTCCGTTGAATCGCGGCAAATTCGGCTGGTGTGCGCGGCTTTTCGCGTGATCCGTGAGCCCGAAGGTTACGAATATGCCTCATCCAGGCGCGAACCGCGTCCTTGTCTGACGGGTCAGGCATGGGTACATCCGGTGTCGGTGTCACAGCAGCACCTCCACGTACCCTCGACGCAGTACATCAGGAACAGAATGGGCAAAGGACGGCTTGACACACTGCCATACCTCATCGTAGAGGCCCAAGTCTCGAAAGGACTCCCCAGAATTCTGGCTAAGGAGACTAGGAACCATCTGTGAGACGGGAAGCCTTTCCGGAAGGCGCAGCAGGAGGGCAACAACACGCGTGCCCTGCTCCACACACCAGCCCCGAAGCGTCAGATCATCCAGGGCGGCCAGAGTTTCCTGATCCAGGGTGTCGTAGGCTCGCGCACTCAGTCTCCACACCGCCAGGCCCGACCTGGCAGACGGGAACCCCGCACGCTGTCGTGCGGGGCACCCTTCACGTAGCGGTTCCGGCCATTACGGTCGGCCAAGCGGCTTGAAAAGCTCCATAAACGCTCACCACTGCTCGTGTACCGGCCATACCCAATGTCCGCCACATCGGGGCCGCTTTCCCATTTCTTGAGCAACTGATGAACAACCCTTGATTACGCGTCTCAGATCTCCCTCAAATCGTTCGCATTTACTTGACCAACTGAAGAGCCATAGATGAGTGTTCTGGGCATGCCATCTCCCACGGGGGAGAGACGGCGAAAAGATGAACATGCATCTCGCTGCGAAGCGTGCTGGAACCATCGCCTCTGCCGCGCTGCTCATCGCGCTGGGGGCTGGAGGAGGCATCGCATCTGCAGATGACACGCCCACCGACACTGGCGCAGTGATCAACAACGCGCCGCCGCAAGAAACTGATCCGGCGGACACGGACCTCGTGGACGTCCCCGCAGACCAGGTGAACGTTGAGCCCGATATTCCGCGCAGCGACAGCACTGGGGACGGCAACCACCCGGGCGCCCAGAGGTGCGAGGTACAGCGTGTCTACACTCCCACCAACAAGGGCGGGGACCATCACAAGGGCGTCGGCGCTCCCCAGGCCAACACCAACAACACTCCACACAACGCCAAGTCGACCTTCACTTCCGAGGTCTCCGGCACGGTGGGGGTGACGTATACCGGGCATCTTTCCGTCAGCGTGGAGGCCATGATCGGTAAGGTCGAGGCCAAGTGGGACTTGAGCCTGTCAGCCTCGATGACAGCAAGGCTGGGCAATTCGATACAGGCTGACACTCCGGCACACAAGATTACCCACGCTTCGTACGGCGTCTACCGTGTACGGACCCAGGGCACGAGCTACGTAATAACCGAAAACTGCAAAATCACTTCGAAGAGCAACGTCACGAGCTACACCCCTCATTACGTCGGCTGGTACATCTGGGAGTCGAACGCCTGATGGCGACCATGCGGCGGTCCGTCCGCCTAGCCGGTTGTGTGTTTGCTGCCGCTTTGGCGACAGCAAGTTGCAGCTCCGGTCATCACGAAAGCACCTCGGCAACCCACCCTGTCCGAGGTACCACTCCATCACCCATCCCGTCGTCGGACAGTGCAACGTCGGATCCTCTCAGTCCTTCCGTCCACAAGGCACCGACGATCAGTTCTGACGGAATTACGGCCTTGGTCAGCGACACTGCGGTCAAAAGCGACGCCATCTACCCGATTCCCGGTGGGATCAAGGCGGGCGAGACCCTTGCGATCGCCATCAACTGCCAAGGTCCAGGTCGCCTCACTGTCCAGGTGAAGCCAACAAGCTGGTCCGTAACGTGTCACTCCCGAAGACCTGCGTGCAGGCCCTTGCGCGGCACCAGGCCCAGCAGGAGCGGGAACGCAAGGTCGCGGGAAAGAAGTGGCAGCCCGCACCGGGGGCAGCCCAACGGACTGATCTTCACCACCACTACCGGCCGCGTCACCGACCCCCGCAGTCTGAACCGGATGCTCACCATCCTGTGCCGGGACGCCGGCGTACGCCGGGTGCGCGTGCACGATCTCCGGCACACGTGCGCCTCTCTGCTGCTCGCGCAGGGTGTGGACGCGCACACGGTCATGGAAACGCTGGGGCGCAGCACGATCACGATGACGCTGGACATACGCCTATGCCATGGACACGACACTCAAGGCTGCCGCCGATCGGATGGACGACGTTCTTGGACTGGAAGGCCCGATGGGAGATTCACAGAAAGATCAGGAGCCTGAGACCGAGGAGTGAGCAGCGCTTCCAGCCGCGTTGATGTCAGCGGTTGATGTCAAAGGCCCCGCCGGATGAACCGGCGGGGCCTTTGACCTGTGTGCACTCGGCAGGATTCGAACCTGCAACCTTCTGATCCGTAGTCAGATGCTCTATCCGTTAAGCTACGAGTGCTTGTTCTCTTGTTTTTTCGTCTTCGTTCCCGGCCCTTCCGGCCCGCTCGCGGCGACAGGAAGAACATTACATGACTGCCGCCGCCATGTGAAATCCGTTAGCCGCACCCCTTGTGAGCTGCGGAAACACTGAATCTGGGCCATGAACGACTCAGGGAGCCCGGACCGGAATGGTCGGGGCTCCCTGAGTCAGGTGCGGAGGCGGAGGGATTTGAACCCTCGATGGGATTGAAGTCCCAAACCGCATTAGCAGTGCGGCGCCATAGACCGGACTAGGCGACGCCTCCAGCACAGCCGCCCGCGCGAGCGCGAGTGGTGCGTGCAGATGATGACACAGTCGAGCGTGCTGTCACCAATCGGCTCCCACGGTACTAGGCAGCCGGGTCACAGGGCAAAGGCCTTCCCGTGGTCGGGGCGCCGCGCAACGTCCGGGCCGGCGGCGCGTTGGGCAGGGCATGTCTCACTTCGCCGTGCGGGGCGCCCTCGGGGCCGTCGCCGCCGTTCTCGGATCCCTCCCCGCTTTGCCCGCCGCTTCCGCCGCCGGCCAGGGCGACCACCTCACCGTCACCGTCCGGCACGCCGGGGACGGGCGGACCGGGACGTACGAGCTGTCCTGCCATCCGGGCGCCGGAAGTCACCCGGACGTGAACGGGGCCTGCCAGGCGCTCGACCGGAACACCCGCTGGGGACGCGACGCCTTCGCCCCGGTCGCCCCCGGCACCACCTGCACCATGCTCTACGGCGGCCCGGCCACCGCCCATGTCACGGGCAGCTGGGCCGGCCGCCCGGTCGACTCGGCCTACGACCGCAGCAACGGCTGCGAGATCGGCCGCTGGAACCGCATGGTGCCCCTGCTGCCCGATCTGGGTGCCTGACCTGGGCGCCTGGGCGTTCGGGGCGCTGCCGAACCGCTTGGTGCCGGGACGCGACGGCCGGCACGACCGCACAGCCGACGCATGACGGAGGCCCCGCTCCCGTAAAAGTCCCGCGCAGGTACGGCGGAGGTGAAGTGGGTCGGTCACATGTTCACCGTCACTTCGTCGTGCGACCTCCCTCTCATCCGGCGTCGTGAGCGCAATCGGTGCCTTTAGACTCCCTCGCGTGACACGTCGCGGGCCGGTTGGCAAGATGGCCCGAGCGGTCGGCAAGGTGCGGTGACAGGGAGGAAGCGTCTCGTGAGCAGCAGGCCATCCCGAGGCGCTGCTCGCCTCGCAGCCATACTCGATGCGCTGCCGGACGCGTTGGTGCTGGTCAACGCCAACGGAACCGTGGTCAACGCGAACACGATCGCTCTGGAGGCGTTCGAGGCACCGGGCACCGCGCTGGTCGGGCGAGGGCTGCTGGATCTGCTGCCCGAATTCGACTCGCGGCTGATCCCCGGGTCGATGCGACGGCCCGACCACATGGACCCGCGCGGACGCACCAAACCGACCCGCATGGTCGCGCGGCGGACGGACGGCTCCGAGTTCCCCGTCGAGGTGACCAGCGCCAACCTGGAGAACGGGCAGCAGGCGTACGACGGTTACGGCTACGGCGCCGACGAGCTGCTGATGCTCGTGGTGCGCGACCTGACCGGCACCGTGGACACCGAGGCCGAGCTGGCCCGCTCGCAGCGGCAGACCGAGATGATCCTGCGGGCCGCGAGCGAGGGTGTCGTCGGCACGGACACGGACGGGCGGATCGTGCTCGTCAATCCGGCCGCCGCCCAGATACTGGGTTATCGGGCCGGTGAGCTCGGCGGCAAGGAACTGCACAACCTGGTGCTGCACGCGCGTGCCGACGGGTCACCCTTCCCGTACGCCGAGTCACCGCTCGCCGACACCCTGCGTTCCGGACGCAAGCACCGGGTCCGCGGACAGGTGCTGTGGGCCAAGGGCGACAAGAAGGTGCCGGTCGATCTGACGACCGCACCGGTTCGCGACGGCGACCAGCTCGTCGGCGCCGTCATGACCTTCACCGACCGGCGGCCGTACGACACCCTGGCCGAGGAGAAGGACGCCCGGGAGAAGGCGCACGCCGAGGAGCTGGAGCGGCTCTCCGAGGAGCACGCCTCCGACCTGACCGCGCTGCGCCAGAAGCACGTCACCGAGGTCGAGGAGCTGCTGGAGCGGCAGGCCGAGGAGCTGGCGTCCGGCGAGGAGCGGTACGCGGCTCTCGGCGAGCGCGAGAAGGACCGCTACGAGGCCCTGTACGGGCGGCACGAGCAGCTGCTGACCCTGCTGGCGCAGTCGCTGCGCGGCCCGCTCGACGAACTGCGCCGGGAACTGGCCGCGCTCGCCGCCGACGACGCGGGACAGCTGTGGCCCGAGGCCAACCAGGTGCTGCACCACCTCTCGGCCGGTTACTCGCGCATCACCCAGCTCATCGACAACGTGCTCGGCTACCAGGCGCTGGACGCCGGGACCGAGGACATCAACCGCACGAAGGTGATGCTGGACGCCGTCGTCGCCGCCGGTGTGGACGGGGCGGTGGAGCTGATCGGGCCCGGGCGGGTCCAGTTCGCCGTGCACGCGCCGCCCATCGAGGCCGAGGTGGATCCGCAGCGCCTCGCCGTCGCCCTCGCCCATCTCGTCGCGGACGTCGCGGGTGTCGACGCGACCGGCAACGCGCCGGTCTCCGCCGGCGGCTACATGGACAACACCGTGGTGGTCGCGGCGGCACAGCGCGGCGAGGTCGTCCGTATCGAGGTGCGCGGGCCGTACCCCGGGGGCGACCCGGTGCACGAGCCGATCGTGCGCGGCATCGTCCGCGCGCACGGCGGCGTGCTGCAGACGCACGAGGTGCCCGGCATGAGCGGCAGCGCGTTCGTCCTGGAGGTGCCGATCGGGGGCGGCGCCGGCGCCGTGGCCCCGCCGCCCGGCACGGCGGTGGCCATGATCCCGGCCGCCGACGACAACGGTGCCGGTGGGCGGCGCCGGGCCCGGCGGTCCTCCGTGGACGCCTTCCTGGACAGCGACGTGCCCGGTGGCGAGGCCGGCGAGGGCGACGCCCCGCCCGTGCAGCCGACCGGGCGGCGGCGCCGGCGGGCCGACGGGGCGGCGGCCCAGGAGAACGGGCCCGCCGCGATCGAGAGCGCCCCGGGCGTCGAGAGCGCGGAGCCGGTCTCCGGCGGTACCGGACGCAGGCGCGGACGTCCCGCCGACGCCGGCGCGGGCGCCGGAGCCGACGCGGGGCTCGCCGGGCTCGCGGGAGTCTCCGAGGGCGCCGTGGTGACGGCGGCCGAACAGGGCGCCGGTACGGCCGCCGCGGGTACCGGCCTCGGTGGCACCGTTCCGCCGCGGGGCGTGCCCGCGCCGGCGGCGGGTCACCGCGCCCGGCGTGAGCCCGACGAACTGCAGGCGCTGCCGCCGGCGCTGCCCGCGGCCACCGCGCCGCAGGAGGACGAGGAGCAGCCGAGCGGGCGCCGGCGCCGTGCGCTCGCCGCGGCGGCCGAGCGGGCCGAGCAGCAGCAGGCAGGCCCCCGCCCGGTCTTCGCGCTGCCGCCCGCCGAGGCCGACCGCACCCCCGAGCCGGTCGCGGTGGCGGGTGAGGAAGGCCGGCACGACGCCGTGTCGCACGACCAGGCCGAGGACCACACCCCGCCGCAGCCGCACCCCACCAGCGCGCCGACGGGCCGCCGTCGACGGGCCGTCGGCCAGCCCGGGGAGGCCGCCCCGGCCATGGTGCCGACGGTGCCCACGCAGGCGGGCGCCCCCGGCGGGCCGATTCCCGCCGTACCGGCGCGGGCACAGCAGCCGCAGCCACCCGCGCCGTCGCCGAGCCCCTTCCCGCAGGCCGCCCAACCGGTGGCGGCACAGCCCGCTCCGGCCGCCGAAGCCGCCCCGGCCGGCGCCCAGCCGCTGCCGGCGGAGGCCCAGCCCGTGGCCCCCGTGCCGCAGCAGTGGCCGGGCAGTGCCGACGAGGCGCCCACGCCCGCCCCTCAACCCGCGCGTGCCGCGCAGCCGTTGCCCGCCGAGGCCGCGCCCGCGCCGGTCGACCCGGACTCCACGCAGGGCCGGGCGTTCAGTGTGCGGACACTGGGGCAGGGGGTGCCGTTCTCGCGGCAGGCCGCGCAGGTGCAGCAGCCGACGGCGACCCCGCCACCGCACCAGCCGGGCGGCAACGGACGGCGCCGCAAGCTGGGCACGCGCAACGACCAGCAGCAGCCCGAGCAGGCCGCCCGGCCGCATCCGCCGGCCGACCAGCCGGCGGCGCAGCCGCTGCCCCAGCCCTCGCCGACCGGGCAGTCCCGGCTCGCGGGGGCCACCGAGGGCGCCGGACGGTCGTACGCCATAGGCGCACCCGATGTGAACGCCGCCGAGGGCCCGGAGCCGCTGGACGGTCCGGGCGGGGCGGTCGAGGTCGCGGATCCGCCGCGCCCGCAGCCGATGGACGACGAGCTGCCCCCGGAGCCGCTGGACAACCCGCGCCGGCTGCTGGTGTGGCCCGCGCCGGACGTCACCACCCAGCAGGCGCTGAGCGACCGCGGCTACCGGCCGGTGATCGTGCACTCCCGCGAGGAGGTCGACGCGCAGATCGCCGCGTTCCCCGCGGCGCTGTTCGTGGACCCGCTGACCGGACCGATCACCCGGACCGCGCTGCAGTCGCTGCGGCAGGCCGCGGTGGCGGCCGAGGTGCCGGTGATGGTCACGGCCGGACTGGGACAGGCGACGCGTGAGGCGGCCTACGGCGCCGATCCCGCCGTCCTGCTGAAGGCGCTCGCGCCCCGGGACACCGAGCAGCATCCGCCGCGGGTCCTGCTCATCGAGGAGCATGCGGAGATCGCCCTGGCCCTGACCGCGACGCTGGAGCGGCGCGGGATGCAGGTCGCCCGGGCGGCGAGCGACGCGGACGCGGTGACGCTGGCCGGGCAGCTGCGGCCGAACCTGGTGGTGATGGACCTGATGCAGGTGCACCGCGGGCAGGCCGGCATCATCGACTGGCTTCGTGCCAACGGGCAGCTCAACCGGACCCCGCTGGTCGTGTACACGGCGGCCGTCGACCAGGCCGACCTGCCCGGGCTGGCGTCCGGTGAGACGGTGCTGTTCCTCGCGGAGCGGTCGACCAGCCCCGAGGTGCAGGACCGCATCGTGGATCTGCTGGCACGGATCGGGACGAACTAGGGCTCACCACGGCGCCTCGAACGGGGCGCTGGGGTACCCCGGCCGACGGCCGGGGGAGGAACCGCGCGTTCGGCCACGGACAACCCGCGGCCGAACGACGGCAGTTCCCCGCCCGCAGTGGACCCGTCCCGCCGTGAACCCGGCGCCGGTCAGAGGCTCGTCACGTCCAGCTCGCCCTCGGCGTACTGCCTCCTGAGCACCTTCTTGTCGAACTTCCCCACGCTCGTCTTCGGCACCGACGCCACCACCGTCCAGCGCTCCGGCAGCTGCCACTTGGCGATCTTGCTCTCCTCGGCGAGGAAGACGCGCAGGGTCTCGAAGGTGGCCGTGGAACCCTCGCGCAGCACCACCGTCGCCAGCGGACGCTCGCCCCACTTCTCGTCCGGGACGGCCACCACCGCGGCCTCGGCGACGTCCGGGTGGGACATCAGCGCGTTCTCCAGCTCCACCGAGGAGATCCACTCGCCGCCGGACTTGATGACGTCCTTGGCGCGGTCGGTGAGGGTGAGGTAGCCGTCGGGGGAGATGGTGCCGACGTCACCGGTCTTCAGCCAGCCGTCCTCGCTGAACTTGTCGGCGGGGCGCAGCGGGTCGGCGTCGGGGCCGTTGTAGTAGGCGCCCGCGATCCAGGGGCCGCGCACCTCCAGTTCGCCGGCCGACTCGCCGTCCCAGGGGAGGCGTTCGCCGCCGGGGCCGGTCAGCCGGCCCTCGACACCGGCCGGGAAGCGGCCCTGGGTGAGGCGGTAGGCGAACTCCTGATCCGTGCCGACCGCGTGGGCCGGCGGACGGGAGACCGTGCCGAGCGGAGAGGTCTCGGTCATGCCCCAGGCGTGGCAGACCCGCATGCCCAGCTTGTCGAACGCGGTCATGAGGGAGGGCGGGCAGGCCGAGCCGCCGATGGTGACCTGGGTGAGCGAGGCGACGTCCCGGGGCCGGGCGGTGAGTTCGCCGAGCAGGCCCTGCCAGATGGTGGGGACGGCGGCCGCGTGCGTGGGCCGCTCGCCCTCGATCATCGCGGCGAGCGGGGCGGGCTGGAGGAACCGGTCCGGCATCAGCAGGTTGACCCCGGTCATGAAGGTGGCGTGCGGCAGGCCCCAGGCGTTGACGTGGAACTGGGGCACGACGACCAGCGAGGTGTCCTGGTCGGTCAGGCCCATCGACTGGGTCATGTTGACCTGCATGGAGTGCAGGTAGATCGAACGGTGGCTGTACACCACACCCTTGGGGTCACCGGTGGTGCCGGAGGTGTAGCACATGGCGGCGGCCTGGCGTTCGTCCAGCTCGGGCCAGTCGTACGTGACCGGCTTGGAGGCGATCAGGTCCTCGTACTCGTGCACCGCCACGGTCGCGCCGTCCAGCAGGGAACGGTCGCCGGGGCCGGAGACCACGATGTGCCGGAGCGGCTCGAGGCGCGGCAGCAGCGGGGCCAGCAGCGGCAGCAGCGAGCCGTTGACGATCACGACCCGGTCGGCCGCGTGGTTCACGATCCAGGTCAGCTGTTCGGCGGGCAGCCGCAGGTTGAGCGTGTGCAGGACCGCGCCCATGGAGGGGATCGCGAAGTACGCCTCGGTGTGTTCCGCGTTGTTCCACATGAGCGTGGCCACGCGGTCGTCGTCCTGGACACCCAGGTCGTCACGCAGGGCGTGGGCCAACTGGGCTGCGCGGGCGCCGATCTCGGCGAAGCTGCGGCGGTGCGGCTCGGCCTCGCCCGTCCAGGTGGTCACCTGCGACTCGCCGTGAACCCTCGACCCGTGCGTCAGGATCGTGGAGATCAGCAGCGGTACGTCCTGCATGGTGCTCAGCACGGCGTCCTCCCGGGGGCGACATTGCCTACTCGGTGGTAAAGGGGCTGCGCTGATTCTGCTCACATACCGCTTGGTATGTCACTAGGGGAGAGGTAACTAACACCGTCGGCACCGGTCTGTCCGGCTATCGGGCGACGGCCAGCTCAGGGTCCTCGCGCAGCTTGCCGAGCGCACGCGACACGGCGGACTTCACCGTGCCCACCGACACCCCGAGCACCTCGGCCGTCTGCACCTCGCTGAGGTCCTCGTAATACCGCAGTACGACCATCGCCCGCTGCCGCGCGGGCAGCTTCATGATCGCCCGCCACATCGCGTCGTGCAGCGCCTGCCGTTCGGCCGGGTCGTCCCCGCCGCCCACCGGCTCCGGCTCCGGCAGTTCGTCGCAGACGAACTCGTCGACCCGGCGCTTGCGCCACTGCGAGGTCCGGGTGTTCAGCAGGGCCCGGCGCACGTAGCCGTCGAGCGCCCGATGGTCCTCGATCCGCTCCCAGGCCACGTACGTCTTGGCGAGCGCGGTCTGGAGCAGGTCCTCCGCGTCACTCGGGTTCGCGGTCAACGAGCGGGCGGTGCGCAGCAGGACGGGCTGGCGGGCCCTGACGTACGACGCGAAGGACGGGTACGGCCGGGTCTGCCTCGCCGAGACAGCGGCGCCCGAAGCGCTGGTGCAGACGGGTGTGGTCATGGCTCCACGCTATGAGCGAACAGCGTGACGGCGGATCGGCCGCAGGTCCCGAAGGAGAGTCCGCCTCAGGTTGTAGGGGTGGGGGTGGCTACACCTCCTGAAGGTGGAGTACGGGCGCAGTAATCCTGCGGGTTTACCCCTGAGGGGGCGGTAGGGCCCAGGCGCCGGACCACACCCGGCGGGGCGCCTGTTCACCCGTCCGAGGTCAGGACCAGCCCCGATGTCGGCACCCCCGTGCCGGCCGTCACCAGGACCCGGGCCGCGCCCGGTATCTGGTTCACGCCGGCGCCGCGCAGCTGGCGCACCCCTTCCGCTATCCCGTTCATCCCGTGGAGGTAGGCCTCCCCGAGCTGTCCCCCGTGTGTGTTCAGCGGCAGCCGCTCCTCGGCCACGAAGTCCGCCGCCTCGCCGCGCCCGCAGAACCCGAACTCCTCCAGCTGCATCAGCACGAACGGGGTGAAGTGGTCGTACAGGATCCCCACGTCGATGTCGGCCGGGGCCAGCCCCGAGGTGCGCCACAGCTGTCCGGCCACCACGGCCGTCTCGGGCAGGCCGGTCAGGTCGTCCCGGTAGAAGCTGGTCATCTGTTCCTGGGCCCGGCCGGCCCCCTGCGCGGCCGCCGCGATCACGGCCGGCGGACGCGGCAGATCCCGCGCCCGCTCCACCGAGGTGACGACGAGCGCCTGTCCGCCGTCCGTCTCCTGGCAGCAGTCGAGGAGCCGGAGCGGTTCGACGATCCAGCGGGAGGCCGCGTGGTCGGCGAGGGTGATCGGACGGCCGTGGAAGTAGGCGGCGGGATTGGTCGCCGCGTACTTCCGGTCCACCACCGCCACATGCCCGAACGCGTCCGGGGTCAGCCCGTAGGCGTGCAGGTAGCGCTGTGCCGCCATCGCCACCCAGGACGCCGGGGTGAGCAGCCCGAACGGCAGCGCCCAGCCGAGTGCCGCCCCCTCCGCCGACGGTTCCCGGTGCCGCACGCCGGAGCCGAACCGGCGCCCCGACCGCTCGTTGAACGCCCGGTAGCAGACGACGACCTCGGCCAGCCCCGTCACCACCGCCAGCGCCGCCTGCTGGACGGTCGCACAGGCCGCGCCGCCGCCGTAGTGGACCCGGGAGAAGAAGGACAGCTCGCCGATCCCGCAGGCCTGCGCAACGGTGATCTCCGGGCTGGTGTCCATCGTGAACGTCACCATCCCGTCCACGGCCGCCGGGGTCAGCCCCGCGTCGGTCAGCGCGGCCCGCACCGCCTCCGCCGCCAGCCGCAGCTCACTGCGTCCCGAGTCCTTGGAGAACTCGGTGGCCCCGATCCCCACGATCGCCGCCCGCCCGCCGAGCGAGTCACGGTCCCGGACGCTCATGCCTCCTCCTCGTCGGTGAGGGTGACGGTCATCGTGGCTTCGGTGAAGGAGAGGGTCACGGTGCCGGTCACGTGGTGGCCGATGCCGTTCGCGCCGAGCACCCGGACCGTCGCCGTCCCCGCCTGCTCGTCCAGCTCCTCGATCCTGCCGGTCAACACCATGCTGTCCCCCGGGTAGTTGGGCGCGCCCAGCCGGATGGCGACCTTGCGCAGCTGGGCCGTCGGGCCGAACCAGTCGGTGATGTACCGGCCGACCAGGCCGTTCGTCGTCAGGATGTTCATGAAGATGTCCGGCGCCCCCTTCCGGTGGGCCAGTTCGGCGTCGTGGTGCACGTCCTGGTAGTCCCGGGACGCGATCGCGCCGGCCACGATCAGGGTCCGCGTGATCGGGATCTCCAGGGGCGGCAGCTCGGTGCCCACCCCCGGCCGTGTCGTCTCAACCCGCACTCGCGATCAACTCCCCCAGTTCCTGGAGCACTTCGCTCCCGCTGCCGAGATAGGCGTCCAGCTGGCGTCCCCACAGGAAGTGCCGGTGCACCGGATGCCCGACATCGGCACCCGTGCCGCCGTGCAGATGCTGGCCCGTGTGCACGACCCGTTGCCCCGCCTCGGACGCCCACCAGGCGGCGGTCAGCGCGTGTGTCGCGTACGGCAGCCCGGCGTCCCGCCGCCAGGCCGCCTCGTACGCCGTCACCCGTATCGCCTCGGTGTCCATGTGGGCGTCGGCGGCCCGGAGTTGCACGGCCTGCCGGGTGGCCAGCGGGCGCCCGAACTGTTCGCGGGTGTTGGTGTGTGCGACGGCCCGGGCCAGGGAGCCCGCGCAGACACCGGCCTGGAGCCCGGCGAAGGCGGTACGGGCGACGGCCAGGACGTCGGCGTAGGCGCCGACGTGCCCGGGGCCTTCGCCGGACCCCGGGCCGGTGCCGAGGGGCTCGGCGGGGGCCTCGTGGAGGGTGAGCCGTCCCGCCGACCACGGCGCGGTGAGCTCGGTCTCCTCGATGCCGGTGCCCGCCCCGAGCGGCACCAGCCAGAGCCGCCGGCCGGCGTCCGCGACCAGGACGTGCGTGGCGTCGCGCAGCCAGGGGACGACGGGGACGGTACCGGTCAGCCCGCCCCGCGCGGTGGGCCGTACCGCCGGCTGGGCCGGAAACGCCCCGGCGACGACCACCGACCCGTCCTCGATCCCCGGCAGCAGCCGCTCCCGCTGTCCGCCCGTGCCGTGCGCGGCTACCGCCAGCTGCCCGTACACACAGCTCGCCGCGTACGGCACCTGGGCCGTGGCGCGCCCCTGCTCCTCCAGAAGCAGCACCAGTCCCAGCAGGCCCAGTTCGGCCACCGCGGCCACCAGCCCGGCCCCGGTGAGTGCCTTCCACAGCTCCGGGTCACTGCCGGTGCCGGCGGCGCGCAGCCGCTCGGGGGTGGCGAGGTCGGCGAAGATCCCGGCGGCCAGGTCCCGGGCCTCGGTCTGTGCCTCGGTGGGCGTGAAGTCCATGTCAGTCAGACCTCCCCGCCGGCAGCACCGGACCGCCGAGAGCCCCAGGGGTACCGGGGGTGCCGAGGACCTCGAGGGTGTCGACGGCCCGGAAGACGGGCAGGGTCAGCGCGCCCTCCTCGTCCTCGAACCGGCAGAACTCCACCCGTACCGGCAGCCCGATCCGCACCTTGTCGTACGGCACCCCCACCACGTTGCTCACCATCCGTACGCCCTCGGCGAGTTCGACCAGAGCGACCGCGTAGGGAGGGGCGAAGGCCGGGAAGGGCGGGTGGTGCATCACGACGTACGAGTAGACCGTGCCGTCGCCGGCCGACTCGACCGTGTCCCAGTCGAGGCAGCCGCACGCGTTGCAGCCCGGCAGCCAGGGGTGGCGCAGGGCGCCGCAGCCGGCGCAGCGCTGGATGAGGAGACGGCCCTCGGCCACGCCCTCCCAGAAGCCGGCGTTGTCCCGGTTGACCACCGGGCGGGGGCGCGCCGGAGCCTTGACCGGCCTCCCCGCGGGCGCGTACTTGAGGACGCGCAGGCGGTGGACGCCGACCAGCTCCGCGCCGACCCGGACGTCCGTGCGCGTCGTGACGAAGTAGCCCGTGCCCAGCTTCGTCGTCTTCCGCCCGGACACCGTCTCGATCACCGTGTCGAAGACCAGTTCGTCGCCCGGCCGCAGCGGGCGCAGGTACTCCTGCTCGCAGTCGGTGGCGACGATCGAGACACAGCCCGCCTCGTCGAGCAGGGCGGACATCTCGTCGTACGCGCCGGTGCGCGCCGTGTTCCCGGAGAGGCCGCCCATCGTCCAGGCCTGGAGCATGGTGGGCGGGGCGACCGCATCCGCCCCCCGGTACGCCGGATTCGTGTCGCCCATCACTTCGCACCAGTGCCGGATCATGGGCAGGTTGACCGGGTCCTTGCCGGCGCCCGCCCGGGAGGCCGGCAGCCCTTCGTACGTCTTGAGCCGCGCCCCCAGCGCGTCAGTCCCCCCGGCCACGGCCACCCCTCCTCATCCCGAGCCGCATCGTCGCGACGATCTCCCGCTGCACCTCGCTCACCCCGCCCCCGAACGTGTTGATCTGTGCCGCCCTGTTGAGCCGCTCCAGCTCGCCGTCCCCGAACGCCCCCGGCGACCCGGACCTGACCCATGCCGCCTCGCCGACGATCTCCTGACACATGCGATACGTCGCGACTGCCGATTCCGTTCCCGCGAACTTCACGCCGCTGGCCTCCGCGGGGGGTACCCGGCCCGCCCCCGTGTCCCCCACCAGACGCCAGCTGAGCAGGCGGTTCGCCGCCAGCCGGGCATGCGCCTCGGCCAGCCGGAAACGCACCCAGGGCTCGTCAACACGGCGTCGGCCCGTCACTGGATCGGGGGTGCGGGCAGCGCTGAGCGCGGCATCGTAGAAGTCCTCGGCCTGCATGGCGGTCGCGGCGAGGGCGACCCGCTCGTGGTTGAGCTGGTTGGTGATGAGCGACCAGCCGTCGTGCTCGGCGCCGACCAGGTGGCCGGCGGGGACGCGCACGCCGTCGTAGTAGGTCGCCGTGGTGACCTGGCCGCCGACCGTCTCGATCGGGGTCCAGGAGAAGCCGGGGGCGTCGGTGGGGACCAGGAGGATCGAGATGCCGCGGTGCCTGGGCGCCTCGGGGTCGGTACGGCAGGCCAGCCAGATCCAGTCCGCGTGCTGGGCGCCCGAGGTGAAGATCTTCTGCCCGTCGATCCGCCAGCCGTCGCCGTCCCGCACCGCGCGGGTGCGCAGCGAGGCCAGGTCGGTGCCCGCGGAGGGTTCGCTGTAGCCGATGGCGAAGACCAGGTCGCCGCTGAGGATGCCGGGCAGGAAGCGGGCCTTCTGTGCGTCGCTGCCGTACTTCATGAGCGTGGGCCCGACCGTGTTGAGGGTGACCATGGAGACCGGGGCACCGGCTCGGTACGCCTCGTCGAAGAAGACGAACTGCTCGTCGGCGCCCCGCCCTTGACCGCCGCACTCGACGGGCCAGCCGAGGCCGAGCAGGCCGTCCGCGCCGATGCGGCGCAGCAGGGCGCGGCGTTCCTCCGGCGCCTCGGGGACAGGGGAGGGGACCAAGGAAGCGAAATAGGCGCGGAGTTCGGCGCGCAGCCGCCGCTGGCGTTCGGTGGGGGCCAGATGCATGGTTTCTGACTGTCCGTCAGATATGGTGTGCTGTCAAGGCCGGAAAACGCCTGCGCGGCGGCACCGGAGTACCGCCGCACAGGCGCACCGCATCCCCACAGAGCACACCCCACCAGGGCTCAGCCGGGGACTACCACAGCCGGGTGAAGTGGACGGCAACGTTGTGGTTGCCCTGCTGGAGGGCCGTCCACGCGGACCTGTTGACCTGCGCGGTGTTGCTCTGGTTCGAGGCACCGCTGCCCACCGCGTTCTGCTGCGTGGTGGAGGAGTTGCCGTTGTTGTCGTGGCCGACACCGCTGCCGATGATGCCCGCCACGCCTGCGTTGGCGCTCGATCCGCTGCCCGCGATCGCACCGTTGTCCGCGGCGGCGACACCGGCGAAGAGGGCGGCGGCGAGCGGGAGGGCGGAGACGGCGGCGAGAACGCGGACGGTACGGATGCTTGCCATGTTGTTTCCTCTCAGAGCCCGGCTAGGCCGGAAGTGCGTCAAGTAAGGCTGTTTCCGGGACAGTTGGCCGACCGTCTCGGCGGTTTCCATCGACGTCGCGAGATCAGAATTGCCCACCGGATCCCCGGCGAACCAGCCCTGAAGGCCCCATTCGCCCTCAAGCGTGATGACAAGTCGATAAACCCCTTTCGCCATCTTTGGTCGACTCCCGCCTCAGTTCCGACCACTCCGGACATCTCCACATCAAGCACCCCACGAGAAGAACCGATCCGGCACCTTCTCCGGCCGGGCCGCCGCTCACGGCGTGTCGGCCCGGCCCCCTCTTCCCTTTTTCGAACAGACGTACGAACATGGATCCATGGCCACCACCGACCGGCAGGCCACGACGCTGGCCCTCGCACACGCCCT
This sequence comes from Streptomyces sp. NPDC026515, assembly GCF_055567595.1. Taxonomy (NCBI): domain Bacteria; kingdom Bacillati; phylum Actinomycetota; class Actinomycetes; order Kitasatosporales; family Streptomycetaceae; genus Streptomyces; species Streptomyces sp. NPDC026515. The sequence goes on from NZ_JBVHQD010000008.1 coordinate 147,187, forward strand.
GTCAGCCGCCGAGCGCGGCCTGGCCGTCATCCCCCTGTCCCGGACCAAACTCCCGGCCCTGCGCTCCCCGCACCGACCCCTCCGCCCCGACCATCCGGAACCGGCGCCACCGCCCTGCCACGGCGAATGCGGCCGCCCCGGCCACGGGGTGTACGACGCCACCACCGACCCGGCCCGCATCCGGGAGCTGTTCGCCGCGGCTCCCTGGGCCACCGGCTACGGCATCGCCTGCGGGCTGCCTCCGCACCGTCTCATCGGCGTCGACCTCGACGTGAAGTCCGGAACCGACGCCACCGGCGCACTGCGCGAACTGGCCCTCCGGCACCTGTTCACCATCCCGGCCACGGTCGTCGTGCTCACGCCCAGCGGCGGCCGCCACCTCTGGCTGACCGGACCGCCGGACGCCGTGATCCCCAACTCGGCCGGCCGGCTCGCCCCCGGCATCGACATCCGGGGCGCGGGCGGCTACCTGGTCGGCCCCGGCTCGCGCACCGACCACGGCGTCTACGCCACCGCCCCCGGCACCGAGCACCTGGTCCCGGCCCCCTGCCCGCCGTCCCTGCTCCGCCTCCTGCTGCCACCCCCGCGAGCACCCCACCCCGCCACCCACCCCTCGGTCGGCAACCGCGGCCAGGGCCTGGTCCAGTTCGTCCTCGCCGCCCACGAGGGCCAGCGCAACACCCGCCTGTTCTGGGCGGCCTGCCGCGCCTACGAGAACGGCATCGGCCGCGCCCTGCGGGCCCCGCTGATCGACGCGGCCGTCCACACCGGCCTGACCGAACGCGAGGCCCGCGCGACGATCGCGTCAGCGGCCCGCATGACCGGCCACCGCCCCTGAGACCGGCCGCCCGGTCCCCCGGAGCCCCACGTTCTGCACGACTCCGGGGCACCGGGCGGAACAGGCGGCCTCACCGCCTCTACGAGAAGTCGTACACCGCCCAGTCGGCGATCCCCCGATAGCCGAGACGCTGGTAGAGGGCGTTGCTGGTGGGGTTGGACAGGTCCGCGAACAGCACGACGTCCCGGGCCCCCGCGGCCAGCGCGGCCCGGCTCACCGCCGCGGTGACGGCGCCCGCGTAGCCGCGACCGCGCAGGCCGGCCGGGGTGTAGACGACGTCCACCTGGATCTGGCCGCCGATCTGCGGGTTGAGGCCCGCGACGGAGACGGGAGTGCCGTCCGGGGTCTCCCAGAGCGTGTACCGCTTGTCGGAGAAGCGGGTGCCGGCCCAGGCCCCGGCGTCGACGGCGACGTCCTCCCCGACGGCTTTGGCGAACTCGCCGCACCAGAAGATGGCTTGGTCGAGGTCCTGCGCGCCCAGGACCCGGCTCCGGCCCGCGGGCGGCGGCTCCGGTGGGACGAGCGTGCCGAGACGGTACAGGCGCAGCCGCGTCTCCCGGAGCTTCGGGACCGTGCCGGTGTGCCGCTGCCAGGCTTCGGCGAAAGCGGTGGCCGTGCCGTGGTCCGCACTGACGGTGGGGACGGCGTGGCCGAGGGCGGCCAGGCGGGCGGCGAGGGAGTCGGCCTGCCCGGGAGTGAGCGGGGAGAGGCCGAGGCCTCGGGGCGGGAATCGGTAGAAGGTGGCCTGGACCTCGCCCGCCCGCCCCAGGACCCCGAAGACCGGGGCTTGGCAGGCGGCCCGTCCCGTCCGCACCCTCTCGGCCCAGGTCAGCTGCATGACGTGCGGGCCGGGACGCGAACGCAGGAAGTCCCCGGCCCGGGCGAGGAAGTCGTCGACGTCTTCGGTCAGATACCAGTCGGCTGAACGCATGCCCGAAGCCTTCCCAGACCGGGCCCGCCCGTCCAGCCCCCCACGCGTAAGGGGCGCCCCTGGTGAAGGAGCGCCCCTTGCCCAGGCTGCGGTGGGTGTGGGATGTGAACCCACGGTGACATCGCTGCCACGACGGTTTTCAAGACCGCCCACGAGCGGGATGCAAAAGCGGCGTGACCTGGGACGATGGCAGTACACCATCGCGTCAGTCCTAGCTTTTGGCCGGAGGTTGGCCAGGGCTAAGCCGGGAGCATGCAGCCCGGTCGCTGCCGGGACAGCGACTTGACGAAAGAGTCTGCGGGCCCCGGCCACGCCGGAGCCCGGCCAGGGCCACAGCACGACGTCAGGCCAAGTGCCTGCAGATGAACAACGTGCAGGCGAGTGGCCCGCTGGCCTGCGCGATCAGGTCTCAGACCCCACTAGTTGATGGCCCGCGGGCCCTGAGACGGGGACCGCTGCGCCTCTGACCAGACTTGCGGGACAGGCTGACGGTGCCCTCAGAAGCCGAAGACCCAACTCCGTAGCCGTCCGCGGGTGAAGCGGCGAGCCCCCACGTCGTCGCTCACACGCGGTTACGCCGTGTCCTCGCAGATCGCGTAGGCAGTGAGAGGAACTCCTGAGTCACTCGCGACCTGCCACCCACTGGGTGCGGCACCCGCAGTGGCGGGAATTGGCCCGTCATAGTTGAGGACCGTATCGACCGAGGTGTCCCAACCGCCGCCGACGGCGACGTCGCCGGGATTGCAGGAAGCCGTCGACAGATTAGGGGTCGCGGTGCCGGCAACCGCGATGTAGACGGTGCCAGCGGCTGCCGGGGCACCCTGCGGGCCTTGGGGACCCTGTGTACCGACACCCGTATCGCCCTGCGAACCCTGCACACCCTGCGGGCCCTGCGAACCGACACCCGTATCGCCCTGCGAACCCTGCACACCCTGCGAACCCACACCCGTATCGCCCTGCGAACCCTGCACACCCTGCGGGCCCTGCGAACCCACACCCGTATCGCCCTGCGAACCCTGCACACCCTGCGGGCCCTGCGAACCCACACCCGTATCGCCCTGCGAACCCTGCACACCC
>NZ_JBVHQD010000008.1:150130-150627 GCF_055567595.1 Streptomyces sp. NPDC026515
CCTGCGGGCCCTGCGCGCCGACACCTGTATCGCCCTGCGAACCCTGCGAACCCTGCGCACCCTGCGAACCCACACCCGTATCGCCCTGCGAACCCTGCACACCCTGCGGGCCCTGCGAACCCACACCCGTATCGCCCTGGGCACCCTGCGGGCCCTGCGCGCCGACACCTGTATCGCCCTGCGAACCCTGCGGGCCCTGCACACCCTGCGCACCCTGCGCACCCTGCGCACCCACACCCGTATCGCCCTGCGAACCCTGCACACCCTGCGTGCCCTGCGGGCCCTGCGTGCCCTGCGCACCCTGCGGGCCCTGCGAACCGACACCCGCATCGCCCTGCGTGCCCTGCGGGCCCTGCGCACCCACACCCGTATCGCCCTGCGAACCCTGCACACCCTGCGAACCCTGCGTGCCCTGCGCACCCTGCGGGCCCTGCGAACCGACACCCGCATCGCCCTGCGTGCCCTGCGGGCCCTGCGCACCCACACCCGTATCGCCC
>NZ_JBVHQD010000008.1:150724-186300 GCF_055567595.1 Streptomyces sp. NPDC026515
CCCTGCGAACCCTGCACACCCTGCGAACCCTGCGAACCCTGCGTGCCCTGCGCACCCTGCGGGCCCTGCGAACCCTGCGAACCCTGCGGGCCCTGCGCACCCCACGGACCCTGCGGACCTCTCTCTCCTCGCTCTCCCTTCGGCCCGCGGTGCTTGTCATGGTCCCGGTCACGGTCAGCGGAAACGGGCCCGTTGGGGCCAGGCGGTCGGACGCTGCGCTCGGTTCCAGTCTTGTAGATCGCGTCGGCGAAGGCCGCAGCGCTCGGGGCAACGTTGAGCACTACGGCAAGTGTGCTCGCCGACACCAAGGTGGAGGTTTTCAGCCAAGAAATGCGGATATTTTTGCGACCCACCAGGGGACCTTCCTCATCGAACTTGAAGTGCGTAAACCGCAATTACACGCAATCTCGTGGGTGTACTCAATTCGCACGCATCTCACATGACCCATTGGCGCGGGTAAAGCTATTCTTCTGCGTCGCCGAACTGATGATCGCGACTCGTCCGTGTCGTAATCGAAGATCACCCAAACGGCAGTAGAGTCGCCTGCGTATCTGTCGTGATCCACCTGGTCCGATCAGATAGCAGTACGACTGCGACTGGACCCACTGCTTTGCACTGCGCATTACGAGTTGGCCGATCTTGGTCCGCGGCCGTCCATCAGTGTCAACTGCGCGGCGTGGATGCGCCGGACAGAGCGCCTGCGAGGCCCCAACGAAGCGGACGAACCGCCCTGGAGTGAGCGGCGATTGAGACCGCGACTCATTCGCCCCAAGCGCGATCAGCCCCCGTGGCATTGGTGTCGGAGCGCAGGCCTGTCGATTTACATCCGTCGCCGCCCCCTGCAGTCGGGGCTGCCTCGTTGGGAACGCTACGTTCGGCCCCTCCGGGGCCGGGTTCGGGCTGCCCTACCGCACGCGGGGCTCTGAGGAGGACAGGTCGGCGACGAGCACCATCACCCCGATGATGAGCACGTACTGCGTACCCTTGGCGAGCGCACCGATGACGCCGAGTACCACCGCCACGATGAAGGCGGTGCCGCTCGTCGGGGTGGATACCCAGCCTTCGACGTATTGCCCGGTGAGAGTTATGACGGAGGATACGAGATTCGAACTCGTGGGGGGTGCCCCCAACACGCTTTCCAACTGTCCGCGTCCCCGTTCTATGGCGTTCGGAGGCGTTCGCGCGGCAACTCAGACGGGTTACGCGTACAACGGTGAACGCCAATGGCCATAGGCGCATCGGACAAAGACGGGGACAGAAGAAGGCCAACGCCTGGGGGTAGGCACTGAACCGCTGGCGGAGGCCGGATGGGTCACCGCCCCGGACAACCTCTCCCACGTGACCCCGGACCTGTCCGACGCGATGTGCTGCATTGTCACCGGCATCGAGAACGTCAAGCGCGCCCTGTTCACCGGCGGGGACGTCTACCGCGTCGGCCGCCCCGCCCCTGCTCCTCACCGGCATCGACGTCGGCGTCATCCGCCCCGACCTCGCCGAACGCCTCCTGCCGCTGCGATTGGAGCGGCCCGAGGTCCGGCGCACCGAAGCGGAACTGTGGGCGGAGTACGCAGAGGCTCTGCCCGTCGTCCTCGGCTCGCTCCTGGACCTCGCGGTCAAGGTCCGCGCGGTCGCGGCGGAGACCCCCACGGACCTGCGAATGGCGGACTTCGCCCGCCTGTGCGCGCAACTCGACGCAGCGACCGGGCTCGGAACTCTCACGGCGTACCGGGCCAGTCTGGACGACCTGAACGACGACGTGACCGAGGGCGACCTCCTCGCCCAGACCGTCCTCAAGCACGCCGACACCATCGAACCCGGCAGCGCGCAGCGGATGACAGGTCCGGGGTCAGCGTCGCCGTTCTCCAGCGACGGGGAAGAGGCGAGGATGAACGCGCTGATCGAACAGGGGCTGGCAGAGCACGAGAGCGGCGCCGAGGGGCCGTGAATCCTGACCGCAGGTTGGCCGCAGGCGCTGGTCAGAGATGGGAAACCAGCGAATCAGGGTGAGACAGGGTCACGCAGAAGGGGGTGCCGCTCCGGAGAGTGGCACCCCCTTCTGACCTCCAAGCTTCTGACCTGCAACGCGGTGGGTGTGGGATTTGAACCCACGGTGACTCGCGCCACGACGGTTTTCAAGACCGTTCCCTTAGGCCGCTCGGGCAACCCACCCCGCGCCGACCGAGATCGGCGCGGGGAACAGAGTAACCGGTCAGCACGCGCGCGTGCGGGTCAGTTGTCGCCCACGCGGGAGCCCAGGGTCATTTCGACCGTGTGTTCCGAGCCGCCCCGCTTGTAGGTGACCTGGACCTTGTCGCCGGGCTTGTGGGTCCAGATCTCGCCGATCAGGGTGGGGCCGCTGTCGATCACCGAGTCGTCGAGCTTGGTGATGACGTCACCGGGCTTGAGGCCGGCCTTGTCGGCGGGGCCGCCCGACTCGACCGCGGCCGCGCCGCCCGAGCCGGAGTCGGTGATCTGCGCGCCGGCGCTGCTGTCCTCCAGGGACACCGACGCGCCGATCTTCGCGTAGACCGGCTTGCCGGTCCGGATCAGCTGCTGGGCCACGTACTTGGCCTGGTTGATCGGGATGGCGAAGCCGAGGCCGATCGAGCCCGACTGCCCGGTGCTGCCCAGGCCGCCGCTGGAGGAGGACTGGATCGCGGAGTTGATGCCGATCACCGCGCCGGAGGCGTTCAGCAGCGGGCCGCCGGAGTTGCCCGGGTTGATGGAGGCGTCGGTCTGCAGGGCGCTCATGTAGGACGCCTTGCTGGTGGAACTGCCGTCGCTGGAGGCGACCGGACGGTTCTTGGCGCTGATGATGCCCGTGGTGACCGTGTTGGACAGGCCGAAGGGAGCGCCGATCGCGATCGTCTCGTCGCCGACCGCCACGTTGTCCGAGTTGCCGAGGGCGAGCGGCTTGAGGTCCGACGGCGGGTTCTTGAGCTTGATGACCGCGACGTCGTAGCCCTGTGCGTGGCCGACGACCTCGGCGTCGTACTTCTTGCCGTCCGGGAAGGTGGCGGTCAGCTTGCCGCCGTCCAGGGCGTCCGCGACCACGTGGTTGTTGGTGACGATGTGGCCCTGGGTGTCGAAGACGAACCCGGTGCCGGTGCCGCCCTCGCCGCTCGTGGACTCGGCCTCGATGGTGACCGTGCTGGGCAGCGCCTTGTTGGCGACCGCCGCGATGGTGCCGGCGGCCCGCTTGACCTGGGTGGCGCCGCCGTCCGTGGAGGCGGAGACGGTCGTGGAGCCCACGTCGTCATTGTTCTTGGCCAGGGTGTAGCCGAGGCCGCCGCCGATGCCGCCCGCGACCAGCGCGGCCACCAGGACGGCGGCGATCAGGCCGCCGCGCCCGCTGCCCTTCTTCGCTGCGGCCTGCGGCTGCTGGAACGGCTGGTGCGGGTACTGCTGGTGCTGCTGGTCGTACGACGATCCCCAGCCCGCGCCGACGCCGGCGGCCGCCCCGGTGCCCGCACCCGCGCCCGGGTCCGCGTAGGAAGGCGTCGCGGGGGGCGGGGGCGGCCAGGAACCCTCGGGGGCCCGCGGTGCGGCGTAGGGGTCACCCGCGGGCGCGCTCTGGGGCGCCGACGGGATCGGAGCGGTCGGCGCTTCCCCGCCGTCGGACGCGGCTGCGTGCGGCGAAGCAGCGGGAGACGTCGGCGGCACGGGAGGTGCGGACGGGGCCGGAGGTACCGGGTTTCCCTCGTTCTCGGTGCTCACAGCTTCTCTCCTCGGTCCACGGCTTTTCGTCTCGGTCGCACTCGGTCATGCTCTTTCACGCTTGCTGTCGGCCCGGCGCGATTCGGCTGAGCATGTGCTTTTGTATGCCGTCAGCTTTTCCCACCGGCCGTCAGGGCACCATAAGCGGTTGCTGTGGGTACACCGACAACCTTTATATAGGGCCTGTCCGACAAAAGTTCCCTTTGTCTGCATCCGGGATGCCCCCACGTACGCCCGCGCGGTGGCACCATGTCGCGGTGACCCACGCACCACAGCATCGCATTCAGGTCGTCGCCCACCGCGGGGCCTCCGAGGACGCCCCCGAGCACACCCTCGCCGCCTACAAGAAGGCCATCGAGGACGGCGCCGACGCCCTGGAGTGCGACGTACGGCTGACCGCGGACGGCCACCTGGTCTGCGTCCACGACCGCCGGGTCAACCGTACGTCCAACGGACGCGGAGCGGTGTCGGCGCTGGAGCTCGCGGAGCTGGCCGCGCTGGACTTCGGCGCCTGGCGGAAGGGACCGGCCTGGCGGGGGCGGGACGAGGAGCCCGAATGGGAGATCCGGCCCGAGGACCGCGGGGACACCTCCGTACTCACGCTGGAGCGGTTGCTGGAGCTGGTCGCGGATGCCGGGCGGCGGGTGGAGCTGGCGATCGAGACCAAGCACCCCACGCGGTGGGCGGGACAGGTCGAGGAGCGGCTGATGGTCCTGCTGAAGCGGTTCGGCCTCGACGCTCCGGCCACGACGGCCGAGTCGCAGGTGCGGGTCATGAGCTTCTCCGCACGGTCGCTGCAACGGGTGCGGGCGGCCTCACCGACGCTGCCGACGGTCTACCTGCTGCAGTTCCTCTCGCCGCGGCTGCGCGACGGCCGGCTGCCGGCCGGGGTGCGGATCGCGGGCCCCTCGATCCGGATCGTGCGCAACCACCCCTCCTACATCGAGCGGCTGAAGCGGAACGGCCACCAGGTGCACGTCTGGACGGTGAACGAGCCGGAGGACGTGGATCTGTGCATGGAGCTCGGTATCGACGCGATCATCACCAACCGGCCAGGGGCGGTGCTGCGGCGGCAGGGCCGGTGAGCCGGGGGCGGGCTCTCTGACCGAGACTCAGATAAATAGTCACGTAAGGAATCCCCTTACCCCTTGACCCCACAGCCCACTCACACCATCCTCACGTATCGGCCACACCATCGAAATCAAGCCACACGTAGCCATGCCTGGGGGACATGGCGACGAACCCGTCACAGGGAGTGCTCCGGCGCGTTCGGTCCGTATTCGCTCTTCGCGAGTGCGTCACCGGGCATTCTTTGGCCGGTTTCCGGTTCAGGCCGATGGGGCATCCACACCGTGGCGTGGGGCAAAGGAGGTCTCGGGGGTGGCGTTGGTGGTGGCACAGGAGGTGCCCACGTCGTCGAGCATGGCCGTTCCCCATGGCCCTGCGGGCGTGGGGAAGGCGAGGCACCGTATGCGCGATCAGCTGCGCACCGGTGGCGTACCGGAATCGGTCATCGATGATGCCGTACTCATCCTTTCCGAACTTCTGAGCAATGCGTGCAAGCACGGGCGTCCGCTGGGTGACGCGCTGGCCGGGGACGGCGACGTCCGGGCCGCCTGGCAGGTGGACGCGCTCGGCAGGCTGATCGTCGAGGTGACGGACGGCGGCGGACCGACCCGCCCCTCTCCCATGACCCCCTCGGTCACGGCGCACGGCGGCCGCGGGCTGAACATCATCACGGCCCTGGCGGACGACTGGGGGGTCCGGGACGACGCCCGCGGCGAGGTGACGGTCTGGGTCGTGGTCCACAAGGACGTGAGCGATCCGGACGTCGGGGTCCACCGCGACGCCTTCGCTGCGTGCGTCATGACGCACGCGGCCCCGGAGCGGGCGGGCCTGGGCCTCGCCGAGGCGTTCGAGGACCTGGACTGACCGCACCGGCCCGGCCCGGACGGGCGGACACGGACACGGACACGGACGGACACGGACCTTCACGAACCGGCCTGGACCGGTCTGGACCGGCCCGTGCGTACGGGCCCGGAACCGGCCGTGCCGACCCGTCCGACGGCGCCCGCCCCGCGGCTCCGTCCACAGGTACCCGTGGCCCGGGGCGTGAACGGCTAGGCTCCCGCCAGTACGAGACGAGCCGTAACCGGGAGACACCCAGATGGCCAAGAAGCGACCCCAGACACAGCTCAGCGATGCAGCCCGGGCCGGAGGCGCTGATGGAGACTTTCCGGTGGTCGGTGCCCGCGAACCCTGCCCCTGCGGCAGTGGCCGGCGCTACAAGGCCTGCCACGGCCGCGCGGCCGCACACGCGGCGACCGAGCTGGTGCACCGCCCGTTCGAGGGGCTGGCCGGCGAGGGCGACTGGGTGGCACTGCGCGAGCTGGTCCCCGCCGCCACGGTCGAGCTGACCCTCAAGGACGGCCTGCCCGAGGGCGTTCCCTCGGTCACGCTCGCGACGGTGCTGCCGATGGCGTGGCCCGCGCTGCGGCGCGAGGACGGCACCGTCCTCCTCGGCCTGCAGAACGACACGTCGTCCGGTGACATCAGCCGCGACCTCGCCGACACCCTCCAGCGCGCCCTCGCCGCCGAGCCGGGCACCCCGGTGCAGGGCCGCCGCGCCCCCGCCGACAGCCCCCGGCTGCAGGACCTGCTCGACCCCGAGGGCTCGTTCGTGCCGGTCGTGCACGAGGGCTTCGAGTTCTGGGTGCAGGACGCGGCGAACGCCACCCCCGAGGTGACCGCCTCCCTGGAGCGGGCCAACGCGGCCGCCATCCCGACGGTGAAGCTGACCGGCGTGGACTCCGCCTACTGGTGCGAGACGCCCGAGAAGAACCATCTGCGGTGGGTCATGCCGTATCCCGAGGAGCAGCTTCTGGACGCTCTCGCGCGGCTGCACGCGGCGGGCGGGTCCAGCCTCGGCGAGGGGACCCGGCTGGTCGGTTCCTTCCGCGCCCACGGTCTCACCGTGCCGGTCTGGGACCTGCCGAGCGGGGTCGGCGCCGAGGACGTGGAGAAGCCGGCCGCCGAGTTCGCCGAGCGGCTCGCGACCGCTCTGGCCTCGGAGGCACCACTCGCGGCGGACGAGCGCCGGGCCCGTGGCGGACTGACCAACCGGCAGGTCACGCTCAGCTGACGATCAAGACCGGCGGAGGGACGCGGCTGACCGACCGGTCAGCCGCTCCGGGCCCGCCGACCCGGGTGACTCCCGTCACAACTTCCCTACATGGCAAGCAAATACGTGTCCGAATGGCCGAGACCGAATTTGCGAACCGCCGATCTCTTGTTACCGTCTCAGTAGCCCGGTTGCTGGTGCATCCCCCGTCGCCAGCAACCGGGTCTTTTCATGCCCGAGCCCGGTGCACGGACCGTAGCGATACGTCAACTACCGTTTGAATCACCGAAGTTGCTCCCGCCCGAGCCGGCGTCCTCGTGTCCGGCGCCGCCCTCGGAGCCGGTCCCGGAGTCAGCCACGGAGCCGCTCACCGAGCCGTCCGCGGAGTCGTTCGCGGAGTTGCTGGCGCTGCGCAACAGCAGCGGTTCGTCGCCGTCGCGCGCCGCGAACTCCGCGACGGCCGTGTAGGCGTCCAGCGTGCCCCGCGTGCGCTCCCGGGGCGTCTCACAGGTGGCGGGCTCGTCGGCGGCGTCCGCGGCGCAGTGCGTCTGCACGGTGCGGCCGCGCGGGCCCATGAGGCTCAGCACGGACTCCAGGTCCGCCCCGGTGGCGTTGCGGTAGTAGGTGCGCGCCCAGGTGTCCGCGCCCTGGGCCATCACGCAGGTCTGCGCCTCCACTCCGCCGGGGGAGGTGAGTTCGGGACCGCAGCGGGCGGCCGTGGCCAGGCCCAGGCCGAGCACCAGGGGGGAGCGGACGGGCGCCGGCAGCTTCTCGTCGTCGTTCCGGGCCGGGTGTCCGGTGGCGGCGTCGCCCACCTGTCCCGCGGACGCCACGGCCAGCGGGAGCGCGACCGCGCACACCATGATGCCCGCGAGGGCGACCAGACGTAGTCGGGGGTCTGGGGGTCGCCCCCCAGAATTACGCAGCATGTGCGGAAGATAACCAGCGAGGCGCGAGAAGCCGTGATCTCGCGCCCGACACCCTTACAACTCGGGTGCGTTCACACCCGTACGGGTGAGGGCGTCGATCACGGCGTCCACCACGGCCTCCACATCGGGCACCCAGGGCTTGGCCGAGCCGGGCAGCGGGGCCCGCTCCCAGCGGATGGCGCCCTGGCCTGTCTCCGAGGGCGGGAGGGCGAGATAGCCGCCCTCGCCGTGGAAGCGCAGCGAGCCGGGGACGAAGTCCTTGGCGTACAGCAACTCGCCCAGCTGCTCCATGGAGTACGGCTTGACGAGCAGCGCCCAGCGCGTGGGCGCCGCGACCACCGGGCCGAGACGCATGCCGCGACGGTCGAGAAGAGCGAGGGCGTGGGAGGCCGCGAGCGCGGGCAGACTGACCGCGCAGGGCGCCTTGCCGCCGGCGGCTCCGGTGGCGAGGACGATCGGGGCGGCCGGCCGGTTGCCCCACCACCAGCGCACCATGCGCTCGTCGGTGGTGGCCGCGAGCAGGCCGGGGTCGAAGGGGTGCGCACCGGGCACCGTGCACTCCGGGTCGGGGCAGGCACAGCGGGCCCGGCCCTGCGGGTCCGGAGCCACACCGGGGAGTACGGGCCACTGCCATTCCGTAGCGAAGGTCAGGGCCGCGCCGAGAAACTCAGACCCCTTGTCTTTCCGCCTGGACAGGAGCCTGCGTCGCCTTCCGAGGATCTCGCGCATGAGCGCTCGTTCCTTTCCGTTGCACCGCTGGCAACACCGTGGACCACATCACATCATGTGTCGATCACTTCACTGTGCGTACCTGTTGGCGCATCACACCCCTGCGCTGGCAAGGGGAACCCCGAGGGGCCGAGCCGGGGGCCGCGCCCGCATCCAATACTGCGTCCATCAAAAGCACGGCCACGGCGTGGGGGTGGCGAAGTCTGGCGTTTTGCCGTTCAGAGTGTTTCTCTCCGCCGCCGCCACGGGAGGATGGGGCACGGTCGTCGGTGGTTAAGACGCCCGGGTCCGTCGCCAGGTTCCGGGTGGTCCCCAACCACCCCTGGCCTTCTCCGAGTACGTACCCATCACGACCGCTGTGACGCTCCGTGGAGCAAGGCCAGTCGACCGCAATGAACCGTTGCCCGAGTCAGTTTTAAGCCAACTTTGCTTTTGTGCAAGCCATCCGGGAGAAGTCACCGGAAGGCCCACGGACACCAGGAATCCCGGCAGGACAATGCTGGACATCTCCTTACGAGTGCGTGTACATGTGGAGACACTGCTAGCGGCGCAGGAAGACATGGGGGTTTGCGATGCTTTTGAGCAATACGCACGGGTCTGAAAGCCGGACACGATGAACGCCCCCCACCCTCCGAAAGTGGCTGGAATCGATTCAACGGTCCCCACGCCCGCACAGACTGTCGCCCCCGTTCCCCCCGCCCCGGGCGCACCTCCCGTCCCGAAGGCCCCCGCCGTACCGGCGCCCGGCACCCTCCTCCAGGACCGGCTGGCCGGGTGGGTCTCGGACCTCACCACGCTGCACGAACTGACCGAACGGCTCGCCCGCACCGACGGACTGGAGTCCGCTCTCCAGGAACTGCTGCGCGCCGGTGCCGGACTCGTGGGCGCCCGGCGCGGACTCGTGGCGCTGGAGCCCGCCGCCGGCCTCGGCCGGCACACCACGCTCGGCCTCGGGCTCGGCCGCGCGGACCTCGGGCACCTGGAGACCGTGCCGGCCGGCGCACTGCCGTACGACGCCGGCACCGCCGCCGAGATCGTCCACCCCGACCTGTTCGCCGAGGACGGCCTCGACCCCCGGCACCGCGAGGTCGCCGCCCGCCTCGGCTACGCCGCCAGCTACGCGCTCCCCCTGACCACCGACGCGGCCGCCCGTCTGGGCGCGGTCCTGTGTCTGTACGACGAGCCGGCCGAACCGAACGAGCGTCAGCGCCACCTCATCGGCCTCTACGTCCGCTTCGCCGCCGAACACCTGGCCCGGCTGCTGGAAGTCGAGCGCACGCGCGCGTGCATGGCGACCATCGCCGAGGAGCTGCTCCCCTCCCGGCTGCCCCGGGTGGCCGGCGTCCAGCTCGCCGCCCGGCACCGCACCGGCCCGCGCGGCGGCGGCGACTGGTACGACGCGCTGCCGCTGCCCGACGCAGCCCTCGGCCTCGCGGTCGGCTCGGTCACCGGGTCCGGGCCCAGCGCGGTGGCCGCCATGGGCCGGCTGCGGGCCTCCCTGCGGGCGTACGCGGTGATGGAGGGCGAGGACCCGGTCGCGGTCCTCTCCGACCTCGAACTGCTGCTGCGGCTGACCGAACCGGCCCGCTCCGCCACCGCCCTGTTCGCCTACTGCGAGCCCGCCCTGCGCAAGGTCACCCTGGCCGGGGCCGGACACAGCCCGCCGCTGCTGATCGGGGAGCACCGCACCGAGTTCGCCGAGACGTCGGTCTCGGCGCCGCTCGGGATGCTGGCCTGCTGGGAGGCGCCCAGCGTGGAGATCGAGGCCGAGGCCGGGGAGACCGTGCTCTTCTACACGGACGGGCTGCTGCACCGCACCGGCGACCCCATGGACCGCGCCTTCGCCCGGCTGCACACGGCGGCCGCCAGCATCCCGCGCGCGTTGCGCCACGACCCGGGCGCGATCGCCGACCACGTGCTGCGCACGGTGCTGCCGGGCGGGCTGGACTCGGCGGACAGCGCCGAGGACGTGGTGCTGCTCGCGGCTCGTTTTGACTGACCGGTCAGCCGAAAGGCCAGGTCAAACGGGAGTGAGCCGTCCGGCCCTGGGTCACCGTTCAGTACGACCGTACGATGGACGGGATTCAGTGCAGTGTCGAGGAGGATGACCGTGGCCGACGAGCTCAACCCGGCAGTACCAGATGTGGCCGCTGACGCGGCGGGCTCGGAAGCGGAGCCGGAAGAGCCGGTGAAGCAGCGCAAGAACGGCTTGTACCCGGGTGTCTCCGACGAACTCGCCGAGAGCATGAGGTCCGGCTGGGCCGACACGGAGCTGCGCGACCTCAAGCCCGTCGAACAGGCCGAGCACACCGCCCGCCGCCGCGCCGAGCTGTCCGCCCGCTTCCCGGGCGAGCGTCTGGTGATCCCGTCCGGCAACCTGAAGACCCGCTCCAACGACACGGACTACCCGTTCCGCGCGTCGGTCGAGTACGTCTACCTCACCGGCAACCAGACGGAGGACGGCGTACTCGTCCTGGAGCCGAAGGACGACGGCCACGTGGCCACCGTCTACCTGCTGCCCCGCTCCGACCGCGACAACGGTGAGTTCTGGCTCTCCGGGCAGGGTGAGCTGTGGGTGGGTCGCCGCCACTCCCTGACCGAGTCCGAGGCTCTCTACGGCATCCCCGCCGCCGACGTCCGTGAACTCGCCGACACGCTGCGCGAGGCCACCGGCCCGGTCCGGGTCGTGCGCGGGTACGACACCGGCATCGAGGCCGCGCTGACCGACAAGGTCACCGCCGAGCGCGACGAGGAACTGCGCGTCTTCCTGTCCGAGGCCCGGCTGGTCAAGGACGACTGGGAGGTCGGCGAGCTGCAGAAGGCCGTCGACTCCACGGTCCGCGGCTTCGAGGACGTGGTGAAGGTCCTCGACAAGGCCGAGGCCACGTCCGAGCGCTACATCGAGGGCACGTTCTTCCTCCGCGCGCGCGTGGAGGGCAACGACATCGGCTACGGCTCCATCTGCGCCGCCGGCCCGCACGCCTGCACGCTGCACTGGGTCCGCAACGACGGTCCGGTGCGCTCGGGCGACCTGCTCCTGCTGGACGCAGGCGTGGAGACGCACAGCCTCTACACCGCCGACGTCACGCGCACGCTGCCGATCAACGGCACGTACAGCGAGCTGCAGAAGAAGGTCTACGACGCGGTGTACGACGCCCAGGAGGCCGGCATCGCGGCGGTGAAGCCGGGCGCCAAGTACCGCGACTTCCACGACGCCGCACAGCGGGTGCTGGCCGAGCGGCTGGTCGAGTGGGGGCTCGTGGAGGGGCCGGTCGAGCGGGTGCTGGAGCTCGGGCTGCAGCGCCGGTGGACGCTGCACGGGACAGGCCACATGCTCGGCCTCGACGTCCACGACTGCGCCGCCGCGCGGACCGAGACGTACGTGGAGGGCGTCCTCGAGGCGGGCATGGTGCTGACCGTCGAGCCGGGGCTGTACTTCCAGGCCGACGACCTGACCGTGCCGGAGGAGTACCGCGGGGTCGGCGTCCGGATCGAGGACGACATCCTCGTGACGGCCGACGGGAACCGGAACCTGTCCGCGGGGCTGCCTCGGCGGTCGGACGAGGTCGAGAGCTGGATGGCTTCGCTGAAGAGCTGACGATGTGAGGTGACTGGCCGGGTACCGAAGCGTGTGCCCGGCCATCGTTGCGTTCCGTGGGTGAGCGGGGGCTGGTCGCGCGGTTACCCGCACCCCTGTCGGCACGACGCAGACAGCGCGTCCAAGAAGAGCGCGCCCGTCGTCAGGCCCGCGCTGCCCCTCGGGCTCCAGCCGCGCTCGTGCAGGTCGGTGTCGAGGGCTGTGAGTACCGTCGCGCCCGCCTCCGTCGCCGTGCCGCCCGCCTCCGGTCCCCCCGGGCGCCCGCCTGTACGCGGCGCAGGCCGAACGGGCCCGCGGCATGGAGGAGTTCCGTGTCCCGCAGGGTGGACATCACCGTCAGCAGGGCGTCGGACGGGCCCGGTTCTCGGTGGCGCCCACCGTACGTGGCGGAGACCGACGAACCCCGGGACGGGCGCCTGGGAGCGCCCTTGTCGTCGAAGGCGGCGATCCTGCGGGCCGTGGCGGCGGTCTTGCGGGCCTTGGCCCGGCGGTCCAGGGCGGCCGCGGCGACCAGGAGGCCCAGGGCCCACAGGTCGCCCCGGTGACCGCCACCGGCCAGTGCGACCGAGTGCTCGGTGGACCGGCCGATCGCGCCCAGCTCCGCCCGCAGCACCGGTGAGGCTCCCGCGTCGGTGCCGGCCTCGGTCACATCGGCGAAGGCCGACTGGAGGCCGGCGACCGCGAGGCCGCCGGCCGCCACCGTGCCGCCGGAGACCACGAGGGCGCGGCGGCGGGTGATCGACGTGTCTTCGTGGTTTCCCGTCATGGCCGACGAAGCCAGGAAGGCGGTTCGTCAGGGGCGTGGGCAGGGGCCGGCAACCGGCCGTGAACGCCCAGGGAGCTGAAGTCGGCGGAAAAGCACTGGTCACAGAGGTCCGACGCGGCTGTCGCAGAGGTCCGGCGACGTGGTCACAGGGCCGGATCGCGGTCGTGCAGGACCCGCTGGAACAGCCGGCTGTCCCGCCATTTTCCGTTGATGTGGAGATACTGCGGCGCATCGCCGATCGTCTCGAATCCGCATTTCTTCAGCACGCGTTGCGAGGTCGTGTTGTCGATCAGGGTGGACGCCTCGATCCGGTGAAGTCCCAAGTCGTCCCGGGCGATCTCGCAGACCCGCTCCAGGGCCGCACTGGCCAGCCCGCGGCCCTGCCGATCGCCGGCCACCCAATAGCCGACGTACGAACTGCAGAAAGGGCCCAGGGAAATTCCCGAAAGGGTGATCGCGCCGACGATCCCGCGGTCCCGCGCGGCCTCCATGACCCAGGGGACCATGATCCCGTCGGCAGCCTGTCTCAGCAGGCCGTCGATGCGTTCGGCCTGCCCCTCGACGGTGAAGAAGGACTCGGGTCTGACCGGCTCCCAGGGTTCGAGATGCTTTCGGTTGCGGACGTACGCGGCGGACAGCGGTTCCGCATCGCCGACGGCAATGGGACGCAATATCACGCCGGACAGGATTGCCTTTTCTTTAATCTTTTCGAGAATCATGCGCGCACCCTAGCGCGCAGGTTATGCAGGGGGGAGAGTCATGCCGAAAGCAGAGAAGGATCTTTGGTCCACTTGAGGATCTTGTCGAAGCTGACCACCGTGCCGTCGCGGCCCGGCTTGTTGCCGATGTGGACGTGATCGGCCAGTTCTCTGATCAGACAGAGCCCTCTGCCGTGCTCGGCGTCGGGTCGGGCGGGCCTGATCTCCTGGGTGCGGGTGAATCCGGGGCCGAGCCCCGGGCCCGAGTCGGCCACTTCGATACGGCACTTCTCGCCGTCCAGATAGGCGGTGACCCGGTACGCCTCCGAGGGGCGGCCCGCCCCGCCGTGCTCCACCGCGTTCGCACAGGCCTCGCTGAGGGCCACGGAGAGGTCGTAGGAGATCTCGGGGTCGACGCCCGCCGTCTCCATCGTGCCGATCAGCAGTCGCCGGGCGAGCGGAACGCTCGCGGCCTCACGCCGCAGATGGAGTGACCACCAGATGCTCATGCTCCAGCCTCCTGGCCGCGGCTCGACATACCGATACCTATTGCCATCCGTGCGCGGGTGTAAGCACTCCGTTCATGTGAGAACGCCCATCCGGTGGATGCGCCCCGGGAGGTTTCGGTGTATGAGCGGGTGGTTCACGGCAAGAGTGATCTTCCGGTTCTTTCCCCCCTTTCACATGTAAACGAATCTTGTGGACCTGCCGTATGGGGGGCGCCGGCCCAGTGCGATGATGAGCGCGCCATGAACGCCCCCCACCCGCGCGCGGCGCGCACCGGAAGCGGACTGCGGCTCCTGCGGGCCGCGGTGTTCGCCGCGCTCTGTGTCGTGCTGGCCGCGGCGGGGCACACACTGGCGTCCTGCGCGACCGTCCCGCTGTGGACGCTCGGTGCCGGCTTCCTGGGCACCTTGGCACTCGTCGCCCCGCTCACCGGGCGGGCCCGCACGCTGCCGGGGATCGTGGCGCTCCTCGCGGTCGTTCAGACCACGCTGCACACGCTGTTCGGGCTCGGCCAGCACGGCGGCGCGGCGATGCCGGGCGGCTCGATGTCGATGTCGTCTATGAACGCGATGAACTCGATGTCGTCGATGCCGGCCATGTCGGCGAGTGACGCCTCGCTGGTCGAGCGGGCCGCACGACTGGTGTGCGGGGCCGGCGCGGCGCAGCTCAGCCCCGCACACGCCTACAAGATCCTCTCCGACGCGCACCTCAGCACCGCCGTCCCGGCCCCGACCGCGGACCTGAACGGCGCGGCCCGTGCGGCGGACGCCACCGGGGCCGCCGGCTCGTTGCTGCCCTCCGTGCCCATGCTGCTCGGACACCTCCTCGCCGCCGTCGTCGCCGGATGGCTGCTGCGCCGGGGCGACCTGGCGCTGCTGCGGCTGATCGACCTGTCGGCGCACGGAGTCGCCGAGGGGGCGCTCGTGCGTTCCCTGCGCGGGGCGCTCGCGCTGACGCGGGCTCTGCGCGCCGGGCTCGTGGCCGCACCCGAGGCGCCCGCCCGCAGCCGTCGCAGCACCCGGGACGAGCCGCCCGCGCCGCACACCGTCGCACTCCAGCACTCCGTGATCCGGCGCGGGCCGCCCCGGCCCGCCGCCGTACTCGTTCTCGCCGCCTGACGCGACGCGACCGGAGCACTCCCGGGATCTGTCCGGATCCGGAGGGGCCCGCCGCCGTCGCGCGGCACGCGCGCGTGCGCATCGGCTGCCCGCGCGCCCCCCTAGACGACAGAACTCACTCGGAGTGGAGTGCTCCCTGCCATGAAGGCTTTCCGTGTCATGAAGGCTTCTCGTTCCGCCGCGGCCGTCGCCGCCGTCGCCGCCGTTGCGGGCACGGCCGTCCTGGCCGTCTCCTCGCCCGCGTTCGCCCACGTCAGCGTGCAGCCCGAGGGCACAGCCGCCAAGGGCGGTTACGCGGTCATCGACTTCAAGGTCCCCAACGAGCGCGACAACGCCTCGACGACCAAGGTCGAGGTCAACTTCCCCGCCGACCACCCGCTCGCCTCCGTCATGCCGCAGCCGATGGCCGGCTGGAAGATCGAGGTCACCAAGTCCAAGCTGGCCAAGCCGTTGGAGATGCACGGCGAGAAGATCTCCGAGGCGGTCACCAAGGTCACCTGGACCGCCGCGGACAAGGGCATCGAGCCCGGCTACTTCCAGAAGTTCCCGCTCTCCGTGGGCGCCCTGCCCGAGGACACCGACGAACTGGTCTTCAAGGCGATCCAGACGTACTCCGACAACGAGGTCGTCCGCTGGATCGAGGTCCAGCAGAAGGGCCAGGAGGAACCGGAGAACCCGGCCCCGGCCCTCGCGCTGTCCGCCGCCACCGACGACCACCACGGGAGCACCACCGCCGAGGACACCGCGGCCAAGACCGAGACCACGGCCTCCGGCGACTCCGGCTCCTCCGGCGGCAGTGACACCACCGCCCGCGTCCTGGGCGTCGTCGGCATCGTGGTCGGCGCGGCCGGGGTCGCCTACGGCGTCCTCGCCGGCCGCCGCCGGTCCACCGGCTCCGAGGCCTGAGCTCCACGTCCGTCACGCGCACAGGGGGCCGTGCGAGGCTGTCGAGGCTCCGACAGCTCTCGTACGCCCCGGTAGCTCTCGTACGCCCCCGGTGCGCGCCGGATCTCTCACATCTGGGACATTTTCCTATGCGCAAAAAGACGTTCGCCGCGGCCGCCCTGCTCGCCGCCGCCACTTTGGCCCTCTCCGCCTGCGGCAGCGGCGACGACGCCAAGTCACCCGTCACCGTCGTCGCCGGGGACACCTCGAACAAGGCCGCGACCGTCCTGGACCAGCCGTTCGCGAAGCCCGATCTGGTGCTCACCGACACCCAGGGCAAGAAGTACGACCTGCGTGCCGAGACCAAGGGCCGGCCGACGCTCATCTACTTCGGCTACACGCACTGCCCCGACGTCTGCCCCCTGACGATGAACAACCTCGCGGTCGCCAAGAAGGCGCTGTCCAAGGCCGACCAGGCCGGACTGCGGGTCGTGTTCGTCACCACCGACCCCGGCCGCGACACCCCGGCCGAACTCGGCAAGTGGCTCAGGGGCATCGACCCCCAGTTCATCGGCCTGACCGGCGACTTCTCCACCATTCAGGCCGGCGCCCGCGCCATCGGCATCTCCATCGAGCCGACCCACAAGGACAAGAAGACCGGCAAGACCGTCTCGGTGCACGGCACTCAGGTCATGGCGTTCTCACCGAAGACCGACGGCGGATACGTCCTCTACGACGAGGACGCCACGGTCGACGACTACACCAAGGACCTCCCCAAGCTGATCAAGGGGGAGAACCCGTGAGGCGCCCGGCCCTGAAGCTCCCGGCGCCGACCGGGCGGCGGCTCGCCCTGACCGGCGTCGCCTCGACCGGCATAGCCCTGACGGGTGCGCTGGTCCTCGCGGGCTGCGGCGGCTCGGACACCGCGGGCTCCTCGGGAACCGAACTCTCCGTCGGCGCCTCCTACATGCCCCAGCCGGTCTCCGCCGACATGGCCGCCGGATTCCTGACGATCACCAACAAGAGCGCCACCGACGACGAGCTGACGTCCGTCACCAGCGACTCCGCCGGTGAGGTCACCATGCACGAGACCAACGGCGGTGCGATGGAGGAGGTCGGCTCCTTCGAGGTGCCCGCCCACGGTCAACTCGTGTTCAAAAGCGGTGGCAACCACCTGATGTTCGAAAAGCTGAAGCGGCGGCCGAAACAGGGCGACACGATCACCCTGAGACTGAAGTTCGCCGAATCCGGTCCGCTCACCGTCGAGATGCCGGTGAAGTCCGCCACGTACAACCCGTCGACCGGACACTGAGGGAGGGACCGACCTTGACGCGGACCATCACCCCCCGCCTGCGCACGCTGGTACTGCTGTTCCTCGCCGTCACCGGCGCGCTGCTGGCCGGCGCCGGGCCGGCCTCCGCGCATGCCGCGCTGACCGGCAGCGACCCCGCCCAGGGGGTGGTGGTTCCGAAGGCACCCGACCAGGTCTCGCTCACGTTCTCCGAGAACGTGTCGCTGAACGACGACTCGATCCGGGTCCTCGACCCCAAGGGCAAGCGGGTCGACCTGGCCAAGCCGGACAGCCTGACCGGGACGACCTACGGCGTCCAGCTCAGGAGCGGACTGGGCAGGGGCACGTACACCGTCGCCTGGCAGGTCGTCTCGGCGGACAGCCATCCCGTCGCCGGCGCCTACACCTTCTCCGTCGGCGCACCCTCCGCGACCGTCGCCTCGGTCGGGGACCAGGGCGCGGGCGGCGGGGTCGTCGGCTGGCTCTACGGCTTCGGGCGGTACATGTCGTACGCCGGGTACATCGTGCTCGTCGGCGGCGCCGCCTTCGTCCTCGCCTGCTGGCAGCGCGGCGCCGGCGTACAGGCCATGCAACGGCTGGTCGTCGGCGGCTGGCTGACGCTTACCGCGGCCACCCTCTGGCTGCTGCTCCTGCGCGGCTCCTACACCACCTCCGGCAGCCTCGGCGACGTCGTCGACCTCAACCTGCTCGGCCAGGTCCTCCAGACCAAGACCGGCGCGGCCCTGGTCTCCCGGCTGCTGCTGCTCGCGGCCGCCGCGCTGTTCATCGCCGTCCTCTTCGGGGCCTACGACAAGCGCGAGGAGGGCGCGGAGAAGCGCGACCTGACCTTCGGGCTCGCCGTCGGCGGAACCGTCGTGGCCGCCGGGCTCGCGGCGAGCTGGGCGATGGCGGAACACGCCTCCACCGGGCTCCAGCCGGGCATCGCGATGCCGGTCGACGTCGTCCACCTGCTCGCCGTCGCCACCTGGCTGGGCGGTCTGACCGCCCTGCTGGTCGCCCTCTACCGGGCCCCGGCCGACAGCCCCGTCGGCTCCACCGCCGTACGGCGCTTCTCCGGCGTCGCCTTCGGCAGCGTGGTGACGCTGGTCGGCACCGGCGTCTACCAGTCCTGGCGCCAGCTCGGCTCCTGGTCGGCGTTCACCGACACGGCCTACGGACAGCTGCTGCTGGTCAAGATCGCCCTGGTGGCCCTCCTGGTCGGCATCGCGTCCATCTCCCGGCGGTGGACGGGACGGCTCGCGCACACGGCCGTGACGGACACCGAGACAGACACGAACACGGAGACGGAGACGTCGGCGGAATCGGCCGAGGCGGAGGGGAAGCGGGAGACCGTCAAGGCGTCGTCAGCCACGAAGGAAGCTTCGGTCACGTCGGGCCCGACCGGCGCATCCGGCGCATCCGGCGTCAAGGCTTCCGGCAAGGACGCCTCCGACGACGACTCCGCGGACCCCGACCGCGTCGCTCAGCTGGCCAGGCAGCAGGCCGCCAAGGACGCCGCCCGGCAGAAGCGCGCCCGGGACGCCGATCCCAACCGGTTCGGACTGCGCCGCTCGGTGCTCGCCGAGGCCGGGGTCGCCGTCGCCCTGCTCGCCGTCACGACCGTGCTGACCCAGACCGAACCGGGCCGCACCGAGCAGGACGCCAAGGACGCCGCCGCGGCGTCCTCCTCCTCGTCCTCTGCGTCCACCTCGTCCTCGGGAGCGCTGACCCTCGACATGTCCTTCGACACGGGCGGCAAGGACGGCAAGGGTGTCGTCCGCGTCGACCTCGACCCGGCGACCGTGGGGCTCAACGAGATGCACGTCTACGTCCAGCGTCCCAACGGCCGGGCCTTCGACATCCCCGAGGTGAAGGTCGCCTTCACACTCGCCGCCAAGAAGATCGGGCCGCTCCCCGTGGCCCCCGACCACGTCACCACCGGTCACTGGGCCGCCAACGGTGTGCAGATCCCCATGGCCGGCGACTGGCAGGTCTCCGTGAGCGTACGGACCTCCGACATCGACCAGGTGACCGTCTCCAAGAACGCGCAGATCGGCTGAACCGCACCATGGCTGAACCGTCCCAGTCCCTCCGTCCCCAGGTCACCGCGGAGAGCCCGTCGGCTCCCCCGGCCGCGGGCCTCAGCCGGCGCGCGCTGCTCGGCACCGCCGGGGCCACCGGGCTCGTGCTCGGCGCGGCGGCGGGCGCGGGCGTCGGCTACGCGGCCGCCCCCGCCCAGGCCACCCCGCTCAGCTCGGTGGGCTCCGACCGGGCGATGTTTCACGGGAAACATCAGCCCGGCATCACCGAGGGTCTCCAGGCGCGCGGCCATCTCGTCGCCTTCGACCTGGCGGCCGGCGCGGGGCGGAAGGAGGCCGCCGCGCTGCTGCGCCGCTGGTCGACGACGGCCCAGCGGCTGATGGCGGGAAAGCCGATGACGCAGGACGACACGGATGTGGCCCGTGACGCCGGTCCCTCGTCGCTGACCGTCACCTTCGGCTTCGGCAACAGCTTCTTCGCCCGTACCGGCCTGGAGAAGCAGCGCCCGGCCGCCCTGGATCCGCTGCCCGACTTCTCCTCCGACCACCTCGACTCCTCGCGCAGCAACGGGGATCTGTGGGTGCAGATCGGCGCCGACGACGCCCTGGTCGCCTTCCACGCGCTGCGTGCCGTCCAGAAGGACGCGGGCAGCGCGGCCAGGGTCCGCTGGCAGATGAACGGCTTCAACCGCGCTCCGGGCGCCACCGCCCACCCCATGACGGCCCGCAACCTCATGGGCCAGCTGGACGGCACGCGCAATCCGAAGCCGGCGGAGTCCGACTTCGACAGAAGGATCTTCGTGCCGGCCTCCGGTTCGAACGACCCGGCCTGGATGGCGAACGGCTCCTACGCCGTCGTACGCCGGATCCGCATGCTCCTCGACGACTGGGAGAAGCTGTCGCTCGCGGCCCAGGAGAACGTCATCGGGCGCAGGAAGTCGAACGGGGCGCCGCTGTCCGGGGGCACCGAGACGACGGCGATGGACCTGGAGAAGGCCAGGGACGACGGCGAGTACGTCGTCCCGATCAACGCCCACGCCCGGATCACCCGGCCCGACCAGAACGGGGGCGCGGCCATCCTGCGGCGCCCGTTCTCCTACCACGACGGCATCGACGCCGACGGAACGCCGGACGCGGGGCTCCTCTTCGTCTGCTGGCAGGCGGATCCGCTGCGCGGGTTCGTCCCGGTGCAGCGGAAACTGGACCGCGGGGACGCGCTCTCCCAGTACATCCGGCACGAGGCGAGCGGACTGTTCGCGGTGCCGGGCGGGGCGGCCGACGGGGAGTACGTGGGGCAGCGGCTGCTGGAGGGCTGAGCGACCGGACAGGTGCGTGTCCGGGCTTCAAACCACCCGGTCGAGTGGATCCGGCGGGACGGGCGAGCCCCGCTCCCCTGCGCCCATTAGGGTGAGGGACATGCCAGCGAGCTATGCGTATCTCGGCCCCGAAGGCACCTTCACCGAGGTCGCCCTGCGCACGCTTCCGGAGTCGGCCACCCGGGAGCTGATCCCCTACGTCTCCGTGCAGTCCGCGCTGGACGCGGTGCGGGGCGGCGAGGCCGAGGCCGCGTTCGTCCCGATCGAGAACTCCGTCGAGGGCGGGGTCACCACCACCCTCGACGAGCTGGTCGCGGGCGAGCCGCTGACGATCTACCGCGAGGTGCTGCTGTCGATCACCTTCGCGCTGCTGGTCCGCCCGGGCACCAAGCTCTCCGACATCAAAACGGTGACCGCGCACCCGGTCGCCCAGCCGCAGGTCCGCAACTGGCTGCGGGCCCACCTGCCCAACGCCGTCTGGGAGTCCGCCGCCTCGAACGCGGACGGCGCCCGGCTGGTGCAGGAAGGCCGGTTCGACGCCGCGTTCGCCGGTGAGTTCGCCGCCGAGCGGTACGGCCTGGAGGCTCTGCAGACCGAGATCCACGACGCGGAGAACGCGCAGACCCGGTTCGTCCTGGTCGGCCGTCCGGCCCGGCCCGCCGCCCCGACCGGGGCGGACAAGACCTCGGTCGTGCTCTGGCAGAACGACGACCACCCCGGCGGGCTGCGCGACCTGCTCGGCGAGTTCGCCACCCGGGGCATCAACCTGATGCTGCTGCAGTCCCGGCCCACCGGAGCGGGCATCGGCAACTACTGCTTCTGCATCGACGCCGAGGGGCACATCTCCGACCGCCGGGTGGCGGAGGCCCTGATGGGGCTGAAGCGGATCTGCCGCCAGGTGCGGTTCCTCGGCTCGTACCCGCGTGCGGACGTCAGGCCGGGCGAGGCAGTGGGCCCGGCGCGACCGGGGACGTCCGACGAGGAGTTCATGGCGGCCTCGGACTGGGTGGCGCGCTGCCAGGACGGCCGTTTCTGACCGGCCACACGTTCATATCTTCGTTATCCACAGGAGTTATCCACAGGCGCTCAACTCGACCTGGGGACAAGTCGACAGCAGCACCCGACCCTGTCGACAAATCGGCCCGGAGTGCACCGACGGGCCGGTGATCACTCGCATCACCCTTCGTCCACTCGTTTCCCATGGTTCATCTTTTGGAGCGATGCCTTTCCACTCGAAAGTGGGTGTTGTCCAGGTTTGGACGGGGAATCCCTCTCTTCACGCGCGGGTTACGGAGTGATCAATTCCGGAGTCCACACCTCATCCACACACCCTGTGGATAACTCTCCGGAAGGCTTCGGCCCCTGTGGACAACCAGGCCCCCAAATCCCGTTCCCCACAAGGGAATCAAGTCAACCGCCGGCCGCCCGCGTGCCCCGTCTCGGGGAGTGAGACACTTTTTATTGACACGCTTGGCAATTCCCCCATAACGGAACGTAAGCCGCGATTCGGAACACGGGTCAATAGTGATTAGTGGGGGGCAACCCCACACCGGTAGCCTTGGCTCCGTGATTGACCTACGTCTGCTCCGTGAGGACCCCGACCGTGTGCGCGCGTCCCAGCGCGCCCGTGGAGAGGACGTCGCGCTCGTCGACGCCCTCCTCTCCGCCGACGAGCGGCGCAGGTCCTCCGGCGTCCGCTTCGACGAGCTGCGCAACGAGCAGAAGTCGCTCGGCAAGCTCATCCCCAAGGCCTCCGCCGACGAGAAGGCCGAGCTGCTGAAGCAGGCCGAGCAGCTGAAGGCCGACGTCAAGGCCGCCGACGCCGAGCGCGACGCCGCCGACGCCGAGACCCACGAGCTGCTGCTCAGGCTCGGCAACCTCGTCCACCCCGACGTGCCCGTCGGCGGCGAGGAGGACTTCGTCACCCTCGAGGAACACGGCACGATCCGCGACTTCGGTGCCGAGGGGTTCGAGCCCAAGGACCACCTGGAGCTGGGCCAGCTGCTGGGCGCGATCGACGTCGAGCGCGGCGCCAAGGTCTCCGGCTCCCGTTTCTACTTCCTGACCGGTGTCGGCGCCCTCCTGGAGCTGGCCCTGGTCAACGCGGCGATCGCGCAGGCCACCGAGGCCGGCTTCACTCCGATGCTGACCCCGGCGCTGGTCCGGCCGCAGTCCATGGCGGGCACGGGCTTCCTCGGCCAGGCGGCCCAGGACGTCTACCACCTCGACAAGGACGACCTCTACCTGGTCGGCACCTCCGAGGTGCCCCTCGCCGCGTACCACATGGACGAGATCATCGACGCGGAGCGCCTCCCGCTGCGCTACGCCGGGTTCTCGCCCTGCTTCCGCCGCGAGGCGGGTTCGCACGGCAAGGACACCAAGGGCATCTTCCGCGTCCACCAGTTCGACAAGGTCGAGATGTTCTCCTACGTCGCCCCCGGCGACTCTGAGGCGGAGCACCAGCGCCTGCTGGCCTGGGAGAAGCAGTGGCTGAGCTCGCTGGAACTGCCGTTCCGCGTGATCGACGTGGCCACCGGTGACCTCGGCTCCTCCGCCGCCCGCAAGTTCGACTGCGAGGCGTGGATCCCGACGCAGGGCAAGTACCGCGAGCTGACGTCGACCTCGGACTGCACCGAGTTCCAGTCCCGCCGGCTGTCGATCCGGGTCCGTGACGGCAAGCAGGTCAAGCCGCTGGCCACGCTGAACGGCACGCTGTGCGCCGTACCGCGCACGATCGTGGCCATCCTGGAGAACCACCAGCTGGCCGACGGTTCGGTCAGGGTCCCCGAGGTACTGCGCCCCTACCTGGGCGGCCGGGAGGTCCTGGAGCCGGTGTCCCGGTGAGCTTCCCTTACGGGCTCATCGCCACCGACCTGGACGGAACGCTCCTCGGCGCCGACGAGTCGATCTCGCGGCGCACCCGTGACGCGCTCGCCGCGGCCACCGCGGCGGGGGCCGCGCACATCGTCGTCACCGGCCGCGCGGTCCCCTGGACCCGGCACATCCTCGACGACCTCGGCTACCACGGCCTCGCCGTGTGCGGTCAGGGCGCGCAGTTGTACGACGCCGGGTCGCACCGTCTGCTGACGTCCGTGACGCTGGACCGCCGGCTGGCCGGGGTCGCCCTGGCGAAGATCGAGGCGGAGGTCGGGCCGCTGTACGTCGCCGCGAGCCGCGACGGCCTCGACGGCGAGGTGCTGGTGGGGCCGGGGTACGCGGTGACGGGTCACCTCCCGTCGACCCCCTTCATGGACGTGGCCGACCTCTGGGCGGCCCCGCTGAACAAGATCTACATACAGCACCCGACGCTGTCCGACGACGAGCTGGCGGAGGCCGCACGGCAGGTGGCCGGGGGCTTCGTCACGGTGGCGATGGCCGGCGAGGGGATCGTCGAGCTGCTGCCGCTGGGTCTGTCGAAGGCGACCGGCCTCTCCCTGGCCGCACGCCGGCTGGGCCTCAAGTCCGCCGACACGATCGCCTTCGGCGACATGCCGAACGACATCCCGATGTTCGCGTGGGCCTCGTACGGGGTGGCCATGGCCAATGCGCACGAGGAACTCAAGTCCGTGGCCCACGAGGTGACGTCCTCCAACGAGGAGGACGGAATCGCGGTGGTCGTGGAGCGTCTGCTGGGCTGAGGCGCGGAGGATGCACGAATCGAACGTGCGCGGGCTTTCCAGGCCCGACCTTGACTTGCCCTGAATGAAGCACAGCGCAAGCCAGTGCCTTACCACTCGGCCAATCCTCCGGGTGGGCGGCCCACGCGAGAGCGACGTCGCGTGCTCGAAGCGGCCGCCCCGGGCAGCTACACGGCGATCCGCCGACGGCTGCCCTGACGGGAGCGGGACGTACTGTCGTGCATGGACATCGTCCGGCTCCTCTCCCGGCTCATGGGCTGACACAACAACTGTGCCCTTGGGCCGAGTTGGCCGCCACTGATTTAAAGGGCCCGCTGCAGCGCCCGTCAGGGGCGCGGGGCTGTGCCGATATACCGCCCCGCCGGGTGGGCACGACGGCCCACCGCCGGCTCGCGGCCGAGGAACTGCTTACCGGCGCCACCACTTGCGCCGGGCCTTGCTGAAGAACCACCCCGCCGGCGGCTCGTCCGACCGCCACGGCTGGGGTTCGGGTGACTCGGCACGCCACTTGGCCGCCAGCATCCGCGCCCGCGCGGACGGCTCCGACGACTCCGCGGAGCGTATGAAGTCCTCGTTCAGCACGACACCGTCCCAGTCGGCGTCCCCGGAACCGTCCGTCATCCCCGTTCCTCTCCGCCCGCCGTCCCCCTTGCCCAGTGTGCCCGGCAAGGGGTGAAGCCCTCGTCAATAAAGAGGGCGTCTACTCCTCGCCCGCCAGCGTCAGCGAGCGCAGCTTCTGGCCGGCGTACCAGGTGGCCAGGACCGTCACCGCGACCAGCAGCACGGTGGCCGTCGTCAGGGACACGTCGGACGTGACCAGTTCGCCGCCCGTCACCTTGTGGGCGACCGCCAGCGACCACTGCTGAACGCTCAGCGTGCGCGCGCCGGGGACGAGGGAGCCGAACAGCGCCTCCCAGACCAGCGCATAGACGAGACCGAAGACCACCGCGTGCCGGGACACCGTGCCCAGCAGCAGGAAGAGCGCCGCGTAGGCGATCGACGCGACCAGCGCGGCGACCGTGTAGGCGACGGCGATCTGCTGGCCGTTGCCGTTGAGGATGAAGCCCGCGACCAGCGTCGGCAGGGCCGAGAACACCATCGTCACGGCGATCGCCACGATCAGCTTCGTCAGGATGATCGTCGGCCGTTTGATCGGCTTGGACAGCAGATACACCACCGAGCCGTCGTCGATCTCCGGGCCGATCGCCCCGGTGCCCGCGATGACGCCGATGATCGGCACCATGGTCGCGAGCGCGAGGCCGCCGAGCAGGTCGGAGGCCGTCTGGTCGTCGGCGCCGGCGAGGCCGCGGACGACGACGGAGATCACGATGAGCAGCAGGGGCAGCGCCCCCAGGATGAGGGCCCGGCGGCGGCCGAGCAGGGCTCGATAGGTGAGCCGGGCGACTGTGGGGTCATACATCTTCGGCCTCCTACGCCGCGACCAGATACGAGAACACGGATTCGAGGGACTCGTCGGACGGCGAGACCGTGAGCAGCCGGATGCCCTGGTCACGGGCGACCTTCGGCAGCAGGGCGGTGAAGCGGCCGAAGTCGACGGCCTGGATACGCAACGCGCCCTCGGTGAGGTCGACTTCGATGCCCGAGGTCGACGGGTCGGCGATCAGCGCGGCGGCGAGGGCGCGGTCGTCGCTGGAGCGGACCAGGTAGCGGTGCGGGCGGTCGGTCATCAGCCGGCGGATCTTGCGGAAGTCGCCGCTGGCCGCGTGCCGGCCGGCGACCACCACCTCGATGTGCCAGGCGAGCTGTTCGACCTCTTCGAGGATGTGCGAGGAGAACAGCACGGTGCGGCCTTCGTCGCCCATCCTCCGCAGCAGGTCCATCAACTGCATGCGCTGGCGCGGGTCCATGCCGTTGAAGGGCTCGTCGAGCAGCAGCAGCGAGGGGTCGTGGACGAGGGCGGACGCCATCTTCACGCGCTGGCGCATGCCCTTGGAGTACGTCGAGATCTTGCGGTCCTGCGCGTACTCCATCTCGACCGTGGCCAGCGCCTGCTGGGCGGCCTTGGCACCGAGGCCGTGCAACTCGGCGTTGGCGACGACGAACTCGCGGCCGGTGAGGAAGTCGTACATCGCCTCGCGCTCGGGGACGATGCCGATGTGCCGGTAGATCGCCTCGTTGCGCCAGACCGGCTGTCCGTCGAGGGTGACCGTCCCGGTGGAGGGGGCGAGGAAACCGCCCATCATGTTGATGAGGGTGGACTTTCCGGCGCCGTTGGGGCCGAGCAGACCGGTGACGCCGGGGCCGATGGTCATGGTGATGTCGTTGACGGCGACCACGTTGCCGAACCAGCGGGATACATGGTCGATGGAGAGCGTGGTCACAGTCCCACCTTCTTGTAGCGGCGCAGCAGCAGGCCGTAGCAGGCGGCGATGAGGCCGACGATGACGAGCAGGTACACCACGCCCTGGGCGTGGGAGGGCCCGTCGCCGCCAGGGAAGGTGTTGGTGCCGCCGAGCAGGGCGGTGCTCAGCCCGCCGACCAGGGTGACCGGCGAGAACAGGCCGATCCACGGGATGGCGCCGGTGCTGCCCTGGGAGTCGGCGATCGCCTGGAGGGTGGAGACCGCGCCGTAGGAGATGGTCAGAACGGCGATCACGGCGGCGATGCCGAAGCCGCGGCGCGGCGTGACCGACGCGATGACCAGGCCGATTCCGGCGAACAGGAGGGACAGCAGGGCCACCGAGAGCAGTCCCTGGCCGAACCCCTTGCTCTGGTGGGCGAAGTCCATCTTGGAGAGCAGGGCACCCGCGTACAGCACGACCAGCGGGGCGCCGGTGAGGACGAACAGCGCCGAGGCCAGGGCCGCGAACTTGGCCTGGACGTAGTCGGCGGTCTCGATGGGCCGCGAGAAGTACAGCGGGATGGTCTTGAAACGCAGGTCCCGGGAGACCGCCTGCGGTGCCTGCGAGGCGACGTACAGGCTGATGACGGCCTGCATGATGATCGCGTACCGGGTGTAGGACACCGGCAGGTCGTGCGCCTTGGTGGCGACGGCGACGGCGACCATGATGGCCGCCGGCACGCACATCACCGCGAACAGCAGCATCGGCAGCACCTTGGACTTCACCGAGCGGCCGAGGCCGTAGGAGCCGCGCAGGGTCTGCGAGTAGAGGGACAGGCGGGCGTAGGCACGGCCGAGGCGCGGGCCGTCGTAGCCGCGGTAGCCGATGTCGTGGATTCGGGACTGGTCACCCGCGGGGGTGGCCAGAGGCTGCTCAACCGCCATGGACGGCCGCCTCCTTCGGCTGCTCGTCGCTGCTGGTGAAGACCTCGGAGATGTGGTGCCGGCGCTGTTCCATGCGCACCAGGCCGAGGCCGAGGTCGGCGACGACGTCGCGGACCAGGTCGTACGTCTCCTCGCCCAGGGCGGTGAGCAGCAGGATGTGGCCGGCGCCGGGGAGGCCGCCGCCCTCGGCGTTCGTCTCCACCCCGCGTGCGTGCAGCGCGTCGCGCACCGCGTGGGTGCCGTCGGGGTGCTCGTCGCTGTCGGTGACCTCGATCGCGAGGGTGGTCGTGCTCTGCGTGAAGTCGGTGGTGGAACTGGAGCGCAGCAGCTTGCCACCGTCGACGACGACCACGTGGTCGCAGGTGCGTTCCAGTTCGCCGAGCAGGTGCGAGGTGACCAGGACCGAGATACCGAAGTCGGTGTGGATACGGCGGATCAGGCCGAGCATCTCGTCGCGGCCCACCGGGTCGAGACCGTTGGTCGGCTCGTCCAGGAAGACCAGCTGCGGGTCGTGCACCAGCGCCTGGGCGAGCTTCACGCGCTGCTTCATGCCGGTCGAGTAGCCGCCGATGGGGCGGTACCGCTCCTCGTAGAGCCCGACATGGCGCAGGGTGTCGGCGGTGCGCTCGCGCGCGGCGGCGGGCGGCAGGCCGGACATGCGGGCCATGTGCACGACGAACTCGGTGGCCGAGACGTCGGGCGGCAGGCAGTCGTGCTCCGGCATGTAGCCCACCCGCTCGCGGATGGCGGCACCCTTGGTCGCCACGTCCAGGCCGAGCACCTCGGCTCGGCCCTCGCTGGCGGGGGACAGACCCAGCAGGATCTTGATCAGGGTGGACTTGCCGGCGCCGTTGGCTCCGACGAGTCCGGTCACACCGGGTCCGATGTCCACGGACAGCCGGTCGAGCGCGGTCACCCGGGGGAACCGCTTGCTCAGGCTTTCGGTCGCGATCACAGTCACGCCAACGAAGGTAGTGACCTCGACCACGGGCGGTCGTCAGACCCGAGAGCCGTCTTCACGTCCCTCTGGAGTAGTACGGGACCCTAGGGGATCCCCTGCCTGAGGGCTACGCGCACTTGTCCACAGGCCGTGCACCCCCCTATTGACGTCGCCTCTGACGACTGTCACATTCACCAGTGTCAAGTTACGGACACGTACCGCAGTCGACGGGGACGGGGCGGATGACGACGACAGTGCAGGACGTACTCTCCGAACGTGCCACGGAGCTCCAGGGTTTCCGGCGGGTGCAGCGACTCGCCTACGAATGCGCGGAGGCGGTCGCGGCCCGGCTGGAACCCGGCGTCACCGAGCGCGAGGCGGCGCGGATGCTGCGCGAGGGGCTGCGTGCCCGTGGTGTCCGGGACTGGTTCCACCTCCCCTTCGCCTGGTTCGGGGACCGCACCGCGTTCACCGGCTTCCGCGTACCCCTGCAGTTCTTCCCGACCGACCGCCGGCTGGAGCCCGGGATGCCGTTCATCCTGGACCTGGCCCCGGTGCACGAGGGCTGCACGGCCGACATCGGCTACTCCGGGTCGCTCGGCGCCAACCCCGTCCAGGACCGCCTGATGGCCGACCTGGAGGCACACCGGGACCTGATCCTGCGCGAGGTCCGCGAGCGGCGCCCGCTGCGCGAGATCTACGCGGACGTGGACCGCCTCATGGTCCGCCAGGGCTACGCCAACCGGCACCGCGCGTACCCGTTCGGCGTGATCGCCCACAAGGTGGACCGCGTGAAGCAGCGCCGCTGGTCGCCCCGTCTCTTCGGGTTCGGCACCCAGTCCCTGAAGGGCCTCGCCGCCGACGCCCTGCACGGCCACCGCGTGGGCTGGTCACCGCTGTGGTCGCCGTACCGCTTCTCCGACCACCCACCGCAGCCGGGCCTGTGGGCGGTCGAACCACACCTCGGCTTCCGGGGCACCGGCGCCAAGTTCGAGGAGATCCTCGTGGTGACCGACTCCCGGGACCCCGAGCGGAGCGCCTTCTGGCTGGACGACGATCTGCCATGGGGGTCCCCCCGGGCGGGGTCGTTCGAGCGTGGGGGAGTGCGGCGCCGGACGGGGGACAAGTGACGGCACTGAAGGGCGCACGCGAGCGCATGGTGCACACCGGCGGCATCGACCTGTGCGTGGCGGAACTGGGCGACCCCACGCAACCGACGGTCGTCCTCGTGCACGGCTACCCGGACAGCAAGGAGGTCTGGTCCGAGGTCGCACCCCGCCTGGCCGAGCGCTTCCACGTGGTGCTGTACGACGTCCGGGGACACGGCCGCTCGACCGCACCGCGGCCACTGCGCGGCGGCTTCACGCTGGCCAAGCTGACCGACGACTTCCTGGCGGTGATCGACACCGTCAGCCCGGACCGCCCGGTGCACCTGGTCGGCCACGACTGGGGCTCCGTGCAGTCCTGGGAGTTCGCCACCGTGGGACGCACCGAGGGCCGCATCGCCTCCTTCACGTCGATGTCCGGGCCATCCCTCGACCACTTCGGACACTGGATCAACGCGCGCCTCAAGCGCCCGACCCCCCGCCGGGTGGGACAGCTCCTCGGCCAGGGCGCCAAGTCCTGGTACGTGTACCTGCTGCACACCCCCGTCGTCCCCGAACTGGCCTGGCGCGGCCCGCTCGGCAGGGCCTGGCCGGGAATCCTGCGGCGGGCCGAGAATCTCCCCGCCGGGGACTACCCCACCGGCTCCCTCCGTTCCGACGCGGCACACGGAGCCTGGCTGTACCGCGACAACGTACGGCCCCGGCTGCGCCGCCCTCGCCAGGACGCCTACGCGCACGCGCCCGTGCAGCTCATCACGCCCCTGGGCGACGCGTTCCTCTCCGAGCGGCTGTACGACGACCTGGAGCGCTGGGCACCCCGGCTGACCCGCCGCACCCTGCCCGACAAGCACTGGATCCCGCGCACCCGGCCGGAGCAGGTGGCGGCCTGGATCGAGGAGTTCGTCATCTCCGTCGAGGACGGCCGGGACACCGAACCGAAGCGTGCCGACCGCCACGCCCAGCGGTTCGGCGGCCAGCTGGTCCTGGTCACCGGCGCGGGCAGCGGCATCGGCCGGGCCACGGCGTTCGCGTTCGCGGAGGCGGGCGCCCGGGTGGTGGCCGTGGACCGGGACGCGGAGGCCGCCGCCCGCACCGCCGAGCTGTCCCGGCTGATCGGCGCGGCCGGCGCGTGGGCCGAGACGGCCGACGTCTCCGACGAACAGGCCATGGAGAAGCTCGCCGAGCGGGTCCACCGTTCGTACGGGGTCCTGGACGTACTGGTCAACAACGCGGGCATCGGCCTCTCCGGCTCGTTCCTCACGACGACCACGGAGGACTGGCGCAAGGTCCTGGACGTCAACCTCTGGGGGGTGATCCACGGCTGCCGCCTGTTCGGCGCGCGGATGGCGGACCGCGGCCAGGGCGGCCACATCGTGAACGTCGCCTCGGCGGCCGCCTACCTGCCGTCGCGGGCGTTGCCGGCCTACAGCACCTCCAAGGCGGCGGTCCTGATGCTGTCCGAGTGCCTGCGCGCCGAACTCGCCGGCCGCATCGGCGTGACCGCGATCTGCCCCGGCATCGTCAACACGAACATCACGTCGACCGCCCGTTTCACCGGGGTCGACGAGGAGGAACAACGGCGCAGGCGGCAGCGCTCGGCCCGCCTGTACGAGATGCGCAACTACCCGCCGGAGAAGGTCGCTTCGGCGATCCTGGAGGCCGTGGAGCACAACAGGGCGGTGGTCCCGGTGACCCCGGAGGCACGGGGAGCGCGGTTGCTGTCGCGGGTGGCGCCGGGGGTGCTGCGGAGGATCGCGCGGATGGAGCCCAGGCTGTGACGGCCGGTCCACCGGCCGAAACGGCGTACCGGATCGAGGACTTGGCCCATCGGTCCGGGACCACCGTCCGTACGGTCCGCGCCTACCAGGACAAGGGTCTGCTCCCCCGCCCCGAGCGCCGGGGCCGGGCCAACGTGTACTCCGACGTCCACCTCACCCGCCTCCACCAGATCGCCGACCTGCTCGCCCGCGGCTACACCCTCGCGTCCGTCAAGGAGCTCCTCGACGCCTGGGACACCGGCCGCGGCCTGGCCGGTGTGCTGGGTCTCGTCACCGAGGCCGAGGGCCCCTGGACCGACGAGCAACCGGTCCGTCTCTCCCGGGCCGACCTTGACGCCCGCTTCGGCGGCAGCCCCGACGACACGGCCGTGGCAGAGGCGGTGGCACTCGGCGTCCTGGAACCGGTGGCGGGCGAACCCGACTCCTTCCTCGTGCCGAGCCCCCAGGAGCTGGCCGTGGCGGCCGAGTTGTACGCGGCCGGGGTCCCGCTCACCGCTGTCTCCGATCACCTGCGGGAGTTGAGGGTCCAGGTCGAGCACATAGCCGCCCGTTTCATGGAGTTCACCACCGAGCACGTCTTCGCCCGCTACCTCGACGACCCGCACCACCGCACCGACGCGAAGGCGGCCGAGGCGGCCTCGCTGGTGCGGCGTCTGCGCCCGCTCGCCCGGCAGACCGTGGACGCCGAACTGGCGCGGGCCATGCGCCTGTTCGCGACCCGCGAGGTGCGCCGGCGGCTCGGCGCGGGGGAGCACCCGGAGAACCTGGAACAGACCCGGTCGGTGTCCCTTCCCGCCGACACGATCCGGGCCGTACAAAGGCTCGTTGGTCCGGAGCGGGTGGCCGAGTTCATCACGCTTGCCGCCGAACGGGAGTCACGGGCACGCCACTTGGACGCGCTGACCGCAGATCACCATCCCCCCGGCGATCTTGACGAAACGCCGTGAATCGCACGGCGGTTGTCCACAGCACGGCCAACTCCCCCTGTGGATAACCTGACTTGCTTGTGGATCAAACCTGCGGCGAAAAATATCTGCGTGATCCGCGTCTCCCCCGGCACCCTGGAGGTGTGAATGACAAGAAGACCCACAGACCGAATAACGGAAAGAACGACAAGCCGAACATCGGACAGAACGACAGGACGTGGGACGAGCGGCGCACCGTGAAGGTGTCGAAGTACCTGTCGAAGCACCTGCGCCACCAGCCTGAGCGCATCGGCCTCACGCTCGACGATGCGGGCTGGGTGGAGATCGACACGCTGCTCGCGGCGGCAGCGGCGCACGGCTTCCCGGTCACCCGTGAGGAACTCGACCACGTCGTCGCCGCCAACGACAAGCAGCGTTTCGCGATCGAAGGCGCCCGGATCCGCGCCAGCCAGGGCCACAGCGTCGACGTCGAACTCGGGCTGCCCCCGGCGGTCCCGCCGCCGTACCTCTACCACGGGACCGTGGCCCGTTATCTGGACACGATCCGGACCGCGGGCCTGCGCCCGATGAGCAGGCACGACGTACACCTGTCGGCCGACCGCGAGACCGCGACCCGGGTCGGCGCGCGGCGCGGGCGCCCGGTCGTGCTCTCCGTGGACGCGGGCGCGATGCACCGGGCCGGCCATGTCTTCCACATCAGCGCGAACGGCGTGTGGCTGACGAGGGCCGTACCGCCGCAGTACCTGCGTTTTCCCGACCCGCACTGACCCTGCATGATGACTGGTATGGACCAGGGCGACCGCAAGGGCCACCTCCCCACGACCGAGGCGGCCGTGACCGCCCTTCGCGCGATCGCCGCGGAGAGCGGCCGGGAGATCGAGGTGACCCACGACATCGGCGCGGACCAGACCTCCCGGCGCAGCGCCGCGGGCTTCGGCGTCACCGCGGATCCGGACGGTTCACTGCCGCACGAGGCGTACGCCGAGTTCGGCGGGCTGCCCCGGGTGAGCGTGCGGCTCTACCCCGACGACGACGCGCTGATCACGGTGGAGGGCATCGCGTTCCACGACGTCCCGCGCGACGACGTGCCCGCGTTCCTGCGCTCCGTCCTCGGCGGGCTGGCCCATGTCCGCTCCCGCCGCTTCCCGCCGGCCGCCTGGCTGGTCGTCCCGCTGCCCGGGGACCGCACGTACAAGGAGTACCTCACCGTCGCCTCCCTCACGCCGTGGCTGAGCGGCCGCACACGGTGACCGTTTCGTCCGCCGTCGGTGGCGCCCCTTAGTCTCGAACGCATGAGTCTGCGTCTGAGCACCGTGATCCTGCCGTACCGCCGCTGGAACGAGGGCGGCCGTACCGCCTGGACGCGGGCCGAGGAACTGGGCTTCCACACCGCCTACACCTACGACCACCTGTCCTGGCGCAGCTTCCGGGACGGCCCGTGGTTCGGCGCGATTCCGACGCTCACCGCGGCCGCGTCCGTCACCGACCGGCTCCGTCTGGGCACGCTCGTCACCTCGCCCAACTTCCGGCACCCGGTGACGCTGGCCAAGGAGCTGATCTCCCTCGACGACATCTCCGGCGGCCGGGTGACGCTCGGCATCGGCGCCGGCGGCACCGGCTTCGACGCCACCGCGCTGGGCCAGGAGCCGTGGACCGCGCGGGAGCGCGCCGACCGGTTCGCCGAGTTCGTGCCGCTGCTCGACCGGCTGCTCACCGAGGACTCCGTGACGCACGAGGGCGAGTTCTACTCGGCTCACGAGGCGCGCGACATCCCGGGCTGCGTGCAGCGGCCCCGGCTGCCCTTCGCGGTCGCCGCCACCGGCCCGCGCGGGCTGAAGCTCGCCGCGCGGCACGGACAGGCCTGGGTGACCACCGGTGACCCGAAGCTGTACGAGAGCGGCACACCCGAGCAGTCCGTCGAGGCACTGCGCGGTCAGACGGCGAAACTCGGCGACGCCTGCGCCGCGATCGGGCGGGACGCGTCGATGCTGGAGAAGGTCCTGCTCACCGGCTTCACCCCGGACCGGGCCCGTCCGCTGGCGTCCCTGGACGCCTTCGTGGACTTCGCCGGCCGCCACCAGGAGCTGGGCTTCACCGAACTGGTGATCCACTGGCCCATCGCGGACTCGGACTTCGCGGCCGACGAGAAGGTCTTCGAGCAGATCGCCATGGAGGCCCCGGCCCAGCTGGCCTGACACCCCGGAGTCGTCTGTGTCTCATCTGCGCGCAGCACCGCACTGGCGTGCGGGCATATGCGCGAGAATGACCCGGTGACCTCAGCGACCCGACAGCCCGAGACCCCCGACTTCGCCACCCCGCCCCGGCTGATCGCCACCGATCTCGACGGCACCCTGCTGCGCGACGACAAGTCGGTCTCCCCGAGGACCGTCGCCGCGCTGGCCGCGGCCGAGGAGGCGGGTGTCGAGGTCTTCTTCGTCACCGGCCGCCCGGCCCGCTGGATGGACGTCGTCAGCGAACACGTCCACGGCCATGGCCTGGCGATCTGCGGGAACGGCGCGGCCGTGGTCGACCTGCACGGCGGCCCCGGCGCCCACCGCTTCGTGAAGGTACGCGAACTGGCCAGGGAGAACGCGCTGGACGCGGTGCGCCTGCTGCGCGACGCCGCGCGCGGCACGGTGTACGCGGTCGAGCAGACGTACGGCTTCCACCAGGAACCCGCCTATCCCAAGCTGCACCTGGAGACACCGGACCAGCTGCTGCCCGCCGAGGAGATCCTCGCGGCCGACGGTCCGGGCGCCGGCGAGCCCGTGCTCAAGATCCTCGCCTACCACCCCGACCTCGACCCCGACGCCTTCCTGACCCTCGCCCGCCTGGCCGTCGGCGACCGTGCCAACGTCACCCGGTCCAGCCCCAGTGCCCTGCTGGAGATCAGCGGTCCGGGGGTCTCCAAGGCCAGCACGCTGGCCCTGGAGTGCGCCGAGCGCGGCATCTCGCACGGGGAGGTCGTGGCCTTCGGCGACATGCCCAACGACGTCGAGATGCTGACCTGGGCCGGACGGTCGTACGCGATGGGCAACGCCCACCCCGACGTGATCGCCGCCGCCTCCGGCCGCACGGTCGCCAACAACGAGGACGGCGTCGCGGTCGTGATCGAACAGCTGCTGGCCGCACGCGGCTGACCCACGGAGCCGACGGACACGGCGTGGCGTGCGGCGGGGGTACCCCCTCCCTGCGGTCCGCCCGATCGGAGCTCGCCGGCTTTCCCC
>NZ_JBVHQD010000008.1:186310-477683 GCF_055567595.1 Streptomyces sp. NPDC026515
GGGCGAAGAGGTGGTACAAAGAAGGGGGGGAACAAAGAGAAAGGACGACGACGGCCTGCTGCACGGTCCTCCCCCCCCTCTCCCCCCCCACGCCCGCTCGGCCCTACGCCGCTCCCACCAGGCCCTCGGCTGCCTCCACCGGCGATCGCGTCGCCGCTTCCCGCTCCGCCATGGCCCGCAACGGCCCGGCCACCGCGGTCAGTTCGGCGTACGTTCCGCGCTGCACCACCCGTCCCTCGTCGAGCACGATCACCTCGTCCACGGCCTCCAGACCGGCCAGCCGATGGGTGATGAGTACGGTCGTACGGCCCTCGGTGGCGGCCAGGAGATCCGCGGTGAGCGCGTCCGCCGTGGGCAGGTCGAGATGCTCGGCGGGCTCGTCGAGGACAAGCACCGGGAAGTCCGCGAGCAGTGCCCGTGCGAGCGCCAGCCGCTGCCGCTGCCCGCCGGACAGCCGGGCCCCGTGCTCGCCGACGAGGGCATCAAGGCCGTCGGGCAGCCCGTCCGCCCAGTCCAGCAGCCGGGCCCGGGCCAGCGCGTCCCGCAGCTCCTCCTCGGTGGCGTCCTTGCGGGCGAGCAGCAGGTTCTCGCGTACGGAACTGTCGAAGAGGTGCGCGTCCTGGGCACACAGCCCGACGAGCCGGCGTACGTCGTCGCTGTCCACGGCGTGCGCGTCCACGCCGCCGAACGTGTAGGAACCCGCGTCCGGGTCGAGGAAGCGCAGCAGGACCTGGGCGAGGGTCGTCTTGCCGGAGCCGGAGGGACCGACCACGGCGATCCGGCGCCCCTCGTCAAGGGTGAGGTCGAGCCCGGTGAGCGCGTCCCTGCGCTGGCCGCCATGGCGGGCGGACAGGCCCTTCAGGACGACGGGGAAGGGCGTCGCGGGCGCCTGGCGTGGACGCCCGGGCTCGCGCACGGGCTCGGGAGCGTCCAGTACCTCGTAGATGCGCTCCGCGCTCCTGCGCACCCGCTGCCGCTGCCGCACGGCGAGCGGGAGCCCCAGTACGGCCTCGAAGGCGGCCAGCGGAGTGAGCACGACCACCGCCATCGCCACCCCGCTCAGCCGGCCGTCGGCGACCCCCTGGGCACCCACCAGCGCCGTGGCGGCGACGGTCAGGCCCGTCAGCAGCGCGGTCAGTCCGTCGCCGAGCGCGGTGGCCGTCGCCGCCCGCGAGGCGATCCGGGTGAGCGTGCCGTCGGCTTGTCTGACCTCGTCGGTGCGGGCGGGCAGCGCCCCGGCGACGGTCAGTTCGGCGGTGCCGCTGAGCAGGCCGGTCACCCGGGTCGCGAGCAGGCCGCGGGCGGGCGCCAGCCGCTGTTCGGCGCGACGGGCCACGGCGGAGGTCACCAGCGGGACACCGGCGCCGGCCGCCAGCAGCCCCACGGCCAGAGCGGCCCCTGCCTCGGGCAGCAGCCAGGCGGTGAACCCCACGGCCCCGGCGGACACGGCCACCGCGGCCCCGGCGGGCAACAGCCACCGCAGCCAGTAGTCCTGCAGCGTGTCCACGTCGGCGACCAGCCGGCTGAGCAGGTCCCCGCGCCTGGTCGTCCGGAGCCCGGCAGGTGCGAGCCGCTCAAGGCGCCGGTACACGGCGACCCGGGTGTCGGCCAGCATCCGCAGCACGGCGTCGTGCGACACGAGCCGCTCGCCGTACCGGAACACGGCCCGCCCGATCCCGAAGGCACGGGTGGCCGTCACCGCGACCATCAGATAGAGCACCGGCGGCTGCTGCGAGGCCCGCGAGATCAACCACCCGGAGGTCGCCATCAGCCCCACGGCGCTGCCGAGCGCGAGCGCCCCCAGCAGCAGAGCGAGCGACAACCGCCCCCGCCGCGCACCCGAGTCCGCGCGCACCCGCCGCAGAACGCCCTCTCCGTGCAAGGCCTCGTGGACGCGGCGGCCTTGCACGGAGGGAGCAGCCTGCTCCGCGGGGTCGCTCTCCAGCAGAGCCGTCCGTCCGCCCGCCCTGCCGTCGGCCGGCTCAAGGCGCCGCAGATCCACGGGGCGGGGTCCCCCGGTGGCCTCGCCGCCGGAGAGCCTCACCACCCGGTCCGCCGCCGAGAGCAGCGCCGGCCGGTGCACCACCAGCAACACCGTCCGCCCGGCGGCCAGCCGTCGTACCGCGGCCACGACCTCCGCCTCGGTCGCCCCGTCCAAGGCGGCCGTCGGCTCATCCAGCAACAGCACGGGCCGGTCCGCCAGGAACGCCCGCGCCAGCGCCAGTCGCTGCCGCTGCCCGGCGGACAGCCCGGCACCGTCCTCGCCGAGCACGGTGCCCGCGCCGTCCGGCAAGGCATCCACGAACTCCAGCGCGCCCGCGTCCCGCAAGGCCCGCCGTACCGCTTCGTCGTCCGCGTCGGGGCGGGCGAGCCGTACGTTCTCGGCGATCGTCCCGGCGTACAGATGCGGCCGCTGCGGGACCCATGCGATCCGTGACCGCCATGCCTCCAGGTCCAGCGCGCCGAGTTCGGCTCCCCCGATCCGCACCCGGCCCGCTGCCGGCCGCACGAACCCCAGCAGCACGTTCAGCAGCGTCGACTTGCCCACTCCGCTCGGGCCGACCAGTGCGACGGTCTCTCCGGGTGCCACGGTGAACGACACGTCGCTCAGCGCGTCCGTCGAACGCCCCGGGTAGCGGACCGTCACTCCTTCGAAGACCAGGGCGGCCTCGGCGGGCGCCTCGCCCGCGCCGGACACCGGAACCGGCGTCTCCAGCACCGCGAATATCTCCTCCGCCGCCGCGAGCCCTTCCGCCGCCGCGTGGAACTGGGCACCCACCTGCCGCAGCGGGAGGTAGGCCTCCGGTGCCAGCACCAGGATGACCAGCCCGATGTACAGGTCCATGTCGCCGTGCACCAGCCGCATACCGATGGTCACCGCGACCAGCGCCACCGACAGCGTGGCGAGCAGTTCCAGCGCGAAGGACGAGAGAAAGGCGATCCGCAGGGTCCGCATGGTCGCCTGCCGGTACTCCCCGGTGATCCGGCGGATGGAGTCGGCCTGCGCCTTGGCCCGCCCGAACACCTTCAGCGTGGGCAGCCCGGCGACCACGTCCAGGAAGTGACCGGACAGCCGGGACAGCAGTTGCCACTGCCGGTCCGTACGGGACTGGGTGGCCCAGCCGATCAAGACCATGAACAGCGGGATGAGCGGCAGCGTGCCCACGATGATGGCCGCGGAGACCCAGTCCTCGGTGACGATCCGGGCCAGTACCGCGACCGGAACGACCACCGCGAG
Source organism: Streptomyces sp. NPDC026515 (assembly GCF_055567595.1). NCBI lineage: Bacteria > Bacillati > Actinomycetota > Actinomycetes > Kitasatosporales > Streptomycetaceae > Streptomyces > Streptomyces sp. NPDC026515. Next base: position 189,549 of record NZ_JBVHQD010000008.1, read on the forward strand.
CCCCAACTGGGGGAGGTAACGCGAGAAGTAGTCGTCGAGGGCGTCGACGCCCCGCGTGGCGAGGGTGACCAGCGACCCGGTCCGCTGACCGCTCAGCCAGCCGGGGCCCAGCGCCACCGCCCGGTCCAGGAGCCGTCCCCGCAGTTCGGACTTGACCGCCGCGCTCGCCCGGTGCGCGGCAAGCTCGGTGAGCCAGGAGATCAGCGCCCTGCCGATGGCGACGGCCACCAACAGCAACAGGGGGGTGCGGAGTTCGGATACGGAGTGGCCGTACTGGAAGGCCCCGACCACCACTTCGGCGATGAGCATCGCCTGGGCGATGACCAGCCCGGCACCGACCGCGCCGAGGCCGACGACCGCGATCAGGAAGAGACGAGTGGCTCGGGCGTAGCGCAACAGGCGCGGATCGATTGGTTTCACGTGAAACATGCCCTTCGGCCCGGAGTGGGTGTTTCACGTGAAACACCCACTCCTTGGTCTCTTGCGGACTCAGTGCGCGGCTTCGGCTGCGATGTGCTGCGTGCCGATCCGCTTGCGGAACACCCAGTACGTCCACCCCTGGTAGAGCATGACGAGCGGTGTCGCGATCGCCGCCAGCCACGTCATGATCTTCAGGGTGTAGGGACTCGACGAGGCGTTGGTGACCGTGAGGTTCCAGTCGGCGTTGAGCGACGAGGGCATGACGTTCGGGAACAGCGCCAGGAAGAGCATCGCCACGGCGGCCACGATGGTGACGCCGGACAGGGCGAACGCCCACCCCTCCCGGCCCCGAAGGTTGGCCCCCAGGGCGGCGACCAGCGCGACGACCGCCACGACCAGAGCCACCAGGCTCTTGCCGTCCCCGCTGTCAACCTGGGTCCACAGCAGGAAGGCCACCGCCAGCGCGGCGGCGAGCAGCCCGACCCTGGTCGCCAGCGTCCGCGCCCGTACCCGGATGTCACCGACGGTCTTGAGTGCGGTGAACACCGTCCCGTGGAAGGTGAACAGGGTCAGCGTGACGAGCCCGCCCAGCAGGGCATGCGGGTTGAGCAGATCCCAGACGGTACCGACGTACTCGAAGTGCTGGTCGATCTTCACTCCCCGCACGATGTTCCCGAAGGCCACGCCCCACAGGAACGCCGGGATCAGCGAGGTCCAGAAGATCGCGGTCTCCCAGGTGCGCTGCCAGTTCTCCTCCGGCCGCTTCGCCCGGTACTCGAAGGCGACACCCCGGACGATCAGACAGACCAGGATGACCAGCAGGGGCACATAGAAGCCGGAGAACAGCGTGGCGTACCACTCGGGGAAGGCGGCGAAGGTCGCGCCGCCCGCGGTGAGCAGCCACACCTCGTTGCCGTCCCAGACCGGGCCGATCGTGTTGATCAGCACCCGCTTCTCCGTCCGGTCACGGGCGAGCAGCTTGGTGAGGATGCCGACCCCGAAGTCGAAGCCCTCCAGGAAGAAGTAGCCGGTCCACAGGACGGCGATCAGGACGAACCAGACGTCGTGAAGTTCCATGACTGCGTCTCCCTCGGCCTAGTACGAGAAGGCCATCGGCTTGTCGGCGTCACGCGCCTCGCCGCCGATCTTCGTGGGCGGGTTGAGGTCGTCCTCGGTGAGCTCGGGCGGGCCGGCCTTGATGTACTTCACGAGCAGCTTGACCTCGACGACGGCGAGGACGGCGTACAGCGCGGTGAAGGTGATCATCGAGATGAGGATCTCGGCCTGGGACACACCGGGGGAGACCGCGTCGCGGGTCTGCAGGACGCCGTAGACGACCCAGGGCTGACGGCCCATCTCGGTGAATATCCAGCCCCAGGAGTTGGCGATCAGCGGGAAACCCAGCGTCCAGATCGCCACCAGCCAGTACAGCCTGCCGAGCTTCGGGCTGAGGGCCTTGTTCTTGAAGAGGACCAGATGCGGCACCTCGTCCTCCCCGACCCGCAGATGCTCGGCCAGCATGAACTTCTTGCGGGTCAGCCAGAGTCCGGCCACGCCGACGGCGAAGGACGCCATACCGAAGCCGATCATCCAGCGGAAGGCCCAGAAGGTGACGGGGATGATCGGGCGGTAGTCGCCGGGGCCGTACTTCTGCTGTTCGGCCTTGTTGGTGTCGTTGATACCGGGGACGTACGAGTTGAAGTCGTCGTCGGCGAGGAACGACAGCACGCCGGGAACCGAGAACTCGACGGTGTTGTGGCCCTTGCTCACGTCGCCGTAGGCGAAGACCGAGAACGGTGCCGAGTTCTGGCCGTCCCACAGGGCCTCGGCGGCGGCCATCTTCATCGGCTGCTGCTTGAACATGACCTTGCCGAGGGTGTCGCCGCTGATCGAGGTGAGCAGGCCGGCGATGACGACGGTGACCAGGCCCAGCCGCAGCGAGGTCTTCATGACGGTGATGTGCTTCTTGCGGAACAGGTGGAAGGCGGCGATGCCGACCATGAAGGCGCCACCGGTCAGGAAGGACGCGGCCAGCGTGTGGAAGGCCTGGGCCAGCGCGGTGTTCTGGGTCAGAACGGCCCAGAAGTCGGTCAGCTCGGCCCGCCCCTTCGCCTTGTCGATCTTGTAGCCGACGGGGTGCTGCATCCACGAGTTGGCCGCGAGGATGAAGTACGCGGACAGGATCGTGCCGATGGAGACCATCCATATGCAGGCCAGATGGATCTTCTTGGGCAACTTGTCCCAGCCGAAGATCCACAGCCCGATGAAGGTGGACTCGAAGAAGAACGCGATCAGCGCCTCGAAGGCGAGCGGGGCGCCGAAGATGTCACCGACGAACCGCGAGTAGTCCGACCAGTTCATGCCGAACTGGAACTCCTGCACGATGCCGGTGACCACACCCATCGCGATGTTGATCAGGAAGAGCTTGCCCCAGAACTTGGTCGCCCTGAGGTACTTCTCCTTCTCCGTGCGCACCCATGCGGTCTGCAGGCCCGCCGTGAGGGCGGCCAGGGAGATCGTCAGCGGGACGAACAGGAAGTGGTAGACGGTGGTGATGCCGAACTGCCAACGCGCCAGCGTCTCCGGCGCCAGAGCCAGGTCCACGTCGTCAGTCTCCTTACGTCGCCGGGACACAGCGGCAATTGCCCCCTTTGCAGCGCACAGAGCGGGGCAAAGAGGACGAGCTTGTGAATGCATTCACATTCACAAGCCATTATGACGCACCGATTTTCGAAGAACCCAGGGGGGGCATGTCTTCTGCGTCACGTCGCCGTGCAGTCCCGGGTTCCACGTGAAACCCCAACGCAACGGGGCCGCCTCAAGGGCGGCCCCGTAGGTGTGGGACTGACCGACTGCCGGAGCTCCGGAGCTCCTCGGGCTAGAGCTCCTTGCGGAAGTTCTCCGCGGCCTTCAGGAAGATGTCGTTCGCCTCGGTCTCCCCGATCGTCACCCGGACGCCCTCGCCCGCGAACGGCCGGACGACCGCGCCGTGCTCCTCGCAGAGGCGCGCGAAGGCCGTCGTAGGCTCTCCCAGCCGCAGCCACACGAAGTTGGCCTGGGTCTCGGGCACCGTCCAGCCCTGGGCACGGAGGGCCCCGACCACCCGCTGCCGCTCGCACACCAGCGAGCCGACCCGGCCGAGCAGTTCGTCCTCCGCCCGCAGCGAGGCGATCGCCGCCTCCTGGGCGAGCTGGCTCACGCCGAACGGCACCGCCGTCTTGCGCAGCGCCGCCGCCACCGGCTCGTGCGCGATGGCGAAGCCGACGCGCAGCCCGGCGAGGCCGTACGCCTTGGAGAAGGTCCGCAGCACACAGACGTTCGGCCGTTCGCGGTAGATCTCGACGCCGTCGGGCACCTCCGGGTCGCGGATGAACTCGCGGTAGGCCTCGTCCAGGACCACCAGCACATCGCTCGGCACCCGGTCCAGGAAGCGCTCCAGCTCGGCCCGCTTCACGACCGTGCCGGTCGGGTTGTTCGGATTGCAGACGAAGATCAGGCGGGTCCGGTCGGTGATCGCGGCCGCCATCGCGTCCAGGTCGTGCACCTCACCGGACGTGAGCGGCACCTGGACCGAACGGGCGCCGCTGATCTGCGTGATGATCGGGTACGCCTCGAAGGACCGCCAGGCGTAGATCACCTCGTCGCCGGGGCCGCTGGTGGCCTGGATCAGCTGCTGGGCGACACCGACCGAACCGGTGCCGGTGGCCAGATGGCCGAGCGGGACACCGAAGCGGTCCGACAGCTCGTTCATCAGGGCCGTGCACGCCATGTCCGGGTAGCGGTTGAAGCTGGCCGCGGCGGCGGTCACGGACTCCATCACGCCGGGCAGCGGCGGATAGGGGTTCTCGTTGGAGGAGAGCTTGTAGGCGACCGGGCCGTCGGCCGCGGCAGGCCTGCCCGGCTTGTAGGTGGGGATACCCTCCAGCTCGGCGCGCAGCTTGGGGCTCGTCTCGCTCACCGCAGTCCTCCTCGCGACCACCGGCGGACCGTCCGCGCCGCCGGCATCCAATACTGCTCACCTTATGAGGATTCGGCGCCGCTGCGTACAGGAGCGGAGCGACCCGGTAGACGCGGACCTGACCTCATCCGTCCCACCGGCATCACGGGCATCACCACACGAAGGCGCATTTTTCGGGGGCGCGCCCTACATATATCTACGCGCCGGTGGCTCACGCCGTAGCGCGCATCACCCGTGAAGGTGAGTTGAGACCTCTTCGAAACATCGAGCACTTGGCAGGCCCATGCGTGCCGACAAGTCACGTCTCGCCATTGGATCGTTCAACTGACTTTCTTTCTAAGGTAGTTGACCCGCTTTGACCTTGCAGAAACGTGCCTGTCAACGCGTGCATATGCGTCCGCACTACCCCACCGCATGAGCCCTACTATCGGCTCGCCATGACAGCAGCAGGGAAGCACCAGGTGAGCCGCGCGGAAACCTCTCGGCGAGGCAGCCGGCCGGGCCGGGCGGGCATCAGAGACGTGGCCGCCGCCGCCGGAGTCTCCATCACGACCGTCTCCGACGCCCTGAACGGCAAGGGCCGGCTTCCGGATGCCACCCGGCGCCACGTCCGCGAGGTCGCCGACCGGCTGGGGTACCGCCCCTCGGCCGCCGCCCGAACCCTCCGTACCGGCAAGTCGGGACTCATCGGCCTGACCGTGACGACATACGGGGATGAACCTTTCACCTTCACCGAGTTCGCGTACTTCGCCGAGATGGCGCGGGCCGCCACCTCGGCCGCGCTCGCCCGCGGCTACGCCCTGGTGATCCTCCCCGCGACCTCACGCCACGACGTGTGGTCGAACGTCGCCCTGGACGGCACGGTCGTCATCGACCCGTCCGACCAGGACCCGGTGGTCAGCGAGCTGGTCCGGCAGGGGCTGCCGGTGGTCTCCGACGGCCGTCCGGCCGGTTCGCTGCCGGTCACCGCCTGGGTGGACAACGATCACGAGGCCGCCGTACTCGGCATCCTCGACCATCTCGCCGCCGCGGGCGCCCGCCGGATCGGCCTGCTCACGGGCACCACGACGGACACGTACACCCACCTGTCCACCACCGCCTACCTGCGCTGGTGCGAACGGGTCGGCCAGGACCCGGTCTACGAGGCCTACCCGGCGCACGACCCCTGCGCGGGTGCCGTCGCCGCCGACCGGCTGCTGGCCCGCCCGGACCGTCCCGACGCCGTCTACGGCCTCTTCGACCCCAACGGCACCGACCTGCTCGCCGCCGCCCGCCGCTACGGGCTGCGCGTCCCCGACGACCTGCTGCTGGTGTGCTGCAGCGAGTCGACCGTGTACGCCAACACCGAGCCGCCCATCACCACGCTCTCCCTGAAGCCGCGCCGTATCGGGACGGCGGTGGTGCAGCTGCTGATCGACGCGATCGAGGGAGTGGAATCGGACCAGCCGGTCGAGCAGGTGATACCGACCGAACTGATCGTGCGTACCTCCTCCCAGCGACGCCCGCCGCGCACCACGGTCAGCCCGCCACGGGCACCGGAGGAGGAGTAGAACGAACGGCCCGCACTCCCGGACGGACGCCCGGCACCCTCGTACGGCCGGTCCGCACTCACCCGCGGACGCTCCGTGCGCCCATCCGGGCCGTCCCTGCCCGCACGGAGGCCGCCGACGCGCCTGCCGGGCGTCGGCGAAAGACGGCCGGGGAGTGGGCGGCGGACGGCCGAACCCCTGCCCAACCGGGGCGAAAGCCGCGCTGAACCGGAGTCCTGTTCCGATTCACCACCCCTGGGTCATCACACGGCGCGACGGGCGTTCCTATGATGGGCGCACGACACCGCGGGCCGCTGCGACCAGGCAGTCCGAAGCGGTGCAGATGCGGCGCGATGGTGGAGGGGTCTGATGACTCAGGGGGCCGGTCAGGGACCCGAGGCGGAACGGACGGCGACGTTGCGGGACTTCCGGGTGCCCGCGTACGTCAACGAGACCGGTCCGTACGCCCAGGACACCCGCCCCGCCGACGCCGCCCCGCCGCTCGACGAGCCGTACCCCGACGGATATCCCGACGGGTACACGCCCACCCAGCGCGATCTGCCCGTCATCAACCGCGGCGACACGATCCAGCCGCCGGTCGACCCGGCCGCCGAACCGGCCGCCCGGACGGCGGCCGGTCCCGGCCCGCTGTTCGTCGTCGGCGACGTGCACGGCTACCTGGACGAACTGATCGGCGCACTGCGCGAGCAGGGGCTGATCGACGCGGAGGGGCAGTGGTGCGCGGGCACCGCCCGGCTCTGGTTCCTCGGCGACTTCACCGACCGGGGTCCGGACGGCATCGGCGTCATCGACCTGGTGATGCGGCTGTCCGCCGAGGCGGCCGCGGCCGGCGGCTACTGCAAGGCCCTCATGGGCAACCACGAGCTGCTGCTGCTCGGCGCGAAGCGGTTCGGCGACACCCCCGTCAACTCCGGCGCGGGCACCGCGACCTTCCAGGCGGCCTGGCTGCTCAACGGCGGCCAGAAGACCGACATGGACCGGCTCCAGGACCACCACCTCCAGTGGATGGCCCGCCTGGACGCGGTCGAGGAGGTCGACGGCTACCTGCTGGTCCACTCCGACACCACCGCGTACCTCGACTACGGCGACTCGATCGAAGCGGTCAACGACACGATCCGCGAGACCATCACCCGTAATGACGCGGACGAGGTCTGGGACCTGTTCCGTAAGTTCACCAAGCGGTTCTCCTTCCGCGACGAAGGGGGTGCGGACGCCGTCCGTTCCCTCCTCGATACGTACGGCGGCACCCGCATCGTTCACGGACACAGCCCGATTCCCTATCTGCTGGGGGAAGTCGGCTCCGAGGACGGCGAGGAGAACAAGGGCCCCGTCGTGGAAGGACCGCACGTCTACGCGGACGGACTCGCCATCGCCATGGACGGCGGAGTGACCATGGCCGGAAAGCTCCTGGTCAGGCAACTTCCGCTGGACGGCTGAGGGTTCGGCGCGCTGTCCTGTCCCCTGATGTCACACGCGGGCCACCCCCCAATTTCCGGCAACCCCCTGTCACCGCGTGCCTTAACGGCTCTACCATCGGTTTATCCGTAGCAGGCTCCCCTCCGTTTCTGCCCGACGGCTCGCCGGCGTGCGAGCCCCAAGCCCTACGGAGCATCGGGGGATGCACATGAACAGCGTTCCGCAGCACCTGCACAGCGAGGACCGCCAGGAATACGAGCGGATCCTCGATGAGGCGCTGCGCTCCGCCCCTTACCGTCCCGAACTGGCCGGCGCCGGCCGGCGTCTGAACACCGAACAGCTGCGCACCATGGCGCTCAACGCCACCGCACTGATAACGGCGGCCGCGGCGACCGAGTACCAGCACTATGTGAAGGTCCGCGAGGAACTGCGCAACCCTGCGCGGTCCACCCCGGCCACCGTCCACGAGTCCGGCTCCCAGGAGTCGGCCACGGGCGGTGCGATGGGGCTCGCCACCACCCTCGGCGAGGCGGCCGAGACCACGGGCGCCGGCGGCTTCGCCCTCGCCCTGGTCCTGGCACCCGTGCTCGCCGGTACCGCCGCCGCGATCTTCCTCCTCGTCGGCTACGTCCTGAGGATGCTGGACCCGGCTCCGGCGTTCGCCCAGACCATGCTCACAGCGGGCTGGGTCTTCGGCGTCGTGGCCGCGGCCGCCATCCTCATGGCCGGGGCGGGACTGCTGCTCACCGCACTGCGCAACAGTCCCTCACTGGAGGCCGGAGCCTACGGCGAACCCGGTGGGGAGGTGGCCAAGGCCCGGGACGCCTGGCGGGACGTCCTGCTGGAACGCGGCATCCTGCCCTTCCTGCGGGAAGCGCTGGCCACCGAGCCCGGCACGGCCGAACTGCGCCGTACGACCCCCTCGGGTCCGGATAGCCGGATGCCGCGCCTGGGCTACGACCGTCCCGGTTTCAGCACCGACGACGGCACCGCCCCAGCCTCCCGGCCGAGCTTCACCAGCCCGGACTACACCAGCCCGGACTTCGGAGGCCCGGAACACCAGCCGGAATAGCCCGGCCTGCGCCCCCGGCCGGGGGCGCAGGCCGGATACCCGGTCCACGCGCGCGGCGCGGATGTCCTCCCCGGTCGGTGATGCCCGAGGGCACCTACGGGCTGGGGTTGCGCAGGATCCCGCTCTCCTGCGGTGGTTTCTTCTCCGCCCATGAGGGCGACGGGGCAGGCGTCAACGCCCGCCCCGCGGTGAGCGCGGGCGGCGGACGAGCGGTCACCATCTCCCTCATCACCACCGCACCGCCCGACCTCGCCGCACCGAACCGCGCGACAGGCGCCGTCGCCGACCATGCCCCGTGCGACAGGCCGCACGGGCCCGTCGGGACCCGGATCGCTCAGAGCAGCCGTAGATCGGGCAGATAGCTGACCACGACCACGACACTCACCGGCTTTCCCGTGCTCGCACGTCCCAGCCACACGGGATACGTGCCGTCCCCGCCTGTGTAGAAGGACACGAGGTCACTGCCGGTTGCCTCGTCCGTGGTGCGCATGTACCCGTCGCTGACGGTCTCTCCGGCGTTGTCCTCCTGCTCCACGAGGTAGCGCCGGTACTTGTCCGCGAGTTCTTCCCACCCCGAGGCATCGGCGAAGGCTCCCGCAGCGCCGTCCGTGTCGAAGCCGAATATCTCGTCCTCACGCAACAGTCTGACGTCGTCCTCCTCCGACAACGCCAGCTCCCACGAAGCGGCCGGCTCTTCCCCCAGCAGGAGACGGACGGCGACATCCTCCTTCACGGGGGTGCGCGTGTCCTCGTACCCCCTTTCGTAGGCAACCACAGCAGCCTGCAGGAGGTACTCGCCCGGAGGGATCCGCTCGGACAGCTCGCGGCCGGCGCCGTGGCCCCCGGTGAGCGGATCCGCGACGACCAGCCTGCCGCTGGGCAGGCGAAGGGCCGCGATGTCCCGGATCGCGCTGACCGTCATCTCCGGCTCGAAGCTCGTCGCGACACGTGTACCCGGCTCGAACAACTCGTCGAGATGGGCTGGTCGGGCCGGACGCGGAGGCGACCAGGGGGAAGGACGGCCGTCGACGACACGGTGTGCGCGCCAGGCGTCGGTCTCGCTCTCGGTAGCGTCCGAGAACTCCGGCTGCCGTCCCGACGGCAACGGCTGCGACAGGAGCAACTGCCTGACCCCGTATACGCCGAACGCCTCTCTCGCACGCCATCGCTTCTCTTCGGGAATGTCCGCGAGCATGTGGCGTGACGGTCCTCTGTCCCCTTCCGGCTCGCTCACCCTGCGCCCCTTTCCGTTCGGAAAGAGATCCACATAGGTGCGCCCGGCTTCGGGGGCGAACTCGGCCTGCTCCTCGGTGTCATAGCGCCATCCTCCGAGGTGGCGCAGGAACAGGCGCCCGGGTTCCAGCAGGCGCCAGTCCCCCTCCATGGTCCGCCGATCCTGATCGTCGTAGGCCCATGCGCCCACGTGAGAATCACCCCAGGCCACCAGGTGCACCTCGACCGGTGAGGCACGGCCCTCCAGCCAGTGCACCATCACATAGCGCTTCCCCGCACGGTCCCGTGCCTCGGCCTCGGAACGCGAGAGCGGGTGGACCACGGTCCGGGAGACAAGGTCCCATCCCTCCGCGAAGGACACCTTCACCGTCTGATCGACATCGCGCATCATGTCTCCCGAACTGCACCGATCATGCTCCCGCTGTTTCGAGGAACCATAGGCGTGGCATGTGACAGCGGCCGACGGCGGTCGTGGATGAGCAGTGCGACAGGCGGTGCCCGGATCAGCCGACCGCGGGCACCGCCCGGAGGTCAGTCGGCGAGCGGCAGGTACACCCGGTTCCCGCCGGCCGCGAACTCCTTCGACTTCTGGAGCATCCCCTCCGCGACCTCCTCCGGTGACGCCCCCTCGGCCGCCGCACCACCGAACCGCTCCGTGATGCTTTGACTGATCTTCATCGAGCAGAACTTCGGCCCGCACATCGAGCAGAAGTGGGCCGTCTTCGCCGGCTCCGCCGGGAGCGTCTCGTCGTGGAACTCACGGGCGGTGTCCGGGTCCAGGGCGAGGTTGAACTGGTCCTCCCACCGGAACTCGAAGCGGGCGTCAGACAGCGCGTCGTCCCATTCCTGCGCGCCGGGGTGCCCCTTGGCGAGGTCGGCCGCGTGGGCGGCGATCTTGTAGGTGATCACTCCGGTCTTGACGTCGTCCCGGTTGGGCAGACCCAGGTGCTCCTTGGGTGTGACGTAGCACAGCATCGCCGTACCCCACCAGGCGATCATCGCGGCACCGATGCCGGAGGTGATGTGGTCGTACGCCGGCGCGACGTCCGTGGTCAGCGGACCGAGCGTATAGAACGGAGCTTCATCGCAGATCTCCTGCTGAAGGTCGATGTTCTCCTTGATCTTGTGCATCGGGACGTGGCCCGGGCCCTCGATCATCGTCTGTACGTGGAAACGCCTGGCGATGCGGTTGAGTTCCCCGAGCGTGCGCAACTCCGCGAACTGGGCCTCGTCATTGGCGTCCGCGATGGAGCCGGGGCGCAGGCCGTCGCCCAGCGAGTACGTGACGTCGTAGGCGGCGAGGATCTCGCAGAGTTCCTCGAAGTTCTCGTACAGGAACGATTCCTTGTGGTGCGCCAGACACCAGGCCGCCATGATCGAGCCGCCGCGCGAGACGATGCCGGTCTTGCGGTTGGCGGTGAGCGGCACGTACGGCAGCCGCACACCCGCGTGGACGGTCATGTAGTCCACACCCTGCTCGGCCTGTTCGATCACCGTGTCCTTGTAGATCTCCCAGGTCAGCTCCTCGGCCCTGCCGTCGACCTTCTCCAGAGCCTGGTAGAGCGGCACCGTGCCGATGGGGACGGGGGAGTTGCGCAGCACCCACTCGCGGGTGGTGTGGATGTTGCGCCCGGTGGACAGATCCATGACCGTGTCGGCGCCCCAGCGGGTCGCCCAGGTCATCTTCTCCACCTCCTCCTCGATCGAGGAGGTCACCGCCGAGTTGCCGATGTTGGCGTTGACCTTCACCAGGAACCGCTTGCCGATGATCATCGGCTCGATCTCCGGGTGGTTGACGTTGGCCGGCAGCACGGCCCGTCCCGCCGCGATCTCCTCACGGACGACCTCGGGGGAGACGTTCTCGCGGATGGCCACGTACTCCATCTCCGGGGTGACCTCGCCCCGGCGGGCGTACGCCAGTTGCGTGACCGCCTCGCCGTCCCGGCTGCGACGCGGCTGGCGGGGGCGGCCGGGGAAGACCGCGTCCAGGTTGCGCAGCCCGCCCCGCGGCGAGGTGTGCTTGATCCCGTCGTCCTCGGGGCGGACGGGGCGGCCCGCGTACTCCGCGGTGTCCCCCCGGCCGATGATCCAGCTCTCCCGCAGCGGCGACAGGCCCCTGCGGACGTCGGTCTCGACGGCCGGATCCGTGTACGGACCGGAGGTGTCGTAGAGCGTGACCGACTGCCCGTTGGTGAGATGCACCTGACGGACCGGCACCCGAAGGTCGGGGCGCGAGCCCTCGACATACCCCTTGTGCCAGCCGATGGACTTCCCGGCCTCCGTGGACGGTTCACCCGCAATGGGCTGTTCGTCCTGGCTGGAGGCAGGCGTGCGTACGTCCTTGTTGGTCATGAGACCTACTCCCTACGCCGGCATTACCCGGTAACAGGTTCGGCGGTCGACGCAGCGGCTTCCGTCGGGCGGCGTTTCCTGTGGAACATTGCTCGTTCCACGTGAAACATCGCGAATACGGAGGTCAGCGCCCTCTCAGCCCGGTGCTCCGAGCTCCCGCGTGTGCAAAGGTGCCTCCACGCTAGCGTCAATTCGGGCGCGGTGAACAGAGGGCCCCTGCCGTTCTTGCGATGATCTGGCGGTGACCACGACACAGCAGCACCCCTACCCGCCCCCCGACCCGAGGCGCGGCAACGGCGCCGCGCAGGGCGGCGGAACCGGCCACGGGGGCGACGGTGCCGGACACGACCACGGGCAGAGCCACCCGTACGGCCAGGGACACGCCCACGGTCACGAGGACGGCCATGCCCACGGCCACCCGCCCGGTGAGGGACCCGGCCAGGGACCCGGCCAGGGCGGCTCCGGGCCAGGCGGCGGACACGGGCACTCACACAGCCACAGCCATGGGCCCGCCGCGCCCGTCTCCCAGCATCTGCGCAAGGTCATCGCGGCGATCCTGATCCCCTTCACCGCCGCGGTCGTGGTCGGCCTCGTGGTGCTGTGGCCCGGTGGCGCCCCGTCGCACGAACGCACCGGTGTCGGCTTCGACCGCCAGACGCAGCAGGCCACCGTCACCGAGGTCGTCTCGGTCAGCTGCAAGTCGGTCAACGCCTCCGGGGGCGGCTCGACCGGCGACACCTCCGCCGAGGAGGGCAACTCGGGGAAGCAGGAGGAGGACGGCACCTGCAAGAAGGCCACGGTCCGAGTCGACACCGGCAAGGACAAGGGCCGTACGTTCACCGAGATCGTCCAGCCCGACCAGTCACGTCAGCTGGACGAGGGCGAGAAGGTCGTGGTCGCCTACGAGCCCTCGGCGCCCAAGGACCTGCAGTACTCGGTCACCGATGTGAACCGGAAGTTCCCGATGGCGCTGCTGGCCGGGATCTTCGCGCTCGCCGTCGTCGTGGTGGGCCGGCTGCGCGGTGTGATGGCGCTCGTCGCACTCGCCGTCAGCTTCATGGTGCTGACGCTCTTCATCCTGCCGGCCATCCTGCAGGGCTCGAATCCGCTGCTGGTGGCGGTGGTCGGGTCGAGTGCGATCATGCTGATCGCCCTGTACATGTGCCACGGCCTGTCGGCCCGGACCTCGGTGGCGGTGCTCGGCACGCTGATCTCGCTGTGCCTGATCGGTGTCCTCGGTTCGGAGTTCATCGACTGGGCCGCACTCACGGGCAACACCGACGACAACACCGGCCTGATCCACGGCCTGTACCCGTCGATCGACATGAGTGGTCTGCTGCTGGCCGGCGTCATCATCGGTTCCCTCGGTGTCCTGGACGACGTGACGGTGACCCAGACCTCGGCCGTCTGGGAGCTGCACGAGGCCAACCCGACGATGGGCTGGCGCGGGCTGTACCGGGCAGGCATCCGCATCGGCCGCGACCACATCGCCTCGGTCGTCAACACTCTCGTCCTGGCCTACGCGGGCGCCGCGCTGCCGCTGCTGCTGCTCTTCTCCATCGCGCAGAGCAGCGTGGCGACCGTTGCCAACAGTGAGCTGGTCGCCGAGGAGATCGTGCGCACGCTGGTCGGTTCGATCGGCCTGGTCGCCTCGGTGCCCGTCACCACGCTGCTGGCGGCCCTGGTGGTGTCGGCCGACCGGCCGGCCAAGGAGGCGGTCGCGCCGGTGGAGGCTCCGGCGCGCGGCGGGCGCGGGCGGCGCCGGAAGCACTGAGGGCTCCGAGTGGGCCGTGTGCGGTGCACGGCGGTGCGCACGGACAGCAGCGTTCCGCCGCCCGCCCAAAGAATCGCAGAAGCGTTCCTGCGCATCCTCATGCGGTTCGGCGGAGCGGCTCGCGGCCGGTGCCGTCGTGTTTCAGCCCGCGCTCTGCTCCTCTGCCAGGATGCGGTCCAGGGCCTCTTCGAGATGGGCGTCGAAGTCGGCGAGCGCCCCTTCCTGCCCCAACGGCACCAGCTTGTCGGTCCGGTCGAGAAACGCCACCAGTGGCGGTGCCGATGACCGGAACACCGCCTGGTCGCCACCGACCTGAAGCCTGATCAGCACCTCGCCCAGCACCTCGGCGTCGGCGGGGGCGATGTGCACATCACCCTCCCCGCACGGCCGGCCCACTCCGTCGATCAGCAGCTCGCGGCCGAAAGCCCAGGTCACCGGCGCGTCCCCGGGCAGGTGGAAAGTGAGCCGCACGGCATACGGATCACAGGTCTCGTAGCGCAACTCCACGGGGATGCGGAAGGAGAGCTCCTCCGAGACGAGAAAGCTCATCATGACTTCTGCTTGTACGGACTCGCGCATCGCCTACCCCGTCATATGACACCGACTGGCCGGGTTTTATCCCTTTGATGGTGGTCAAATCTTGCTGAACGTACACAGCAGATCACAAGGAGTGATTTTTCAGATACTGATAGCGATCGCCAGGGAGCCCAGGTGCCTCCCCACCTCCGCCTGCAACTGCCGGGCGGCGGGCAGCAGCCGGTCGGCCTGGTGGAGGGGGAGGGAGATGGCCACCGTGGCGGCAGTGGTGCCGACGGTGATGGGGACCGCCGCGCACACCGTGCCCAGCGCGTACTCCTGGCGCTCCACCAACGGCACCATCCGCCGTGTCCGCTCCAGCCGCCTCAGCAGCGTGTGGCTGTCACGGACCGTGTACGGGGTGAGGGTCCCCAGGGGATAGCGGTCGAGGTGATCGCGGCGGGCGTTCTCGTCCAGTTGGAAGAGCAGGCACTGGCCGATGGCATGGGCGTGGCCCGTCTCGCGGAAGTCGGCCCACTCCTCGACCGCCGGGGTGCCCGGGGAGTCGGAGACGCACACGACCTCGATCTCGCCGCCTCGGTACATCGCGTAGTACACCGGCGCACCGATCGCGTCCCGCCAGTGGGCGAGGGTGTCGACGACCGCGCTGCGACGTTTCTGCTGCGCCCCGCTGCTGCTCAGCCGCTCGGCGGCCTCACCGAGGAAGAAGAGCCCCTTGTCACGGCGCAGATAGCCCTCATGGACCAGGGTGCGCAGCAGGTGGTAGGCGGTGGGCAGCGCGAGGCCGGTCTCGCGCGCCAGTTGTTTGGCGGGGGCGCCGTGTTCGTGTCCGGCGACACTCTCCAGCAGGCGCATCGCACGCTGCACGGAGCCGATGAGGGTGGCCGAGTGCGACTGCGCGGGGTCGGACGGGGTGGCCGGCCGCTGCACGGGGGGTGTGCTGGACCGGCGTTGAGTGGGGGGTGATGGGTGTTCCGTGGGTGCGGAGGGGGCGTCAAGCGTGGCCAAGGGTCACTCCCGGAGCGCGAGGGGGTCAGCGACTCTAACCGTCCGCCGACGCTCCCGGTCGGCCCCTGCGGGAAACTTCCCTCCCCCGAGGGAACCGGTGATTCCTGTTACCGGTCACCGATTCCCAGGGTCCTCACCAATCGCTCTTCGACGAGGAGTTCGACATGAACTTCCGCACGACGTAGATCAGTCCGCCGACCAGTGCCACGAAGATCAGCAGCTTGAAGAGCAGGTAGGCCAGGAAGCCGACGATGGAGCCGATCAGACCGCCGAACACCACCAGCGCGATGACCGGCACCGCGATCCACTTCACCCACCACGGCAGACCCGTGAAGATCTCTCGCATTGCCCTGCCCTCTGCTTTCCCGTGCGCTTGCGCACGTGCGGTCGGTCTCGTGCGTGCCGCACGATGCGATGTCCTGCACTCGATGCTAGAGCCGCGAGGGGGGCGGGCGGGGGGCTGCCATCCCTTGTCCTCCCCTGACCTCTCCCCTAGGGAACCCCGAGGAAGGGGTCAGGCCTCGGGCGGAGAGAAGACGACCAGAACCCTCAGGTCCTCGCTGATGTGGTGGAACTTGTGGGCCACCCCGGCCGGCACGTACACCACGCTGCCCCGGGCCACCTGCGTGGTCTCCAGGCCGACGGTGATCGCCGCGCGGCCGCTGACGACGAAGTAGACCTCGTCCTGGTTGTGCGGCTTCTGCGGGTCCTGCCCGCCCGCGTCCAGCGCGTAGAGGCCGACCGACATGTTCCGCTCCCGCAGAAACTGCAGGTAGGCCCCGTCGTTGGCGGCGCGTTCCGCCTCCAGTTCGTCCAGCCGGAATGCCTTCATCGCCGTCGTTCGCCCTCGCCTCACTGCTTGCATCCGATCTCGTCTGCCACGATCAGACACATGAAGAATTTCGTAGTCAAGACGATCGCCAACGCGGGCGCCCTCGCCGTCGCCGTGTGGCTGCTCGACAAGATCACTCTGACCGGGGACAGCACCACCAAGAAGGTCTGGACGCTGATCCTGGTCGCCCTCGTCTTCGGCCTGGTCAACTTCCTGGTCAAGCCGGTCGTGAAGATCCTCACCTTCCCGCTGTTCATCCTCACGCTCGGCCTGGTCACCCTGGTGGTCAACGCGCTGATGCTGCTGCTGACGTCATGGGTGTGCGACAAGCTCGACCTGAGTTTCCACGTGCAGGGGTTCTGGACGGCCGTCCTCGGCGGCCTGATCATCTCGATCGTGTCCTGGGCCCTGAACATGATCCTTCCCGACACGGACTGAGCCCCCCATGACCTACCGCGTCTGCTTCGTCTGCACCGGCAACATCTGCCGGTCCCCGATGGCCGAGTCCGTCTTCCGGGCCCGCATAGCCGAGGCCGGGCTCGCCGACCGCGTCGAGGTCGACAGCGCCGGCACCGGCGGCTGGCACGAGGGCGACGGCGCCGACCCGCGCACGGTCCGCGTCCTCCAGGGGCACGGCTACGACGGCGACCACACCGCGCGTCAGTTCCAGGCGTCCTGGTTCGACCGCCTCGATCTCGTGATCGCTCTCGACGCCGGCCACCTCAAGGCCCTGCGCCGTCTCGCTCCCACCGAGGAGGACGCCCGCAAGGTGCGCCTGCTGCGCTCCTACGACCCCGATGCCGCCGACGACCTCGACGTACCGGATCCCTACTACGGCGGTATGGACGGCTTCGAGGAGTGTCTTGAGATGGTGGAGGCGGCGGGCGAGGGCCTGCTCGCCGCGGTACGCGACGAAGTGGAGGGAACGCCGGCATGAGCGAAACGAGCTCGCACTCCGACTGTGGTCCCGTGACGGGTGAGGGCACGCGCGCGGTGCGCGCGGGACTGCCCGAGCCGGTCAGGAACGAGCCGACCCTGCCCGGGCCGGTGTTCGCCGCACACTTCCATCTGCCGGGCGAGGTCAGCGGACCGTACGCCTACGGACGGGACGAGAACCCGACCTGGACCCATCTGGAGCGTGCCATCGGCGAGCTGGAGGCGCCCGGCGAGGACGTCGGGACGCTGGTGTTCGCGTCCGGCGTGGCGGCCATCGCGGCCGTGCTCTTCTCGCAGCTGCGCGCGGGCGACGCGGTCGTGCTGCCGTCCGACGGCTACCAGGTGCTGCCCCTGATCCGCGCCCAGCTGGAGGCCTACGGCATCGAGGTGCGCACCGCGCCGACCGCCGGCGACGCCCAGCTCGACGTCCTGGACGGGGCGAAGCTGCTGCTGATCGAGTCGCCCTGCAACCCCGGGCTCGACGTGTGCGACATCCGGCGGCTCACCGAGGCGGCACACGCACGTGGGGCCCTCGTCGCCGTCGACAACACCCTCGCCACCCCGCTCGGCCAGCGGCCGCTGGCACTGGGCGCCGACTTCTCCGTCGCCAGCGGCACCAAGCAGCTCACCGGCCACGGGGACGTCCTGCTCGGGTACGTCACCGGGCGCGACACGGAGGCCATGGCCGCCGCACGCCGTTGGCGCAAGATCATCGGAGCGATCTCCGGGCCCATGGAGGCCTGGCTCGCCCATCGCTCCCTGGCCACCCTCCAGTTGCGGGTCGACCGGCAGAACGCCACCGCCCTGGTGCTCGCGGAGGCGCTCCGCGAACGGCCGGACGTGACCGGACTGCGCTACCCGGGGCTGCCGGACGACCCTGCGCACAAGATCGCCTCGCAGCAGATGCGGCGCTACGGTTCGGTGATCTCCTTCACGCTGCCCACGCGCGCGCGTGCCGAGCGTTTCCTGGAAGCCCTGCGGCTGGTCGACGACGCGACGAGTTTCGGCGGGGTGCGTTCCACGGCCGAGCGGCGGCGGCGCTGGGGCGGGGACGACGTACCGGAGGGCTTCATCCGGCTCTCGGTCGGTGCCGAGGATCCCGAGGACCTGGTGGCCGATGTGCTCCGCGCCCTCGACGAGTCGGACCGGTGACCGGATTACGGACGCCCACGCCCGATCCGACCACGTATGACGGACGGTCCGAGCCTCCCCCCTCGTGGCTCGGACCGTCCCGGTTCCCGCGCGCCAAGAACCGCGCGACCAAGGCTAGTTGACTCTACGTCAGTGTCCAATCACTGTAGGGACAGAGACCTATCGACTTATTTATAGTTGGGGGCCTGCCCCGAGGGCCGGCACGGGGCAGGGCGAACGAAAGGGCGGACGATGGACCTGGCCTTGCTGCGGACCTTCGTGACCGTGCACCGGGCCGGCTCCTTCACCCGCGCCGCCGCCCTGCTCGGACTCTCGCAGCCGGCCGTGACCTCCCAGATCCGCACCCTGGAAAGACAGCTGGGGCGTCCCCTCTTCCTGCGGCAGGCCCGCGGGGTGACCCCGACGTCCATCGGAGACGAGCTCGCCCACAAAGCCGCCCCGCACCTCGACGCACTGGTCGAGATAGCGGGACGCGGCCTCGACGACGAGTCCTCGGTACGTACCCTGCATCTCGCCGGCCCGCCCGAGTTCACCGCCGAGCGAGCGCTGCCCGCCCTCTCGGAGCTGGCCGGCGACGGCGGCCAGGGATTCGCGCTGCGCGCCTCGTTCGGCAATGCCGAGGAGGCCCTGGAAGGGCTGTCCGCCGGACATCACGACCTCGCCATCAGCACCGCCCGGCCACGTGGCACCCTGCTCACCGCCACCGCCCTCTGCGACGAGGAGCACGTACTGGTCGCAGCTCCCCGCTGGGCCGAGGAGATCGGCACCGAGACGGTCCGCGACAAGGGAGCACCGGTCCTGGACAACCTGCCCGTCGTCGAGGTCCACGAGTCGCTGCCCTTCGTCTCGCGCTACTGGGGTTCCGTCTTCGACGCCCGGCCGGCCGCCTCCGGCACCGTCGTCGTACCCGATCTGCGTGCGGTCCTCGCCTGCGCGGTCGCAGGTGCCGGCCTCGCCGTGCTGCCCCGCTATCTGTGCGCGGCCGCCCTGGACCGCGGCCAGGTCATGGCGCTGCACGAGCCCTCGATCCCCCCGCTGCGGACCTACTTCCTGGTCGTACGGACGGGCACGCTCGCCATGCCGCATGTGGCGCGGGCACACGAGTGGCTCCACCACGCCGCTGCGGACTGGGGCTGAGCGCATCAGGCGGTATTGACGCGATGCAGCCGTACGGTGGCGCTTCGCGATGTTTCACGTGGAACCAGGTGGGCCACATTTCTCCCATGACCGTCCGACCCGTGGTCAAGCGCACCGCACGTGCCGTTCTCCTGGACGGCGACGACCTGATTCTGATCAAGCGCACCAAGCCAGGTGTCGATCCCTACTGGGTCACTCCCGGTGGCGGGGTCGAGCAGGAGGACACCACTGTCGTCGACGCCCTGCACCGCGAGGTGCACGAGGAGCTCGGCGCCAAGATCATCGACGTGGTGCCCTGCTTCGTGGACACCGTGGAACACATCGGCGACAGCGGCAGCACCACCGGCGTGAAGGTGCAGCACTTCTTCGTCTGCCGGCTGGAGTCGATGGACCCGTCCCTGCGACACGGCCCCGAGATCGATGAGCCCGCCGGCGAGTACGAGATCGTGCGCGTCCCCTTCACCCGCGTCGGGATCGCCTCCGTGCACCTCGTACCGCTCTCGCTGCGGCACTACCTCGACGGCAACATCGAGGGAGTACGGGCCATGCACGCCCCCGACCTCGGGTGACGGATCAGTCGCCGACGACGACCAGTTCCTCGACCGAGTCATGCCGTATGCGGTGCGCCGGGATGCCGACGTCCCGCAGTGCGTGCACGCCGTTGCGGATCATGCCGGGCGGGCCCGAGAGGTAGGCGTCGTACTCGCTCCATGACCCGTAGGCGCGGATGGCGTCGGGGAGCTGGAGATGCGCCTGCTGGTCGACGACCGCGCGGACCGAGAGCCAGGGGTGGCTCTGCCGGAGCCGGAGCAGGGTGTCGATGTCGTACAGGTCGTGGTCGGTGCGGGCGCCGTAGAACACCTCGACCGGGCGGCGAGCGCCGCGTTCGGCGATGTCCTCGACCAGCGCCTTGATGGGGGCGATGCCGGTGCCGCCGCCCAGGCAGAGCAGTCCGTTGTCCTTCGTGTGGTCGACGGTCATCGAGCCGACGGGCGGGCCGAGGCGGATGACGTCGCCGGGGCGGGCGCGGTGCACCAGCGCGTTGGAGACCCAGCCCGCCGGGACGGCCTTCACGTGGAACGTCAGGAGCCCGTCCGAGCGGGGCGCTGAGGCAAAGGAGTAGTGCCGCCAGACCCGCGGCCACCAAGGCGTCTCCATGCTCGTGTACTGGCCCGCGAGGAAGGGGTACGGCTGGTCCGGGCGGACCGTGAGCACCGCGACGTCCGCGGTCCTGAGGTCGTGAGCGACGACCTGTGCATGCCACCAGGGCGGTGCGCGCAGTTCGTCCGCCGACGCCGTGTCGATCATCACCTGGGACATCGTCGTGTAGGCCCGCACCCAGGCGGCCTCCGTCTCCCGGTCCCAGACGGCCGAGGCGTACCTGCTCAACGCGCCGATGAGGCATTCGCCGACCGCCGGGTAGTGCTCCGGGCGGGTTCCGTACTTGCGGTGGCCGCGGCCCAGATTCTGCAGGTACTCGACCAGGACGGGGGTGTTGTCGATGTGCTCGGCCGCGGTGAGCAGCGCCTTCAGCAGCCGGTCCCGCTGGGTGTCCATGGCGGCCGGGAACAGTGCGCGCAGTTCGGGATGACGCACGAAGAGCAGGGCGTAGAAGTACGAGGTCACCTTGTCGGCCACCGGACCGACCTCGGCCATGGTGCCGCGGATGCGGACGGCGTCCGGGGAGGCGGCCGTGGCCTGCTCCGCGGGACGCTGCGGCGGGACACGCTGTCCGGCCGCCGGGGGTACCGGCCGTCCCGCCGTGGGTACGAAGAGGCCGGGGGCCGCGTGCTGCCCGGCGGGAGGGGCCTGGGCGGGGTCCTGGAGGCGGGACGCCTCCTCCGCCGGCCGTATTCGCTCCGAGGCCTCTCCGGACGCGGGAGGGTGGCCCTGTGGCGTCTCCCGCCGTCCGCCTGGTGCCACGACCGGATGTTCGGCGGCGGGCTCGACCGAGGTGTTACTGGGGGACGTGAACCAGCTGCTTCCGCCGGCCCCGTCGTTGCCCGCCGACGTGGTGGTCGGAGCATCCATGGTGTGCCTCGCCTCGAACATCTTTCGGTCGGTCTGCGCACTTCACTCGGAAGGTGCTTGTGTTCCCCCGTTGACGGCCGGCTCTTCCCGGTACGGCCTGCGGCCGACACGGCCACATTGAACCCGCGCTTCCTCCGCGTAGGGACAAGTAAGGCGAAAGTGTGACATGGACCGTAGTCACTCCCGCCGGGACGTCTCGTCCCGGCAGGAACCGGAGTCGACCCTACCGGCCGCCGCCCTGCACACAAGTCCCCCCTGTCTCCCCCACCAATCCGACAACGGGCGAACCACAAGGTCCCTCAATTACCGGGTGTCACGCGCCAATTCATAGGCATCCCACAGATCCCGGCCCGTGTACGAGTACGTCGCGAGACCAGCGAGATGTCCGTCCCCGGTGACCGCCGCGGACGCCGGGACCACCGCGAACAGTTCCCTGTCCGACATCGAATCCCCGTAGGCGACACAGTCGACCCGGCCGACCCCGAACTCCGCGCACTGGCGGTCTACGATGGTCACCTTGGCCGCAGGATCAAGGATGCCCGCCGGGTCCACCGGCTCGACGAACGGCACCGCCGAGAAAACGCGATCCGAACGTCGCATGGACACCCCAGCCCCAGTAGCCGTTCCACGAAGAACGAGGGTGAGAGCGAGACCACCGCGCTATGGGCCCCTGCCACCCTTGGCTCGGCCCAGACATCCCGGATACGGGCCAGCCAAGGCGCTCCGTCGAACGCGACGGCCACCTGCGCGTCGGTCAGCTCCGCCCAGAGGGCGTAGACCCGTGCCGCATACTCCCGAGGCGCTGTCCGTCCTGCCGCGATCGCCCGGTCAAGCTCCAGTGTCTCGGCTTCCAGACCGAGTTGACGGGATCTCGATGGGGGCGGAGGTGCCGTGCAGCCGGGTGCCGTCGAGATCGAAGAGATGCAGTCTGGCCATGGGTCCCGAGGCTGGCGGGAAGGTGACACCCCTCCGGAAGGAGTTCTCGGGCGGCGGTTCTGGAGCGATGTTTCACGTGAAACGTCTCCCGTCTGTCCAGAGGCTGTGCGCACGGCTACGGCATGGCCAAAAGCGCGTGCGTCTACCTCGAAACAGGTGGACGCCGTGGGTACCGGTCGGACAGCCTGACCTGCGTGCCCACTCCTGCCGCCTGCTCTCTGCCCATTCGCCGACTGACGCCGCACGATCTCACCGCCTGCGCCGACTTGTCCGAGGACCGGGGGTGGCCGCGCGAGGAACACAAGTGGCGCCTGCTCCTCACGGCCGGCACCGGCTACGGCATCGACGATCCCGGCGGAGGCCTGGTAGCCGCCTGCGTCGTCACGGAGTACGGCTCGGGGGAACGCCCTGAACTCGGCGCGATCGGTATGGTCCTGGTCGCCGCTCGACATGCCCGTCAAGGAATCGGGCGCCGCCTGATGCGCCACATCGTCGCGGCGATGGGCACGACTCCTCTGACCCTGTACGCGACTCCGTACGGGCGTCCGCTCTACGAGGAACTGGGGTTCAAGACCACGGGACACTCGGAGATGCTGACCGGGCACTTCACCCCGGGCGGCGCGGAGCCCCAGGTGCCGACTCGGCCGGCTTCGGCCGAGGACCTCGGCCGCATCGTGCGGCTGGACGAGGAGGTGTTCGGCACCGACCGCACGCCTCTCATCGCCCGCCTGCCCGCGTTCTCGGACCAACTGCGTGTGGCCGTGGACGACGGCCAGGTCGTCGGCTTCGCGGCCGCCTGGCCCAACATGGAGACCCATGTCGTCGGGCCGCTGATCGCACGCGACACGGAGACGGCCAAGTCGCTCATCGCCTCGCTCGCCGCCCACACCGACCGACCGCTTCGCACCGACATCGACGTCCGGCACGAGGAACTGCTGGCATGGTCGAAGAAGCGCGGGCTGGCCTCCGTCGCCGTGAACTCCGTCATGACCTACGGCATCACGGAACTGCCGGGAGACTGGACCCGGCGATTCGCTCCGCTGACCGTGGCGGCGGGCTGAGGCTCCGCCGGTACGGCGAACGCCGGCCCCCTGGGGGGAGCCGGCGTTCCGCGCTGATCGATGCGCTCGGACGAGGGCCGCGGTCAGGCGAGGGCGCGTACGGCCTCCGTGGCGATGCCGTGGTCCTGGTCGGGAGCACCGCCGCCGACACCGACGGCTCCGATCAGCCTGCCGTCGCGGTGGACGGGGACACCGCCCGCGATGAAGAGCAGGGGCCGGTCGAGCGCTGTGGGCAGGGTGTGGAAGAGGCCGCCGGGCTGGACGGCGTCGACGAGGTCGGCGGTGGGACTGTCCAGCTGCAACGCCGTGTAGGCCTTGCGGGTGCTGGTCTCGCCGGAGATCAGCACGGCGCGGTCGTCCCGCCGGAAGGCCAGCAGATGACCTCCGGCGTCCAGGACGGTGACGCTGACGGTGACCCCGGCCGCCTCTGCGGCCCGCCGGGCCTCGCCGATCAGGAGTTCGGCGTCCTGGACGGTGAGGGGGGCGACGGTGGTGCTCATGTGGGTGGTTCTCCTTGGACGGTGCTGAAAAACGGATGGCGGGCCGGGAGGCACCCGGTGGCCCAGGGCTCGGCCGCTGCCGGACCCGCCCCTGTGACCTTGCGGTCGGCTCAGTGGCGGACCGGCTCCGGCTGCTCCGCCCGCCCACCGACGGGGGCCACGGCGCTCGGGGCGCTGTCGCGGCGCTCCAGCGCGGCCGACAGGAAGGCGAGGACCAGGGCGGCCACGGCGAGTGCGGCACCGACCCAGTTGGGGGAGGTGTAGCCGAAGCCCGCGGCGATCACCATGCCGCCGAGCCAGGCGGACAGGGCGTTGCCGAGGTTGAAGGCGCCGATGTTCACCGCCGAGGCCAGGGTGGGGGCACCGTGCGCCTGGTCGAGGACCCGCTTCTGCAGCGGCGGCACGGTCGCGAAGCCCAGGGCGCCGATCAGGGCGACGGTCACGGCGGCCGCGATCTTGTTGTGCGCGGTGACCGTGAAAAGGGCGAGGACGACGGCCAGGGCGCCCAGTGACACGTAGAGCATGGGCATCAGGGCGCGGTCGGCGAACTTCCCGCCGACCAGGTTGCCGCCGACCATGCCGAGGCCGAACAGGACCAACAGCCAGGTGACGGAGCCATCGGCGAAGCCGGCGACATGGGTCATCATGGGCGCGATGTAGGTGATGGCCGCGAAGACCCCGCCGAAGCCGAGGACCGTCATCGCCATGGCGAGCAGGACCTGGGTGTTCTTGAACGCGGCCAGCTCGTGCCGCAGGTGCACGCCCTCCGGCCTGGGCAGCTCCGGCACCAGCCTGGCGATGCCGGCCAGGCCGATCACGCCCAGGGCGGCGACGATGCCGAAGGTGACGCGCCAGCCGACGTGCTGTCCCACCAGGGTGCCGAGCGGGACACCGACGACGTTGGCGACGGTGAGTCCGGTGAACATCATCGCGATGGCCCCGGCCTTCTTGCTCGGAGCGACCAGTTCGGCCGCCACGACCGACCCGATACCGAAGAAGGCGCCGTGGGCGAGGGAGGCGACGACACGGCCGATCAGCATCACGGCGAAGGTGGGGGCGACGGCGGACAGCAGATTGCCCGCGATGAACAACCCCATCAGCACCATCAGCATCCGCTTGCGCGGGACCTTGGTGCCCAGGACGGTCATCAACGGGGCGCCGATCACCACACCGAGCGCGTAGCCGGTCACCAGCAGGCCGGCGGTGGGGATGGAGACCCCGAAGTCGCTCGCGACCTCGGGCAGCAAACCCATGATCACGAATTCGGTCGTTCCGATTCCGAAGGCCCCGATCGCGAGGGCCAGAAGCGCGAGAGGCATGGGGGTACACCTTCCCAGACGATTGTGCAGGTGCGCTTAGCGTGCGACCACATTAATTGCATGCGCGGGCTATGCGCAACCGCAGGATATTGCGTACCTGCTCTATCCTGGTTTCAGCCGCTCCGGGACGGAGGAACACGTCAATGACAGCGACAGACCCCGCGCTCACCGCCCTTGCCCAGGGCTGGTGCGCCCTCTCCCTGCTCCACGGGAGGATCGAGGCACACATCGAGCGCGCCCTCCAGGGGAAGCACGACCTCAGCGTGCGCGAATACTCCCTGCTGGACGTCCTCAGCCGGCAGCACGACGACGAAGGGGGCCACCTGCAGATGAAGCAGGTCGCCGACGCGGTCGTCCTGAGCCAGAGCGCCACCACCCGACTGGTGACACGGCTCGAAGACCGGGGCCTCCTGGAGCGCTACCTCTGCCCGACCGACCGGCGCGGCATCTACACCAACGTCACGGAGACGGGGCTGCGGCTGCTCGAAGAGGCTCGCCCCACCAATGACAGCGCCCTGCGTGAAGCGCTCGACGAGGCGGCCAGAAACCCCGAGCTGGCTCCCCTGGTGCGGGTCGTGGAATCGCTGAACGTGCCCGCATAGGCTGGCAGGCATGGGAGATCTTGACATACGCGCCGCGGTCCCCGATGACGTCCCGGCCATCGTCGGCATGCTCGCCGACGACCCGCTGGGCGCCCGGCGGGAATCGCCGGACGACCTGGCCCCCTATCTCCGCGCCCTGGAGCGGCTCAGCGCCGACCCCAACCAGCAGGTGGTGGTCGCCGTACGCGAGGGCCGTGTCGTCGGCACGCTCCAGCTCACGATCATTCCCGGGCTGTCGAGGCGCGGCGCCACCCGGTCGATCATCGAGGCCGTACGCGTCCATGCGGACGAGCGCGGCGGCGGTCTGGGCACCCGGTTCATCGAGTGGGCGATAGAGGAATCCCGCCGTCAGGGCTGCCAGTTGGTGCAGCTGACCTCGGACGCGTCGCGCACCGACGCCCACCGCTTCTACGAGCGGCTCGGTTTCACCGGTTCACACCTCGGTTTCAAGCTTGAGATCTGACGGCCGGGAACCGACGGGCCACGCGTTCCGGTTGTGGCGTTTCACGTGAAACGCCACCCCCGCCCCGTCTAGCCGATCCCCCGCCATCCCTCGGGGTCCACCCCGCCGGGCACAGGAGCCGCCTCCTCGTACGGCTGACGCGTGAACACGAACGAGCCCAGGTCCAGGTGGCTCACGGTGCCCTCCGGTCGCCGTACGGGCCGCAGAACCTCTCCGGCGTAGTAGCCCTCAAGGCCAATCCACGTGCCGTCGCCGTTGGCCCGGAAACGCGCGCGGCGGCCCGCGCCCGACAGCGGCCCGAGCGAGACCAGCCCGTCGGCCGTCACCCGCAGGGCGAAGGGGTGCGTACCCCAGTACCACTGGCCCGCCAGTTCCAGGACCGACGGCTCGACCTGGGCCAGGGGCCGCCAAGGTTCGGGGATACGCGGTTCGGCCTCCGCGACGATACGGACGAGGTCGGCGCCGAGAGCGGACAGCGCCGGCCCCGAGGTGCAGTTGGCGAGCACCACCGCCGCCACGTCGTCGTCCACGCTGATGGTGAGGTTGGCCAGAAAGCCGGGCAGAGACCCGGAGTGCCCGCACAGCAGCCGGCCGTCACGACGCTGGACCTGGAGACCGAGGCCGTACGTGGCACCGTCCAGCACATCGGCAGGCTCGGCAGGGGCCGCCGGAATACGCATCTCCCGCACGGACTCCGCACTCAGAACACGGTCGTCACCGGCCGCCAGGAACACGGCGAACCGGGCGAGGTCATCGGTGGTCGACCAGAGCTGTCCTGCCGGTGCCATCCGGCCGAGATCTTCCAGCGGCTCCGGGAGCATCGCGTCGGCCCACGGATGCACCGCCCAGCCGCCCGCGTGCGGCGCCTGTGGCTGGGCGCTCGTACGGTCCAGACCCAGCGGTTCGAGCACCTCCCGCCGGAGCACCTCCTCCCAGGGGGCCCCGCGGACTTCCTCGACCAGGGCGCCGAGCAGGGTGTAGCCGGGGTTGGAGTAGTGGTGCCGACGGCCGACCGGGTGCAGGAGAGGCTGCTCACCGAGGACATCACCGAGCTCCGGCCGCAGCGAGCCCGGAGTGCGCTCCCACCAGGGTCCGGGCGACTCGGCCGCCAAACCGGCGGTGTGCGCGAGCAGTTCGGCGATCGTCGCCTCCCCCGCGCCGGTGCCCGGCAGGTACTTCTCCAGTGGATCGCCGAGATCGAGCAGCCCTTCGTCGCGCAGCCGGAGCACCAGAACGGCCGTGAACGTCTTGGTGATCGAGCCGATCCGGTACTGCACGTTCCCGTCCGGCTCATGCCCGGACACCGAGGTCCGCGCCCCGAGCCAGACCGCCCGCCCGCCCCGCACGACCGCCGCCACCAGGGACGGCGCCCGCCCCTCGGCCTGGGCCACGGCGATCCGATGCAGCAGCGCCCGCCGGGTGGCGGGCAGCAGCTCTTCCTGAGATGTCGTCATGGGCCCAGTCCACCCGGTGGGCTGAGCTGCGTCGAGTTCATTTCGGTGGGGCGGATCAGGTCTGTGCCATGTCCACGAAACGGGAGTAGTGGCCCTGGAAGGCCACGGTGATCGTCGCGGTCGGACCGTTTCGGTGCTTGCCGACGATGATGTCGGCCTCGCCCGCGCGCGGTGACTCCTTCTCGTAGGCGTCCTCGCGGTGAAGCAGGATGACCATGTCGGCGTCCTGCTCGATGGAGCCGGACTCACGCAGGTCGGACACCATCGGCTTCTTGTCCGTGCGCTGCTCGGGACCACGGTTGAGCTGTGACAGCGCGATCACCGGGACCTCCAGCTCCTTCGCCAGCAGCTTGAGGTTTCGCGACATGTCCGAGACCTCCTGCTGACGGCTCTCGGAGCGTTTGCCTCCGGACTGCATCAGCTGGAGATAGTCGATGATCACGAGCTTGATGTCGTTGCGCTGTTTGAGCCGTCGGCACTTGGCCCGGATCTCCATCATCGACAGGTTCGGGGAGTCGTCGATGTAGAGCGGCGCGGCCGATACGTCCGGCATCCGACGGGCGAGCCGGGTCCAGTCGTCGTCGGTCATCGTGCCGGAGCGCATGTGGTGCAGCGCGACCCGGGCCTCCGCGGACAGCAGGCGCATCGCGATCTCGTTGCGGCCCATTTCGAGGGAGAAAATGACGCTGGGCAGGTTGTTCTTGATCGAAGCGGCTCGGGCGAAGTCCAGTGCGAGGGTGGACTTACCCATGGCGGGCCGGGCGGCGATGACGATCATCTGGCCCGGATGCAGGCCGTTGGTGAGCGAGTCCAGGTCTGTGAAACCGGTGGGAACACCGGTCATCTCACCGGTGCGGGAGCCGATCGCCTCGATCTCGTCGAGAGCGCCTTCCATGATGTCGCCGAGCGGCAGATAGTCCTCACTGGTCCGCTGCTCGGTGACGGCGTAGATCTCGGCCTGGGCACTGTTGACGATCTCGTCGATGTCACCGTCGGCCGCGTATCCCATCTGCGTGATGCGTGTTCCGGCCTCGACCAGCCGGCGCAGCACAGCCCGCTCGTGGACGATCTCCGCGTAGTACTCGGCGTTCGCCGCCGTCGGCACCGTCTGGACGAGGGTGTGCAGATAGGAGGCCCCGCCGACCTTGTTGATCTCGCCGCGCTTGGTGAGCTCGGCGGCGATGGTGATCGGGTCGGCCGGCTCACCCTTGGCATAGATGTCGAGGATCGCCTGGTAGATCGTCTCGTGGGCGGGCTTGTAGAAGTCGTGGCCCTTGAGGATCTCGACGACGTCGGCGATGGCGTCCTTGGACAGCAGCATGCCGCCGAGCACGGACTGTTCGGCGTCGAGGTCCTGCGGGGGGACCCGCTCGAAGGGGGTCCCCCCGCCGTCCCAGTCACCGCTGTCCCGGCCGCGGTCGTGACGGTCGTCCCGTCCTCGGCCGCTCTCGCCGCGTCCGCGGGAGGCGGGCAGGCGATCGCTGGGACCGGCCTCGGCCCACGGATCGTCCAAGGGCTCGGAAATACTCACCGAGCCACCTCCTCCCGTCCGCCCGGCGGACCTCGCCGTGGCCTCATTTCTACGGCACGGCACTGACATACCTGGACGCCCCGTTCCGGTTCCGGGCGCGTCGGTTTTGTGAGGTTTCCGAGGCCATGAGGAGGAGTGGGCGCCGGACCACGGTAGGCCCGCGGGCACCGTCAGCCAATCTGGTTATCCACAGGCCATGTGGACGACGGCCCGTATGCTGTGGAGAACCTGCCGAAACCTGTGCACGACCCGGTGGACAGCCCTGTGAACAAGCCCTCGATCTTTCGCCGCCAGTGGCCCTGACCTGCCCATTTCCCATCCACCGGCTGTGCAGAAGAAAAACTTTCCCAGTCGGATCAAGATCCCTTCGAACGCTCCGTGAAAGCATGGCGCACACAAGCTTCAGTAAGGGTCAGTATGTAATTGCATCTCTTACCTGTGGACGATTACATTAGTGCCCATGTCACAGGCTCCCGCGATCCCCGAGGCCACCCGGCGGCAGCACGACCGAGAGATCGTCGCACTGGCGGTCCCGGCCTTCGGCGCACTGGTCGCCGAGCCGCTTTTCGTCATGGCCGACAGCGCGATCGTCGGCCATCTCGGCACCGCACAGCTCGCCGGTCTCGGTGTCGCCTCCGCGCTCCTCACCACCGCCGTGAGTGTCTTCGTCTTCCTCGCCTACGCCACCACGGCGGCCGTCGCCCGGCGGGTCGGAGCGGGCGATCTCCCGGCCGCCATCCGTCAGGGCATGGACGGCATCTGGCTGGCGCTGCTGCTCGGCGCCGGCGTCATCGCCGTCGCCCTGCCCCTGGCACCGGGCATCGTGGACATCTTCGGAGCTTCGGCCACCGCGGGTCCCTACGCGACGACCTACCTGAGGATCTCCTCACTGGGCATCCCGGCCATGTTGATGGTGCTCGCCGCCACCGGCGTTCTCCGTGGCCTCCAGGACACCCGGACCCCGCTGTACGTCGCCGTCGCCGGTTTCGTCGCCAACGCCGGTCTCAATGCCGGGCTGGTCTACGGTGCAGGGCTGGGCATCGCGGGCTCCGCCTGGGGCACCGTCATCGCCCAGTACGCGATGGCGGCGGTCTATCTGACCGTCGTCGTGCGGGGAGCCCGCAAGCACGGAGCATCCCTTCGCCCCGACGGCGCCGGGATACGGGCGTCAGCACAGGCCGGCGTCCCTCTGCTCGTCCGGACTCTCTCGCTACGCGCCATCCTCATGATCGCTACGGCCGTGGCTGCCCGGCTGGGCGATGCCGACATCGCGGCCCACCAGATCGTGCTGTCGCTGTGGAGCCTGCTGGCCTTCGCCCTGGACGCGATAGCCATCGCCGGGCAGGCCATCATCGGCCGTCATCTCGGCGCGGGCGACACTGCCGGTGCCCGTGAGGCCTGCCGGCGCATGGTCCAGTGGGGCATCGCCGTCGGGGTGGTCCTGGGACTACTCGTGGTGGCCGCCCGACCGCTCTTCCTGCCGCTGTTCACGAGCGATCCGACCGTGCAGGACATCGCGCTGCCCGCGCTGGTCATCGTGGCACTCTCCCAGCCGATCTCCGGCGTGGTCTTCGTCCTCGACGGCGTTCTGATGGGTGCGGGAGACGGGCCGTACCTGGCCGGGGCCATGGTCGTGACACTCGCGGTCTTCACACCGGTGGCGCTCCTGGCCCCCGGGCTCGGCGGCGGGCTCACGGCGCTCTGGGGAGCCATGACCGTAATGATGGCCACCCGGATGCTGACCCTCTGGCTGCGTACCCGCTCGGGCCGCTGGATCGTGACCGGCGCAACGCGCTGACCCGTCCGGCCCACCGGGTGTTTCACGTGAAACGTGAAACACCACGAGCCGTCACGTTTCACGTGAAACACCCGCCGTGCCCCCCCTCGTCGGCAGCTGAGAGGGGCCGCACCCTCACGGGTACGGCCCCTCTCAGCTACTGCTCGGTCCGAACACGGCCTCAGGCCGCGACGACCTCGATGTTGACCTTGGCGGCAACCTCGGGGTGCAGACGCACGAACGTCTCGTGGGCGCCCAGTGTCTTGATCGGCGAGCCCAGCTCAATGCGGCGCTTGTCGACCTCGGGGCCACCGGAAGCCTTGATCGCCGAAGCGACGTCAGCCGGGGTGACGGAACCGAAGAGACGACCGGCGTCGCCGGAGCGGACCGCCAGGCGGACCTTGACACCCTCGAGCTGGGCCTTCACGGAGTTGGCCTGCTCGATGGTCTGGATCTCGTGGATCTTGCGAGCACGACGGATCTGCTCGACGTCCTTCTCGCCACCCTTGGTCCAGCGGATAGCGAACTTCCGCGGGATCAGGTAGTTGCGAGCGTATCCGTCCTTGACGTCCACGACGTCGCCGGCGGCACCGAGGCCAGAGACCTCATGGGTGAGGATGATCTTCATGTGTCGGTCACCCTTCCCTTATCGCGCGGTGGACGTGTAGGGCAGCAGCGCCATCTCACGGCTGTTCTTGACGGCCGTGGCGACGTCACGCTGGTGCTGCGTGCAGTTGCCGGTCACGCGGCGGGCACGGATCTTGCCGCGGTCGGAAATGAACTTCCGCAGCATGTTCGTGTCCTTGTAGTCCACGTACT
Organism: Streptomyces sp. NPDC026515; assembly: GCF_055567595.1. Lineage (NCBI taxonomy): Bacteria > Bacillati > Actinomycetota > Actinomycetes > Kitasatosporales > Streptomycetaceae > Streptomyces > Streptomyces sp. NPDC026515. The sequence goes on from NZ_JBVHQD010000008.1 coordinate 221,419, forward strand.
GGACCTTGTCCTTGCAGAACGCGCAGACCTTCTTCTTAGGCTTGCGCACAGGCGGCTTCGCCATGGTGTTTCTCCTGTGTGATCAAGAAGTGGGGATGCGAGCCCGATTCCCTAGAAGGGGGGCTCGTCCGAGTAGCCGCCGCCACCGCCGCTGCCGCCGGAGGCACCGCCCCAACCGCCGCCACCCTGGTTGCCGCCGCCGGCGGGAGCGCCGGAGGCCCAGGGGTCGTCGCTGGGGGCGCCGCCCTGCTGGCCGCCACCGGAGCCGCCGCCCCAGCTGCCGCCACCCTGGCCGCCACCGCCGCCGAAACCGCCGCCCTGGCCACCGCGGCCGCCACCACCGGCGGTCTTGGTGACCTTGGCCGTGGCGTTCCGCAGGCTGGCGCCGACTTCCTCGACGTCCAGCTCGTAGACCGTGCGCTTGACACCCTCACGGTCCTCGTAGGACCGCTGCTTCAGCCGGCCCTGCACGATGACGCGCATGCCTCGCTGGAGCGACTCGGCGACGTTCTCCGCCGCCTGACGCCAGACCGAGCAGGTCAGGAAGAGGCTTTCGCCGTCCTTCCACTCGTTCGTCTGGCGGTCGAAGGTGCGGGGAGTGGACGCGACGCGGAACTTCGCGACCGCCGCACCGGACGGGGTGAAGCGCAGCTCGGGGTCGTCGACAAGATTGCCGACGACCGTGATGACGGTCTCGCCTGCCATGGGGGAACCTCTCGGCGGGTTTGCTGCTGGCTGCTTGCTGCTACTCGAAACCCGAGATCAGCTGAGCTGGAAGCTCAGTGGGTCTCGGGACGGAGGACCTTGGTCCGGAGGACCGACTCGTTCAGGTTCATCTGGCGGTCGAGCTCCTTGACGACCGCAGGCTCGGCCTGCAGGTCGATGACCGAGTAGATGCCCTCGGGCTTCTTCTTGATCTCGTACGAGAGACGACGACGGCCCCAGGTGTCGACCTTCTCCACCTTGCCGTTGCCCTCACGGACGACGGAGAGGAAGTTCTCGATCAGAGGGGCGACAGCGCGCTCCTCCAGATCGGGGTCGAGGATGACCATCACCTCGTAGTGACGCATGTGGAACCCACCTCCTTTGGACTCAGCGGCCACGGTCGTTCCGTGGCAGGAGGGTTGTGATGCGTACGCAACGGTATCGGCCGCCACTGACATGCGGGGGGCTTCCCTCGGGATCCCCGGCCGCGGGCCTGGGCAGACACCGGTGCAGAGGGTACACACTACCCGCACACCTGCTTCCGGTTGAAATCCGGCCGCCGCGGCCCTCAATCTGTACACATCGGGTGTGTACGGCGCTACCATGCGCCGCTTTCCGCAGGAGGTGCCCTATGGCACAGGCATTGCGACCCAACACCGCCGGATCCCTGTTCGCCACCGACGGCAAGACCCATCCGCTGCAGGACTCGCTGATGGCCGTGACGCTGGCGCTCGGGCTGATCGCCTTCATCACGTCGTTCTTCCACAGCCTGCACCTGCTCAGCTCGTGGGCAGGTCTGATCGGCATCTTCACCGGCCTGTACGGGCAGTGGGTCTCGATCACCACACGCGAGCGCTTCGGCACGATCCTGGGTCTCGGTGCCGCGGGCATCGGTTTCTTCATCGGCATGGCACACGGCGGCCTGTTCGGATAGGCCCCCGGGCCCCTTCCGTACCACCGCGCCACGCCCCGGCCGCAACGGTGCCGGGGCGTAGGTGGTGTACGCCCAGTCGGGCCGCGGGCAAGGCGCAGTAGGCTTCGGCGCGAGAGCCGGAGCCCCTGTACCCATGGGGACACACCAGCCCGAGGAGCGCCCCGACATGAGCCTGACCCTGCGGACCATCAGCCGCGAACAGCATCTGGCATACATCCAGAGCCTGCCTGCGGCTAGCCACATGCAGGTCCCGGCCTGGGCGGATGTCAAGGCGGAGTGGCGTTCGGAGAACCTCGGCTGGTTCGACGAACGCACCGGCGAAATGGTCGGCGCGGGCCTGGTGCTGTACCGCCAGCTGCCCAAGATCAAGCGCTACCTGGCGTACCTTCCCGAGGGCCCGGTCATCAACTGGTACGCGCCCAATCTCGACGAGTGGATCCAGCCGATGCTGGCCCACCTCAAGCAACAGGGCGCGTTCTCCGTGAAGATGGGCCCGCCTGTGATCATCCGGCGCTGGGAGGCCAACTCCATCAAGGCCGGCATCCAGAACCCGGACGTCAAGCGCCTGCGCGACATCGAGGCCGACTTCATCGAGCCGCGTGCCTTCGAGGTGGCCGACAAGCTGCGCCGGATGGGCTGGCAGCAGGGCGAGGACGGCGGCGCCGGATTCGGTGACGTGCAGCCGCGCTACGTCTACCAGGTGCCGCTGGCGAACCGTTCCCTGGAAGAGGTCCACCGGAACTTCAACCAGCTGTGGCGGCGCAACATCAAGAAGGCCGAGAAGGCCGGCGTCGAGGTCGTCCAGGGCGGCTACCAGGACCTCGCGGAGTGGCAGCGGCTGTACGAGATCACGGCCGTGCGCGACCACTTCCGGCCGCGACCGCTGTCGTACTTCCAGCGCATGTGGACGGCCCTCAACACCGAGGACCCCAACCGGATGCGGCTCTACTTCGCCCGGCACAACGGGGTCAACCTGTCCGCGGCGACCATGCTGATCGTGGGCGGCCACGTCTGGTACTCCTACGGGGCCTCCGACAACATCGGCCGCGAGGTGCGTCCGTCCAACGCCATGCAGTGGCGGATGCTGCGCGACGCCTACGCGCTCGGCGCCACCGTCTACGACCTGCGCGGCATCTCGGACTCGCTGGACGAGACCGATCACCTCTTCGGCCTCATCCAGTTCAAGGTGGGCACCGGTGGCCAGGCCGCCGAGTACCTCGGCGAATGGGACTTCCCGCTGAACAAGCTGCTCCACAAGGCGCTCGACATCTACATGTCGCGCCGCTGACGTCACGCTCCGTGCTTCTATAGCCCTTACACACCCCAGCCATCCAGAAAGGTCCCAGGTCCGGCCATGGCGCTCACCCTCTACGTCGACACCGCGCGCTGGCGGGCGCACCACAAGCACGTGCAGGAGCAGTTCCCGGGTCTCGTCCCGGTCTGCAAGGGCAACGGCTACGGCTTCGGGCACGAACGCCTGGCGGAGGAGGCCACGCGTCTCGGCTCGGACGTCCTCGCCGTCGGTACGACGTACGAGGCCGCGCGCATAAAGGACTGGTTCGGCGGCGACCTGCTGGTGCTGACGCCGTACCGGCGCGGTGAGGAGCCCGTGCCGCTGCCCGACCGGGTCATCCGCTCGGTGTCGTCGATCGACGGAGTGTACGGCCTGGTCGGCGCACGTGTGGTCATCGAGGTGATGTCCACGATGAAGCGGCACGGCATCAGCGAGCAGGACCTGCCGCAGCTGCACTCGGCCATAGAGAACGTCCGGCTGGAGGGCTTCGCCATCCATCTGCCGCTGGACCGCACCGACGGCTCGGACGCCGTCGAGGAGGTCATCGGCTGGATGGACCGGCTGCGCGCGGCCCGGCTGCCGCTGCACACGATGTTCGTCAGCCACCTCAAGGCCGACGAACTCGCCCGGCTGCAGCAGCAGTTCCCGCAGACCCGGTTCCGGGCCCGGATCGGCACCCGGCTGTGGCTGGGGGACCACGACGCCACCGAGTACCGCGGGGCGGTCCTGGACGTCACCCGCGTCGCCAAGGGCGACCGGTTCGGCTACCGGCAGCAGAAGGCGGCCTCGGACGGCTATCTGGTGGTCGTGGCGGGCGGTACGTCGCACGGGGTGGGCCTGGAGGCCCCGAAGGCCCTGCACGGCGTCATGCCGCGCGCCAAGGGCGTCGCACGGGCCGGCCTGGCCACGGTGAACCGGAACCTTGCGCCGTTCGTCTGGGGCGGCAAGCAGCGCTGGTTCGCGGAGCCGCCGCACATGCAGGTCTCGATCCTGTTTGTGCCGATCGATGCTCCGGAGCCGACGGTGGGCGAGGAGCTGGTGGCCCATCTGCGGCACACCACCACCCAGTTCGACCGCATCGTGGACCGCTGACGCGTTCTCAGGACGCCAGAAGGGCCGTACACGGAGTTCCGTGTACGGCCCTTTCCTTCAGTCTCGGATGATCACTCACCGGCCCTGTTCGCTCAGAGCGAACTGTCCTCGGCGGCTCGGCTGCCCCACTCCACCTGCGGCCCCTCGAACGGGGCGGCATGGCGCGGCGGACGGCCGGCCGCGCCGAGCACGAAGGCGTCCTCGGCGCCGTCCAGCACCCCGCCCGAGGGGTCGTCGTCACCGGAGCGGCGCACCACGTCCCGCTCGGGCATGAGGATGTCCCGTACGACCATCGCGCAGAGGTAAAGCGTGCCGAGCAGGTGCACCGCGATGGCCCAGTGGTAGCCGTGGGTCGGCAGGCCCTTGTGAGCGTCACCGCTGGTCGTGTACGCGAGGTACATCCAGATCCCCAGGAAGTACGCCACCTCGCACGCCTGCCAGATCAGGAAGTCCCGCCACTTGGGCCGGGCGAGCACGGCCAGCGGCACCAGCCACAGGACGTACTGCGGGGAGTAGACCTTGTTGGTGAGGATGAACGCCGCCACCACCAGGAAGGCCAGCTGGGCGAAGCGCGGTCGCCGCGGGGCGGTGAGGGCCAGGGCCGCGATGCCCAGGAAACAGAGCACCACCAGCGCCATCGCCGCGTTGTTCACGAAGCCGGTGCTGGGCGGGGTGGTCGTGTTCTGCGCCCAGATCAGCCAGAAGGAACCGAAGTCGACGCCTCGTTCCTGGCTGAACGTGTAGAACTTCGACCAGCCGTCGAAGGCGAAGATCATCACCGGCAGGTTCACGACGAGCCAGGCGACGACCGCGCCCCCGGCAGCGGTGAAGAAGTCCCGCCATTTGCCCGCACGCCAGCACAGCAGGAACAGCGGCCCCAGCAGGAACACGGGATACAGCTTGGCGGCCGTAGCAAGCCCCAGGAGGACACCGAAGGCGAGAGGACGGCTCCGGGACCACATCAGCATCGCCGCGGCCGTCAGAGCGACCGCCAGGAGGTCCCAGTTGATGGTGGCGGTCAGGGCGAAGGCGGGTGCCAGGGCGACCAGCAGGCCGTCCCAGGGGCGCCGGCGGTGCGTACGGACCACGCACACCGCGATCACGGCGGCGCAGATCATCAGCATCCCGGCGTTGACGAACCAGTACACCTGCTCCTGGAGCTGGATGCTGCCGCTGCCCGGCGCGAGCCAGGCGGCCACCTCCATGAACACACCGGTGAGCACCGGGTACTCGAGGTAGTCCATGTCGCCGGGGAGCTTGTCGAAGTACGGCACCAGACCGTCGGCGAAGCCCCGCCCCTGGTAGAGGTGCGGGATGTCCGAATAGCAGGCGTGCGTGTACTGCGAACTCGCGCCGAAGAACCAGCCGCCGTTGTAGCACGGCGCCTTCTGGATCAGGCCCAGGGCGAACATGCCGATCGCCACGAGAACCACCACCCGCAGTGGCGTCCACCAGGACGTCCCGAGCAGCGCTCGCCGCCCGATGGGGCCACCGATCAGCTCACTGCCGGCCGCGGCGACCGAGTCTTCCCTGGTCGGCCGCACCGGCTCCGGCTCGCGCACGCCCGTGGGCGTCGTCTCTGCACTGGGCATGGGGCCCATCCTGCCGTACCTCTCTAGGAATACGCCGAGGGCCGCCGCACCTCGTCGGATGCGGCGGCCCATGTTTCACGTGAAACACACGTCGGCGGGCGAAATGGTCACCTACCGGTCAGATCGAGCGGCTAGCCGCTCGATCCGCCGAAGAGGCTCCCGTTGCCTCCACCGTTGCCTCCACCGTTACCTCCACCGTTGGCGTTGCCTGTGCCGGTCGAATCCGTGGCCGACGGCGAGGACGTGGTTCCCGAGGTGCTGCCACCGGTGTTACCGCCGCCGGTCGAGCAGTTCCAGGCGAACCGGCAGCTCTCGCTCACGGTCGGCGAAGGTGAGGTGGCCGTCTCGCTGGGCGTGGCGCTCGGCGTCTCGCTGGGCGTCTCGCTGGGCGTGATGCTCGGGGACGGCGTCGGGGACGGCGCCCCCGCCTCGTTGGCGATCGCACCGATCTTGGTGGCGTCCGGGAAGCCCAGGTCGTTCTTGCCCTTGAGAGCGGCCTTCATGTACTCGGTCCACACCGAGGTCGGGATGTCACCACCGTGGATGGACGCCACGCCGGCGGTGCCGTTCATGGAGAGCAGTTCCGCGTCCTTGGGGTTCTCACGGAACATCGCCACCGAGGTCGACAGCTGCTGGGTGTAGCCGACGAACCAGGCCGACTTGTTGCTGTCGGTGGTACCGGTCTTGCCCGCCGCCGTACGGCCCAGGGCCTTGGCGTTCGTACCCGTACCGTTCTGGATCACGTTCTGGAGGGTGTCCGTGACGTTGTTGGCCACGTTCTCGGGCATCGCCGAGGTCACCTTGGGCTTGGAGAAGCCGCTCAGCTCCTGACCGTCCTGCTTGACGGCGGTCACCGAGTAGGGGTCCGTGTGCTCGCCGGAGGCCGCGAAGGTCGCGTAGGCGTCGGCCATGCGGATCGCGCTGGGAGTGGAGGTACCGATGGCGAACGACGGGTTGAGGTCCTGCGACATGCTGTCCGGCAGGATGCCGGACGCCTGGGCCACGTCCCGGACCTTCGTCATGCCGACATCCACGCCGAGCTGCACGAACGGCGTGTTGATCGACTGCTCCATCGCCTTGCGCAGACTGATGTAGCCCCAGTGGTAATCGCTCTCGTTTCTCTGCCGGAAGATCGAGTTGTCCTTGTTCAGGTAGTACGTACCGTCCGGCCGCCGCACCTTGAGGTTGTCGTCACCGTTGTACTTGCTCAGCGGTGAGACCCCGACCCCCTCCGTCTTGTACGTGCCGTACTCCATGGCCGCGGCCAGGACGAACGGCTTCCACGTCGAACCGACGGGGACACCCGAGGTGTCGGCGTTGTTGGTGAAGTGGTTGTTCTCGTAGCCGGCGCCGCCGTACAGGGCGACGATCGCGCCGTCCTTGGGGACCACCGAGGCCGCACCGAACTGGACGTACTTGTCCTTCTCACGGTTCTTCGGATCCAGCCGGGCCTTCTGGACCTTCTGCACGGCCGCGGTCAGGGCGTTGACCTTGTCCTTCTGGAAGGTCGTGTAGATCTGGAAGCCGCCCTGGTCGAACTGCGCCTCGGTGATGTTGGAGTGCGAGAGAACGTACTTCTTGGCCGTGTCGGCGAGGTAGCTGATCTGCCCGGTCATGCCCTTGACGGCCTTGCGGCCCTGGGGCAGCGGGTACTTCTTGATGGCCGTCTGGTATTCGGCGTCGGTGAGATGCCGGTCCTTGTGCATCTCCTCGAGAATCCAGCCCCAGCGATCGTGCGACCGCTTGAGGTTGGCTTCCCTGGAGGCCGCGCGGTCGATGTCCGGGTTGCCCGCGGGGTCGTAATACGTCGCGCCCTTGAGCAGAGCCGCCAGGACCGCGCACTGGCTCGGCGTGAGGTTCTTCGCGTCCACGCCGTAGTAGGTCTGGGCGGCGGCCTGGATGCCGTATGCCCCACGACCGAAGTACGAGGTGTTCAGGTAGCCCTGGAGGATCTCCGGCTTGGTGAACTTGGTGCCCACCTTGACGGAGATGAACATCTCCTTGAACTTACGGGTGACCGTCTGGTCCTGGCTGAGGTACGTGTTCTTCACGAACTGCTGGGTGATCGTCGAACCACCCTGCGTCTCGCCGCCCTGGGCCATGTTGACGAGGGCGCGGGCGATGCCCTTGAAGTCGACACCAGGGTCCGTGTAGAAGCTCTTGTTCTCCGCCGAGATCACCGCGTACTGCATCGCCTCGGGGATCTGGTCGATGGTGACGTTCTGCCGGTTGGCGCCGGTGCCCGTCGCGACCATCTGCTTGCCGTCGGCCCAGTAGTAGACGTTGTTCTGGGACTTGGCCGCGGTGTTCTCGTTCGGGACGCCCACCATGGCGTACCCGACGCCGACCAACGCCACCAGGCTGCCGAAGAACGTGATGCACAGCCCGGAGACGAGCTTCCAGGACGGCACCCAGCGGTGCCAGCCGAACCTGTTCGCCCTCGGGTAGTCGACCAGGCGCTTCTTGCCGGGCGCCGTCGACGCCCGTCCTCTGCCACGCCCCGGCCCGGCAGGACCACCGGGACCACGGCTTCCGTTGTCGGGCGTTCTGCGGCGGCCTCCGGTGTTCTTCTGCGCCGCCCGGCGTGCCTCGGCTCGGCCGCCGTAGGGGCGCTCTTCACCCCCCGAGTCCTGGGGATCCGACCCGTAGGAACGGGACCCATAGGAGTCGGAAGGAGACCCGGTGGCGCCTCGCGGGGCCGCACGGCGGCCGGCGGACGGGTCGGACTGGCCGCGTCGGGCCGCGGCACGTCCGCCTCCCTGCGGCTGCTGCGGTTTGCGACGGTGCTCGCTCATCGAACGATTACTCCTCGGGCAGGCGCACCCGTGCGCGCCTGGAAACGGCGGCTGGTTTCCGGTCCCCCCGAAGTACGGATGTGGTCGGTCCTGCATTCACCCGTACTGCACCGGGGACGGAGACGCCCCCCAGGCGTCACTTGGTTCCCGGTGGTGTGCATGCCGCACAGACTACGCACCGCCAAAACCCGCCGAGCTCCGAAGTTCACCCCAAATCAGGCAAGTTGCCTCCTACGAATCGGTGATGTGATCCCGTTCACCGTCGTTCCTCTTGTCGCACCGGGATCGCCGATCTATCGTCGGGATGTATCGAGCCGATACATCAGAGCGAGATAAGCGCGTCAGCGACGAGAGGAGGCGACCATGAGCCGACGGTCCGGCATTCTTGAGTTCGCCGTACTCGGTCTGCTCCGCGAGTCCCCGATGCACGGCTATGAGCTGCGGAAACGACTCAACACCTCACTGGGTGTCTTCCGGGCGTTCAGCTACGGGACGCTCTACCCCTGCCTCAAGACGCTGCTCGCCAACGGCTGGTTGATCGAGGAACCGGGGAACACCAGTGAGGACGCCCTCGCCGCGCCGCTCTCCGGTCGCCGCGCCAAGATCGTCTACCGGTTGACGGCCGAAGGTAAGGAGCATTTCGAGGAGCTCCTCTCCCAGACCGGCCCCGACGCCTACGAGGACGAGCACTTCGCCGCACGGTTCGCCTTCTTCGGGCAGACCTCCCGCGACGTGCGGATGCGCGTGCTGGAGGGCCGGCGCAGCCGCTTGGAGGAGCGCCTCGAGAAGATGCGCGGCTCGCTGGCACGCACCAGGGAACGCCTCGACGACTACACGCTTGAGCTCCAGCGCCACGGAATGGAGTCCGTGGAGCGCGAAGTGCGCTGGCTGAACGAGCTCATCGAGAGCGAGCGGGCCGGACGGGACACGAAGAGTCCCGCCTCCGGCGGATCCGCTCAGCAGAACACCACCAATGGAGCGCCGGGCAACCTGCCCCGGTCCGGGGAGACCCGGCCGGATTTGTCCGACGACACCACCACGTGAGACCCGGTCAGGGCCTCACTCATACACACAGGGAGCAACCGGAATGGGTTCGGTTCGCGTAGCCATCGTCGGCGTGGGCAACTGTGCCGCATCGCTGGTGCAGGGCGTCGAGTTCTACAAGGACGCTGACCCGGAGACCAAGGTCCCCGGCCTCATGCACGTTCAGTTCGGCGACTACCACGTCGGTGACGTCGAGTTCGTCGCCGCGTTCGACGTCGACGCGAAGAAGGTCGGCCTCGACCTCGCGGACGCCATCGGCGCCTCCGAGAACAACACCATCAAGATCTGCGACGTCCCGAACACGGGCGTCCAGGTCCAGCGTGGCCACACGCTCGACGGCCTGGGCAAGTACTACCGCGAGACGATCGAGGAGTCCGCCGAGGCCCCGGTCGACGTCGTCCAGATCCTCAAGGACAGGCAGGTCGACGTTCTCGTCTGCTACCTGCCCGTCGGTTCCGAGGACGCGGCGAAGTTCTACGCCCAGTGCGCCATCGACGCCAAGGTCGCCTTCGTCAACGCCCTTCCGGTCTTCATCGCCGGCACCAAGGAGTGGGCGGACAAGTTCACCGAGGCGGGCGTCCCGATCGTCGGCGACGACATCAAGTCGCAGGTCGGCGCGACCATCACGCACCGCGTGATGGCCAAGCTGTTCGAGGACCGCGGTGTCCGTCTTGAGCGCACCATGCAGCTCAATGTCGGCGGCAACATGGACTTCAAGAACATGCTCGAGCGTGACCGCCTCGAGTCGAAGAAGATCTCGAAGACGCAGGCCGTCACCTCGCAGATCCGCGACCGTGAGCTGGGCGAGAAGAACGTCCACATCGGCCCGTCCGACTACGTCGCGTGGCTCGACGACCGCAAGTGGGCGTACGTCCGCCTCGAGGGTCGCGCCTTCGGCGAGGTCCCGCTGAACCTGGAGTACAAGCTCGAGGTCTGGGACTCCCCGAACTCCGCGGGTGTCATCATCGACGCCCTGCGCGCCGCGAAGATCGCCAAGGACCGCGGCATCGGCGGCCCGATCCTCTCCGCGTCCTCTTACTTCATGAAGTCCCCGCCGGTGCAGTACTTCGACGACGAGGCCTACGAGAACGTGGAGAAGTTCATCCGCGGCGACGTCGAGCGCTGACGTCCCCTCGCTCGTAAAAAACGCTCCTGCCAGGGCTGTGAGAGTCCCCGGGTCCCCCGACCCGGGGACTCTCCCCGTGTGTGAGGCTGTGCCCCATGCCCGTCGTCCGCGACCTGCGGGTCCTGCTGCGCCTGCGGGACTTCCGCCACCTGCTCGCCGTCCGTCTGCTCTCCCAAGGGGCGGATGGCGTCTACCAGGTCGCGCTCGCCGCCTATGTCGTCTTCTCACCGGAGAAACAGACCTCCCCCGTCGCGATCGCCTCGGCCATGGCGGTCCTGCTTCTCCCGTACTCCCTCGTGGGTCCCTTCGCCGGCGTCCTGCTGGACCGCTGGCGCCGACGCCAGGTCCTCCTCTACGGCAATCTGTTGCGCGCGCTGCTGGCCGCGGTCACCGCCGTCCTGATCGCCTCCCATGCCCCCGACTGGCTCTTCTACGTCTCCGCCCTGTGCGTCACGGCCGTCAACCGCTTCGTTCTGTCAGGGCTGTCCGCCGCCCTTCCGCGTGTGGTCGACACCGAGCGTCTGGTACTGGCCAACTCCCTGTCCCCGACCGCAGGGACCCTCGCCGCGACGATCGGCGGCGGACTCGCCTTCGGTGTACGGCTGCTGGCCGCGGACTCCGATGCCGCGGTGGTGCTGCTGGGCGCCACGTTGTACCTGTGCGCGGCCCTCACTGCCTTGACCATGCCCCCCGGGCTCCTCGGTCCCGACCAGCACCCCGCACGGCCGAGCCTGGCAACGGCCGTCATCACCATCGCACGCGCCCTCCTGGAAGCGCTACGGCACCTGGCCGCACCACCGCGTCGCGAGGCGGTCCGGGCACTGCTCTCCATGACGGTGATGCGCTTCTGCTACGGCGCCCTGCTCGTCCTGGTGCTGATGCTGTGCCGCTACGCGCTCTCCTCGGACCCGGACGACGGGCTCGGGCTGCTCGGACTGGCCTTGGCGATCTCCGGCGCCGGTTTCTTCGCGGCGGCCGTGGTGACGCCGTGGGCCGCGGGACGGCTCGGTCCCGGACGCTGGATCGCGGTGTGCGCCGCGTCAGCCGCCGTACTGGAGCCCGCTCTGGGTCTTCCATTCACGACGGTCCCCATGCTCGTCTCCGCATTCGTTCTGGGACTGATCACCCAGGGCGCGAAGATCGCCACCGACACCATCGTCCAGTCGTCTGTCGACGACAGCTTCCGGGGCCGGATCTTCTCCGTGTATGACGTGCTCTTCAACGTGGCCTTCGTGGGAGCCGCCGGCGTCGCCGCCCTGATGCTCCCACCGGACGGCCGGTCCGTGACCCTCGTCATCACCGTCACCCTCATCTACGCAGCGGTGGCGAGTGTCATGACCCGCTTCGAGTGCCGCTGAGGCTCAGCCGCACCGGCGGTGATGGAGCGAGGGTGATGTTTCACGTGAAACATCACCCCTCTTCACGTTCCGGCCGGGCCGTGTTTCACGTGAAACATGACCGGTCCCCGCGCTCAGCCTTGCTCGGCCCACCACTCCTTGAGTGCTGTCACGGCAGCGTCATGCCCCATCGGGCCGTTCTCCAGCCGGAGCTCCAGCATGTGCTTGTAGGCCTTGCCGACCTCCGGACCGGGCCGGATTCCCAGGATCTCCATGATCTGGTTGCCATCGAGGTCCGGGCGGATGGCGTCGAGCTCCTCCCGTTCCTGCAGTTCGGCGATCCGCTCCTCCAGGCCGTCGTAGGCGCGGGAGAGCGCCACTGCCTTCCGTTTATTACGGGTGGTGCAGTCGGACCGGGTCAGCTTGTGGAGCCGTTCGAGCAGCGGACCGGCGTCACGGACATAGCGACGCACCGCCGAGTCCGTCCACTCCCCGGCGCCGTAGCCATGGAAGCGCAGATGGAGCTCCACCAGGTGTGAGACGTCCTTCACCAGTTCGTTCGAGTACTTCAAGGCCGTCATGCGCTTCTTGGTCATCTTCGCGCCGACCACCTCGTGGTGATGGAACGAGACCCGGCCGTCCTTCTCGAAACGGCGAGTGCGCGGCTTGCCGATGTCGTGGAGCAGCGCGGCAAGGCGGAGGGTGAGGTCAGGACCGCTCTCCTCCAGCGCCATGGCCTGTTCCAGGACGATCAGCGTGTGGTCGTAGACGTCCTTGTGCCGGTGGTGCTCATCGCTCTCCAGGCGCAGGGCCGGGAGCTCGGGCAGGACGTGGTCGGCGAGGCCCGTGTCGACCAGCAGGGTCAGTCCCTTACGGGGATGAGCGGAGAGGATCAGCTTGTTCAGTTCGTCCCGGACCCGCTCGGCCGAGACGATCTCCAGACGCCCCGACATGTCCTTCATCGCGGCTACCACCTCGGGCGCCACCTCGAAGTCCAGCTGGGCCGCGAACCGGGCGGCGCGCATCATCCGCAGCGGATCGTCCGAGAAGGACTCCTCAGGCGTCCCCGGGGTGCGGAGCACACGAGCCGCCAGGTCGTCCAACCCGCCGTGCGGGTCGATGAACTCCTTCTCCGGCAACGCCACCGCCATGGCGTTGACCGTGAAGTCACGCCGGACGAGGTCCTCCTCGATCGAATCGCCGTAGGACACCTCGGGCTTGCGTGAGGTGCGGTCGTACGCCTCGGACCGGTACGTGGTGATCTCGATCTGAAAGGCCCTGACAACGCCTCCGACGCGGGCTTCCTTCTGCGCCCCGACCGTGCCGAAGGCGATACCGACCTCCCAGAGGGCGTCCGCCCAGGGCCGGACGATCTTCAGTACGTCCTCGGGGTGGGCGTCGGTCGTGAAGTCCAGGTCGTTACCGAGCCGGCCCAGCAGCGCATCCCGGACCGAGCCGCCGACCAGGGCAAGCGAGAACCCGGCCTCCTGGAATCGGCGGGCGAGTTCGTCGGCGACAGGCGCCACCCGCAGCAGTTCGCTCACCGCGCGCTGCTGCGCCTGGCTCAGGGCAGAGGAAGGACTGTCTTCATTGGCGTTCGGCACAACAGAACAGGGTACGTGCCCCGAGCAGCCCGAGGCTCCTCCGTATTCCGGCAGCGCTCCACACGCGGTCTCCCCACAAGCGGCGTGGGACAGCTCACTCCATACCCGCACAAGGGCAGCGCTCGGCGCTTACATGAGCCTCCCGGCGATACTGGATATAGGGGACGGCCCGGGCTGCTCTCCCGATCTTGTAGAGCAGACCGCGGCACTTCCGCTCAGCGCACCTCGTTACCATGCGTGGACGCACATTCCGACGACCACTGACCATGACGAGGGACGGACGAGCGCGTGGCCGAGGCGGCAGACTTCCAGGGGACGCCCTCACCTGCCCGTCGCTGGCTGCGGCGCACCGGGGCACTGCTCGCGGGTGCGCCTCTGCTGGCCGCACTGGTGCAGCTGCCCGCCGCGGTGCCGGCGCAGGCGGCCGACTCGGACACGGTGTCCGTCGCCCTTGACTCGCTCAGCCCCAGTGCCCCCAGTGACGGGGACACGCTGACGGTCTCCGGCACCGTGACCAACAACGGCAAGCAGGCCGTCACGGACGCCCATGTGGACCTGCGGGTGGGATCCCAGCTCACCGCGCGCTCCGCGATCGGCTCCGCGGCCCGGCATCCCGACGACCTCCAGTCGAGCCTCGGCACCGCGGTAGGCGGCAAGTACACCGAGGACTTCGACTCGCTCGCTCCGGGGGTCGCCGAGCACTTCACCATCTCCGTGCCGGTCGACAAGCTCGACCTCGGCCAGGACGGCGTGTACCCGTTCGGCGTCTCACTGTCCGGCCAGACCTCCGCGCAGCCGTGGGACCAGGTCCTGGGCATCCAGCGGACGTTCCTGCCGTGGCAGTCCTCCGACGCGGACACCCAGACCAGGACGACGTATCTGTGGCCGCTGATCTCCACCGTCCACGTGACGGCGAAGACGGGCGCGGGCGAGCTGCAGACGCCGGTCTTCCTCGATGACGACCTCGCCAAGGAGATCTCGCCCGGCGGCCGACTGGCGCAGATGCTGGCGCTCGGCAAGGACCTGGACGTCACCTGGGTGATCGACCCGGACCTGCTGGCCTCCGTGGACGCGATGACCCGCAGCTACCGGGTCCAGGGCGCCGGGGAGACCACCACGGCGGGCACCCACCAGGCGGTGGCCAAGCAGTTCCTGGCCGACCTGCAGAACGCGGTGGCCGACAAGGAGGTCGTGGCCCTTCCCTTCGCCGACCCGGACCTGGCCTCCCTCGCCCACAACGGCACCAGCGTGACCGGATCGCTGAGCCACCTCAAGGACGCCACCGACGTCGCCGCCACCACCGTGCAGACTGTGCTTCATGTCACACCGAGCACGGACTTCGCCTGGCCCGTGAACGGTGCCGTCGACCCGTCGATCATCAAGGTCGCCACCTCCGCCGGCGCCGACAAGGTGATCGCCCGCAGTGACAGCCTCCAGGAGACGGGCGGACTGCCCTACACGCCCTCGGCGGCGCGCCCGATCGGCGGCGGAACGACAGCGGTGGTCGCGGACGCACGCCTGTCCACGGCGTTCCAGGGCGATCTCACGAACGCCGACGCGGCCACCCTCGCGGTACAGCAGTTCCTGGCCCAGAGCCTGGCGCTGAACACCCAGACCGACAAGCAGCGCAGCATCGTCGTCGCCCCGCAGCGCATGCCGTCGGCCAGTCAGGCCCAGGCGATGGCGACGGCGATCACGGCGTTGCAGGGCAGCAACTGGTCGCAGTCCCAGGACCTCGCCACGGCGGCCAAGGACAAGCCCGACCCCGGCGCGACGACGAAGATCCCCTCGTCGTCCGCCTACCCCTCCTCGCTGCGGAAGCAGCAGTTGCCCCGGACGGCCTTCGAGCAGATCGCCCGCACCCAGGACAAGCTCGACAACTTCCAGGTTGTCCTCACCAACCAGTCCCGGGTCGTGACCCCCTTCGGGCGAGCCATAAACCGCGAGATGTCCACGTCGTGGCGGGGCTGCGGCACCGAGGCCGACAGCTTCCGCACGGGTGTGGAGTCCTGGCTCGACAGCCTCACCGGCCAGGTCAAGCTGATCGACAAGTCCGAGACGAAGCTCTCCGGCCGCAGCGCCACCATCCCGGTGACGGTGCAGAACAACCTGGTCCAGGGCGTCGGCCACCTCATGCTGCGGCTCACCTCGACGATGCCGACCCGCCTGGAGATCGGCGGCAAGGCCTACTACGAGCAGCCGGTCGAGGTCTCCGGGGGCCACACCCAGTCCGTGAAATTCTCCACGTCGGCCAACGCCAACGGCCGGGTGGAGGTCTTCGCCCAGCTCTACACCGAGGACGGCCAGGAGTACGGCGACCCGGTGCGGTTCGATGTGAAGGTCACCGAGGTCACACCCACCGTCATGCTGGTCATCGGCGGCGGCGTGCTGCTGCTGGTGCTCGCCGGGTTCCGGATGTACACCCAGCGCAAGCGGGCCGCCGCCCGCCGCGCCGAGGAGGGCGGCGGCCCCGACGAGGCGGGAGAGGACACCCCGCAGGGCCCGGACGCTCCGCAGACCCCTGAGACTCCCCAAGCCCCGGAGGACACGGGCTCCGAGGGCACCGGCCGGCCGGGGAACCCCGATGCCGGTGAGGATCGTCTCCAGGAAGAGTCCGCGGCCCGCTCCCGGGCAGACGACCCTGAGCAGCCGAGTGACCCGACACCGGACACCGCACCGGAAAGCGCCGACCCGTCCGGAACGGGTGAGAGAGTGGACCGTTGAGCGATGTCGTGGCCGGTGTGGCCCGGGACGATGAGGTGGGGTAACCATGAACGCGCCGTACGACGGTGAACGCGGCCAGGGCGCGGCCGGTTCGGGCTACCCCGAGCCGCCGCCGGAGGCCGGCCAGGTCCCGCCGCAGCAAGCGGCTGACATGTACCTCCAGGACGCCTACGACCAGGATCCCTACCGAGCACAGGACCTCTCCGCCCAGGACCCGGTCGCCGAGGCGCTCTACGACCGTGCCGCGCACCCCCCGCCGCCGCCCGGCACGTACCCGCAGCAGCCGCTGTACGACCGGCCCGCCCAGTCGCCATATGCCCCCGACCCGCACGTGTGGGCCCAGACGCCGGCACCGGAGCCGGCGGGCCCGACCCAGTACCTGCCCTTCGGTGACAATCCGCGCACGACCCAGTTCGTCGGCGTGGACGATCTGGTCACGCACTCCGGTGAGGAGCACCACGAGCCGGACGCCTTCGCGCACCTGTTCCGGGACCAGCAGCAGGGCGGCAGCAATCCGCAGACGGACCCCCGGTCCGTTCCCGGTCCCGCCGGCCACCGCCCGCCCGCCGGCGGCCAGTACCCGCCGTCCCCCGGCCAGTACCCCCCCGGCCAGTACCCCCCGGGCCAGTACCCCCCGGCGCCGCAGGCCCCCGCTTCCCAGAACCAGTACGCGGTTCCCCAGTACGCGCCGCCCGGCATCCCGCGGACCCCGTCCGCGCCCGAGAACCCCGTCACCGAAACGGTGCCCGCCGCTTCGGCGGTCCCCACGGCGTCCTCGTCTCCCGCGGCCAAGAAGGGCGGGCGGGCCTCCGGGCTGATGAAGTCCAGTGCCGTGATGGCGGCCGGCACGATGGTCTCCCGCCTCACGGGTTTCGTCCGTTCCGCGCTGATCGTCTCCGCGCTGGGCGTGGGTCTGCTCGGTGACACGTTCCAGGTCGCCTACCAGCTGCCGACGATGATCTACATCCTGACCGTCGGCGGCGGCCTCAACTCCGTCTTCGTACCGCAGCTCGTGCGGGCCATGAAGGAGGACGACGACGGCGGCGAGGCCTTCGCCAACCGTCTGCTGACGCTCGTGATGGTCGCGCTGGGCCTGCTCACGGCGGCCACGATCGCGGCCGCGCCGCTGCTGATCCGCCTGCTGTCCGACCCGGTGGCCAGCGACCCGGCGGCCAACGACGTCGCCGTCACCTTCGTCCGTTACTTCCTGCCCTCGATCTTCTTCATGGGCATCCACGTGGTGATGGGTCAGGTCCTCAACGCGCGCGGCAAGTTCGGCGCGATGATGTGGACCCCGGTCCTCAACAACATCGTCATCATCGTCACCCTCGGACTGTTCATCTGGGTGTACGGCACCGCCGCGCACTCCGGCATGAAGGTCACCACGATCCCGCCGGAGGGCCAGCGGCTGCTCGGCCTCGGCGTCCTGCTCGGCCTCGTGGTCCAGGCCCTGGCGATGATCCCCTACCTGCGCGAGACCGGCTTCCGGATGCGGCTGCGCTTCGACTGGCGCGGCCATGGACTCGGCAAGGCGGCGACGCTCGCCAAGTGGACCATCCTGTTCGTCCTCGCCAACCAGGCGGGCGCGATCGTCGTCTCCCAGCTGTCGACCTCGGCCGGCAAGAGCTCCCCGGTCGACGGCACCGGCTTCGCCGCCTACGCCAACGCCCAGCTGATCTGGGGCCTGCCGCAGGCCATCATCACCGTCTCACTGATGGCGGCCCTGCTGCCGCGGATCTCCCGCTCGGCCGCCGAGGACGACACCGGCGCCGTCCGCGACGACATCTCCCAGGGTCTGCGGACCACCGCCGTGGCGATCGTGCCCATCGCCTTCGGCTTCGTGGCGCTAGGCATCCCGATGTGCACCCTGATCTTCGGCTCCTCGGGCACCAGCGAGGCCACCAACATGGGCTTCATGCTGATGGCCTTCGGTCTCGGCCTGATCCCGTACTCGGTGCAGTACGTGGTCCTGCGCGCCTTCTACGCCTACGAGGACACCCGCACGCCCTTCTACAACACGGTGATCGTCGCCGCGGTCAACGCGGGTGCCTCGGTCGCCTGTTACGTCCTGCTGCCGTCCCGCTGGGCGGTGGCCGGCATGGCCGCCTCCTACGGCCTCGCCTACGCGATCGGTGTGGGCGTCGCCTGGAAGCGGCTGCGCAAGCGCCTCGGCGGCGACCTGGACGGCTCCCGCGTCACCCGCACCTACGCGCGGCTGTGCATCGCGTCCGTGCCGGCCGCTCTGCTCAGTGGTGCGGCTTGTTTCGGCATCGGCCACACTCTGGGGCAGGGCGTGATCGGTTCCTTCGCCGCGTTGCTGGCCGGCGGGGCCGTTCTGCTCGGCGTCTTCTACGTAGCCGCGCGCCGCATGCGGATCGAGGAGCTCAACTCCCTCGTAGGTATGGTGCGCGGGCGTCTGGGGCGCTGAGGTAGGGGTAGGCGCACAACCATCGTCCGCCGCCGCGTGTCGTGCATAGCGGCAGACTGTGGGCACAATTGGTTTCGGCGTCGGACAGCGTGCAACGGATGGGGAGGCAGGGAACGACGGTGGCGGAACGGAGCACGGCTGCCGTCGACGTGGCAGACAACAGCGGTGACAAGCCGCTGACCGCCAAGGCGGTCCAGTCCACGGCCGACGGGGTGGCCCAGAACCCGGAGCGGGACACGGACAGCGAAGAGGCACAGGGGAGCGGCACGGACGCGGGTCCAGGACAGAAGGCCTCACCGCCTGAACTGCACAGCGGTCACAAACTCGCCAGACGTTACCGTCTTGAGGAGTGCGTCACCCGTCTGGACGGATTCAGCAGTTGGCGTGCGGTCGACGAGAAACTGCGGCGTGCCGTCGGCGTGCACATCCTGCCGGCCGACCATGTGCGGACCCGCGCCGTACTGGCCGCGGCCCGTTCCGCCGCGCTCCTCGGGGATCCCCGTTTCGTCCAGGTCCTGGACGCGGTCGAGGAGAACGACCTCGTCTACGTGGTGCACGAGTGGCTCCCCGATGCCACCGAGCTGACCGCGTTGCTCGCGGCCGGCCCGCTGGAGCCGCACGACGCCTACCAGATGGTCAGTCAGATCGCCTCCGCGATGGCGGCCGCGCACCGTGAGGGGCTGGCCCATCTCCGGCTCAACCCCAACGCCGTGCTGCGTACCTCCACCGGTCAGTGGCGTATCCGGGGCTTGGCGGTGAACGCGGCGCTGCGCGGTATCAGTTCCGACACCCCGCAGCGCACCGACACCGAGGCGATCGGCGCCCTGCTGTACGCGGCGCTCACCCAGCGCTGGCCGTACCAGAGCGACGCCTACGGTCTGCCGGGGCTGCCCAAGGACGTCGGCCTGATCGCCCCCGACCAGGTGCGGGCCGGTGTCCACCGCGGCCTGTCGGAGCTCGCCATGCGGGCCCTGGTCAACGACGGCGCCACCGCCTCCCGCCACGAGTCCGCGTGCACCACGCCGGAGGAGCTGGTGAAGGCGATCGGCGAGATGCCCCGTATCCGCCCGCCGGAGCCGTCGTTCACCGCGCCGCCCGAGTACCAGCGCACCACCTACCAGCAGGGCACCTACGGCCGCTCCGCGCCTCCTGGTGCGACCCAGGTCCTCCAGACCCCGCCGCCCCCGCTCCAGAGCCGTACCGGCAAGGCCCTCAAGTGGGCGGTCTCCGCCCTGCTGATCGCCGCGCTGGGACTGGGCAGCTGGCAGCTCGCGGACGCCCTGATGGACCAGGGCGACAAGTCCGGTGACACCACCAAGACCCAGACGACGGACGACGGCGACAAGAAGGCACCGACGACGGCCGGCAAGCCGATCGCCATCAGCGGTGCCCGGGACTTCGACCCGTTCGGGGACGGCTCCGAGAAGCCGTCCGACATAAGCAAGGTCTACGACAACAGTCCGGCGACCTACTGGCAGACCGACTACTACAAGGGCGCCACTTTCGGAAACCTGAAGCCCGGTCTCGGCGTCATCCTCGATCTCGGCAAGGTCCAGCAGATCGGGAAGGTGACCGTTACCTTCGTGGGAGACACGTCCGTGGAGTTGCGTGCCGCACCCAGCGGCGCCGACTCGGAGCCCACGTCCTTCGCCGGGTACACGAAGGTCGCCGACGGCTCGGGCACGAGCGTGACCCTGAAGCCGAGCAAGGCCCTCAAGTCCCGCTATCTGCTGGTCTGGCTGACCAAGCTGCCGCTGACGGACGAAGGTACCTATCGCGGACGGGTGGCAGACATCAAGGTGACCAGCTGACAGCAGGGCGGAGCGAGCAGATGGCGGAGGGGGCCGGATACGACGGAGTGAGCGATCAGGATCTGCTCGCCCGCCATGTGGAAGGCGACCCCGACGCCTTCGGGGAGCTCGTGCGCCGCCACCGGGACCGGCTCTGGGCAGTGGCGCTGCGGACCCTGGGGGACCGCGAGGAGGCCGCGGACGCCGTCCAGGACGCCCTCGTCTCCGCCTACCGGGCCGCCCACACCTTCCGGCGCCAGTCGGCCGTCACGACCTGGCTGCACCGGATCACGGTCAACGCCTGCCTCGACCGGGCCCGCAAGGCGGCCTCACGGAAGACGGCCCCCGTGGACGACACCGAGCGGCTGGAGCAACTGCTGGAGCCGCATGAATCGGCGTCCGCCCCGGCCGAGCGCAACGATCTGCACCGCCAGCTCCTCAAGGCCCTCGGCACCCTCCCGCACGATCAGCGCGCCGCTCTCGTTCTGGTCGACATGCAGGGCTATCCGGTCGCGGAAGCGGCCCGGATCCTCGACGTGCCCACAGGCACGGTGAAGAGCCGCTGTGCCCGTGGCAGAGCGAGACTCCTGCCGCTGCTCACCCATCTACGGCCGGAAAGCCCCGCCGACCCGAACGAGCCGGACCCGGCACGGAACCGGGCGGAGGGGACATCCGTCCCACCGGCAGCGAACTCTCGGGACGGGGGCTCGCGGAAGTCCGGGCCGAGCGATTCAGCCGCAGTGAAGGGCGGAGGTGGGCGAGCGTGACCGCCACGACAGACACGACCGGGCACCCGGACGTCGCGGAGATCTCCGACCTCACCGAAGGCCTCCTCTCGGATGCCCGGACCACGGAAGTACAAGAGCACCTGGACACGTGCGAACTCTGTAGCGACGTCCACGCTTCACTGACGGAGATCCGGGGCCTGCTGGGCACACTGCCGGGACCGCCGCGTATGCCGGCGGACGTCGTGGGCCGGATCGACGCCGCTCTCGCCGCCGAGGCACTGCTCGACGCCACGGCACCCGAGACGCATGTTTCACGTGAAACATCGACTCCCTCATCCCCGGTGGACCGTCCCGCCGGACGGCCGACCGCTTCGACCGGTCCCGGCCGCAAGGACCGCGCACAGGGACGCGGACAGGGACCGGGCCGGCGCCGGCGGACCGTGGCGCTCGGAGCCGTTCTCACCGCGGCCGTCCTGGGTGCCGGTTCGTTCTTCCTCCACTCGCTCGGCGGCAATGGGCCGACCGCCGCCCAGGGCAACCCGACGAACTCCGCCGCGGGCTTCTCCAAGGGAACTCTCCAGACCGAGGTGGAGAACCTTCTCGACTCGAAGACGAACCTGCATGGCTCCAAGAAGCCGGAGATGGGGATCCAGGGCGAATCCACTTCGTCCGGCTCGACGGACTCTCCGTACACCACCCGGATCCAGCCCTCCGTGTCGGTACCGGAGTGCGTCCGGCAAGGCGTCAGCCCCGCCGATGAAGACGTCCTCGGTGCGAAGAAGGGGACGTACGAGGGGAAGGACGCCTTCCTCGTCGTGCTCCCCGATGTGTCCGACAGCAGCCGTGTGACGGTCTTCATCATCGACGCCACCTGCGCGAGCCGGCCGTCCGCCGCGCCCGGCAAGGTTCTGCTGACGGAGTCACTGGCACGCCCCTGAGCGGCCCCTCGAGTGCCGCCGGAGCGGCCCTACGCGACGCGGGACGCATCGTCCGTCCTGGCGTGGAAATCCGTACGGTGGGGGATGCCCGTGTGCCCGGACACACCGGGAATGCGCGCCCCGTAGGATCCGTTGGGTGGGGTGAGAGCTTCTGAGAAGAACTCTCACCGGTCGAAATGACGTAGACCAGAGACGAGGAACCAAGCCGTGAGCGACGTCCGTAACGTGATCATCATCGGCTCCGGGCCCGCCGGTTACACGGCGGCGCTCTACACCGCACGCGCGTCGCTGAAGCCCCTCGTGTTCGAGGGCGCCGTCACCGCGGGCGGTGCGCTGATGAACACCACCGAGGTGGAGAACTTCCCGGGCTTCCGCGACGGCATCATGGGCCCCGACCTCATGGACAACATGCGCGCCCAGGCCGAGCGCTTCGGCGCCGAGCTGATCCCGGACGACATCGTCTCCGTCGATCTGACCGGCGAGGTCAAGACCGTCACGGACACCGCGGGCACCGTCCACCGGGCGAAGGCCGTCATCGTCACCACGGGCTCCCAGCACCGCAAGCTGGGCCTCCCGAACGAGGACGCCCTCTCCGGCCGCGGCGTCTCCTGGTGTGCCACCTGTGACGGGTTCTTCTTCAAGGAGCAGGACATCGCCGTGATCGGCGGCGGCGACACCGCGATGGAGGAGGCCACCTTCCTCTCCCGGTTCGCCAAGTCCGTGACGATCGTCCACCGCCGGGACACCCTGCGCGCCTCCAAGGCGATGCAGGAGCGCGCCTTCGCCGACCCGAAGATCAAGTTCGCCTGGGACAGCGAGATCGCCGAGGTCCAGGGCGAGCAGAAGCTGGCCGGTCTCAAGCTGCGCAACGTCAAGACCGGTGAGCTCTCGGACCTCCCGGTGACCGGCCTGTTCATCGCGATCGGCCATGACCCGCGCACCGAGCTCTTCAAGGGCCAGCTGGACCTGGACGAGGAGGGCTACCTGAAGGTCGCCTCGCCGACGACGCACACCAACCTGACGGGCGTGTTCGCCGCGGGTGACGTGGTGGACCACACCTACCGCCAGGCGATCACCGCGGCCGGTACCGGCTGCTCCGCTGCTCTCGACGCCGAGCGTTTCCTCGCCGCACTCGCGGACGAGGAGAAGGCCGAGCCCGAGAAGACCACCGTCTGATCATCCCCCTTCCGCCTCACCGCACGAACGAGTAAAGGAGCCCGCCGTGGCCGGCACTCTGAAGCATGTGACCGACGCCGACTTCGAGGAGGTCGTCCTCAAGAGCGACAAGCCCGTCCTGGTGGACTTCTGGGCCGAGTGGTGCGGCCCGTGCCGCCAGATCGCCCCTTCTCTTGAGGCCATCGCCGCCGAGCACGGCGAGAAGATCGAGATCGTCAAGCTGAACATCGACGAGAACCCGTCGACCGCCGCCAAGTACGGCGTCATGTCGATCCCCACCCTGAACGTGTACCAGGGCGGCGAGGTCGCCAAGACGATCGTCGGTGCCAAGCCGAAGGCCGCGCTCCTGCGTGACCTCGACGACTTCATCGCCGAGTGACGTTTCACGTGAAACACGAATGGGCCAACCCCTCGGGGTTGGCCCATTCGCTTTGAGGGCCCGGCGCGATCGGCCGGGCTGCGTCCTCACAACGGCCGCAGCGCCGGTTCCTTCTGTACGGCCCCCAGAAGTCGGTCAAGCGCCATCTCCACGTCTTCCTTCCAGGAGAGCGTCGTACGCAGCTCCAGCCGCATCCGTGGACGCGTGGGATGCTGCCGGACCGTCTTGAAGCCCACGGCCAGCAGATGGTCGGCGGGCAGCAGACAGGCCGGCTCCTTGTAGCGGGCGTCACCGAACGCCTCGATGGCCTTGAAGCCCCGGCGCAGCAGATCCTTGGCGACCGTCTGGACCATCACGCGCCCGAGTCCCTGCCCCTGGTAGCCGGGCATGATGTAGCCGGTCATGAGCTGGACGGCGTCCGGTGAGACCGGGCTCGTCGGGAACGCGGTGGATCGCGGAACGTACGCAGGCGGCGCGTAGAGCACGAAGCCCACGGGCACGTCGTCGACGTAGACCACCCGGCCGCAGGATCCCCAGTCGAGCAGGACAGCCGAGATCCAGGCCTCCTTCTCCACCGCGGGCGTGCCCGCCTTTACCGCTGCTTCGCCGCTGACGGGGTCCAGTTCCCAGAAGACACACGAGCGGCAGCGCTTGGGAAGGTCCTGGAGGTTGTCGAGGGTGAGCGGTACGAGTCGGCGCCCCATGAAGGCTGTTCCTCGCTTCCTTCGCCCGCAGCATCGCGAGCGGCTGTCAGAGCGCTGCGTTCTCTGAGCAGGCTGCCGACGAATCCGACGGTCGCGCCCAGTCCCAGGGCCGCGCTCACCAGTCCGGTGCGGCTCATCGATCGCATGGCTCCCGCCTCCCATTCAGAGGTGCTGCCAGCTGTCAGGTGGATCCCGCCGTACCCGAACGCATCGTATCCACACAGCGTTTCCATCGAAACCGCCTGAAAGCAAAGAGTGGACCGTGTTCCGGTACACACCGGACACGATCCGCTCTTCGGACGACAGGGTCAGTCCTCGGGATTCTCAGGGTCCGCGGAGTCGCCGTCGTGGATCCCCTGGTGGAGGACCGGGCCCTCGCCCGGGGCGAGGGTGCCAAGAATTCGCTCAAGGTCGTCCATCGAGGCGAACTCGACGGTGATCTTGCCTTTCTTCTGGCCCAGATCGACCTTCACCCGGGTCTCGAACCGGTCCGAGAGCCGGGTCGCGAGGTCGGTCAGCGCCGGAGAGACACGGGCGCCCGCACGTGGCCCCTTGGCACGGGTCGTCGCCTGTGGCCGTGAACCCATGAGGGTCACGATCTCCTCGACAGCCCGCACCGAGAGACCCTCGGCCACGATCCGGTGGGCCAGCCGGTCCTGCTCCTCCGAGTCATCGACGGAGAGCAGCGCCCGGGCGTGCCCGGCCGACAGGACCCCGGCGGCGACCCGGCGCTGGACGGCCGGCGAGAGCTTCAGCAGCCGCAGGGTGTTGGAGACCTGAGGGCGGGAGCGCCCGATCCGGTCGGCCAGCTGGTCGTGCGTGCAGTTGAAGTCCTTCAGCAGCTGGTCGTAGGCGGCGGCCTCTTCCAGCGGGTTCAGCTGAGCGCGGTGGAGATTCTCCAGCAGCGCGTCCAGGAGGAGCTTCTCGTCGTCCGTCGCGCGGACGATCGCCGGGATCGCCTCCAGGCCCGCCTCACGGCAGGCCCGCCAGCGCCGCTCGCCCATGATGAGCTCGTAGCGCGAGGGAGCCAGCTGACGCACGACGACGGGCTGGAGGAGACCGACCTCCTGGATGGAGGTGACCAGCTCCTGCAGAGCGTCCTCGTCGAAGACCTCACGCGGCTGGCGCGGGTTCGGCGTGATGTCGTCGAGGGGGATCTCCGCGAAGTGGGCACCCATCGGAGACGCCGGGATCTCCGGAGCCACACCGAAGACCGACGGCTCCTCGGTGTCCTGTGAAACCGCCGGCAGCGTCGTCACCTTGGCAGCGGCGACCCCCCGGTCGGTCGTCAGCACCGGCCCCGCTGCGGGGGACAGAGATCCCGTGCCGCCCACTGCGGCCTGAGCCGGGTTCTTCTCGGTCGGGGCAGCCGGGATCAGCGCGCCGAGGCCACGCCCCAGCCCCCTCCGTCGCTCGCTCACTGAATGCCCTCCACCATGCTCGGGTTGCTCTGGGCGCCGATGTGGGCCTGCGTCGGGTCGTAACTGACACCGAGGCCCTTCAGCGCGATTTCTCGGGCCGCCTCAAGGTAGGAGAGGGCACCGCTCGATCCAGGATCGTAGGTCAAAACCGTCTGCCCGTAGCTCGGCGCCTCGGAGATACGGACCGAGCGGGGAATGCTCGTCCGCAGCACCTCGTCGCCGAAGTGGCTGCGCACCTCGTCCGCGACCTGGGAAGCAAGACGTGTCCGGCCGTCGTACATGGTGAGCAGGATGGTCGACACATGCAGGGAGGGGTTGAGGTGCCCCCGGACCAGGTCGACATTGCGCAGGAGCTGACCGAGGCCCTCCAGGGCGTAGTACTCGCACTGGATCGGGATGAGCACCTCGGCGCCCGCGACCAGCGCGTTGACCGTCAGCAGGCCGAGCGAGGGCGGGCAGTCGATGAGGATGTAGTCCAGCGGCTGCTCGTACGCCTGGATCGCCCGCTGCAGCCGGCTCTCCCGTGCCACCAGAGACACCAGCTCGATCTCCGCACCGGCGAGATCGATCGTGGCGGGGGCACAGAAAAGGCCTTCGACATCCACCACCGGCTGGACGACCTCGGCCAGCGGCTTGCTCTCGACCAACACGTCGTAGATGGACGGAACTTCGGCGTGATGGTCAATACCCAACGCGGTGGAGGCGTTGCCCTGCGGGTCGAGGTCGATCACCAGAACGCGGGCACCATGCAGGGCCAGCGATGCGGCAAGGTTGACGGTCGTCGTCGTCTTGCCCACACCGCCCTTCTGGTTGGCCACCACCATGACTCGGGTCTGCTCCGGACGTGGCAGACCTTCGCCGGCGCGGCCAAGAGCTTCTACCGCGAGTTGGGCAGCACGACCGATGGGAGTGTCGTCCATCGGAGGCGGTGTTTCACGTGAAACATCCGCCCCCATCGACTCGGTACGGGGACCGGGGACCGGATCGGTCATCGGTCCCGCGATGTTGGCGTCGGACCGCAAGGATTCACTCTCCTCGACTTCAGGCTCGCAATGAACAGAGCCTCCCATGCCTTCGGGGTCGTGAACCAGTGAGGCCTGGTGTTCTGTGGAGAAATCCACCTCTGTGGACAACTCCGTGCCCCGGACTGGGGACGGAGTGTCATCAGAGGCCCCGTTTCTGAGGGAACCGAGGGGCTTTCGGTCGCGCGGTTCGGCCGCGGCGCGGCCCCGGCCGATGATGCCGTGCAACAGGGAGCGACGTTTCACGTGAAACACGATGACAACAAATTGTCCTTAATGCCGGTGACACTCCGCCGTGCGCCTTTCCGTCTCCCCCTCAGGGGTAAAGATCGTCTTTTGCTAAGATCAAAAACATACGGGACGGGGGACCCTCGCGTCGCATGACCAGCGACGTGGAGAACTTCCTTGGCCGGTACGCCGGGCGCAAGCCGTTCGGCGACCACATCGACCATCACAGGAAGCAACATCATGACTTCAAAGACCATCGGACGCTTTGTCGCGGCAGCCCTGGGTGTCGGCGTTCTGGCTACCGCCACGCCGGCCTTCGCCAACCAGGACATCAAGGTGATCTGGGGCCACGGCTACCGCGTCAGCAGCGACCACGGAGTGGCCGCCGTCAAGGACCTGGCCGACGACGGCAACGAGGTGTACGTGCAGTACACCCGGGCCGGCCACGGGGACGACATCTACACCCTGTGGAACAAGAAGGGCGACGGCACCACCACGTACAGCGGCCACGGCGGGACCGTGACCATCAAGAAGGTCTGCCGATCCATCTCGCTGCGTCCCGACGTCTGCTTCACGAAGACCCCGTAACCACGGCCCGAACGGCGCAGAGGCGCTCTCCCTCATCGGGAGAGCGCCTCTGCGCCGTTCGCGGCTCCTCTGGTCAGCGTCGCCGCCGTACCCGCCCGGTCCGCGCCGCCTTCGCCCGCTTCGCCGCGAAGCGCACACCGCCCGGACTCTCCCCGACTTCCACCCGCACGACCGTGGACAGCGGGTCCACCACGCCTTCCCCCACATGCAGGATGGACGTGGACACCGCACCGAGCTTCGTCAGGGCGGTGGCCGCCGCCTTCAGCTCCTCCTCCGCCGTGTCACCCTTGAGGGCGAGCATCTCGCCGTAGGGACGCAGCAGCGGCACGCCCCACGTGGCCAGACGGTCCAGCGGAGCCACGGCACGCGCCGTCACCACATGCACCGGGGCCAGCTTGCCCATGACCTCCTCGGCGCGACCACGCACCACGGTCACATGATTCAGACCGAGGAGTTCCACCACCTCGGTCAGGAAGTTGGTACGCCGCAGCAGCGGTTCCAGCAGCGTGATGTTGAGGTCCTCCCTGACCAGCGCCAGCGGAATGCCCGGCAGGCCGGCACCGGAGCCGACATCGCACACCGTCACCCCCTCGGGGACCGCCTCGGAGAGCACCGCGCAGTTCAGCAGGTGCCGCTCCCACAGGCGCGGCACCTCCCGTGGGCCAATCAGACCACGCTGGACGCCGGCCTCGGCGAGCAGCTCCGCATAGCGGACCGCATCGGCGAAGCGCTCGCCGAACACTTCCCGCGCCTGCTCAGGCGCCGGGGGGAGCTCCGCAGCCTCCGTCACGGGGACCGTCCTTCCGTACAGCGCCGGCGCTCCGCGCACCGGCCACCAGAACTACCAGGCTGACAAAGATCGGCCCCGTCTGCTCAACAGACGGGGCCGGTGAAACGGTGCGACCGGTCAGGCGGGCAGCACGACGACGAACCGCTGCGGCTCCTCGCCCTCCGACTCGCTGCGCAGTCCGGCGGACTTGACCGCGTCGTGGACGACCTTGCGCTCGAACGGGCTCATCGGCTTGAGCTTCACGGGCTCGCCCGTGCTCTTCACCTCGGCCGCGGCCTTGGCACCCAGCTCGGAGAGCTCGGCACGCTTCTTGGCGCGGTAACCCGCGATGTCGAGCATCAGCCGGCTCCGATCACCGGTCTCCCGGTGCACGGCCAGGCGCGTCAGCTCCTGGAGTGCCTCCAGCACCTCGCCGTCACGGCCGACCAGCTTCTGCAGGTCGCGACCGGCCGCGTCGCTGATGATCGACACGGAGGCGCGGTCGGCCTCGACATCCATGTCGATGTCGCCGTCGAGGTCGGCGATGTCCAGCAGACCCTCGAGGTAGTCCGCCGCGATCTCGCCCTCCTGCTCGAGGCGGGTCAGGGTGTCTGCACCCTCGGCAGCGGAGGTGGTGCCTTCCGTCACGGGATGGGCTCCTTCTTACTTCTTGGACGGGGACTTGGGGCGCTGCGGACCGCCCTTGCGCTGACCGGACTGGGCCCTGCTGCGGCCGTTGGAACCGCCCTTCGAGGGCTGCTGGGCGGCCGGCTTGGCGTCCTGCGGCTCGTCGGACTTCTCCAGCGAGGTCGTCGGCTCGGAGGAGTCCTCCTTCTCGGCGGCGGCCGACGGCTCGTCGGCCGCCTTCGCACTGCCGGACTGACGCTGGGCCTTCGTCTGGCGCTTGGGCTGCTGGCGCTTGGCGGCACCGGCGGCCGCGACGCCGTCCTCGGTCTGCGCGGCCTGAGCCTCACCCTTCACCACGGCGCCGTCGGCCTGGGCCACGAGGCCCGCCTTGGTCAGCCCGTTGATGAACTTGCGCTCGAACTCGTTACGGTCCCGGCCCTTGGCGACGATGGCCTTGATGATCGTGCGCTCGCTGCGCTTACGGGCCTTGCCGTGGTGCGTGACGTGCTTGGTCAGACGCTCCAGGTAGGCGGCCTGGGCCTTGGAACCCGGGGTCGGGTTGTTGCGGATGACGTACATCTGCTGACCCATGGTCCACACGTTGGTGGTGAGCCAGTAGACGAGGACACCGACCGGGAAGTTCACACCGAAGACGGCGAACATGACCGGGAAGACGTACATCAGCATCTTCTGCTGCTGCATGAACGGCGTCTTCACCGTGGTGTCGACGTTCTTCGTCATCAGCTGACGCTGCGTGTAGAACTGCGACGCCGACATCAGCACGATCATGACGGCGGTCACGATCCGGACGTGCGTCTGCGAGGCGTTGAGCGAGGCCAGCTGGGATTCGCTGCTGAAGAACTTGGCAGCGAGAGGAGCACCGAAGATGTGCGCCTTCTGCGCGCTCTCCAGCAGGCCCTGGTTGATCACGCCGATGGTCGTGCCCGACGCGATGCCGTTGAGCACGTGGTACAGCGCGAAGAAGAACGGCGACTGCGCGAGGATGGGAAGGCACGAGGAGAGCGGGTTCGTACCCGACTCCTTGTACAGCTTCATCATCTCTTCGGACTGGCGCTGCTTGTCGTTCTTGTAGCGCTCCTGGATCTTCTTCATCTCGGGCTGCAGCGTCTGCATGGCCCGGGTCGCCTTGATCTGCTTCACGAAGAGCGGGATCAGGCAGATGCGGATCAGGACCACCAGGGACACGATCGACAGGCCCCAGGCCCACCCGGTGTCAGGGCCGAAGATCGCGCCGTACACCGAGTGGAACTGGACGATGACCCAGGAAACGGGTGTTGTGATGAAGCTGAAGAGGCTGGCAATCGTGTCCACTAATCATGCTCCTTGGGCATGGGGCGAGGTCTCTGCGGCCGGGCTCGAAGGAAGCTCGGGAGCAAGCTTCTCCTCGGTGGCCGGTTCGGCGGCGGAGGGCCCGCCCTTGCGTGCACGCCAGGCGTCACGCAGCATTTCGTGCCACCGCGGTCGCTTACGCGGAGGAACATGATCCACACCACCGAGCGACCACGGATTGCACCGCAGGATGCGCCAGGCAGTGAGTGCCGTCCCCTTGATCGCACCGTGCCGGTCAATGGCCGTGTAGCCGTAGTGGGAGCACGACGGGTAGTACTTGCACACCGGCCCCAGCAGCGGACTGATCGTCCACTGGTACAGCTTGATCAGAGCCAGCAGTGGGTACTTCATCGCGCGCCCCCTCCCAGTAGCCGCTCGATGGCGGCATCCAGGTCTCGGGCCAGCTGTCCATGGTCGGCGTCGCCCGCTCCGGGCAGCGCTCGTACGACTACCAGGCTACCGGGGGGGAACAGGGCGACTCGGTCACGCATCAGGTGACGCAGTCTGCGCTTGACCTTGTTGCGCACGACCGCGCCACCCACTGCTTTGCTCACGACGAAACCCGCACGCGTCGAGGGAGCGCTCTCCCCAGGCGCGTGCGGGTCCGTGGCACCGCTACGAAGATGGACGACGAGGGACGGGCGGCCGGCCCGACGACCCCGTCGTACCGCGGTCGCGAAGTCCTCGCGCCGCCTCAGCCGATGCTCGGTAGGCAGCACGACGTCATGACCTGATCAGGATCAGGCGGACAGGCTGGCGCGACCCTTGCTGCGGCGGTTCGCCAGAATCGCGCGACCGGCACGGGTGCGCATCCGCAGGCGGAAGCCGTGGGTCTTGGCGCGACGACGGTTGTTCGGCTGGAAGGTGCGCTTGCTCACTCGGGGGCTCCAGAAATCAAATCGGTGTGGCGGGTGCCGTCCTGGCTGTCACCGTGCGCCCACGAGTAGCTCGCATCACGCCCGAGTGCACCGCTTCCCGATCACCTTCAGCGATCTGTGCCCATCGGAGGCAGGCGGCAGCAGCCATCGACAACTCGACCTGGTTACGGTACGCGGGGCTACGCCATTCGGTCAAACCAGCAGTGACCGAGAGACACTATCCACAGGCTGGGGACAACAACTTGAACCGCACCCGCCACGCTGACTACCGTGGCTGAACTCCGATTCGTTCCTTTATCCCCGCCCGACCCGATATTCATCCCGACCCGTCCTCGAACCACACGTTCGTGGGACCTGTGAGAGAGCGTGCCCTGTGGCTGACGTACCTGCCGATCTTGCCGCAGTGTGGCCACGAGTACTGGAGCAGCTCCTCGGTGAGGGCCGCGGTCAGGGTGTGGAAGGCAAGGACGAGCACTGGATCCGGCGCTGCCAGCCCCTTGCGCTGGTCGCGGACACCGCCCTGCTCGCCGTACCGAACGAATTCGCCAAGAACGTCCTCGAGGGCCGTCTCGCACCCATCGTCAGCGAGACCCTGAGCCGCGAGTGCGGGCGCCCGATCCGGATCGCGATCACCGTGGACGAGACCGCGGGCGAACCCCCGACCCCGCCGGCACCCCCCGTTCAGCCCCAGCGCTACGAGGAGCCCGAGCTCCCCTCACCGCAGTACGAAGGCGGATACGGCAGGCACCGCGCCGACCACCCGCCCGAGCAGGGCGGCCGCGACCAGCTGCCGTCCCCGCGCGCCGACCAGCTCCCCACCGCCCGCCCGGCCTACCCCTCCGAGTACCAGCGCCCCGAACCCGGCGCCTGGCCGCGCCCGGGGCAGGAGGAGTACGGCTGGCAGCAGCCCCGGCTCGGCTTCCCCGAGCGCGACCCGTACGCCTCGCCGCCGCCGGACACCTACCGCTCGGACGGTTACGGCGACTCCTACTCCCAGGAGTACCGGCCCCAGCAGCCGATGGACCGGCCGTCCTACGAGCAGCAGCGCACGGAGTACGAACCGCAGCGCCCCGAGTACGACCGTCCGGACTACGAACGGTCCGACTACGACCGTGGCGACTACGACCAGCGGGACGCCGGCCGCCGCGAGCGGTCCGAGCCCCCGGGCGGGCCGGGACAGGGCCGCCGGAGCGGACCGGGACGCCCGGACCTGCCGGCCGCCACCGGTGGTCCGAACGCGCCCGGACCACTGGGCGCCAAGCCCGCGCCGTCGCCGGGACCCGGCGAACCCACCGCCCGCCTCAACCCCAAGTACCTCTTCGACACGTTCGTCATCGGCGCGTCCAACCGCTTCGCGCACGCGGCCGCGGTGGCCGTCGCCGAAGCGCCCGCGAAGGCCTACAACCCCCTCTTCATCTACGGGGAGTCGGGGCTCGGCAAGACGCACCTGCTGCACGCGATCGGGCACTACGCGCGGAGCCTCTACCCGGGCACCCGGGTGCGCTACGTGAGCTCGGAGGAGTTCACCAACGAGTTCATCAACTCCATCCGCGACGGCAAGGGCGACAGCTTCCGCAAGCGCTACCGCGAGATGGACATCCTGCTCGTCGACGACATCCAGTTCCTCGCGGACAAGGAGTCGACGCAGGAGGAGTTCTTCCACACCTTCAACACGCTCCACAACGCGAACAAGCAGATCGTGCTCTCCAGCGACCGGCCGCCCAAGCAGCTGGTCACCCTCGAGGACCGGCTGCGGAACCGTTTCGAGTGGGGTCTGATCACCGACGTCCAGCCGCCGGAGCTGGAGACGCGCATCGCGATCCTCCGCAAGAAGGCGGTGCAGGAACAGCTCAACGCGCCTCCGGAGGTGCTCGAGTTCATCGCCTCCCGCATCTCGCGCAACATCCGCGAGCTGGAGGGCGCGCTGATCAGGGTGACGGCGTTCGCGTCGCTCAACCGGCAGCCCGTCGACCTCGGCCTGACCGAGATCGTGCTGAAGGACCTGATCCCCGGGGGCCAGGACTCGACGCCGGAGATCAGCGCGACGGCGATCATGGCGGCGACGGCGGACTACTTCGGCCTCACGGTCGACGACCTGTGCGGCAGCTCGCGCGGCCGGCAGCTGGTCACGGCCCGGCAGATCGCCATGTACCTCTGCCGTGAGCTCACGGATCTGTCACTGCCGAAGATCGGGGCGCAGTTCGGGAACCGGGACCACACGACCGTGATGCACGCCGACCGGAAGATCCGGGCGCTGATGGCGGAGCGGCGGTCGATCTACAACCAGGTGACGGAGCTGACGAACCGCATCAAGAACGGATAGCGGCGCAGCCGGCGGTTCCACGGCGTCCAGGGCGCCCTCGGGAGAGATCCCGGGGGCGCCTTCTGGCGTCCCGGAGTGGCTGCGGAAGGGGTCCCGCACGGGGCGGCGGGGGCCGATCGCGGAGTCTCCCGCGCCCCCGGAGGGACGCGGCGGCCAGCCCCGCTGTTCGATTACCAGCCCGGTTACGGGCGTCCTCCACAGATTTGCCGACTTTCTTGCGTCCACACCCTGGGGACTGCGAAGTTGTCCCGAACGTCGTCCACAGGTGGGCGGGTGAAAAGGCATCAGGCCAGCTCAGAGGGTTGTGGATTCGTGGACGACGGATCTCCACAGCCTGTGGACGAGGAAGTGATCCACAGGCTGTGCACGAAGTTGTCCACCGCCGCCCCACAGGCTGAGGGGCGGTTGTCCCCAGCGATCCCCAGCTTCTCCACATGGCTGTCCACTGTTCGGCAACCTGCCGCGCCCGCTCACCGTGTCGAGTGAAAGGCGTCACACGAAGCTGCCAGGTTGGGCTGTGGGAAAGGCGGGTAAAGCTGGGGACGGCGTTGGGGAGAACTCCCCTCAGGCTGTGCACGGTGTGTGCAGAACTTTCTGTTCTCCACAGAGACACCGAGTTGTCCACCGGCTCAACCCACAGGGGCAGTGGACAAAATCTGGCCCCTGAGCTGGGAAAACGGGGTTATCCACGGTATCCACAGCCCCTACTACTACTGCCAACTAGAGAGAGCTGGGAATCCGTTTCGAAGAGGGCCCTGTGCACAACTCGCTCTTCGGCCTCTGACCGCGCCTCGTCACGACTTGACCCCGAGAGGCACCAGCTGTCAGTGCGGTGCGTCAGACTGGTCCCCGGTGTTCTTCCCCTCCCAGGGACCGACGACACCGACTCAGACGACGAAGACGCAGCAGGGCGAGAAGCCCCGGCAACAGCAGGAGGCGGGCTTACGGTGAAGATCCGGGTGGAACGCGACGTACTCGCGGAGGCAGTGGCCTGGGCGGCACGCAGCCTCCCGGCCCGTCCGCCGGCGCCGGTCCTCGCAGGCCTGCTGCTGAAGGCCGAGGACGGCCAGCTGAGCCTGTCCAGCTTCGACTACGAGGTCTCCGCGAGGGTCAGCGTCGAGACCGAGGTCGAGGAGGAGGGCACGGTCCTGGTCTCCGGCCGGCTGCTCGCCGACATCTGCCGTGCCCTGCCCAACCGGCCGGTGGAGATTTCCACAGACGGTGTGCGGGCGACCGTGGTCTGTGGATCGTCCCGGTTCACGCTGCACACGCTGCCGGTGGAGGAGTACCCGTCCCTGCCGCAGATGCCCAACGCGACGGGCACGGTCCCCGGTGAGGTCTTCGCCTCCGCCGTCTCCCAGGTGGCCATCGCCGCCGGGCGTGACGACACCCTGCCGGTGCTGACCGGTGTGCGCATCGAGATCGAGGGCGACACGGTCACCCTGGCGTCCACCGACCGCTACCGCTTCGCGGTCCGCGAGTTCCTGTGGAAGCCGGAGAACCCCGAGGCGTCCGCGGTGGCCCTGGTGCCCGCCAAGACGCTCCTGGACACCGCCAAGGCCCTCACGAGCGGCGACAGCGTGATCCTGGCGCTGTCCGGCTCGGGCGCCGGCGAGGGGCTCATCGGTTTCGAGGGCGCGGGCCGGCGGACGACCACGCGTCTGCTCGAAGGCGACCTGCCGAAGTACCGCTCGCTGTTCCCGACCGAGTTCAACTCCGTCGCGGTGATCGAGACCGCTCCCTTCGTGGAGGCCGTCAAGCGTGTCGCCCTGGTCGCCGAGCGGAACACCCCGGTGCGGCTCAGCTTCGAGCAGGGCGTGCTGATCCTGGAGGCCGGTTCCAGCGACGACGCACAGGCTGTGGAGAGGGTCGACGCGCAGCTGGAGGGCGATGACGTCTCGATCGCCTTCAACCCGACCTTCCTGCTGGACGGCCTGAGCGCGATCGACTCGCCGGTGGCCCAGCTGTCGTTCACGACGTCCACGAAGCCCGCGCTGCTCAGCGGGAAGCCAGCGCTCGACGCGGAGGCGGACGAGGCCTACAAGTACCTGATCATGCCGGTGCGACTCAGCGGCTGAGCGGCCGCCGTTGTCCACAGCTGTGCACGGTGCCGCCGCTCCCCTGTGGGTGGGCGGCGCTGTGCGCGGGTGGGTTTCCCCAGGTGAGCGGCAGTGCCCACAACTGTGCGCAGGGGGTCGCGATTAGGCTCGGGCACGGCACGCAAGTGCCTCTCCTGCCACACCGCAACCTAAGGAACCAACTGATGGAGCTCGGTCTCGTCGGCCTCGGCAAGATGGGCGGCAACATGCGCGAGCGGATCCGCCGCGCGGGCCACACCGTCGTCGGATACGACCGCAACCCGGACCTCGCCGATGTCCACAGCCTGGAAGAGCTCGTGGGCAAGCTCAGCGGGCCGCGTGTGGTGTGGGTGATGGTCCCGGCCGGGGCGCCGACCCAGTCCACGATCGACGAGCTGGCCGAGCTGCTGGAGCCAGGTGACGTGGTCGTCGACGGCGGGAACTCCCGCTGGACGGACGACGAGAGGCACGCCGAGGAGCTGGCGGCCAAGGGCATCGGCTTCGTCGACTGCGGGGTCTCCGGCGGTGTCTGGGGCCTGGAGAACGGCTACGCGCTGATGTACGGCGGCGACGCCGAGCACGTCGAGACGGTCCGGCCGGTCTTCGACGCGCTGAAGCCCGAGGGTGACTTCGGCGCGGTGCATGCCGGCAAGGTCGGCGCGGGCCACTTCGCGAAGATGGTCCACAACGGCATCGAGTACGCGATGATGCAGGCCTACGCTGAAGGCTGGGAGCTGCTGGAGAAGGTCGACTCCGTCACGGACGTCCGTGAGGTCTTCCGCTCCTGGCAGGAGGGCACGGTCATCCGTTCCTGGCTGCTGGACCTGGCGGTGAACGCCCTCGACGGGGACGAGCACCTGGATCAGCTGAAGGGTTATGCACAGGACTCCGGCGAGGGCCGGTGGACTGTGGAGGCCGCGATAGACAACGCGGTGCCGCTGCCCGCGATCACCGCCTCGCTGTTCGCGCGGTTCGCCTCGCGTCAGGAGGACTCGCCGCAGATGAAGATGATCGCCGCGCTGCGCAACCAGTTCGGCGGTCATGCCGTGGAAACGAAGTAGCAGGTCACGGGGAGGTCGGCGGAACACCCATGCACGTCACGCATCTGTCGCTGGCCGACTTCCGTTCCTACGCCCGGGCCGAGGTCCCGCTCGACCCGGGCGTCACCGCCTTCGTCGGCCCGAACGGCCAGGGCAAGACCAACCTCGTCGAGGCCGTGGGCTATCTCGCCACCCTCGGCAGCCACCGGGTCGCCTCCGACGCGCCGCTGGTGCGGATGGGCGCGGACCGGGCGGTCATCCGGGCGCAGGTGCGGCAGGGCGACCGGCAGCAGCTGGTCGAGCTCGAGCTCAACCCGGGCAAGGCCAACCGCGCGCGTATCAACAGGTCCTCGCAGGTCAGGCCGCGAGACGTGCTGGGGATCGTACGGACCGTGCTGTTCGCGCCGGAGGATCTCGCGCTGGTGAAGGGCGACCCGGGTGAGCGGCGGCGTTTCCTGGACGAGCTGATCACCGCGCGGTCGCCGCGGATGGCCGGTGTGCGGTCGGACTACGAGCGGGTCCTCAAGCAGCGGAACACCCTGTTGAAGAGTGCGGCCCTCGCCCGGCGGCACGGTGGCCGCTCGATGGATCTGTCCACGCTGGACGTGTGGGACCAGCATCTGGCGCGGGTGGGGGCCGAGCTGCTCGCGCAGCGGCTCGACCTGGTGGCCGCGATCCAGCCGCTCGCCGACAAGGCGTACGAGCAGCTGGCGCCGGGCGGCGGTCCGGTGGCGCTGGAGTACAAGCCGTCGGCGCCGGGTGAGGCCCACACCCGTGATGATCTGTACGTCCAGCTGATGGCGGCGCTCGCGGACGTGCGCAAGCAGGAGATCGAGCGGGGTGTGACGCTGGCGGGCCCGCACCGCGACGATCTGGTCCTCAAGCTGGGGCAGCTGCCGGCCAAGGGGTATGCCTCGCACGGCGAGTCCTGGTCGTACGCGCTGGCGTTGCGGCTGGCGTCGTACGACCTGCTGCGTGCCGAGGGCAACGAGCCGGTGCTGGTGCTGGACGACGTGTTCGCCGAGTTGGACGCGCGGCGGCGGGAGCGGCTGGCGGAGCTGGTCGCGCCCGGGGAGCAGGTGCTGGTCACCGCTGCTGTGGACGACGACGTGCCGCACCTTCTGACCGGGGTGCGGTACGTGGTGGCGGACGGGGCGGTGGAGCGGGCGTGAGCGGCGACGTGCCTGTCCCCGAGAAGGAGCCCTCCGGTGTCGACCTGGCGCGGGTGGCGCTCAGGGCGGCGAAGGAGGCGGCGCGCGCGCGTGGCGACGCGGCGCAGCAGAGGAAGCAGGCGCGGCGTGGTGGTCTGCGCTCCGGGGCGCATGCCGACGGCCGTGACCCCATGGCGCTGGGCTCGGCGATCAACCGGCTGATCTCCGAGCGTGGCTGGGAGACGCCGGCGGCGGTCGGCGGGGTCATGGGCCGCTGGCCGGAGATCGTCGGCGAGAACCTCGCCAAGCACTGTGTGCCCGAGCGCTACGACGAGGACGAGCGGGTACTGGTCGTGCAGTGCGACTCCACGGCGTGGGCGACACAGTTGCGTCATCTCGCGCCGGCGCTGGTCGCACGGCTGAACGAGGACCTGGGGCACGGGTCGGTACGGGTGATCAAGGTGCTGAATCCCGGTGGTCCGCCCCGGCGCTACGGCCCGTTGCGCGCCCCCGGAAGCACCGGTCCCGGCGATACCTACGGGTGACTTGCGTCACGTGCTGAGCCGAGTGTGGAGCCCTTGCGCGGCCCCCTCGGCTGGTCGGCGTACAACCGCACGCGGTTGCGAATCGCGACCTGACCCCGGAGTAGCCAAGGGTTGACAGCCGGAAGCGCTGAGTGCCTCCGTGAGCCTCTTGGAGCCCCCATCCGTATATCGGGAGTCGGTGGAGGCCGGTTCAGGGCGGCACATGCGGACTCAGGTACCGGCAAACCCCCATCACTGTCGGCGCTACCGGTAGACTGGGAGGCAATCCCGCCCCGAACGTGGGGACCGCTCGGGAAAAGCTGAGCAACGCTGATCAAGGCTTACCAACGCAACATGCCGCAGCCGCTCCGGCAACCCGCCGACGAGCCTGGCTGGTGCTGTGCCAGAAAGGGCGCTTCGTGGCCGATTCCGGCAACCCCAACGAGAACATCCCGTCCACCGACATTGGCACGAACGGTGAGGTCACCGCCTCGTACGACGCGAGTGCCATCACCGTGCTCGAAGGGCTGGACGCGGTCCGCAAGCGACCCGGTATGTACATCGGCTCGACCGGTGAGCGCGGTCTGCACCACCTGGTGTACGAGGTCGTGGACAACTCCGTCGACGAGGCGCTGGCCGGTCACGCGGACACCATCGACGTGACGATCCTGGCCGACGGCGGTGTGCGTGTCGTCGACAACGGCCGCGGTATCCCGGTCGGCATCGTCGCGTCCGAGGGCAAGCCGGCCGTCGAGGTCGTGCTGACCGTGCTGCACGCGGGCGGCAAGTTCGGCGGCGGCGGTTACGCCGTCTCCGGCGGTCTGCACGGTGTGGGTGTCTCCGTCGTGAACGCGCTGTCGTCCAAGGTGTCCGTGGAGATCAGGACGGACGGTCACCGCTGGACGCAGGACTACAAGCTGGGCGTCCCGACGGCTCCGCTGGTGCAGCACGAGGAGACGGGCGAGACCGGCACCTCGGTCACGTTCTGGGCGGACCCGGACATCTTCGAGACCACCGAGTACTCCTTCGAGACGCTCTCGCGGCGTTTCCAGGAGATGGCCTTCCTCAACAAGGGCCTGACGATCCGGCTCACCGACGAGCGCGAGTCGGCGAAGGCCGTGGCCGGCGCCGACGAGGCGGGCGCGGACGAGAAGGCCGAGGTCAAGACCGTCACGTACCACTACGAGGGCGGCATCGTCGACTTCGTGAAGTACCTCAACTCCCGCAAGGGCGACGTGGTGCACCCGACGGTGATCGACCTGGAGGCCGAGGACAAGGACAAGAGCCTGTCCCTCGAGGTCGCCATGCAGTGGAACAGCGGCTACAGCGAGGGCGTGTACTCGTTCGCCAACATCATCCACACGCACGAGGGCGGCACCCACGAGGAGGGCTTCCGTGCGGCGCTGACCTCGTTGATCAACAAGTACGCGCGGGACAAGAAGCTGCTTCGCGAGAAGGACGACAACCTCACCGGCGACGACATCCGTGAGGGTCTGACGGCGATCATCTCGGTCAAGCTGAGCGAGCCGCAGTTCGAGGGGCAGACGAAGACCAAGCTGGGTAACACGGAGGCCAAGACCTTCGTGCAGAAGGCGGTCTACGAGCACCTGAACGACTGGCTGGACCGCAACCCGGTCGAGGCGGCGGACATCATCCGCAAGGGCATCCAGGCGGCCACCGCGCGCGTGGCGGCCCGCAAGGCCCGCGACCTCACCCGCCGCAAGGGCCTTCTGGAGTCGGCTTCCCTGCCGGGCAAGCTCTCCGACTGCCAGTCGAACGACCCCACCAAGTGCGAGATCTTCATCGTCGAGGGTGACTCCGCCGGCGGCTCGGCCAAGTCCGGCCGCAACCCGCAGTACCAGGCGATCCTCCCGATCCGCGGCAAGATCCTCAACGTCGAGAAGGCGCGGATCGACAAGATCCTGCAGAACCAGGAGATCCAGGCGCTGATCTCCGCGTTCGGCACGGGTGTGCACGAGGACTTCGACATCGAGAAGCTCCGCTATCACAAGATCATCCTGATGGCGGACGCCGACGTCGACGGTCAGCACATCTCCACCCTGCTGCTGACCTTCCTGTTCCGCTTCATGCGGCCGCTGGTCGAGGCCGGGCACGTCTACCTGTCCCGCCCGCCGCTGTACAAGATCAAGTGGGGCCGGGACGACACCGAGTACGCGTACTCCGACCGTGAGCGCGACGCGCTTTTGGAGATGGGCCGCCAGCGCGGCAAGCGGGTCCGTGAGGACTCGATCCAGCGCTTCAAGGGTCTCGGCGAGATGAACGCCGAGGAGCTGCGCATCACGACCATGGACCAGGAGCACCGCGTCCTCGGCCAGGTCACGCTCGACGACGCCGCCCAGGCCGACGACCTGTTCTCGGTCCTGATGGGCGAGGACGTCGAGGCCCGCCGCGCGTTCATCCAGCGCAACGCCAAGGACGTCCGGTTCCTCGACATCTGAGTCGGTCTCAGCTGACCGCACAGGGAAGGATCTTCACCAGCAATGGCCGACGAGAACACTCCCGTCACCCCTGAAGAGGGCGGCGAACTCGCGATGCGTGTCGAGCCCGTCGGGCTCGAGACGGAGATGCAGCGTTCGTACCTGGACTACGCGATGTCCGTCATCGTGTCCCGTGCGCTGCCGGACGTCCGGGACGGTCTCAAGCCCGTCCACCGCCGGGTGCTGTACGCCATGTACGACGGCGGTTACCGCCCCGAGCGCGGCTTCTACAAGTGCGCGCGCGTGGTCGGCGACGTCATGGGCAACTACCACCCCCATGGTGACAGTTCGATCTACGACGCCCTGGTCCGTCTCGCCCAGCCCTGGTCGATGCGCATGCCGCTCGTCGACTCCAACGGCAACTTCGGCTCGCCGGGCAACGACCCGGCGGCCGCCATGCGGTACACCGAGTGCAAGCTCGCGCCGCTGTCGATGGAGATGGTCCGGGACATCGACGAGGAGACCGTCGACTTCACGGACAACTACGACGGCCGCTCCCAGGAGCCGACCGTCCTGCCCGCCCGCTTCCCGAACCTGCTGATCAACGGGTCCGCCGGTATCGCGGTGGGCATGGCGACCAACATCCCGCCGCACAACCTGCGCGAGGTCGCGGCCGGCGCCCAGTGGTACCTGGAGAACCCGGAGGCCTCGCACGAGGAGCTCCTGGACGCGCTGATCGAGCGGATCAAGGGCCCGGACTTCCCGAC
This sequence comes from Streptomyces sp. NPDC026515, assembly GCF_055567595.1. NCBI lineage: Bacteria > Bacillati > Actinomycetota > Actinomycetes > Kitasatosporales > Streptomycetaceae > Streptomyces > Streptomyces sp. NPDC026515. The sequence continues at coordinate 263,013 of NZ_JBVHQD010000008.1, forward strand.
CGGCGCACTGGTCGTCGGCCGCAAGGGCATCGAGGAGGCCTACCGCACGGGCCGCGGCTCGATCACCATGCGCGCGGTGGTCGAGGTCGAGGAGATCCAGAACCGCCAGTGCCTGGTGGTCACGGAGCTGCCGTACCAGACCAATCCCGACAACCTCGCGCAGAAGATCGCCGACCTGGTGAAGGACGGCAAGGTCGGCGGCATCGCGGACGTCCGGGACGAGACCTCCTCGCGCACCGGTCAGCGCCTGGTCATCGTGCTGAAGCGGGACGCGGTCGCCAAGGTCGTGCTGAACAACCTGTACAAGCACACCGACCTGCAGTCCAACTTCGGCGCCAACATGCTGGCGCTGGTCGACGGCGTGCCGCGCACGCTCTCGCTCGACGCGTTCATCCGGCACTGGGTGACGCACCAGATCGAGGTCATCGTCCGCCGTACGCGTTTCAGGCTGCGCAAGGCCGAGGAGCGGGCGCACATCCTGCGCGGTCTGCTGAAGGCGCTGGACGCGATCGACGAGGTCATCGCGCTGATCCGGGCCAGTGAGACGGTCGAGGTCGCGCGTACGGGCCTGATGGGGCTCCTGGAGATCGACGAGATCCAGGCCAACGCCATCCTGGAGATGCAGCTGCGCCGGCTGGCCGCCCTGGAGCGCCAGAAGATCATCCAGGAGCACGACGAGCTCCAGGCGAAGATCACCGAGTACAACGCGATCCTGGCCTCGCCGGAGCGCCAGCGCGGCATCGTCAGCGCCGAGCTGGCCGCGATCGTGGAGAAGTTCGGCGACGACCGCAAGACCATGCTGGTGCCCTACGACGGTGACATGTCCATCGAGGACCTGATCGCCGAGGAGGACATCGTCGTCACGGTCTCGCGCGGCGGGTACGTCAAGCGGACCAAGACCGTCGACTACCGGGCGCAGAAGCGCGGCGGCAAGGGTGTGCGGGGGACGAAGCTGAAGGAGGACGACATCGTCGACCACTTCTTCGTCTCCACCACGCACCACTGGCTGCTGTTCTTCACCAACAAGGGCCGGGTGTACCGGGCGAAGGCGTACGAGCTGCCGGATGCCGGGCGGGACGCGCGCGGTCAGCACGTGGCGAACCTGCTGGCCTTCCAGCCGGACGAGGCGATCGCCGAGATCCTCGCCATCCGCGACTACGACGCGGCGCCCTACCTGGTGCTGGCCACCAAGGCCGGTCTGGTCAAGAAGACGCCTCTGAAGGATTACGATTCGCCCCGTTCCGGCGGTGTGATCGCGATCAACCTGCGGGAGCGCGAGGACGGTTCCGACGACGAACTGATCGGAGCCGAACTGGTCTCGGCGGACGACGATCTGCTTCTGATCAGCAAGAAGGCACAGTCGATCAGGTTCACCGCCTCCGACGACACACTGCGTCCCATGGGCCGTGCCACCTCGGGTGTCAAGGGCATGAGTTTCCGCGAGAGCGATGAACTTCTGTCGATGAATGTTGTTCGACCCGGTACGTTCGTGTTCACTGCCACCGACGGGGGGTACGCGAAGCGGACCCGTGTCGACGAGTACCGCGTCCAGGGCCGTGGCGGCCTCGGCATCAAGGCCGCCAAGATCGTGGAGGACCGCGGTTCGCTCGTCGGCGCGCTGATCGTCGAGGAGAACGACGAGATCCTCGCCATCACCCTGTCCGGCGGTGTGATTCGTACGCGAGTCAGCGGGGTCAGGGAGACGGGCCGTGACACCATGGGCGTCCAACTGATCAACCTGGGCAAGCGCGATGCCGTGGTCGGCATCGCACGTAACGCCGAGGCCGGCAGCGAGGCGGAGGAAGTCGACGGTGAGGACGCCGTCGACGAAACCGCGGAGACCGCCGAGACCGTCGAAGGTGTCGAGACCAGCGGTACGGACGAGGGTGAGGCGCCCTCGGCCGAGTAGCACGAGGAGAGAGTCATCGTGAGCGGAGCCACGGGCGCCGGATCGGCCGGTACCTCTACGGGTACGGACGCGGACGGCGGCGGCCGTGGCTCCGCCGCGTCCGGCGGGGCCGCCGAGGGTGGTGCGCAGCCGCCGATGGACACGCACACCACCCAGCTGAAGGCGGTCAAGGCGTCCGCGACGGACGCGCAGGGAACTCAGGGGGGCACCGTGAGCGACACCCGGAGCCAGACCGCCGCGGGCGCCCAGCCCGCGGCGGGGCAGCAGCCGAACACCTCCCCGCTGCCCGGGGAGCGGCGCGCGGAGCAGGCCGCCGGGCCCTATCACCCGCCGCAGGCCTACCCGGTGGCGCAGGCCGCCCAGGCGCCCTCGGGGGCGGTACGGCGGCCGCGCACCGGTGCCGGGGCGCGTACCGCCCCGCGCACCCGCAAGGCCCGGCTGCGGGTCGCCAAGGCCGATCCGTGGTCGGTGATGAAGGTCAGCTTCCTGCTCTCCATCGCGCTGGGCATCTGCTCGATCGTGGCGTCGGCGGTGCTGTGGATGGTCCTGGACGCGATGGGCGTGTTCTCGACGGTCGGCGGCACCATCTCGGAGGCGACCGGTTCGAACGAGTCGAACGGCTTCGACCTCCAGTCGTTCCTGTCCCTTCCGCACGTCCTGATGTTCGCGGCGATCATCGCGGTCATCGACGTCGTCCTCGCGACGGCGCTGGCGACCCTCGGCGCCTTCATCTACAACCTCTCCGCGGGCTTCGTCGGGGGCATCGAGCTGACCTTGGCCGAGGACGAGTAACCGGAGTTCAAACCTCTCCCGTCGGTCCCCCGACAACCGATTTTGGGACTGCCCCGGTCGTGCGCTAATCTTCAGGAGTCAGCGCGCGGGAGACACACCGCAGAGCGCGGCGGGGCTATAGCTCAGTTGGTTAGAGCGCATCCCTGATAAGGATGAGGCCACAGGTTCAAATCCTGTTAGCCCCACCAGCATGAAGGCCCCTAGCCGGTATCGGCTGGGGGCCTTTGACATCTACGGCTGACATCAGCCGATGAGTGGATCTTCCCGTAGCTCAGCGAGCATGCCGACTGCTTGCTGCTCACTGTCGTCGGCGATGTGCCTGTAGGCGTGCAGGGCCATGCTGCGCTGGAGAATCGTCTGGTTGCTCGGCGCGGCGCGGGCCCCGAGGTGCTTTGCTGCTCGTCCCCCGAGGCTCCTTCGGCGGCTCACTGTGAGGCTTGCTTGCCCGTTCAGGGCATGACAAGATCAGCGGCCAGTAACGATCTCTGAGGACGGATGTGCCCATGAGGAAACGTTCTTTACTGCTGGCCGGCGCGGCTCTGGTAGCAACCCTTCCCTTCGCTGCCGTGCAGCCCGCTTCCGCCGCGACCGTGTGCGCGACGGGCAAGCTGTGCACCTGGACCGGGGCTAACTTCTCCGGTACGCGCCATGATGAGACGACTTCGTTGGGACACGGTTGCTTTGCGCCGGGCGTGGGCACCAGCTTCCGCACGATCTCGAACCAGTCCGGCTGGACCGTCACCGTCTACAGCGACGCCGGTTGCAACGGAAGCACGGTGGTGATCAAAAACGGGAATTACTCCAGCTCTCTCCCGTTTGCGGCCAAGGCCTTCTCCTGGTAGGAGCCGCTGTTAGCCTCACCAGCGAGGAGACCCCCAGTCGATACCGGCTGGGGGTCGTTGACATCTACGGATGGCATCAGCCGATGAGTGGATCTTCCAGAAGCTCGGCGAGCATGCCCACCGCTTCGCGCTCACTGTCGCCGACGACGTGCGTGTAGATGTCCATGGTCATGCTGATCTGACTGTGCCGGAGGACCGCCTGGGCGATCTTGGGGTGGACCTTCAGGAAGGCGAGCAGGGTCCCACACGTGTGCCGAGCGAGGCGGACTGTGATCCGGCGGACACCGGCGCGCTTGACGAGCCGGTCGAAGGTACGGGAGAAGCCCACCGGGTCGATCATGCCGCCACGCTCGGAGGAGAAGATCAGATCGTGTCCGGGCTCCTGTGCCCAGCGCTCACCGGCGATCTTCCGTTCCAACTCCTGGAGCTCCCGACGCTCCTCCAGGACGCGAGCGCAGAACTCCGGGAGCGGGAGCACGGCCTGTGAGGACTCCGTCTTAAGGTCCTTGAGGACCAGGCCCATGCCCTTGACGCGCTGCACCTGCTTGACCGGGGTGAAGTGGCGAGCCTCGAAGTCGATGTCCTGCCAGCGCAGGCCCAGGACCTCACTGCGGCGGAGCCCCAGAACGAGGACCAGGACGCAGGCCGCGTAGAGGCGGTGGGCGCGGGACGTCCGCAGGAAGGCGACAGCCTCACGCGCGCTCCATGCCTTGCCCTTGTCCTTGCTCACCTTGGGCATGTCCACCAGGAGGGCGACGTTGCGCGACAGGATCTCCTCACGGATGGCCCGGTTGAGAGCGTTGCGCAGCACCCGCAGCACCTCGAAGCGGGTGGCGGTCCCGACCTCCTCACGTTTCAGCGTGGCCATGAACGTACGGACCTGCGCCGGCGTGAGCTTGGTCAACGGCTTCTTGGCCAGGTGCGGTAGCAGGTACAGTCTGATCTTGGACTCGTACTTGACGTAGGTGTTGTGCTCGCGCTCCGGCTTGACGATGTGCTCCAGCCAGTAGGCCAGCCACTCACCGACCGCCCAGGCCCGCGAGGGCACCGGGATGCCGTTCCGCTCCTGCTCCTGGAGCTTGCCTAGCTTCTCGTTGGCCTCGTCCCAGGTCGCGCCGTAGACGTACTTCCGGACGCGGTTGCCGTCGGTGTCGGTGACGTACGCGGCGCCCTGATAGCGCCCGTCCTTGCGTTTGGCGATGGTTCCCCCACCATTGGGGCGGCGCTTGGCCATCAGGCGGCCTCTCCGATCTGACCGGTGATGAAGTCGCGCACCGCGCCCGTCGGGATACGACGGCAGCCGTCGACCTTGATGGACACCAGCCGGTGAGTGCGGATCAGGTCGTAGACCTTGGTACGACCGACGTTGAGCCGTTCCATGACCTCAGGAACGGTCAGCAGCTCAGGCGTGGTGGTGGTCATGCGGCGGCTCCGAGCAGGGCGGGTAGTTCCTCGCGGGCCATCTGGCGGTTGTGCTGGATGTCGCGGCGGATGTTGGCGGCGAGCCAGGATTCGCCGGGGGTGTGGCCGTGGCCGGCGTAGGTCCAATGGGCGAGCGTGAGCGTGGTTGCCTCCGTGTCGTCGGGGTCCGGCAGGCCGAGGGCTTTGCGTTGCTGGGCTGCGCGGTAGTCAGCGCGGTTCTGGCGGAGGACGCCGAGGGTGGTGGAGTAGCGGCGGGACTTGGTGGAGAAGTGGCCGCGGAAGCCGAGCATGTGGGCCCAGTCACGAAGCTTCCGGTCTGGGTAGAGGACGTGCAGGTCGAGGCATGCGGCGATGAGCCGGGCGGGGTGGTCCGGTACGTCGAGCAGGACCAGGGCCTCTTTGTTGCCGATGCGGCGGTCGACCGTGCCGGTCGTCTCAGCGGCTTTGGTGGCGTACTTGGCGACGTAGGAGGCGACGGCCAGTTCGGTGATTTCCTCGCCGTGGCCGAAGGCGCCGATCGGCTGGACGTCGAGCTGTGTGCCCCAGCGCAGTGTCCGGGCGGGCTGGTCTCCCGCGGGCGGTACGTCGACAGCGACGCGGGCGGCGGCGGCACGGATGGCGTCGGTGAGGACGTCGAGGGTGGCCCAGGCCGGCGGCGGGCTGTCGGGTCCCTCGGGTCCGTCGAAGCGGATCACGGCGTGGAAGTGGACGGCTCCGCGCTTTTGGTACTCGGCGACCTTGCCGAAGGACACCCGGGACTGTTCGTGCGCGGCTTTCTGGGTGAGGCCGGCGCGGCGGGCGATCTCGCGGCGCAGGTAGATCGTGAAGTACCGCCACAGCTCCGAGGCGTGGTTGTTCCACAGGACGGCGCCCGCGTAGTCGTACGTCTCGGCATCGAGCGGGGTGCCGAGTTCGGGCGCGTCCTCGCTGTGCCGTTGGCCGCAGCGGCAGGGCCGGTCGCCGGGCCGGTTGTGGACGGGGCCGAACGAGGGCGCGGTGAGGGTGGCGAAGACGCGGGGGTGGTCACGGATGGTCTCGGGGGTGCCTTTGGCGGGGTCGCCGACGAGGCCGGCGCGGATGAGGTGGTAGGTGTCTCCGGCGTAGGTCCAGGCGCAGGCGGGGCAGCGGGAGGCGCGACGGTTGCCGCACGCGATCCGCAGCCGTCCGCCGGGCTCGTTGTCGGTGTCGTACCGATGCAAGATCCGGCCCGTGGACCGGTCGCGGGTGACGGTGGACCCTTGCAGGTGGATCGGGTCGGAGCAGCCGCCCGTACGCCGGATCTGATCCTGGATGCGGTCGAAGCCGGGGGACCCGGCCAGCCTCAGCACATCGGCGAGGGTGGCCGGGTCCTCCAGGCCCGCCAGGGTGGCGGTGTCGGTCACGCAGCCGCCTCCGGCATGTCGGCGGTCATGGCGTCCAGGGCGCCGGCGGCTTCGAGCGCGGCGGCGGCGAGGCTGCGCAGGGCCTCGGAGGTGCCGGGGGCGGCGAGAAGTGCGATCTCGATGCAGGCGCCGCCGATGCGGAGGCTGACGAAGGGGTGAGCGCGGTCCGCGAACGGCGTGACGCGGAAACGGGTGTCCGGCTCGATGTGGGCCGAGGCAGTGAGGTGTTCCATGGCCGTCACCTCCCGATCCGGGCAAGCGCCGGGGCGGGGACGGCCGTGCCGGTGCCGTGGCAGGCCGGGCAGTCGACGCGGAGGGTGGCGCGGGTGCCGTCCGGGTTGCGGGTGCCGGTGGCGATGGCGACGCGGGCGAAGCCGTCGCAGTCGCGGCAGGGGCGCGGGGCCGGGGTGTTCCGGGGCATGATGGGGCTTCCCTTTCGGGTCCGTTGGATCAGGAATGGGTGCAGGCGCCCGGAGCGGCGGAAGTTTGGCGACCGAGGCCGCTCCGGGGGCCGTTCAGCGCTGGTTGTTGAGGTCCTTCAGCAGCGACTTGAGGACGACCATGACCAGCGCGACGGACACGGCGGTGATGGCGACGGCCAGGAGCATGGAGACCAGGACCGTGCCGACGACCAGGACCACGGCACCGCCGCCGGCCGCGAGGGCGAGCGTGGAGCCGGGGGTGAGCTGGATGGTCGGCTTGACCGGCACTGAGGCCGGGGCCACCTGGGCAACCGGGGCCGGGGCGGGAGCGGCCGGGACGACGGGCGCCGGGGTCGTGGTCTGAGACACCGTGGGGGACGGAGACGGGGACGGGGCTGGAGCGGTGTCCGGGGTCGGGTACTTCGGGGTGAACATCAGCGGATCTCCCTTCGGGGTCAGGTGCACTTGTGGGTGCGGGCGGTGAGTTCGGCGGCGGACCGGTCGAAGTGCTCAGTCGAGAAGCCGCAGTTGGGGGCGGTGCAGGCGGCGATGTGCTTGGTCTGGCCACGGCCGTTGTTGAAGGTGGCGACCTTGACCGGCCCGATGCGGATCACGTCGTAGAAGCGGTTCGGGCGCACGATGGAACCTCCCTTTCTGTCAGGCGAGTTTGGCGACGATGGCGCTGGCGAGGTCTTCCGGGACGCCGAGGCGGGCGCGCAGAGTGGCCGCGTCGATTTCGGCTCCGGTGCGCGTACGGTGCTCGGTCGCGACCTTCCGGGCGTGGTCGATCAGGGCCGGAGGCACAGCGGGGGCGACCAGCGGCAGCGCCGGGGCAGGTTCCGGCTCGGAGATCTCGGGCGCGGCCTCGGGTGTTTCGGGTCGGTCGACTTCGACCACGTCACACGATTCCGTCGCCGGAGCGGGTTCCGGGTTCGGCGTGTGGGCGGTGTGCTGGTGAGCGAGGAGGGTGCCGCCGAGGAAGGCCAGGGCGGGCCACCCGGCGATGCCCAGGCGCAGCAGGGCGGGCGGGTGCTCCATGTCGAGGAAGCCGGCCGTGGCGATGTTGGCGCCGAGCGAGGCGACCAGGGAGACCAGGAACCAGCACCAGGCCAGCCGGGACCGCTGAGCCCGCAGCCGACGCCACGCGGCGACCAGCAGCAGGTCAACACTGATCGGGTAGGCCCATGCCTTCCAGCCGGTCTGACCGGCGGCTTGGGCAAGGTCGTGCAGGTGGGCGAAGGACAACGCCCCTGCGATGACAGCCTGCACCAGCACCGCGTCCGGACGGATGGAGCGCTTCATGTCTTCACCTCCTTCAGGGACTAGTCGGTGACCGGCTCCGGGATCACCAGCGCGGGAGCCTTGACCGGCTCGCTGCGGACGGCGGGCCGGAACGGGGCGAGGAACGGCAGGTCCGGGGTCAGATCGGCGAATTCGCGGCAGACGGCCGCCGCCTCGTCGGGGGTGATCTCGGGGGTGCGGATGCGGGACCAGCCGCCGGAGGTGTCACCGGCCACCGCGACGCCGGGCCGGTCCGCACGGATCCCGGTCACTGCCGTCACCGCGTCCGGGGCGATGTCCCCCAAGCCCATCTCAGCGGTCTGCTTGTCGTTGACCCGGTGGACGACACGGCCGGTGAGCTGGGCGCGCAGGGCGGTTGCGCCCCTGCCGAGGTCGGATCCGAAGCGCTGCCCGCAGACCTCCAGGAAGATGCCGACCGCGCGGGCCATCTGGCCCAGCCGCACCAGTTGCATGACGGTGTGGTCGCGGGCTGCCTCGTCTTTCTTCGAGGTCACCAGGAACAGCTCTGCGATCTCGTCTATGAGGACGACCAGTGGCACCGGGCGGATTTTCTCCGGGAGCTTCCACAGCTCCGAGGCCCCGTGGAGGGCAAGCAGGTCGAAGCGCTCTTCCATCTCATGCACGAGTGCATCGATCAGGAGGCCGGCGGACTGCGGATCCGTCGCCAGCGCCGACAGCCGCGGGGCGAAGTGGGACTGTTCCACACCGCGCTTGCAGTCGATCCCGACCAGGCCGACCGGCAGTTGAGCCAGCCCCGTGACCAGGTTGCGCTGATACATGGATTTGCCCGACAGGGTGGCGCCCAGGGTCAGCGCCATGGGGACCTTGCGGTAGTCCCGCGCGTACACCGAGCCGTCCTCGCGCAGCGCGACCGGGACGACCAGGTCACGGGGCTTGGCGGTACGGGGCATGCGGACCCTGTTGAGGACGTCGTAGCCGGTCATCCGCAGTTCGACATAGCCGGGCTTGGTCTCGGACACGGTCACCGACCGCACCCCGAAGGCGTGCCGGAGCCGCTCCGAAGACGCGGCGATGTCCGCCGGTTCCAGACCGGCCGGGAGCCGCAGGGTCACCCGCAGCCCGGTCGAGGTACCCCGCACCCGGCGGACCTTCGGCGGGACCGGCCGCACCTCGGAGTGGGCGATGTTGCGGGTCATGAAGGCCCGCAGGCGGGACGGCTGTACCGTCAGCCCGCAGACTTCCATGGTCGAGTGATACGTCCAGGTGAAGCGGCCCCAGGTGACCGGTAGGCCGACCAGCGACCAGTACACGCGCGGGGCGCGGACCTTCACGTAGCCGAGCCCGCCGGCACCGGCAGCGACGGTGCCCAGCTCCAGCCAGGGCGTGACGTCGGTCATGGTCAGGCCCCCAGCGGGGTGACCGCGACCGCGCGGAACGAGATCCCGTGGCGCTTCTCGCCGTTGAACGTGTTCTCCCAGTCGCGAGCCTTGAGGCCGGTCACGGCGACCGGGGTGCCCGGCACGAGGTTCGCGGGGAGTCCGGTCTCCGGGACGGTGACCTGGTAGAGGTTGCCCTCCCCCTCGTCGGAGACGAGCAGGCCCACGGTGGACATGGCCACGTTGGGGTTGTCCCGGTCCACGGCCCGCTCACCGGTCCGCTTGTTGACCATCTTCGGTTCCGGCGCGGTCGCCACGAACACCACAGCGGTCGAAAGGTCGACCTTGAAAGACGGCATGAGCACATCCCTCGTTCTTGGAGGCCGCCTTACGCAACCTCTCTAGACATCTCGAGGTAAGCACGTCTCTAGAGACGTCGTCAAGGGAGATGTATAGAGAGGTTGAGGGCGAAGGATTGCGGTTACACGCACTGAGCGGGTGACCTGCCCATGCCCTAGGCTGTCTAGAGAAGAGAGGAGGGCTTCCGAATGGCCACCACCGACGACGACCGTCGGCCGAAGTACCAGCGGATCGCAGACTCCCTGCGCGAGGCGATCCAGTCGGGCGAATACGGTCCCGGTGATCGGCTTCCGGGAGAGAACGAGCTGATGGCCGCGCATGGCGTGGCCCGCATGACTGCCCGTCAGGCGTTGGGCGTGCTCAAGGACGAAGGCGTTGCCGAGGCCCGCAAGGGCGCCGGCGTTTTCGTCCGGTCCTTCCGACCGCTCCGGCGCCGAGGTATCCAGCGGCTTTCCGAGGAGCAGTGGGGTAGCGGTCGATCCATCTGGGCGGCCGACACCGAGAACCGCACGCTGGAAGTGGACCAGGTGGCAGTGTCGGAGGAAGCCGCCCCGGAGAACATCGGGCGCGTGCTTGACCTTGCCGATGAGGAGACGGTGTGCGTCCGCCGACGGCGGTACGTCCTGGACGGGAAGCCCGTACTGCTGGCGACCAGCTACCTCCCCACGTCAGTGGTGGGAGGCTCCGCCATCACGCACGCGGATCCCGGGGCAGGTGGGATCTATGGCCGCCTTGCCGAACTCGGCTACAAGCCGGTGCACTTCCGCGAAGAGATCCGCTCGCGCATGCCCTCGAAGGACGAGGCATCGCAGCTGGGCATCTCCTCCGGCACACCCGTCATCCTGATCTGCCGGACCGCATTCGCGGACGAAGGGCGCCCCGTCGAGATCAACGAGATGACCTTGGACGCGGCCTCTTACATCCTGGAGTACGACTTCGACGCGTAGGCCGACGCGGATCTTGTTACAGGTTTCTCTACCTCATCAAGCCGGCTGCGCTCCGCTCCGCCGGGCGCGCTCCCGGCTCCGCGCCGGGCGCCGCTCCTGCCTTCGGCCCGCTCCGCCCGCGCTGCGCCGACGCGCGCCCACGTGCACGCGGCCGGGTCATGAGTCGATCACCGTAGAGAGGCAGCCACGGTCAGAACAGCCTCCGGCGGGGGCGCTCAGGCTCCGAGATGGCGGGGGCGCCGTTCGCGAGTGCCGGCGAGTAGTGGCGTGCGCGGGGTGCTCCCATCCCGCCTGCCGTCGACCCAGGCAGAGCCGAGCAGACGCGGCCCATGGCGTCCAGGTCGTTCGTACAGTGGCGCGCTCCACCTGGACGCCATGAACCACGCCCGCTCCACGGCGTGTGGGCCGACGGCAGACGGGATGGGAGCTGGGGTAGTTGGTGGCTTAGGTGAAGCGGGTCAAGAGGATCACGACCCGGGTGAGCCGAAGTTCGACTACACGGAGAACGACGTACATCGGTGGCATGAGCAGGCCGGCACGTCAAAGCACTGGCAGGCGACCTGAATGTTCCACATGCGACGTTATAAGGCTGGCGTAAGCGAATTCGCCATTGGTTAACTCGCGCCGAATCTGTCAGTGCCGTGCAGTAGAAACGAGGGGTTCAGACAAGACACAGGGCGCACCCAGACACTTTGGCGAGAGACGGGTGCGCCCCTGGGAGAATCAGGAGACACAAGCGTGTCTGTCCCGACCCTCACGGCGTTGCTGCCGAACGGTGGCAACGCCTCTGTAGGCACTGTTCCACGGACCACTGACATTGCCCAGTGGATCATGGGCCCGGCTCTTGTGGGCTGCATCATCAACCCCGAGGCCTTCACCGCAGCACTCGACTCGGCCTCCCAGCTGGTCACCGTGATCATCGTGCTGCTTCTCGTACGCTCAGGTAGCCGTTACGCCCCGACTCGAGAAGCGTCAAGCGGGTCACTGGTGTCTGACACCAACGTCTGACACCAACAGCCGCGTACGGGAGCGGATCAGGGCGGACTTCAGCGGCAAGCGTCAAGCCGTTAACGCGCCGAGCGCCAGGTTCGTTGGGCTGCCCTGATCGACCTGATAAGGATGAGGCCACAGGTTCAAATCCTGTTAGCCCCACCAGCATGAAGGCCCCCGATCCGGATGGATCGGGGGCCTTCGGCGTATCCGGACGGTCCAGACCGATGGCCGCGCGGCCGGGCCTTCCCGGGTCTGCCGTCGGGCACGCAAAAGCCCGGTCGCTGGCGACGGGGGATGCACCAGCGACCGGGTTGTGGCCAGCCTAACAAGGCGGCCTGTGCGACGGGAGTCAACTTCTCAGCCGTCATGAGCAGTTGTGATCGGGATCACTCAAAGGCCGTCATGCGGCGGACCGGTTCAGTCGCAGGGCGGGTCGTAGGCGAGGCGGGGGAGGTACTCCCGCCATTTCGCCTCGGTCAGTACGTTGCGGGTGGCGGCGCAGATCCGGCTCACCGCCCGGTCGACGTCCAGACTCCACAGCCGGACCGTGTCGGCGCCGCTGGAGACGCCCAGCATGTTGCTCTTCGGGCTGAAGGAGAGGAAATTGCCCGTCTTGGCGTTCGGGCTCATGGACTGGCCGATGGGGTGGGCGGAGGACGCGGACGACACGTTCCAGAGGCGGACCGTGTTGTCGTTGCCGCCGCTGGCAAGGGTCCTGCCGTTCCGGCTGAACGTCAGGGAGACCACCGCCTCGGTGTGACCCGTGAGGGCCGCGCCCAGCCGGGCCGCGCGGGCCGGGTCGGAGACGTTCCACAGGCGGACCGTGTCGTCGTCGCTGCCACTGGCCAGGGTCGACCCGTCGGGGCTGTAGGCGAGGGTGTTGACGGGGCCCAGATGGCCGGTGAGGGGGCCGCCCAGGGCCTTGGTGCGGGTCCGGTCGGAGACGTCCCAGAGACGGACCGTGCCGTCCGCGCTGCCGCTGGCCAGGGTGTGGCCGTCCGGGCTGAAGACCAGCGCGTTGACATAGCCGGTGTGGCCCTTGAGGGGTTCACCGAGCCGCCTGGGGTGCGCCGGGTCCGTGATGTCCAGGAGCTGGACCGTGCGGTCGTCGTAGTCGGCGGCCACGGTGCGCCCGTCCGGGCTCAGCGCCAGTGCCTCCGCGCCCGCGTACCGGGTGTCCAGCCGGACGGGCGCGCCGTACTGGCTGGGGTGGGCCGGGTCGGAGATTTTCCACAGCTGCACCCAGTTGGTGTTGTTCTCGCCGGTCATGATGACGAGGGTGCGGCCGTCGCGGGTGAACACCATCGAGCGCAGGTCCCGCCACCCGGTTCTGAACGGCTCGCCGAGCGCCCTGGGCCGGCCCGGATCCGTGATGTTCCACAGCCGCATCCGGCTGTCGCCGCCGCCGGTGGCCAGGACGCGCCCGTCCGGGCTGAACGCGCCCGCCTCGCCGATCATGTCCGATCCGGGGACCGACCACAGCCGTACCTTGCCGTCGCCGCTGCCGGTGGCAAGGGTGTGCCCGTCGGGGCTCCAGCCGACCGCGTACATCTCCCCGCTGCTGCCCGCGAGCGGCTCGCCCACCTGGGAGGGGAAGGCCGGGTTGCCGACGTTCCACACGCTGGCCGTGGAGTCCGCGCTGCCCGCGGCGAGCATCGAGCCGTCGGGGCTGAAGGCCACCGACCAGACCGGCCCGGTGTGCCCGGTGAGCGGTGCGCCGAGGCCCCTGGCGCGGGTCCGGTCGGTGACGTCCCACAGTCGTACAGTGTCGTCCTTGCTGCCACTGGCCAGGGTGTGGCCGTCCGGGCTGAAGGCCACGGAGTGCACGGTCCCGGTGTGCCCGGTCAGCGGTGATCCGACGCGCTCGGGACGCCGGGGGTCCGAGACGTCGTACAGGAGGATCGAGTTGTCGTCGCTGCCGGCCGCGAGCGTGTGGCCGTCGGGGCTGAACGCGAGGGAGCGCACGGCTTCGGTGTGGCCGGTCAGGCTCCCGGCCGGCGAGGGGTGGCGAGGGTCGCGCACGTTCCACAGACGGACGGTGTGGTCCTCGTCGGCGCTGGCCAGGGTATGGCCGTCGGGACTGAAGGCCACCAGGTAGATCGTGCCGTCGTGGCGGCTCAACGGGGCGCCCAGCGAGGCCGGGTGGCGCGGGTCGGTGACGTCCCACAGACGTACGGTGCCGTCGTCGCCGGCGCTGGCCAGGGTGTGGCCGTCCGGGCTGAAGACCGCGCTGGACACCCAGCTCGTGTGGCCGGACAGCGGCTTGCCCAGTGGCTCGGGACGGGTCGGGTCGCTCACGTCCCACAGGCGGACCGTGCGGTCATAGGCGGCAGTGGCCAGCGTCTTGCCGTCGGGGCTGAAGGTGGTGAGGTAGACGGCTCCGGTGTGGCCGAGCAGCGGGGTGGCCAGCGGTGCGTTGACGATCGACACGAGACGGTTGTTGGCGTCCTCGTCGTCCGGGCGCAGATGGTGTGCGACCAGGTCCAGCTGGGCGGAGAGCGCCGGGTCCGAGTACTGGAACCGGTCGGCCTCCGCGACCACCTGCTCGAACATCGCGTCGTCCCGCTGCTGCCGGGCGACCACCGCGGCGCCCGCGGCCAGCACCGCCAGTACGACCAGCGCCGACACGGCGGCCCTGCTGATCCACACCGTGCGCCGCCGGAGTCGTACCGAGGCCGCCAGGAACCGCACCGCGCTGCGGGTCAGGGAGGTGTCGTCGGCCGACTTCGCCCAGGTGTGGGCCTGCTCCAGCCGCGAGCCCCGGTACAGCAGCGCGGAGTCGTGGCCGGACTCGTCCCAGGACCGGCCGTCCTCCTCCAGTCGCTGGCGCAGCAGGTTGCCGTTGCGGTCCTCGTCGAGCCACTCGCGCAGCCGGGGCCAGGCGTGCAGCAGCGCCTCGTGGGTGATCTCCACGGTGTCCGCGTCCAGCGTCACCAGACGGGCCCGCACCAGCGCTTCGAGCGACTCCTCCGTCTTGTTCGGGTCGGTGGACTCGGCGGCCAGCTGGCGTCGGGTGCCACGCCTGCGGGTCGCCTGGGTGTCCTCGCCGAGTCGGACCAGCCGCAGCAGGAGCAGCCGGGCGGCGGTGCGGGCGGCCGGGTCCAGGCCGGTCCAGGCGCGCTCGGCGGTCGCGGCGACGGCACCCTGGATGCCGCCGGCGGCCCGGTAGCCGGCCAGCGTCAGGCGTCCTCCCTTGCGGCGCTGCCAGGTGGCGAGCAGGGCGTGCGAGAGCAGCGGGAGGACACCGGCGTCATGGGCGCCGCGCGGGCCGTCGGCGCTCACCTCGCGGACGATCAACTCGGCCAGCCCGGGCTCCAGTTCCAGACCCACCGCCTTGGCGGGGGCGGTCACCGCTTCGCGCAGCTCGGCTGTGGTCAGCGGACCGAGCACCATGTGCCGGTGCTGGAGCGCGTCGGCCAGCTCGGGGTAGCCCAGGCACTGCTCGTAGAAGTCGGCGCGGATACCGAGGACGACCAGGGCGGGGGCGGGTTCGCCGGGGCGGGCGGAGGTACTGGCCGTGTGCAGGAGCTGGACGAAGGCGCGCCGCTCCGCCTCGTCGGCGCAGAGAGTGAAGGTCTCCTCGAACTGGTCCACGATCACGACCGGACGGGACGCCTCGGGTCCCGAGGGCCGTGTTTCACGTGAAACATCCTCGGTCTCCCGTCGCGCCCAGGACGTGACCGCCTCCCGTACGGCCTCCGGATCGTCCGGGTCCGTCCGATCGGCCAGCTCGGGTATGCGGCGGGACAGTTCCTTGACGGGGTCCGTTCCCGGGACGAGTTGCAGGACCTCGGGCGGGCGGCCCTCGTCCGCCGCCAGGACACCGTTCTGCAGGGCGGTGACCACGCCGGCGTTCAGCAGCGAGGATTTCCCCGCGCCCGAGGCGCCGACCAGCATGACCAGACCGCCGGCTTCCCTCGCCGACCGGAGTTGGGCGACCAGGGCGTCGGTGCTGCGCTCGCGGCCGAAGAACCAGCGGGCGTCCTCATGGCGGTAGGAGGCCAGACCTCGGTACGGGCAGACGCCGTCGGCCGGCGCGGGTGCCTCCGTCTCTTCCGCGGCCTGCGGCACCGGCAGCTCGCCGACCGGGTCGGCCACGGCCCGCTCCCACAGCTTCTGCCACTGGGGCAGGTCGTACAGCCCGGAGGAGACCGGCGTCGGCTGGGAGCGCCGGGCCTGGGGGATGAGGACCTGGAGTACGGCGGAGAGCGCGACGAACTGCGCGGGGACGTTCTTCGCCCGTCGCCAGTCACTGATCCGCTGGGCGGAGACCCGTACGGGCCGGCCCCGCTCGTCCACCCTGTGCAGCCGGTCGACCGCTTCGGCGACGCGTTTGAGCGGAGGGTTGCCGGCCTCCTTGTACAGCAGCGCGAGACGTTCCGCGAAGGCTGTGCGTGCCCCTGCGTCGGGACTCAAGGCTCTCCACCCCTTACTTCCGCCGCTGCTGGCCATCCGGACCGGAAAACTCACTTTATATGGCTGACCTGCGGCGACGCCCTGGACCGGACGCCCTGGCCTCCTCAGATGGGGGCCTCGACTGGCAGGATTTCGCTCCAGCAAGGCGGTGGTCGGGCGGCGCCCGGCGGGCCGACCAGCTCAGCGTCCGCGGAGACAGTGCACGACACCGCATGTTCTCGGTCAGGTTCCACCGGCGATTACCCGCCGGAGTGGCGCGACGACGGCAGCTGCTCTCTCCGACTGAGCGGGCCCTGCGGGGCCTGAGGCCACCCGCGCCGTTCGGCACCGGTCCCCACGTGGGGAGGGACCGGAGCCGAACGGCACGGGGGCATCGTTCGCCGTGGGGCGCCGCCGCCCGCCCCTGGAGCGGCCCGTCCGGGTCTCCTGGAGCCGTTTCCAGCCCGCCGCACGGGCCGCCTCGACCGCCTTTCCTCCGCGTCGTCGGCCGCCGTGTTCAGGGCCGTGTCCATGCCCGCCGCGGTACCGCCGGCCGCCGTCGCTGCGGCCCGGGGCGCCGTGAGGGCGGCGCTCAGGGCCGTGGCCGCCTCGGAGCGGTCGTCCAGTGACCCGGCGACCTGTGCGGCCAGCGCCGCGGTGGCGGCGTTACGGGCGCAGCGGGCGTCCGCCGCCGGGTCCGGTGCGGTCTCCGTCAGGGCGGCGAGGGATCGGGCCGACAGCCGCAGCGCGCCGGCGGCCCGGCCGGCCGGGCTCGTCGGTACCGTCTGCGCCGCGTCGGGGTCGACACCCGCGTGACGGCAGACGGCCAGGGTGCGGGCGTATGCGCGGTGCGCACGGGCGGAGTGCAGCGCTCTGAGCTCCGCCGGGAGACGTTCATCTTCGGCTCCTTGCTGCCGGGCGCGGGGGGCTCCGCCGGGAGGCCGTGTGCACCGGCGGAGCGGCTGCGGGTTCGTCGTGGCCGGGCGCGCGGTTCCCCGCGCCCCTCAGGGGTGCTTGCGAACCGTCGGTGGATGTGGGCTCGGCGTCGTTGCTCGCGGCTACGTGGCGGGGGTGTGCATCGGCACAGCCTCGTGTCCTTCGGGGTGCGTCCGAGCGGTCGGTCGGCTGCGGGTTCGTCGTGGCCGGGCGCGCGGTTCCCCGCGCCCCTCAGGGTGCTTGCGTGCCGTTGTCCGGCTGAGGTGGTTCAGGTGAACAGGCCCAGGGCGGAGTCCAGGGACCAGGTCTGCCAGGACATCGCGAAGAGGCCGACCGCCGCGATCAGGGCCATCATCAGGTTCTGGCCCTGTTCCGCCCAGTCGTGGATCATGAGGGTCAGGTAGACCAGGTTGAGCAGGAACCCGGCCACCAGGGCGATCGGAGTGAGGAAGCCGAAGGCCAGGCCGAGGCCCAGGGCCAGTTCCGCGTACGCCACCACGTAGGCCATCAGCCGGGGACGCGGCGCGACGACGACATCGAAGCCCCGCCGGACCACGGGCCAGCGGTGTTTCTCCGCGACACCGGCCGCCCACCGGATGCCCCCGCCGCCGAACCACTGCTTCTTGTCCTTGTGCCGCCAGCTCTCCAGCCACCACAGACCGAGCCCGATGCGGAGCACCGCGAACCACTCGGCACCGCTCAGCAAGGCTGATCGCATCCCGCACCCTCCCCGGATTTCCTCCACTACCTGACGACCCGTCAGTTCAGCGGAAGGCGGCGCGCGCCGCAAGGGGTCCGGCGGCTCTTGCTGGCGCCGCCTCCTGGGCCTAGCCTGATAGCCGAGCCGAAATCTGACGGTCCGTCAGTTAAGCGGGTATCCAGGCAGGCAGCAGGGGGTAGGCATGGCAGAGAACGCGACCGGTACCCAGGATCTGCCCAGGGTCGTCAGCGTGGACGACCACGTGATCGAGCCCGCGCACCTCTTCGAGAGGTGGCTGCCGGGCAAGTACCGCGACAAGGGCCCCAAGCCCTTCACCGCCGGCATCGGCGAACTCGCCTACGTCGGCGGCAGGTACCGCTTCACCACCGACCCCGAGGGCCAGACCACCGACTGGTGGGAGTACGAGGGCCTGCTCTTCCCGTACAAGCGCATCATCGCCGCCGTCGGCTTCTCCCGGGACGAGATGACGCTCGACGGCATCACCCGGGAGCAGATGCGGCGCGGCTGCTGGGACCCCAAGGCCCGCCTGGACGACATGGACATGAACCATGTGGAGGCCTCCCTCTGCTTCCCCACCTTCCCCCGCTTCTGCGGGCAGACCTTCGCCGAGGCCGAGGACAAGGAGGTCGCGCTGGCCTGCGTCCGGGCCTACAACGACTGGATGGTCGAGGAGTGGTGCGGTGACAGCGGCGGCCGGCTGATCCCGCTGTGCCTGATCCCGCTGTGGGACATCGACCTGGCCGTCGCCGAGATCCGGCGCAACGCCGCACGGGGCGTCCGGGCGGTCACCTTCAGCGAGATCCCCACCTATCTGGGCCTGCCGTCCATCCACTCCGGCTACTGGGACCCGTTCTTCGCGGTCTGCGAGGAGACCGGGACGGTCGTCAACATGCACATCGGCAGCAGCTCGCAGATGCCCGCAGCCTCCCCGGACGCCCCGCCCGCCGTGCAGGCCTCGCTGAGCTTCAACAACGCCATGGCCTCGATGATGGACTTCCTCTTCTCCGGGGTCCTGGTCCGCTTCCCCCGGCTCAAACTGGCCTACAGCGAGGGTCAGATGGGCTGGATCCCCTACGCCCTGGAGCGCGCCGACGACGTCTGGGAGGAGCACCGGGCCTGGGGCGGGGTCAAGGACCTGATCCCCGAGCCCCCGTCGACGTACTACTACCGGCAGATCTTCTGCTGCTTCTTCCGCGACAAGCACGGCATCGAGGCGATCGAGACGGTCGGCGTGGACAACGCGACCTTCGAGACGGACTACCCGCACGTCGACTCGACCTGGCCGGATACCAAGCGGGTCGCCCAGGAACACGTGGGCGGGCTGGCTCCGGAGGTCGCCTACAAGCTGCTGCGCGGGAACGCCATCCGGATGCTGGAACTGCCCTTCACATAACCCGGTTCGGCGGGGCCTCCGTTGGGCAGGGGACTTCCCATGAAGGTCTCCGTCGACGCCGATGTCTGTTATGGGTCGGGTGAGTGTGCCTTCCGGGCACCCGCCGTGTTCGGCTTCGAGGACGGGTACGGTTTCGTCCTGCCCGGACGGGAGGAGTCCGGGGACGACGAACTGATGCGGGACATCGCCGAGCGCTGCCCGTCCCAGGCGATCCGGATCAACGGGAAAAGGGTCACTGACTAGCGGATGAGCACCACCGGCACGGAACCCACGCGGCACACCGGACACACCGGGCTCACCGAACTCCTGGCCACCCTCGGCCGCGGCTACGTCCGGGACTTCCCGGTTCCCTGGGGCAAGCCGCCCGCCGCCCGCGCGCTCAACACCTACCTGCGCGACCACCCGCGCCGGCGGGTCGTCCGGACGCGTTCCGGCGCCCGGTTCGCGGTCGACACGCAGGACCTCATCCAGCGCTACCTCTACCTCTTCGGGGTGTGGGAACCGCACCTGACCCACTGGCTGCGCGGCAGGCTGGCGCCCGGGGACTGCTTCGTCGACGTCGGCGCCAACATCGGTGTCTTCAGCGTCCTCGCCTCCTCACTGGTCGGGGAGCGGGGCCGGGTCGTGGCCGTCGAGGCCTCCCCCGCCTTCCACCGCCGCCTCGAACAGCAGAGCGCGCTCAACGGCTGCCGGAACATCCGGGCGGTCAACGCCGCGGTCTCCGACGCCCACCGCACCCTGACCTTCGTGCTGGCCAGCTCCTCCAACATGGGCGCCAACAGCATCGTGCCCTGGGACGGTCCCGCCGAGTCGAGCTTCGACATCGAGGCCGTGCCGCTCCCCGAGCTGCTGCGGCCTGAGGAGATCGAGGCCGCGCGAGTCATCAAGATCGACGTGGAGGGAGCCGAGGGCGCGGTGGTGCGGGGGCTGGCGCCGCTCCTGGAGAAGCTGCGCCCGGACGCCGAGATCACCGTCGAGGTCACCCCCGACCGCATGACCCAGCTGGGTGACTCGGCGGACGACCTGCTGCGCACCATGACCGACGCCGGCTACCACGTCTACCGGCTCGCCAACAGCTACGCGGCCGACAGCTACCCCCGGGCGCTGTACGGCGCGCCGGTGGCCCCGGTCCGCTGGGACGGCCCGGTGACGCAGGAGAGCGACCTGGTGTTCTCGCGGACCGACGCGGCGACGCTCTAGCCATGTCGTCCCGGATGGCCGGATGGCCGGATGGGCGGGTGGCACGGCCCGGTGTCCTCGTGGACCGCCACCGCCGCGCCACCCGCGCCCTGCTGACGCCGG
The DNA here is from genome assembly GCF_055567595.1 of Streptomyces sp. NPDC026515. Lineage (NCBI taxonomy): Bacteria > Bacillati > Actinomycetota > Actinomycetes > Kitasatosporales > Streptomycetaceae > Streptomyces > Streptomyces sp. NPDC026515. The sequence continues at coordinate 283,468 of NZ_JBVHQD010000008.1, forward strand.
CTACCGCCAGCCGAACTGCGCCAACGCCCGTGCCCGGGCCGCCACGACCGCCATCCTGGCCTGCCGTTCGGCCGGATCGGTATGGGCGGCCTGACCGGTGACCTGCCCCGGCCACTTGCGGTAGAGCAGCCCGGCCTCCGCCGTGAACCAGCCCCGGCTCACCGCGTTCAGCGCGAGCAGCAGCCCGGTGTCCTCGGAGGCGGGCAGCGCCATCCAGCCGCCCAGGGCGAGCAGCAGTTCGCGGCGGACGAAGAGGCTGGCCGGGTGGACCGGGGCGCGGAAGTCGTTCGCCGTCCAGGATTCGAGTACCGTGCCGCGCTCGATCGGGCCCTGCGCCGGGTCGCCGGGGAAGCCGGCCGTGGAGCCGTCGGGCAGCAGGTCGAGAACGCGTGAGGTGGCCCAGCCGATCGCCGGACGGGCTTCGAGGACGGCCAGGTCGCGGCCGAGCGCGCCCGGCGTGAGCTGGTCGTCGGCGTCGAGGATCTTGACGTACGCCCCCTCGGCCCGGGCCAGCGCGAGAGTCCGGGCCACCCCGGGACCGCCGGTGCGGCCCTGCCGGAACGACACCCGGGCATCGTCCGGGACGTACGGGCGGACCTTGTCGCCGTAGCCGTCCTCCTGGACCAGCCACCGCCACTCCCAGCCGGCGGGCAGCCGCTGCTCGCACAGCGACCTGTACGCCTCCGGCAGGAAACGGGCCGACGGTGCGTGGACCGCGGTGACGACGGTGACGCACCGGCTCACGGCGGCGCTCACCACCTTTCCAGATGTGTGGTGAAGAGCAGTTCGGTGCGGTCGCCGGGAAGCGTGACTGCGGTGATGTCCACGACGCGGTCACGGATGTCGTACGAGGTCTTGCGCAGCAGGATCACCGAGGTGCCGGCCGGCAGGTCGAGCTCCCGGGCCTCCTCGGGGGTCGGCGGCCGGGCGGTGAAGCGTTCCTCGACACGGCCGACCTCGATGCCGACGGTGTGCAGTTGATGGTGGGTGCCGCCCGGCCAGGGTTCCCTGCTCTCGTCCAGGAGCGCCGGGTTCGCCGCGATCATGTCCCGGACGAGATAGGAGCTCACCAGGCTGAAGGGCGCGGTCTCGGCCGAGTACCGGGTCCGGTAGGTGCGTTCCAGGAGCACCGTGCCCTCCGGCACCCCGAACGCGTCGGCGAGAGCGCCGGGCGCGCGCAGCTCGCGGTACCGGGTGAAGAAGACCAGGTCGTCGAGGACCAGCCCGGTCTCGTGCTCGGTCGCGCCCGTCGCGGCGCGGGCGGCCTCCGGCATCCTGGCGCGGTCTTTCTCCCACTGGTGCCGGGTGTTGTCCCGGATCGCACGGGTGCGGGGCCTGCGCACGAAGGTGCCGCTGCCGTGCCGCCTGTCGATCAGGCCCTCCGCGCTCAGCAGGCGCAGCGCGTTCTGGACGGTGGGCACGCTCCGCCCGTAGTGCCGGGCCAGCTCCGCCTCGGAGGGCAGCCGCGCGCCGGGTTCGGGCTCGCCGGTCCTGATGGCGCGGCGGAGGTCGTCGGCGATCTCCTCGTATGCCTTGGGCACGATTTCAGCCTACGACTCCTCAGGAGGAGTTGCGGAGTCGAGCCTTTGCCGGCGCCCCGCCGGCGGTTGAGCCTTTGCCGGACGCCCCGCCGGCGGGTCCGGGCATGCGAAGACCCGCGGCCGGGTCCCGGTCGCGGATCTGTGTCGCAGTAGGCGCTGGTACGTACGCAAGTCGCCCTTGCGCCGTTGCGTCTGAGCCGGCTGGAGAGGATCAGCAGTCGAGGTTCGCCGCGGGGGGTTCGGCCGGGTCGTCCGACTCGGTCGTGTCCAGGGGCCGCTGGCGGCAACCGGGGGTCTTGCCGTGGGCCTCGGCCCGGATGCGCTGCTTCATCGTGGGGGGCAGGGACCTTGCCTGGGACCAGAGCCAGTGGGTCTGTGCCGGGATCATCACCCGGCCGGCCGGGCCGTGCTTGTCGCCGCTGTTGCTGTTGCGCGGGGTCTCGGTCTGCGGTACCGCGGCGGCGGTGGCGGCGGAGACGAGTCCGAGCGCCGTGCAGAGCGCAAGGAAGGCGGTGACGATGGCGGTCCACATCTTCATGACCTTGGCGTTCCGGGCCATGGCCCCTCACTTTCGGGTTGGGCGATTTGCGTACTTTCCTCATGATGTGTATGCGGATCGCGAAGTGGGGGACGTCAACCTGTGGCGCGGCGATGTTCTGATGAACACCACCCGGACGGAGGCAAGAGAGCTGAAAAATCACAAGAAAGGCGCCTGAAGGCGGGCGAAAGGGTGCAAAGTAACCCTCCGTGGGGGTGTGATCACCCTCCGGCCGGAACGGCCGGCGGCGTGCCGCACGCCGGGCAACACCGTCTGGTGAGCCGGAGTTGGGGCCGGATGCCAGGTCACCGATCGATATCGGTCGGTGTGTATAGTCGGGCGCCAGAGGTCCCCTACGTCAAGGAAGAGACGAGGTCGCGCGGTGAAGAAGCTTCTCCTGGTCGCACTGGCCGCCATCGGCGGGCTCCTCGTGTACCGCCAGATCCAGGCGGATCGCGCCGAGCAGGATCTGTGGACGGAGGCGACTGACTCCGTGCCCACGGGTTCGTGAGTACCGACAACGAACGACACTGAGACCCCGACCGCCTCGCGGTCGGGGTTTTGCGTCGTCCGGGGCCGGGAGGGGGCGTTTCGGACGGTCGTACGGATTGCCGGGTGGCGCGGGGGCGCGAACGGCAGTATGGGGCCGGTCCGGGACTTCGAAGGCCGAGGACTTCGAAGGCCGACGAGCGACGACTGGGGGCGCGCGTGACACGGCGGTGGCGCACGGGGGCGGGACGGCGGGGCACCGGTACGACGGCCGCTCTCCCGCTGACGGCAGTGCTGACCGTGCTGCTGACGGCGCTGCTGCCCACCTCTCCGGTTGCGGCCGACGGAGGCAGCGGTTATGCCTTCGCCCCGGACGCCCGCACGATCGCCGCGGCGACGGACACCGCGGCCGCCGCACCGCTGGAGCCCGGCAGGACCTACCGCAGCACCCTGCCGGAGAAGGGCGAACTGTACTTCCGCCTCGAACTCGCCGCCGCCGACACCGCCTACGTCCCGGTCACCGCCGTCCCGCCGACCGATGCCACCGTCTCCGCGAGCGACGGCATCGGCGTCTCCGTCGAGGACGCCAACGGCGTCTCCTGCGGCTACGACAGCGCCCGCTTCGGCGCCGGACTGAGCCCCCGGCCGGTCACCGCGCTGGGACGCCGGGACACGGGCAGGGCGCTGTGCCAGGGCGCGGGCACCTACTACGTGACCGTCCAGCGGCTCGCCTCCGGCTCACGGACCACGACTCCCGGCAGCTGGGACCTGGAGATCGCCCCCGCCACCGAACCGGCCCTGGCCAGGTCCGGTGCCACCTCCGCCCCCGGGACCTGGAACTCCGCCACCCCCGCGCCGCTCACCGGCAACCCCCGCCACCGCACCGCGGGCGCAGGCTTCGCCACGGCCCGCACCCTGGGCGCAGGCGTCTGGCGGACCGGAATCACCCCGGGCCAGACCCTCTACTACGCCGTCCCGGTCGACTGGGGACAGCAACTGCACGCCACCGTCGAACTGGGCAGCACCGCAGGGGACGCCCAGGGCTATGTCAGCGCCGCGCTCAACCTCTCGCTCTACAGCCCGGTCCGCGGCTACGTCAGCGACGTCTCCCTCGGCTACGACGGCACCCAGAAGGCGTCCTCCCTCGCCCCCCTGCCACCGGTGGCCTACGCCAACCGGTACGCCGTCCCCGGCGAGGAGAACTCCGTCCGCTTCGCCGGCGCCTACTATCTCGTCGTCCACCTCACCGGACAGACGGCGGCCACCTTCGGGCAGGGGCCGTACGGCGTGACACTCCGGGTCCGCGTCGACGGCGCCCCGAACTCCGGCCCCCACTACGCCGGTTCACCCGTCCCGAAGAACGTCTTCGACCCGCCGTCGGACCAGGGCGGTGGCCTGGCCGCCGCCCCCGGAGACGACGACACGGCGATGCGGGCGCTCGCGGCCGGCGGAATCGGCGCGGGCACCGTCCTGCTCCTGGTCCTGGTCGTGTGGACACTGACCGCCCGCCGCGCTCAGATCCGGGTCAACGCCCAGAAGCCCACGGCGTAACAGGCCAGCGCCAGCAGCAGGACGGGCACGGCGGCCTTCGCGGACGGCCCCGGCCGCCGCACCCGCCGCCGGCGCCGGCCGTGGGTACGCGCCGACGGCGGCGGGGCCACCGCCACCGACTGCGGGTCACGGGCGGTGTAGGTGGCGGTACCGGTGGCCTCGGCGTGCGGCTGCACCGGGGGGAGGGGCTGCGCCGGGGGCCAGGGTGTCTGGGGCTGGGGCTGCTGGTGGGTGGCATACGGCGGGGACGGCGGTGTGGGCCGCGGCTGGTGCGGCGGCTCCGCTTCCGCGGCGGGGGGAACCGGTGCCCCGGGCGGCGGGAGCCGGAAGCTGCCGGTGTCCGACATGCCGGCCGTGCCCGGGCCCGGGGCCGAGGGTGAGCCGGTGTCGCCGGTGTCGCCGGTGGAGGTGGCGGGGGGCACGTCGCCGTGCGCCGCCCGGGATCCGGTCGCCGAGCCCGAGCCCGAAACCGGTTCGGCCGACGGGCGGGACGAGTCGTTCGACACCGTGCCCGACGTGCCCTTCGGCACGGCGCCGTGACCGGTCGGGGCGGTGCCGGCCTCCGGCGCCGTCCCCTTGTCCGCCTCCGTGCCCGGCCCCGGCCCGGGTTCCGCCGGCCCCAGCGCATCCGTCGTCCCTGTGGCGCCCGTCGGGACCGCTCTGCCTGTCGTCCCCGTCTGTCCCGCTGTCCCCGTCGCCCCCCGCGAATCGCCCCCCGACGCCGCCCGCGACGGTCCCTCCGGAGCGAACCCCGCGGGCAGCGGACCCAGTTGGTCGAAGATCTCGATCAACTCGTCGTCGGGGCCCGGCTCGGGGAGGAGCTCCCTGGCCTGGGCGAGCGCCTTGCGAGCACCTGTGGCCGTGCGGAAACGGAACTCGGGATTGGGCTGGAGGAGAGTGGCGACGACCTGCCACAGAGGATCCGGGATGCCCTTGGGTGCTCCAGGCGTGCCGTGTTCGGCGAAGAGCTGGACGAGCGCCTTGGCGTCCGGCTTGGCGCCTTCCAGGAGGAACAGGGCGACCAGGCCGACGGCGAACAGATCGGCCGTGAAGTCGGGCTCGGCACCCAGGAGTTGCTCGGGAGCGATGTAACCCGGCGTGCCGACCACCAGGTTGGTCTCGGTCAGCCGGGCCTCGCCGAACCGCATGGCGATGCCGAAGTCGGACAGCCGCAGGCGCGGGCGGGCCGTGCCGCTGGCCTCCAGCAGGATGTTCGCGGGTTTGATGTCCCGGTGGACCACGCCCTCCGCGTGCACCGCGGCGAGGCCGGAGAGCAGCTGGTCGAGGAGCGTGCAGACGAAGGCGGGGGGCAGGGGACCGTAGTCCCCCACGAGGTGGACCAGCGAGCCGCCGGCGACCAGGTCCATCGTGAACAGGACCTTGTCGTCGTCGGCGGCCCAGCTGGCCGGCGCGAGGACATGAGGGTGGTCGATGCGCAGCGCCTGCTCCCGCACGAAGCGCAGCAGTGCGTGGGCGTCGCTCTGCTGGAGCACCTTGGCGGCCACGTAGCGCTTGCGCCGGTGGTCCCAGGCACGCCAGACGGCGCCCACTCCGCCATGACCGATCGGGTCGGCCAGTTCGTACCGGCCTGCGAAGACCTCACCCATGACTGCCCGTAGCCCTCCCCCTCTGGTCCCCTCGTTCCCCCCTGCCTCACACCCCCGTTGCCTTCCCCCCGACGAGCGATACGACCCCTCTCGCGTGACCCCCTCGGCCAGGGCCGGGCCCCGCCCGGCTCACCGGACCCCCTCCGGTGTACCGGGCCGTGGCTCAGCTCTGGTGCGACTGGTAGTGCGTGACCGCGTCCGACGTGCGGCCGGCGCCGTAGACACGGAGGAACTCCGCGAGCTCCGGGTGGGTCGGAGCCAGGCTGTCCGCCGCGTCGATGATGTCACCGGCGGCGGCCACCGACCGCAGCAGTGACTGGATCTCGCGGACCACCCGCTTGACCGTGGGCGCACCCGAACCGCTCGTCGTCTGCGTGGTGTTGCTGAGCACCGAGCCCCCCTGGGACTTCTTGATCTCGTCCATCCGCTCGGTCGCCTCGGCCGCGCTCACGCTGCCGTCCGCGACCTGCGCCGCCAGGTCCTGGAGCAGCTGCACCCGCTGGACCACGGCCGGGTTGCCGATCTTCGCCCGCTGTCCGCTCATCAACTGCGACAGCATGGGCGCGGACAGTCCGAGGACCGCCGCGAGACGTGCCTGGTTGAGCCCCAGGTCGTCGATGAGCTTACGGAAGAGCGCCCCCAACGGCTCCCCGTACCAGTTCCGCTGCAGCTCCCGCGCTCTGGCGGTGGCCTCCTGCTGTGCGGCGTCCATTGCGTCTCCCCATCGCTTCCCCAAAAAATCCACGGTTCGCTACAGCGAACCCCGTCGAGCATCTTACGGAGCGTGGTCATCCGCGGGGACCCCCAATCTTTTTGCGAGGTACGGGGGGTGACCCGGTACTCTGGTCTGCGGCACCGACCAGCGGACCTCTCGCTGGGGCGGCGGCTTCCCGTACGGGGCCTTAGCTCAGTTGGTAGAGCGCCGTCTTTGCATGGCGGATGTCAGGGGTTCGACTCCCCTAGGCTCCACCCCGTAGGACCCCTCTGAACTGCGAAAATGCAGTCGGAGGGGTCTTTTTTGTCCCGGTTTCACGCAGGGGCCGCCGTGGAGGACACGGACCCCGGGGCCGAAGGTTCGGGCCCCGCACCTCGGCGAAGAACCGCGTGAACCGCGCGCCGTGCGCACCGTACGTGCCAGTCCGATGACCTGGTGTGAGAAGCCGGCGTCGGCTATCGGCCGGTGTTCGAGGACGAGGCGGGCAGTTCGACGGTGATGCGGATGCCGCCGGCGGCGCGCGGGGTGAGGGTGAGCGTCCCGTCGTGCGCCTGGGCGATGGTCCTGACGATGGCCAGGCCGAGCCCGACCCCCGCGTGGCCGGTACGTACGCGGTCAGTGCCGCGCCGGAACGGTTCGGTGAGCGTCGAAGCCAGTCGCGCGCTGATCCTCCGGCCCGTGTTCTCGACGGTGAGCACCACGGTCCCGGGACGGACGCCGGTGCGGACCCACACGGTGCCCTGGGCGGGCAGGTTGTGGACGATCGCGTTGTGCACGAGGTTCGTGGTCAGCTGCAGCAGAAGCGCCGGCGACCCGAGCGCGGCCGCGATGTCGCCGGACGTCTCGATCGCCACGCCGTGCTGCTCCGCGAGAGGCAGGAGCGTTTCGGTGGCCTCCTCCGCCATGAGGGACAGATCGACGGGTTCCCGGCTGAAGGACCCTCGGTCGGCGCGGCTGAGCAGCAGCAGCGCCTCGGTGAGGTCGATCGCCCTGGTGTTCACGACGTCCAGACGTTCGATGATCTCGCCGGACCGCCCATCCGGATCGCTGCGGGCCACCTCGAGCAGCGCCTTCGAGACGGCGAGCGGAGTACGCAGCTCATGCGAGGCGTTGGCCGCGAATCTCCGTTGCTCGGCGACGTGCGCCTCAAGCCGCGCGAGCATCGCGTCGAAGGCGTCGGCGAGTTCACGGAACTCGTCCCTGCGGCCCGGCAGCCGGATCCGGTGGGAGAGCGAGCCGTCCGTGGCCACGCGGGTGGCGTCCGTGATCCGGGTCAGAGGGGCGAGCATCCGGCCGGCGAGGATCCACCCGCCCGCGAGACCGAACACCAGCAGGAACGTCAGAACGGCAACGGCGGTCGGCGCGAAAGTACGCACGACGGCCAGGCGGTAGTCGGGCACGATGATCAGCCCGGGATGCGGCACACGGTTCAGGAACACCCACACCGCGGCCAGCAGCAGAGCGCCGGCCAGCATGACGAATCCGGCATAGCTGAGGGTGAGTTTGAGGCGAACGCTCGGACCAGGAGCCCTATCCACGGTCTCCCTCTCCCTCCGGAGCGGTCTCCGGCCGGGCGCCGATGCGGTAACCGACGCCCTGCACGGTCGCGATGACCCAGGGCTCGCCCAGACGCTTGCGCAGCGCCGAGACGGTGATGCGTACGGCGTTGGTGAACGGGTCGGCGTTCTCGTCCCAGGCGCGTTCCAGGAGCTCCTCCGCGCTGACGACACCGCCCTCGGCGGCGACGAGGACTTCGAGCACCGCGAACTGCTTCCTGGTCAGCGCGACATAGCGGCCGTCCCGGTAGACCTCCCTGCGGAACGGATCAAGGCGCAGACCCGCGATGTCCCGCACGGGAGGCCGGTGATGGGCACGCCTGCGGTCCAGGGCCCTGAGCCGGAGCGCGAGCTCCTGGAGTTCGAACGGCTTCGTCAGGTAGTCGTCGGCGCCGAGTTCAAAACCGGACGTCTTGTCGTCGAGACGGTCGGCCGCGGTGAGCATGAGGATCGGCATGCCGCTGCCGGAGGCGACGATGTGCTTGGCGACCTCGTCTCCGGAAGGCCCGGGGATGTCGCGGTCGAGGACGGCGACGTCGTAGCTGTTGACACCCAGCAGTTCCAGAGCGGTCCCACCGTCACCTGCGATGTCGGCCGCGATCGCGGCCAGACGCAGGCCGTCGCGGATGGCCTCCGCCAGATAGGGCTCGTCCTCGACGATCAGCACACGCATGCGACCGATGCTATGAGTCGGCACATATCGTCCGCGTATCGAGAACGGCATACGCCACGGCAACACCACACCGCTTTGACTGGCGGCCCGACGTCAGGAACGGCCGGCTCTCCCGCCGGAACGATCGAGGACAGACGATGAGGCAGAAGACGGATGCCGGAGACACGGCGGCCGCAGCGAACGAAGCGGGTCAAGCGGGTCAAGCGGGTCAAGCGGGTCAAGCGGGTCAAGCGGGTCAAGCGGGTCAAGGAGATGCGGCGGACGCGGACGCGGCTCGTACGACGGACGCGGCGGACACCGCGGCGAGCGGGCGGGACGGCTTCGGCCGGCTCGGGCCATGGAAGCGCGGTCCGGTGCTCACGGTTTCGGCGCTGCTGCTCGGTCTGCTCATGCTGCTGCACGCCGACATCCCGAACCGGATCGGCAACCTCGGCAGCCTGGCGGAGAGCGTCCTGCCATGGTTCGGCCTGTTCATCCCGGTGCTGCTGGCCGGGGCGCTGTGGCGCCGCTCCGCCTCCGCGGGGGTCGCACTGCTGCTGCCGGTCGTGGTGTGGCTGAACCTGTTCGGCGGGCTGATCGGCGACAGGTCCCACCCGGGCGGTGACCTCACCGTCGTCAGTCAGAACGTCGACGCCGGCAACCCCGACCCGGTCGGTACCGCCCGCGCCCTGGCCGCCTCTGGCGCGGACGTGCTGGCGCTCGAGGAACTGACCGGCCCCGCCACGGGCACCTACGAGAAAGCGCTGGCCCGGACGTACCCCCACCACGTGGTGCTGGGCACGGTCGGACTGTGGAGCAGGCTGCCGCTGTCGGACACCCGGCCGGTGGACATCAAGACGGACGAGGGGCCACTGGGTGACACCATCCCGGCCGCCGTGAAGATGCGGTACAACCGGGCGCTGCGCACCACGGTGGCCACCTCCCACGGACCTCTCACGGTCTACGTGGCCCACCTGGGATCCGTACGGGTACTGCCCAGGACGGGCTTCTGGACGTCCCAGCGCAACGCCGGCGCGCAGGCCCTCGCCGACGCCGTCGCCGCCGAGCCGAACGCGCGGGTGGTCCTGCTCGGCGACCTGAACGGCACCATGGACGACCGCGCGTTCGCCGGCCTCACCGAGCAGCTGCGATCGGCCCAGGACACGGCAGGCGACGGCTTCGGCTTCAGCTGGCCGGCGAAATTCCCCATGGCACGGATCGACCAGATCCTCGTCCGCGGCGTGCGACCGCACAGGTCATGGACGTTGCCGGCCACCGGCAGTGATCATGTGCCGGTGGCGGCCACGATCAGCTGGTGACACCGCAGCCACCCCTCGGGCCGCCTGAGCGCGGGCCGAAGGGGTCGCCGGTTTCACGTGAAACGCCGCGGCTCAACGCCCCTTGTCGTCCCGGGACGTCTGCTCCTCCGCCTCCTTGGCCTGAACCTCGGGATGCAGGGGAGAACTGCCGTCCACCGAGCCGAGACGCCCCGAATCCGGGACCTCCGTGGCAGCGGGCGGCTCCACCAGCCAGTCCGGGTTGGCCTGCTTGTCCCACCACTTCCACGTGGCGAACGCGGCACCAGCCAGCACACCGAACACGGCGAACGCCTTGAACGCCCGGCCGAACGACGAACGCCGCTGGTTCCTGCGCGCCAGCTTCTCGATCTCCTCGGCCGAGACATTGCCGCGCAGCGCGGCCAACGCGGCCGCACCGCGCGCCGTGGCCTCGTCACGGACCGGCCCGGCCGCCGCCACGGCCTGCTCGATCCTCGGACGTGAATAGTCGGCAGCCTGCCGGGCGGCCTTACGGGTCAGATCGGCCGCGTCGTGCGCAGCCTGGTCCACCATCGATGGCACATGCGTCCGCGCCTGCTCCAGACGCGGGACGAGACGGGCGTCGTACTGGACGCGGGCCTGCTCAGCAGCCTGCGACACCACGGGCGCGAGCCGTACGCGTGCCTCCTGCGCGTAGTACGCGGCACGCTCCTTGGCCGTGTCGGCGTAGGGCGCCACCACTTCCGCGGCGTGCCGCACGCTGTCCTTCGCCGAGCTGGTCGCGGTGCGCACGCTCTCTTTGCGGGTCACGGGTTCCTCCTCCTCGGTGGCGTACGGTATTTCGACTTTCCACCCTTTTACGGATCATGCCTGCCGACGGGCCGAGCGGCGCGCGAGGACGGGCATACGGGTGCAACCAGAGCTAAGAGGGGCTTGCCGACGACAATGCCACGGATCGGCGCCCAGCGCCCCCGCCCGGGGGGATCCGCCGGGTTTCCGCAAGCGATTCGTGAGGATCCGTGCACGGAGAGCCCTGCCGGGTCACCGGGCCGCCGTACCGTGCGAGGATCGTGACGGCGCAACCCACCACCGGGTTACACCCGAGCACCACGAGAGCACAACGGAAGGCGGACCGTGGCCGAGCAGCTCTACGCCACCTTGAAGACCAGTCTCGGTGAGATCGAGGTCCGGCTCTTCCCGAACCACGCGCCCAAGACGGTCAAGAACTTCGTCGAACTGGCCCAGGGCGAGCGTGAGTGGACCCACCCGGCCACCGGCACGGTCTCCACCGACCGGCTCTACGACGGCACGATCTTCCACCGCGTGATCGGCGGGTTCATGATCCAGGGCGGCGACCCGATCGGCACCGGCATCGGCGGCCCCGGTTACAAGTTCGAGGACGAGTTCCACCCCGACCTCCGCTTCGACCGCCCCTACCTGCTGGCCATGGCCAACGCCGGCCCCCGCACCAACGGCTCGCAGTTCTTCATCACGGTCAATCCCGCGCCCCACCTCAACCGCAAGCACACCATCTTCGGCGAGGTCGTCGACGCGGACAGCCAGAAGACCGTGGACAAGATCGCCTCCGTCACCGTCACCGGGCCGAACAAGCGTCCCGAGAACGACGTCGTCGTCGAGACGATCACCGTGGCGAAGCGCGAGAGCTGATCCGCCGCAAGGCACGCCCGGAGGAAGCGCCCGAAAGGAAGTGCCCGAAGGGAACCAAACGCCCCGCCCGTCCGTAAGGATGTGCGGGGCAGCGCATTGCCCACGACGAACGAGGGGACCCCATGGAGGACCAGGCGACAGGCAGCGCGCGCGACGCCCACAGCCTGCCCATGTGCTACCGGCACCCGGACCGGGAGACGGGCGTGCGCTGCACCCGGTGCGAGCGCCCCATCTGCCCCGAGTGCATGGTCAGCGCCTCCGTGGGCTTCCAGTGCCCCGAATGCGTCCGCGGCACCACCCCGGGCCAGAGCGGCCCGCCCCCGGCCGACACCCGCCCGCGCACCATCGCCGGCGGCACCGTCACCGCCGACCCCCGGCTGCTCACCAAGATCCTGATCGGCGTCAACATCGCGATCTTCCTGGTCCAGGTCTCCGTCGGCTGGAGTTTCACCGGCGACTTCGAGCTGTTCGGCAGGATCGGGGTCGAGGGCGTCGCGGAGGGACAGTACTACCGGCTGCTGACCGCGATGTTCCTGCACGACCCGCAGCAGTACACGCACATCGCGTTCAACATGCTCAGCCTGTGGTGGATCGGCGGGCCCTTGGAGACGGCCCTCGGCCGGGCACGCTACTTCACGCTCTATTTCGTGTCGGGCCTGGCCGGCAGCGCGCTCACCTATCTGCTCTCCTCCCCGACCAGCGCGTCCCTCGGCGCGTCCGGCGCCATCTTCGGCCTCTTCGGCGCGACCGCCGTGCTCATCCGCCGGCTCAACTACGACATGCGGCCGATCATCGCCCTGCTGGTGATCAACCTCATCTTCACCTTCCATGGCGGCATCGCCTGGCAGGCCCATATCGGCGGCCTGGTCGCCGGGGTCGTCACCGGCTACGCGATGGTGCACGCTCCGCGCGAGCGGCGGAACCTCATTCAGTACGGCACCTGTGCGCTGGTGCTGGTGGCGGCCCTGGTGATCACGGTCATCCGGACCGCACAGCTCACCTGAGCCGGATCACGGCGGCGCACCGCACCGATACCGAACCGTTGTCCACAGTCGGTGGCGGATCTTGTGCATAGTGTTCCCGCACAGCTGCGCCCCCTGTCACTCACCTGCATTTGTGCAGGTCAGGCAGGGGGCGAACAGTCTTGCGGAGAGCGTTGTGGTAGTCGTACCGGCGTCAACGCCCGATGGGTTATCCACAGATCGTCGTCTTTTCCCCAGGAGGATGTGGACAGCAGGTCAGGCCTGTGGATAACTCAGCGAACAGCCCTGGGCAGAGCTATTTCCACTGGGTGGAGACACCGAAGCCGGCAGCGATGAAGCCGAAGCCCACGACGATGTTCCAGTTGTCGAGGCTGTCGATGGGCAGCGAGCCGTCGGTCACGTAGAAGACGACGATCCAGGCCAGTCCGATCAGGAACATGGCCAGCATCACCGGCGCGACCCAGGCACGGCTGTTCAGTTTGATGGCGGTCGCCTGCTTCGCCGGGGGCGGCGTGTAGTCGGCCTTCTTGCGGATACGTGACTTCGGCACGAGGGTCTCTCCTGTCGATGCGCTGCGTGGCCGCGCAGGTAACTGGGTCGGGCTCGGAGCAGCGTACAAGGGGACAGTAAGGGCACACTGACCGCTCCCCCGGGCGTCCGTTAGCGTAGTGCTTCCGCGGCGCCGAAGGAGATAAGGGTACGTTGAGCAATTCTGCCGACTCCAACGCCACCGGATCAACGGGTAAGGACCCGGCCCGCAAGGCCGGCTTCCGGCCGGTACGGATTCTGACCGTGGCCGTCTTCGCCCTGGCGGGTCTTCTCTTCTTCACCAGCTTCAACACGGCCAAGGGCACCGACATCCGCTCGGACGACAATCTGCTGAAGCTGTCCGACCTGATCCAGGAGCGCAGCCGCAAGAACAAGGACCTGGACGAGTCCAACGCGGGTTCCCGGGAGCGGAACGAGAAGCTCGCCGAGCGGGACGACGGCTCCAGCAAGGCCGAGGACGACAAGCTCTCCGGTCTGGAGAAGGACGCGGGCACCCAGAAGCTGACCGGCGACGCGATCACCGTCACGCTGAACGACGCCCCGCCGAACGCCACCGCCAAGCTTCCCGGATATCCCGAGCCGCAGCCCGATTACCTGGTCATCCACCAGCAGGACCTGCAGGCCGTGGTGAACGCCCTGTGGCAGGGCGGCGCCCGGGGCATCAAGGTCATGGACCAGCGGCTGATCTCCACCAGTGCCGTGCGGTGCGTGGGCAACACGCTGATCCTCCAGGGCCGGGTGTACTCGCCGCCGTACAAGATCCAGGCGGTGGGGGATCCGGCGAAGATGCAGCAGGCGCTCGCGGACTCCGAGGCGATCCAGAACTACATGGTGTACGTCAACGTGTACGGCCTCGGCTGGAAAGTCACCGAGGACGGGACGGTGACTCTGCCGGGCTACTCGGGCACAGTGGATCTGCACTACGCGAAGCCTGTGGGGTAAGCAGCCCGTCGTCCTCTGGAGCCGCCGGTGCGCGTGATCGTCAGGACCGTCAGTGAGCTCTGCATCACGATCGGCACACTCATAGTCCTCTTCGTCGTGTATGTGCTGTTCTGGACCGGTGTGAAGGCCGACAGTGTCATGCACGACCAGATCGACCAGTTGCAGCGGCAGTGGTCGGACAGTGCCGCCGTGCACCCCACGGCCGGGGCGAGCGCCGCCCCCGCCGCGCCGGCCGCGTATCACTACGGCAGGCCTTTCGCGATCATGTACGTCCCCCGGTTCGGTTTCACGTGGAACAAGCCCGTCCTGGAGGGCACCGGCACCGATGTGCTGAAGAAGGGTCTCGCCCACTACGCCCGTACCGCCCGGCTGGGTCAGGAGGGCAACTTCGCGGTCGCCGGCCATCGCCGCACGTACGGCGACCCGTTCCTGGACTTCCCGCGGCTCCGCAGGGGTGACGCGATCGTACTGACGGACGGTACGACCTGGTTCACGTATCGGATCGACAAAGGCCCATACAAAACAGTTCCGACGGACGTTGAAGTGATCGACCCTGTGCCACGTAAGTCCGGGTATACGCGTCCGGGCCGCTATCTCACGCTGACCACGTGCGATCCGGAATGGGGGCACAGTCATCGGCTGATCGTCTGGGCGCATCTGGACTCCACACAGCCTGTGGAGGCAGGCAAACCCGAGGCGCTGCGCCGTTAGTCTGGTGCAGTACGGCGGGATTCTGGTGCCGTGGTGGAACGGAAGGGACGGCATGTACGGCTGGATCTGGCGGCATCTGCCGGGCGGCGCGTGGGTGAGGGCGTTGATCTCACTCGTGCTGGTCCTGGCCGTGGTCTATGTCCTCTTCCAGTACGTCTTCCCCTGGGCCGAACCACTGCTGCCCTTCAACGATGTGACGGTGGACAACCAGTGAGCACGCGGATTCTCGTCGTCGACAACTACGACAGCTTCGTCTTCAACCTGGTCCAGTACCTGTACCAGCTGGGCGCCGAGTGCGAGGTGCTGCGCAACGACGAGGTGTCGACGGCGCACGCCCAGGACGGCTTCGACGGTGTCCTGCTGTCGCCGGGGCCCGGCACGCCGGAGCAGGCGGGGGTCTGCGTGGAGATGGTCCGCCACTGCGCGGGCACCGGCGTTCCCGTCTTCGGCGTCTGTCTCGGCATGCAGTCCATGCAGGTGGCGTACGGCGGTGTGGTGGACCGTGCGCCGGAGCTGCTGCACGGCAAGACGTCGCTGGTGGAGCACGGGGGCAAGGGGGTCTTCGCCGGGCTGCCGAGCCCGTTCACCGCGACCCGCTACCACTCGCTCGCCGCCGAGCCGGCCACCGTGCCGGCCGAGCTGGAGGTCACGGCCCGCACCCACGACGGGATCATCATGGGCCTCAGGCACCGGGAACTCCCGGTGGAGGGGGTCCAGTTCCATCCCGAGTCGGTGCTGACCGAGCACGGGCACCGGATGCTGGCCAACTGGCTGATGGAGTGCGGTGACCAGGGGGCCGTGGCGAGGTCGGCGGGGCTCGCCCCGGTGGTGGGCAGGGCCACGGCGTGACCGCGCTGCGCCCCGAGCGCGAGACCGATGCCTCGTACGGGGATCAGTCGTACGGGGGACCGAGTGCGCTCGGCGGCACGGCGTATCTCCCGCCGGCCGACGACGAGACCGTGGCGCTGCGGATTCCCGATCCGCCGCCCATGTCGGCGTCTGCGGGCTCGGCAGCCTCATCCGGCGCTGGTGTCCCAGGGGGTGGCCGGGCGGCCCGCAGAAAGGCGGCCAGGCGGCGCGGTGGCCGTCATGGCGGCGCACCGGAGACGGCGCCGTCGAAGAGCACCCCGTCGGGGCGTCCGCTCTCCCGGATCGAGGCCCGTCGGCAGGCGCGGGCGCGCAAGCCGAGTCCGGCCGTCATGGCGAGCCGGGCGATAGGAGAGGTCTTCATCACCACCGGTGTGCTGATGCTGCTGTTCGTCACGTACCAGCTGTGGTGGACCAACGTCCGGGCCCATGCGCAGGCGGGCAGCGAGACCAGCAGTCTCCAGAAGGACTGGGCGAGCGGGAAGCGTGCGCCCGGTGTCTTCGCGCCCGGGCAGGGTTTCGCCATCCTGCACATCCCCAAGCTGGACGTGGTGGCGCCGATAGCGGAGGGCGTCAGCAACAAGAAGGTCCTCGACAAGGGCATGGTCGGCCATTACGGCGAGGGCGTGCTGAAGACCGCGATGCCGCAGGACAAGACCGGTAACTTCGGTCTCGCCGCGCACCGCAACACGCACGGCGAGCCGTTCCGGTACATCAACAGGCTGACGGCCGGTGACGCGGTCGTGGTCGAGACGCAGGACGAGTACTTCGTGTACAAGGTGACGTCGATGCTGCCGGTGACGTCGCCGGGCAACGTGAGTGTGCTGGACCCGGTCCCGAAGGGATCGGGCTTCACCACGCCGGGGCGGTACATCACCCTGACCACCTGCACACCGGAGTTCACCAGCAAGTACCGGTTGATCGTGTGGGGCAAGATGGTCGAGGAACGTCCGCGCAGCAAGGGCAAGCCAGACGCGCTCGTCGAGTAAGGGCAGAGGCAGAGGAACAGTGGCAGCGACCGCCGACGACACCGAAGAGCAGACCGACGCGCAGGACGCGGTGCCCGTGCCGGGCCGCCGGCCGATCGGCCGGGTCGCGATGGCGGTCAGCGTCTTCGGTGAACTCCTCATCACCGCGGGCCTGGTGCTCGGTCTGTTCGTCGTCTACTCGCTGTGGTGGACGAACGTGATCGCCGACCGCAAGGCCGACCGGGAGGGCGACAAGGTCCGCGACACCTGGGCCCAGCAGGACACCGGGCCGGGTGCGTTGAACACGAAGAACGGCATCGGGTTCCTGCATGTGCCGTCCATGAGGAACGGCGAGGTGCTGGTCGAGAAGGGCACGTCGACGGATGTCCTGAACGACGGGGTCGCCGGCTACTACACGGACCCGGCGAAGGCGATGCTCCCCACCACCGGCAAGGCCGGCAACTTCACCCTCGCCGCCCACCGTGACGGCCACGGGGCCAAGTTCCACAACATCGACAAGGTGAAGGTCGGCGACCCGATCGTCTTCGAGACGCGGAACGACTGGTACGTCTACAAGGCGTACTCGGTCCTCCCCGAGACGTCGAAGTACAACGTCAAGGTCCTCTCCCAGATCCCCAAGGAGTCCGGCAAGACCAAGCCGGGCCACTACATCACCCTGACGACGTGCACTCCGGTGTACACGAGCCGGTACCGGTACGTGGTGTGGGGCGAGCTGGTCCGGGTCCAGAAGGTCGACAGCAGGCGGACGCCACCGAAGGAACTGCGCTGACAGACCTCCTTGCGGGAGGTCTGCCGCGTCCCGGCCGCTCCAGCACCCTGAGCGGCTCCCCGGCACCCCAGTGGGACTGGTGATGGCGAGGCAGGGCGCGAGCCTTTTGCACCGGACGACGAATCGTCACCCGTCGGCCGTGAGTCCGATGATGTCGACGCCCCGGTCGCCATGACCGCCCTGTACGACGATGCTGGTGCAACCGTCGCGGGCCGCCGGTTTGCGGGTGTGAGTAGTGGAGGTACAGGAAATCCCGGTGAGATTGATCTCGCTTGGGTTCTCCTACTGCTGAGAGCGCTCCGGTGCGCTGTGGCCGGGGCCGGCGTTGTCCACTTCAGGCTCCGTGGGTCGGGCCAGGGCTGAGGAGACCGTGGTCTCCGGGTCCGGTGGCGCCGAGGACGCCGGGCTCTTCCAGCGATGGGGCGGCGTGGGGATCACTGGTTGTCTGCGTTCCGAGTCCGCATGAGCATCTGGGCCACCACGTCGTCGGAGCCGTCCTCGGTCTGGCGGGCCAGGTCGTTCAGCACGGTGTCGCCGTCGAGGACCTGTGCGGTGAGCCGTTCCGTCAACTCCGGGTCGGTGCCGCTGCCGGGGCCCGTGATGCGGGCGCGGATCGGGCGGCGGGGGCTGATGACTTGTGCGTCGTTGGGCTCGGCGCTTTCCTCGGCTTCGGCGAGCGCCCGGTACAGCGAGGCGACCGAGGGGTGGCGCCCCGCGTTCTTGCCCGTCTTGATCGTGAGCTTCTTCGCGATGTCGGGGACGGGGACGCCCTTGTTCTTCAGCGCGACGGCGAGCACGGCGAGCACGGCGAAGAACATCGCTCCCATGCCGTTGGGGTCGTAGATGCCGGTGAGCGGGCCGGTGAGGAGTTCGAGCTGGACGCCGGCGTCCTGGAGCTGACCGGAGAGGGTCATGAGCTCGGCCGCGTTGCGGGCGAGGCGCTTGAGCTCGTGGACGGTGAGGATGACCTCCTGGTCGGGGGCTGCCTCCTTGATGTCATACGCCAGCTTCAGCGCCTTCTCCGGCTCGGGCCGGGTCTTGACCCGGGTGGAGATCTTCTCGGAGAAGATCCGCCTGCAGACCGGTTCGAGCGCGGCGAGCTGGGAGGCGAGTTCCTGCTGGGCGGTCGAGCAGCGGGCGTACCCGATCCGGATGGGCTTCGCCACCGCGGTGGTCGGCGCCGCCTCGACGGGCGGGCCCGGCTTCCACGGCCGCCCCGGGCCGCGGTCCTCCGGCACGATCACCTCAAGCTCCTCGCGGAGCGCGGGAACGAGGATGAAGCGGGCGGTGCGGTACTTCGTCGCGCACTTTCCGCTGCGGGTGCGGCATGCGCTGCCGGCCGGGGCTTCACACTTCGGACAGTCGTTTCGTTCTACCGCGATTGCGGCTTGATCGGGCGTCAGATCCACCCCGGCAGCGCCGCAGAACCGCCTCGCACAACTCGCCGGCTTTGAGAGGACTTCTGCAAACGATGACCTGCGGATTCACGATCGGCTCCGGGGTGTTCGCAGAACTCCCGCAACTGGTCACCTGTGCGAGGGACTGGGCGTGCCTGCCCGCCGCCACGGTGGAACCCGTGTGAGATTGGGTGCGGGCGGTGCCCGCGGTCGGGCTGGGACATTCGCATGAGCGGAGGCAAGGATGCCGGGTGACCCGTTCGGGCTGGCCGAGGTGCTCGCCGCAGCGGAGGACGCGGCGCCGGGGGCGTCTCTCGCTGTGGTGGCGCGCAATCTACGCGACCGGTTCGACGCGCGGACGGTGTCGTTCCTGTTCCTCGGCGTCGCCGGCCGGCAGATGGTGCGGATCGACGAGGGGATCGCCTCGCGGGTCGGTCTCCACGCTGATCGAATCCATCTGGCCGGCAGCCTCTACGACCAGGTGCTGCGCACCCAGGAGCTGGTGCAGGCCCCCGACGCCGGGAACGGGAAGCGGGTGCTCGCCCCGGTGACCAACCGCGGTGACACCATCGGCGTCCTGGAGTTGTCCCTGCCGCACGCCAGCCAGGAGATCCTGGACGAGGTTGGCGAGGCCGCGCACGCGCTGGCGTACATCATCGTCACCGACCGCCGCTTCACCGACCTCTACCGGTGGGGTCAGCGCGCCAGCCCTCTCAGCCTGGCCGCCGAGATCCAGCGCCAGCTCCTGCCCGACGCGCCCTCCTGCGAAGCCGCACAGTTCGTGCTCGCCGCGTGCCTGATCCCGGCCGACCAGGCCGCCGGGGACAGCTACGACTACGCCCTCGACCAGGACACCCTGCACCTGTCCTTGACCGATGCCATGGGCCATGACGTCAACGCCGCCCTCATGGCCACCCTCCTGGTCAATGCCTCGCGTGGCGCTCGTCGCGACGGCGCCGGCCTGGCCAAGCAGGCCCGCCGGATCCACCAGGCTCTCCTCGACCACGGCCACCATGCCCTCGCCACCGGCCAGCTCCTGCGCATCGCCCTGGACGGGACCGGCGCACAGGTCGTCAACGCCGGGCACCCCTGGCCGCTGCTCCTGCGCGACGGCACGGTGAACGAGGTGCGCTTGGACGTCGACCTGCTCTTCGGCGCCCCCGGGCTCGCCCTGTACCACGTACAGGACCTCGACCTGCGCCCCGGCGACCGGCTCCTGCTGCACAGCGACGGCATGCAGGAACGACAAGCCGAGTCCGTCGACCTGCCCGGCCTCATGCGCGAGACCGCCTCCGAACATCCCCGCGAGGTCGTGCGCGTCCTGGCAGAAGCGGTCACCGACGCCTGCGACGGCCACCTGGCCGACGACGCCACGGCGCTGTGCCTCGACTGGCACGGCCCCCAGCACGACGGCCGCCACGCCCACGCCGGAGCCGGCCGATAAGCACTTCCCCGTGCCCCGCCGGAGACCGCCGCCGGGAAAAGGTCATTCCTCTCCACCGTCCGCGCCGCCATCGCCATCGCTGGCCGTGGCCGGGCCGCGCAGCGGGGGCAGGCCGTCTCGGATGCGCCGCCCCTCAGCAGTCTTCCCCTTCGTCCTCGATGGCATCGGGGTCTCGGAAGGGCCGCAGGCCCTGGTCGGGTCCGCTGGCCTTGATGTTGAACAGGTAGCGGCCCAGGAAGTTGATGTGCCGGTCCTTGAGTGAGCGAGTGTGAGGCGCATGTGCGATATCGGTGGATAAAGCAGAGCCCGGTGCCCTTTCGTCAGAAGGACACCGGGCTCTGTCGAGCGCGGGGTGACGTCAGCCGTTGTTGCCGCCGAAGAAGCCGCCGCCGTTGTTGCCGCCGGCACTCACCGTGGTGAGGGTGATCTGTGTGCCGCCGGGGTTGTCGACGGGGGTGTTGGCGTTCGGGTTCTGGGCGAGGACGCGGGCGTTGTCGCTGCTGTCACCGTTGAACTGGATGTTGGTGAAGCCGGCCGCCTGCAGGGTCTGCTTGGCCTGCTGGACGGTCTGGCCGACCACGCCCGGTACGGGCGTCTGCTGCTTGGCCTTGCCGATCTGGATGTTCACCGTGGAGTTCTTGTCGACCTGCTGCCCGGCCTGCGGGTCGGTCGAGACGACCTTGCCCACCAGGTTGGGGTCGTCGGTGTCCACCTCGGAGCAGTTGCCGGTGAGGTTGTTCGCCTGCATCTGCGCCTTGGCCTCGTCGCAGGACTTGCCGCTGACGTCGGGGACCGTCGACTTCTCCTCGGCCTTGGCGACCTCCAGAGTGATGGTCGAGCCCTTTTCCTTCTCCGTGCCCGGATCGGGGTTCTGGCTCAGGACCGTGCCCTCGTCCTGGGAGGACACCGTCTTGGTGACCTTGACGTTGAAGCCCTTGTTCTCCAGCTGGGTGGTGGCGTCGTCGACGTTCTTGCCGATCACGTTGTCGACCGCGACCTTCGGCGCGCCCGTGGACACCACCAGGCTGATCGTGTCGCCCTTGTTGACGTCCGTGCCAAGGGCCGGGTCCTGGGAGCAGACCTTGCCCTTGGGCTGCTTCTCACAGGGCTTCCGGGTCGGGTCCGCGAGTTTCAGGCCGGAGTTGTCGGCCATCTTCTGCGCGTCCGAGTAGGTCTGGCCGATGAAGTTCGGGACGGCGAAGGGTTTGTCCCCGCCGTTGCCGCTGACCACCCACTTGCCGATCAGGATCGAGCCGACCAGCACCAGGATGCCGGCGACCACGAGCAGGATCGTGGAGGTGTTGCTCTTCTTCTGCTGGCGGCGGCGGTCCGGGCGCTCGTCGTAGCCGTAGCCCCCGTCGTCCGGGTTCATCGGCGGGAGCATCGTCGTGGCGCCGGCGTCGGAGCGCAGGGCGGTCGTCTGCTGGTCGTCCGGGTAGCCGTAGCCCACCGAACCCATCGCCGCGGTGGCGGCGACCGGCTGGCCGTCGAGGCATGCCTCGATGTCGGCGCGCATCTCGTCGGCCGACTGGTAGCGGTAGTTCGGGTCCTTGACCAGCGCGCGGAGGACGATCGCGTCCATCTCGGGCGTGATCTCCGGGTCGAACACCGACGGGGGCTGGGGTTCCTCGCGGACGTGCTGGTAGGCGACGGCCACCGGGCTGTCGCCCACGAACGGGGGCCGTACCGTCAGCAGCTCGTAGAGGAGGCAACCCGTCGAGTAGAGGTCCGAGCGGGCGTCGACCTGCTCGCCCTTGGCCTGCTCCGGGGAGAGGTACTGGGCGGTGCCGATGACCGCGGCCGTCTGGGTCATGGTCATGCCGGAGTCGCCCATGGCGCGGGCGATGCCGAAGTCCATCACCTTGACCTGGCCGTTGCGCGTGAGCATGACGTTCGCCGGCTTGATGTCACGGTGGACGATGCCGCTGCGGTGCGCGTACTCCAGGCCCTGGAGAATGCCGATGGTCATTTCCATCGCGCGTTCGGGCAGCAGCTTGCGCCCGGAGTGCAGCAGCTCGCGGAGCGTCGAGCCGTCCACGTACTCCATGACGATGTACGGGATCGAGACCCCGTCGATGTAGTCCTCGCCCGTGTCGTAGACCGCGACGATCGCGGGATGGTTGAGCGAGGCGGCCGACTGGGCCTCCCGGCGGAACCGGGCCTGGAAGGACGGATCGCGTGCGAGGTCCGCGCGCAGCGTCTTCACCGCCACCGTGCGGCCGAGCCGGGTGTCATGTGCGAGGTAGACCTCCGCCATGCCACCGCGGCCGAGCACGTGGCCCAGTTCGTACCGGCCGCCTAGGCGACGCGGCTCTTCCATAGTTCCCTACCAGCCCTCTCCGTCGGTCCCGACCGGCACGGGTGTGCGGTCGGAGGCTGCCGTCCGGGCCTACCGTACCCGGCTGTGTTTGTGTGACCTGGCCAAGCCCGTAACCCGATACAGGACCGGTATGTCAACGTGCACCGATGTGAAGGGGACGTGAGCAGGGTCACTTCTTGGAACTGATGACTGCCTCCATCACGCTCTTCGCGATCGGGGCCGCGAGGCCGCCGCCGGAGATGTCGTCACGGTTGGCCTGGTCGTCCTCGATCACCACGGCGACGGCGACGGGCTTGCTGCCGTCGGGAAGCTTGGCGTACGAGATGAACCAGGCGTAGGGGTTCTCGCTGTTCTCCACACCGTGCTGGGCGGTACCGGTCTTGCCGCCGACGGTGACGCCGCCGATCTGGGCGTTGGTGCCGGTGCCCTCCTTGACGACCGTCTCCATCATGGACTGGAGGATCTGGGCGTTGGAGGAGGACAGCGGCTGGCTCATCTCCTCGGGGTCCGTCTGGGAGATGGTGTCGAGGTTCGACGACTGCAGCTTGTCGATCATGTACGGCTTCATGAGCTTGCCGTCGTTGGCCACCGCCGAGGCGACCATGGCCATCTGCAGCGGGGTCGCGGCGGTGTTGTACTGGCCGATCGAGGACAGCGCGGTCTGCGACTGGTTCATGTCGTCGGAGAAGACCGAGGCGCTGGAGCGGACCGGCGTGAACTGCTCGGAGTCGAAGCCGAACTTCTTGGCCTCGGCCAGCATCTTGTCGTTGCCGAGGTCGGCGCCGATCTTGCCGAAGACGGTGTTGCAGGAGTACCGCAGCGCGACCCGCATGGTCGCGTTCTTGCAGGGGATGCTGCCCTCGTTCTTCAGCTCGGTGGTGGTGCCGGGCATGACGTAGGGCAGCGGGGACTTCGTGGCCTGGTCGGCGGAGCTGTACAGCCCGTTCTGGAGGGCGGCCGCGGCGGTGACCACCTTGAAGGTGGAGCCCGGCGGGTAGGTCTCGCGCAGTGCCCGGTTCAGCATCGGGTCGTCGGGGTTGTACTTCTTCTGGAGCTTCTTCCAGGCCTCGGCGTCGGTGTCCGAGGTGCCGGCGAAGGCCGAGGGGTCGTACGACGGGTAGGAGGCGAGGGCCAGGATCTTGCCGGTGGAGGGCTCCAGGGCGACGACCGCGCCCTTGCCGCCCTGCCTCTTCAGCCCGTTGTAGGCGGCGCTCTGGGCGGCCGCGTTGAGGGTGGTGACGGCGTTGCCGCCCGACTTCTGCTTGCCCGTGACCATGTCGAGGGTGTTGCGGAAGAAGAGCCGGTCGTCGTCGCCGGTGAGGATGCCGTCCTCCAGGGACTCCAGCTGGTTTGCGCCGAAGGCCTGGGAGGCGTACCCGGTGACCGGCGCCCACATGGGGCCGTTCTTGTACGTGCGCTTGTACTTCAGGTCGTTCAGGCCTGACGAGCCGGACGCCGTGGAGCCGGTGATCGGGTCGCCGTCGACGATGATGTCGCCGCGCGGGGTGGAGTAGCGGGCGATGGTGACGCGGCGGTTCTTCGGGTCGGTCTTGAGGCCGTCGGCCTTGACGTACTGGAGCCAGTTGTCGCGCAGCAGGAGGGTGAGGACCAGCAGTCCGCAGAAGATCGCGATTCGGCGCAGGGGCTTGTTCATGACGGGCGGACCACCTGGGTCATCTCGGCGTCGGGGTTGCCGGCGGGGGCGGGCGCCGGGCGGCGCGCGGTGTCGCTGATTCTGATGAGGATGCCGATCAGGGCCCAGTTGGCCAGTACGGACGAGCCTCCGTACGCCATGAACGGCATGGTCATACCGGTCAGCGGGATGAGTCCCATGACACCGCCGGCGACGACGAAGACCTGCAGGGCGAAGGCGCCGGAGAGGCCGACCGCGAGCAGCTTGCCGAAGGGGTCGCGGGCGGCGAGGGCGGTGCGCACGCCGCGTTCCACGATCAGGCCGTAGATCAGCAGGATCGCCATGATGCCGGCCAGGCCCATTTCCTCGCCGAAGGTGGCGAGGATGAAGTCCGAGTTGGCGGCGAACCGGATGAGGTCGGAGTGGCCCTGGCCGAGGCCGGTGCCGAGGGTGCCGCCGGAGCCGAAGGCCCACAGTGCCTGCATGGACTGTTCGGAGTGACCGACGACGCCCTGCTGGCTGAGGGTGTACTCCTTCATCGGGTCCATCCACGCCTGGACACGCTGCTGGACGTGGGGTTCGAAGCTCGCCACACCGACGGCGCCGGCCGCGGACATCAGCAGACCGAAGAAGATCCAGCTGGTCCGCTCGGTGGCGACGTACAGCATGATGACGAACATTCCGAAGAACAGCAGCGAGGTGCCGAGGTCGGTCTCGAAGACCAGGATGAGGATCGAGATCGCCCAGACGACGAGGATCGGCCCGAGGTCGCGGCCGCGCGGCAGGTACAGGCCCATGAAGCGACGGCTGGCCAGGGCCAGTGCGTCGCGCTTCACCATCAGGTAGCCGGCGAAGAAGATCGCCAGGGCGATCTTCGCGAATTCACCGGGCTGCAGGGAGCCCAGGCCCGGGACCCGGATCCAGATCTTGGCGCCGTAGATGTTGGCGCCGAGGCCGGGCACCAGCGGCAGGATGAGCAGCACGAGTGCGCCGAACATCGAGATGTAGGTGTAGCGCTGCAGGACGCGGTGGTCCTTGAGGAAGATCAGTACGACGACGAACAGGCCGATGCCCAGTGCGGTGTACAGCAGCTGGCGGGGCGCGGCCTGGAAGTAGTTGGGCAGCGACTGCAGCAGCTTGGACTGGTCGAGTCTCCAGATGACGACCAGGCCGAGGCCGTTGAGCAGGGTGGCCAGCGGCAGCAGCAGCGGGTCCGCGTACGGGGCGAACTTGCGTACGGCGAGGTGGGCGACGGCGGCCAGCAGGCCGAGGCCCAGTCCGTAGCTCAGCAGTCCGGCGGGGACCTTGTCGCTGATGGCCAGGCCCACGTTGGCGTAGGCGAACACCGGGATGGCGACGGCGAACACCAGCAGCGCGAGCTCGGTGTTGCGCCGGCTCGGGGTGCCGATGGAGCCGATGGTGGACGTGTGGTTCGTCGACGTGTTGGTAGTACTGCTCATCGTGTGACAGGGCCTCTCACGGCTTGCCTACTGCTTACCGCACAGCGAGACGACCTTCTGCTCATCCTCCGAGAGGGTGGGGCCGGGGCTGGGGGTCGCTGAGGGGGACGGGGACGGTGACGCCGTGGAGGACGCCGAGTTCGAAGGGCTTGGCGAGGCCTTGGACGTGAGAGAGGTCTTGGTGGTTCCCGTGGTGCCGCCGGCCTCGCCCTGGCCGGTCTTGGAGCCGGTCTTGGTGCCGGACGCGGTGCGCTCCGACTCCTTCTTGCAGGCGGAGGCCTGCACGGCCAGCTCCTGGACCTTCGACTGGGCGTCGGTGAGACCGCCTTCGGCGATGGTGGCCTTGACCTGCTTCTGCTGGTAGGGCGGCAGGTACTTGAGTTCGATCTCGGGGTGGTCCTTCTCCACCTTCGAGAGCGAGACCCAGGCCAGGTCCTGGCTGATGCCCTGGTACAGCGCGAGGTGCTCGCCGTTGGCGCCGACGTAGTACTGGGTCTGCGTCCAGCGGTAGCCGCCGTACAGGCCCCCGCCGATCACGGCGAGGGCGAGGATGCCGAAGAAGGATCTCTTCAGCCACCTGCGGCCCTTGCGGGGCTTGACGAAGTCGTCGTCGGTGTAGTCGTCGAAACCGCCGGCCGGGACGTATCCGGTGGTGTCGCCGGAGCCGGGCGGGCCGAACTCGCCGCCCCCGCCCTGGCCGGGCACCTGGCGGCCGAGGTTCGCCGCGCGGCCGGCCGGGGTCTGCATGAAGCCGTTGTCGTGCAGGTGGTGCTGGTTCTCGGCGACGGCGCCGACCACGACCGGGGTGTCGGAGAGCTGCCCGGCGAGGGTGTCGCCGGTGTCCAGGTCGAGGACGTCCGCGATGATGACCGTGATGTTGTCGGGGCCGCCGCCGCGCAGTGCGAGCTGGATCAGCTCCTGCACGGTCTCCTGCGGCCCCTGGTAGCTGGCGAGGGTCTCCTCCAGGGTCTGGTGGGAGACGACCCCGGAGAGCCCGTCGGAGCAGATGAGGTAGCGGTCGCCGGCGCGCACCTCGCGGATCGACAGGTCCGGCTCGACGTGGTCGCCGCTGCCGAGCGCGCGCATCAGCAGGGAGCGCTGCGGGTGGGTGGTGGCCTCTTCCTCGGTGATCCGGCCCTCGTCGACCAGCCGCTGCACCCAGGTGTGGTCCTGGGTGATCTGCGTGAGCAGGCCGTCCCGCAGCAGGTACGCGCGGGAGTCGCCGACATGCACCAGGCCGAGCCGCTGCCCGGTCCACAACAGGGCGGTGAGGGTGGTCCCCATGCCCTCCAGCTGCGGGTCCTCCTCGACCATGGCGCGCAGCTGGTCGTTGGCGCGCTGCACGGCGTGGCCGAGGGAGGTGAGGATGTCGGAGCCCGGCACGTCGTCGTCGAGCGTGACCAGGGTGGAGATCACCTCGGAGGAGGCGACCTCACCGGCGGCCTGGCCGCCCATGCCGTCGGCGATGGCGAGCAGCCGGGGACCGGCGTAGCCGGAGTCCTCGTTGCCCTCCCGGATCATGCCTTTGTGCGATCCGGCGGCGAAGCGCAGTGACAGACTCATGCGCACCTCGCCCGTCGGCTCCGGGTACATCCGCACGGTGCCCACCCTCCGGTCGGGAGCGCGCCGGGGACCGGCGTCCGGTCCGCCGCCGCGTGCTCGCTCCGCTCGCGCCTATCCATGATGTAGCACTACTTCCGCAGCTCGATGACGGTTTTGCCGATGCGGATCGGCGCCCCCAGCGGGATCGGCGTGGGAGTCGTCAGCCGGGACCGGTCCAGATACGTGCCGTTCGTGGACCCGAGGTCCTCGACGATCCACTGGCCGTCGCGGTCCGGGTAGATCCTGGCATGGCGGCTGGAGGCGTAGTCGTCGTCCAGCACGATCGTGGAGTCGTGGGCGCGGCCCAGGGTGATGGTCTGTCCCTGGAGTGCGACCGTCGTACCCGTGAGCGTGCCCTCGGAGACGACGAGCTTGCTGGGGGCGTTGCGCCGCCGGCCGCTGCCGGCCGCCTGCTGCTGGCCGCGCTGCTGCGGTGGCGCGGCCTGCTGCCGGGCGGCGGGTTGCTGCCGGCGTCCTTCTTCCCTACGCGATCCGCGCTGGGTGACGCGCGTACCGAACAGGTCGCTGCGGATGACCTGCACGGCCACGATCACGAACAGCCACAGTACGGCCAGGAAACCCAGCCGCATGACCGTGAGGGTCAGCTCTGACATTGCCCCCGCTTCACCCTTCGGCTTGCCGGTAAATGATGGTGCTGCTGCCCACGACGATCCGCGAGCCGTCGCGGAGCGTAGCGCGGGTGGTGTGCTGCCCGTCCACCACGATGCCGTTGGTGGACCCGAGATCCTGGATCGTCGAGGGCGTTCCGGTCCGGATCTCGCAGTGCCGGCGGGAGACGCCGGGGTCGTCGATCCGCACGTCGGCCTCGGTGCTGCGGCCCAGCACGAGCGTCGCGCGGGAGATCTGATGGCGGGTGCCGTTGATCTCGATCCAGTAGCGGGTACGGGAGCCGGGCGCCGGGGCGCCGACCGGCCCGGAGGGGCCGGCGGGCCGCTGGGCGGCGGGCTGGGTCGGCTGTGGGTAGCCGTAGCCACCGGGTCGCTGCGGGGCGCCGGCGGGCGGTGCGCTGGGCATGGGCGGGGCCGCGGCGGCCTGCGGGTAGCCGTAGCCGGGTCGCTGCGGGGCGCCGCCGGCCGCGGGCGCGCGCTCCGGGGCGGCCTGCTGGTTGCTGGAGGAGGCGAGGGTGCGGCTGCGCACCCGGTACAGGCCGGTGTCCAGGTCCTCGGCCTTCTCCAGGTTGACCTTGATGGGCCCCATGAACGTGTAGCGCTGCTGCTTGGCGTAGTCGCGGACCATCCCGGCGAGCTCGTCGCCGAGCTGTCCGGAGTAGGGGCTGAGCCGCTCGAAGTCGGGAGCGCTCAGCTCGACGATGAAGTCATTGGGTACGACGGTCCGGTCGCGGTTCCAGATCGTCGCGTTGTTGTCGCACTCGCGCTGCAGCGCACCGGCGATCTCCACGGGCTGGACCTCGGACTTGAACACCTTGGCGAAGGTGCCGTTGACCAGACCTTCGAGACGTTGCTCGAACTTCTTCAGGACTCCCACAGGGCACCTCCTCTGTCGCGTTGCCCGTACGGCTTGCCTTACCGCTACTGCTCACTGATCGTATCTACGCGCCCGGCAATCAGCCGGTTCCCCCAGCGGCTCCCCTTCGAACTCCTCGGCGTGCTTGTTCCCGTCAGGGATCGGCACTTCCGCTGCCAAGGATCGTAGAGGCGCCCCACGACCAGTGTCCCGCACCTGACTGTGGACCCGATCCCTCTGTGGACAGATGGCCTGGACCGGTACGAGGTTGATACGTGACCGCAGACTGCTCGGTACGTGAGCTCCGGGTGGCCGCTGCCCGCGGAGAACGGATGTGAATCCGCCCCTCCCCACGTGCTAGTGTTCTGCATGTCGGAAGGGGCCGCCCCGAAGGAAACACAGGGGCCGGGACCGGAGGACACACCCAATGCGCGGGTGGCGGAATAGGCAGACGCGCTGGATTCAGGTTCCAGTGCCCGCAAGGGCGTGGGGGTTCAACTCCCCCCTCGCGCACAGAGGCAGAAGGCCCATCGTGATCACGGTGGGCCTTTTTGCTGTGCCCTTGCGGTTCGTTGGTGCGGGCGCAGGGCCGGGTGGCCGGGACGGCGATGTGATTTTCCTGTCGGTGTGAGGTGTCTCTCAGTGGGGGGAGAGGGGCGGACGGCGCGATCGGCCGGGGCCGGTGCCTCTGGACGCGCGACCGGTGGTCCGCCTGCGGGGCGCGGGGAACCGCGATACCAGCCCCGGCCACCCGCGGCCGTACGGCGACGGTCGACCACCCCTTCATGTCCGCCCCCGAAGTTGTCCACAGGGTCTGACGGGTCACCTGCCCCCACCTGTACCGTTTCCACGAGTTGATGTTCGTGCGGGCGGATGTGCGGATGTGCGGATGTCCGGAGTGCGGGGGAGGCGGTCGACGTGACCGGACCGGAAGGGCTGACGACGGCCGAGGCACGCAAGCTGCCCTCGCCGAAGGGCTTCGCGCAGTGGCCCGTGCAGGGCTCGCCCAAGGACGAGGGCAAGGCGCTGCGTTCGGCCGTTCCGCGCCGTGATCACGCCGTCCTGGACCTGGACGGCTCCCGGCCCGACGCGGTGCGCGCGGTCGAGGAGTCCAACCACGACCGGATCCCGGAGCTGGTCCCGATCAGGGTCGGCAGGATGGCGGCGAGCCCGTTCGCGTTCCTGCGCGGCGCGGCCGGCCTGATGGCCTACGACCTGGCCCGGACTCCCATGACCAGGATCGCGACGCAGATCTGCGGCGACGCCCACGCGGCCAACTTCGGTCTGTACGGCGACCCGCGCGGCGACCTGGTCATCGATCTGAACGACTTCGACGAGACGGTGCTCGGCCCCTGGGAGTGGGACCTCAAGCGGCTCGCCGCCTCCCTGGTGCTGGCCGGCCGGGAGGCGGGCGCCGACGAGGACATGTGCCGCAGGGCGGCGGGCGACGCGGCCGGCGCCTACCGCCGCACCATGCGTCTGCTGGCCAGGCTCCCGGTGCTGGACGCGTGGAACGCCATCGCGGACGAGGAACTGGTCTCCCACTCCGACGCCCACGACATGCTCGGCACCCTGCGCAGGGTCTCGGAGAAGGCGCGCGCCAACACCAGCGGCCGGTTCGCGGCCCGCTCCACCGAGCCCACCGAGAACGGCGGGCGCCGCTTCGTCGACGCCGCTCCGGTGCTGCGCCGGGTCACGGACGAGGAGGCGGAAGCGGTCGTGGCGGCCCTGGAGCACTACGTCGGCACGCTCTCCGAGGACCGCCACCCCCTGCTCTCCCGGCACGCCCCGCACGACGTCGCCTTCCGGATAGTCGGCACCGGCAGTGTCGGCACCCGGTCGTACGTGGTGCTGCTCCTCGACCATCGTGGCGAGCCACTGATCCTCCAGGTCAAGGAGGCCCGCCCGTCCGCGCTCGTCCCGCACCTGGCCACGGCCGGTTTCGAGGCGCCCGCCGTCGGCCACGAAGGGCGCCGGGTGGTCCTCGGGCAGAAGCGGATGCAGGTGGTCAGCGACATCCTGCTCGGCTGGACCACGGTGGCCGGCCGGCCCTTCCAGGTCCGTCAGTTCCGCAACCGCAAGGGCAGCGTCGACCCGGCGGCCCTGTCTTTCGACCAGATCGACGACTACGGGCGGATGACCGGCGCCCTGCTGGCCCGCGCCCACTCCCACAGCGCCGACCCCCGCCTGATCGCCGGTTACTGCGGCAAGAACGAGGAGCTGGACGAGGCGATCGCCGCGTTCGCGGTGGCCTACGCCGATCGCACGGAGGCGGATCACGAGACACTGGTGACCGCGGTCCGGACGGGCCGGATCCCGGCGGAGACCGGGGTGTGACCGCCGGAGGCAGGGCAGGCGCTCGGGGCGCTCGGGGAGGTGGGTCGCTGCCCGGAGAACCCCTCGTGGCCTGCGGAGATCTGGCCGAGGAGCGGGTGGCGGCCACCCGTGGCGACGACAGGCCCTAGTCTGGTCGGGTGACGACCCCGGAAGCTGAGCAGTCTGAGGCATCGCGGCCCGAGGAACGCCTGGAGCGAGCCGTGCGGGCCGCCGAGCAGGCGTTGATCGAGTTCGAGATCGCGGTCGAGACCTTCCGTGTCGAGGTGGAGAACTTCTCGCGCCTGCACGAGCAGAAGCTCGGCCCTCTCTACCTCCACCTCGAAGAGCTGGACGCGCGGATCGCCGAGGCGAAGGCCGCCCGTACCGGTGACCCCGAGGACGTCCGCGCCGCCGAGGAGGCCCGGGCCCGGGTCCTGCCCATCCCCGGTGTCGAGGAACTGATGCACGGCTGGATGGACGGCAGCGGCCTGTTCCCGGAGGCCGTCGCCATGCTCACCGAGCAGGAGGTACGGCCCCCGCAGCGGGTGCGGCCCAGCGAGGAGGCCCGCCGGCTCTACCGCGAGCTGGCCCGCAAGGCCCACCCCGACCTGGTGCAGGAGGGGGACGAGCAGGACCGGCGTGAGGAGTTTCTCAGCCGGGTCAACGCGGCCTACGCCCGCGGCGACGAGGTTCTGCTGCGGGAGCTGGCCGAGGAGTGGGAGGCCGGCCCGGTCCCGCCCGAGCGCAAGCCCAGCCGCGCCGAGGAGCTGTACGCCCGCCTCGAATGGCTGGCCGAGCGCAAGGAACTGCTCACCCTGGTCGCCAGGGAACTGGAGAACGGCCCCATCGCCGGCATGCTCCGGCTGGCCCCCGAGGACCCCGACAGCCTCCTTGAGGAGATCGCCGGGAAGCTCTACAAGGATGTCGCCGAGCGGGAGGCGGAGCTGGCCGCGCTGCTCGCCGAGGAGTAGCCGCACGCCCGGGAGCGGCCGTCGGGTAGCGTCGGAGCCATGAACTTCGCAGCGCGTGTGCCCACGGTCGAGGTCGCGGACCTCAAGGACGGTGACTTCCTGCTGGACGTCCGTGAGGACGACGAGTGGCAGGCGGGCCACGCCTCGGGTGCCCTGCACATCCCTATCAGCGAGTTCGCGGCCCGCTACGGCGAGTTCACCGAGGCCGCTCCCCAGGACGGCCGTGTCCACGTGATCTGCCGCTCCGGCGGCCGTTCGGCACAGGTCACGATGTACCTGGTCCAGCAGGGCATCGACGCGGTGAACGTGGACGGCGGCATGCAGACCTGGCAGGCGGCGGGCCGCGAGGTCGTCACGGACGCGGGAGAAGCGGGCTTCGTGATCTGAGCCGGCCCGGCGGTGCAGCGCCCCGCGAGGGGCGCGCGGACCCGCGCGACCAGCCCCACATCGCCCCCACCGGCCGGCGGACCGACCCCGACCGCCGGCGGGCCGTGGACCGCGCCCTGCCGAGCGCCCCCCTTTTTTTCCCAGGCTCTATCCCAGTGGATGCGCGGCCAGCAGATCCCCCAGCGCCTCCTCGTGGGCCGCCGCCGACCCGAGCGCCAGCTCGAGGTGCTTCGCCCAGGCGTGGTAGCGGTGCAGCACGTAATCCGTGTCGGCCCCGAACCCGCCGTGCAGGTGCTGCGCGGTCTGAACCACCCGCCGCACGCCCTCCGCCGCCCAGATCTTCGCCACCGCCACGTCCCCGGCCGCCGGCAACGCCCCGGCCGCCCCGGAGGCGATCCGCCACGCCGCCTGCCACAGCGTCGCCTCCATGGCGCGCAGGTCGATGTACCGGTCGGCGGCCTGCACGGCGACCGCCTGGAACGTGGCGACGGGATGCCCGAACTGCTCCCGCTTCCCCGTGTACTCACTGGTCATCCGCAGCACCCGCTCACCCACCCCGAGCGCCAGCGCACACGTCCCGGTCGCCAGCAGCTCCCGCAGCCACTCCCAGGCCCCTCGCGCCGTCACCACGTCCGGCCCGGCGACCCGCGCCGACTCCAGCCGCAGCTCGCCGAGCCTTTCCCCGCTGGTCGACACCTGCTCGGCGAGCGTGACCCCGTCACCCGACGGCGCCACCAGCGCCAGTACGCTCCGGTCGCCGTCGGTGTGCGCCGGTACGAGGACGAGACCGGCGTCGTACACCCACGGCACCGCGGTCTGCACCCCGTCCAGCACCCACCCGTCACCGTCCCGGCGCGCGGTCACCGCC
Organism: Streptomyces sp. NPDC026515; assembly: GCF_055567595.1. Lineage (NCBI taxonomy): Bacteria > Bacillati > Actinomycetota > Actinomycetes > Kitasatosporales > Streptomycetaceae > Streptomyces > Streptomyces sp. NPDC026515. Next base: position 316,755 of record NZ_JBVHQD010000008.1, read on the forward strand.
AGCTCGGCCGGGTCGTGCCCGGTGCGGCCGCTCGCGGCGACGGTCAGCACCAGTTCGCCGCGGCCCGCCCGCGCCAGCAGCCGGTCCCTCAGCTCCGTGTCGCCGTAGGCCTGCACGGCCGCCATGGCCGCGCTGTTCTCCAGCAGCGGCACCCGGGCCAGCACCTTCGCCGACTCCCGCAGCACCAGGCAGAGCGCGATCGCGTCCAGTGACGCCCCGCCGTACTCCTCGGCGGACAGCAGGCTCAGCAGGTCCGCGCCGGCCAGTGTGTCCCAGAGTTCCCGGTCGAAGTGCTCGGCCACGGCCCCGGTGGTCAGCGCGGGGCTCGGCACCGCGTCCGGTGCCACCGCGGCGAACACCCCGCGTGCCGCCTCGGCCGCCGCCAGCTGCTCCTCGGTGAAGGTGAAGTCCACGGTCCTGTCCTCCCGGCCGGTCCGCTGATCTGACGGTCCGTCAAGATAGAACAGGTTCTAGAAGAAGGGAACGGGAAACCGCTGCGATCACCAGTTCCTTCCGTCGTAGGCTGTCGGCCGCTGTCCGCCGGTGTGGACGGGCACACGAGGGAGGACACATGGGGATCCGAAGCCTGACCCGCATCGAGGCCGAGCGCCGGTCCGCGCTGGTCACGGTCGAGCGGTACGACGTCGACATCGACCTCACCGCCCTGCCGGACGGGCCGGAGATCCGCTGCGTCTCGACGGTGACGTTCACCTGCTCGGAGCCGGGCGCCGAGACCTTCGTCGACTGTGCGGCCGAGGTACGCTCCGCCACCCTCAACGGCACCGCCCTCACCCCGGGCGACGACGGCCGGATCCCGCTGCCCGGCCTGGCCGCGCGCAACGTGCTGCGGGTCGAGAGCCTCCAGGCCGACACCACGACCAGCCCGGGCGCCCACAAGGCCGTCGACCCCGCCGACGGCGAGGTCTACCTCTGGACCAGCTTCGAACCCGACGAGGCCCGCTTCGTCTGGGCCTGCTTCGACCAGCCCGACCTCAAGGCTCCGCACGCCTTCACCGTCACCGCCCCGGCCGCCTGGACCGTGCTCAGCAACTCCGGCGACCCGCGCGTCGAGGAGCAGGGCGCCGCCCGCCGCTGGAGCTTCCCGGACACCCCGCCGCTGTCCGTGTACAACACCGTCGTCAACGCGGGCCCCTTCCACGAGATCCGCCGCGAGGCCGGCGGCCACGGCCTCGGCGTCTTCGCCCGCCGCTCGCTCGCCGAGGTCCTGGAGCGCGACGCCGACGAGATCTTCACCCTGACCGGCCAGGGCCTCGCCTTCTTCGCCGAGGCCTTCGCGATGCCGTTCCCGCAGCGCAAGTACGACCAGGTCTTCATGCCCGAGTTCGGCGGCGCGATGGAGAACTACGGCTGTGTGACCTGGTCGGACATGTTCCTGCGCCGGGCCACGCCGACCCACGCTGAACGCGAGCTGCTCGCCGTCGTGCTGCTGCACGAGATGGCGCACATGTGGTTCGGCAACATCGTCACCATGCGCTGGTGGGACGACCTCTGGCTGAACGAGGCCTTCGCCGAGTTCGCCTGCCACTGGGCCGCCGAGGGGGCCACCCGTTACACCGACGTGTGGGCCGGCCACCTCGCCGGCGGCAAGCTCAGGGCCTACCTCTCCGACCAGGGCCCGGTCTCCCACCCGATCCACCAGCCCATCCACGACGTCGCCCAGGCCGCGTCGATCTTCGACAGCATCACGTACCCCAAGGGCGCCTCCGTCCTCCAGCAGTTGATGACCTACGTGGGCGAGGACCGGTTCCGCACCGGCATGGCGGCCTACTTCGCCCGCCACGCCTGGGGCACCACCACCCTCCAGGACCTGATCGACGCCCTCGCCGAGGCCGGTGACAGGGACCTCGCCACCTGGCGCAAGGCCTGGCTGGAGACGGCCGGCACCGACCGCTTCACCCTGGAGCATGACGGCTCCACCGTGATCCTGGTCGCCGACGGCACCCCGCGCCCGCAGGTCCTCGCGGTCGGTGCGTACGACCGCACGGGCGACGCCCTCGAACGCACCGCCCTGGTCCGCGTCGAGGTGAGCGAGCCCCGCACCCCGGTCACCGGCCTTCCCGCCACCTCCGACCTGCTCCTGATCAACGACGACGACCTCACCTTCGCCACCACCCGTCCGGACCCCGCCGTCCGGGACACCCTGTTCCGCGTGGCGGCCCGGCTGCCCACGGCCATCTCGCGGGGCGTGGCCGTCGCCACCGTCTGGGACATGCTCACGGCCGGGGAGGCCACGGCGGCCGAGGCCGGACGATGCCTCACCGCGGTCCTCGCCGCCGAGACGTCCGACGCCGTGATCGAGCCCTTCCTGACCCTCGTCACCAACATCGCCGAGCTCTGGGCCCCGGACGCCGACCGTCCCGCACTGACGGAGGCCGTGGCCGGGGTCTGCCTGCAACTCGCCGACGACCCGGGCCGCCGCCAGGTGGCCCTGCGCGGCCTGGCCCGCACCGCGACCGCCGAGGGCCTGGCCCGGCTCCGCGACCAGGCCGGCGACGACGTGGACCTGCGCTGGCGCGCCCTTGTCCGCGAGGCCGAACTCGGCGGCGACGTGACCGCCGAGTCCGCGGCCCTGCTGGAACGCGACCCCGACCCCGACGCGTGGGTCCGCGCCCTCACCGTCCGCGCCGCCGTCCCCGACCCGGCCGCCAAGGCGGAGACCTGGCAGCGGCTGGCCGTGGACCGCACCGTGCCGGTCCAGTCGGTCGGCGCGGTGGCGGCCGCCTTCTGGCGCCCGGGCCAGGACGCCCTGCTCGCCCCCTACGCCGAGCGGTACCTGGCCGAGATCCCGCGGCTGGACCAGGGCGGAATGATCCCGGCGATGGTCTACACCTCCCAGCTCTTCCCGCCGTACGCCATCGACTCCGCGTACGTCGAGAGGGCCCAGCAGGCGATCCAGGAAGCGGCCCCCGTGGTCCGCAACACCCTCCTGGAACGCTCCGACACCGTTCGTCGCATGCTCCGGGCCCGGGCGGTCAACGCCTGATCCACCCATCGCTGTGGAAAACCTCCGGCGCCGCCTGTGGACAGCTCGTCGGGCGGAGTTCCACGGGCCCTTCTCGTCCCCGTCGGATCCGCTGTGAGCTGGGCCGGAGACCCCGGTGAACCGCCGTAGGGCCGCCGCCGGGGACGGTCGGAGTGGCGATGGCCACGCTGCTGGGCCCCTCCCCGGGGCTGCGCCCGGCGGCCGGTGCTGAGTACCGTTCCGTGCGAGTGCCGGGCAGCGGCACACCGGTCGGCCCCGGACGGGTCGTCCGGACGGCACGGCGGTACCGGGGAACGGGGCGGCATGGACGCGTACGACGGCGACTCGGACGCCCGGCAGGGGCCGGAAGGTCCGGTCGCGCCGCGTCCTGATCCGGGGCCTGCCGGACCCGTCGAAGGGGTTCGGCAGGAGCAGCCGCCGCTCGCCCCGCCCCGCGCCGGCGTCGCCGCCCTCTCCCCGCGCTACCAGGTCGGCGCGGCCCTCGCGCTGGCCCTGGTCGCCGTCACCACCTGTGTCCACCTCGGGATGGTGTTCCTGAGCGTCGCGCCGGCGAACACGGTGACGAAGCAGCACGGCAAGGCGATAGAGGAGTGGGTGTACCCGGAGTTCGAGCAGAACTGGAAGCTGTTCGCGCCGAACCCGCTCCAGCAGAACATCGCCGTACAGGTGCGCGCGGACGTCCGGATGCAGGACGGCACCACGGCCACCACGGGCTGGAACGACCTGTCCGCGCAGGACGGCCAGGCCATCGACGGCAGCCTGCTGCCGAGCCACACCGTGCAGAACGAACTGCGCCGGGCCTGGGACTTCTTCGTCACCACCCACGGCAACGACAACCGACCGATCGGTCTGCGCGGCTCCCTGTCGGAGCAGTACCTGCGCCGGATCGTCGTGATGCGCATGTACGAGGGGGACGCGACCAGCGAGAAGGGCACCATCGCCCGCGTCCAGGTGCGCTCCAGCACCACCGATGTGCCCCCGCCGGACTGGAGCGGCGAGAAGGTCTCCGACACGCCCGTCTACCGGGTGCTGCCCTGGTGGACGGTCACGGCCGACGAGGCCGGCGGAGGTGTGCGATGAGCCGTCTCGCCCTGTGCCTGTCCCGCGCCATCGCCCGGGTCACCGGGTCGGCGCTCGGCCCCTACCAGACGGCCGTCGTACGCATCGGCTTCGCCGCCACCTGGCTGCTGTTCCTGCTGCGCGAGTACCCGCACCGCCAGGAGCTGTACGGCCCCGACGGCCCCTGGAGCTTCGGCCTGGCCCAGCAGCTGACCGCGGACAACCACGCCTTCACGGCGCTGCTGGCCTCCGACGGCCAGGCCTTCTTCGAGGTCTTCTACCTGCTGGCCGTCGTCTCCAGCGCCCTGCTGCTGGTGGGCTGGCACACCCGCGCGATGTCCCTGCTGTTCATGGTCGGCGTGCTGTCCCTGCAGAACCGCAGCGTGTTCGTGGGCGACGGCGGCGACAACGTGCTGCACCTGATGTCCCTCTACCTGGTGTTCACCCGTTGCGGCCAGGTGTGGTCCCTGGACGCGCGCCGGGCGGCACGCGCGCGTGCCGAGGGGCCGGTCACCGACCGGGCCGGGCCGGCGCTGTGGGCGGTGTCGGGTGTCCTGCTGGTCGCGGCGGCCCTCACCGGGCGCACCGGCGGCGGCTGGCTGGTGCCGGCCCTGCTGTGGGCGGCCTGGGCGGGCGCCGCCCTGTGGTGGGCGACGGGCCGCCGGGCGCGTACACCCGAGCCCCGGATCCTGCTGGACGTCGTCGCCAACGTCCTGCACAACGGCGCCCTGTTCCTGATCATGGCCGAGGCCTGCCTGATCTACGCCACCGCGGGCTGGTACAAGATCCAGGGTTCCCGCTGGCAGGATGGCACCGCCGTCTACTACCCCCTCCACCTGGACTACTTCTCGCCCTGGCCGGCCCTCGCCGACCTGCTGTCCGCCAACGGCACCCTGGTGATGCTGGTGACCTACGGGACGGTCATCGTCCAGGTCGCCTTCCCGTTCACGCTGTTCAACCGCCGGGTCAAGAACGTGCTGCTGGCCGCCATGATGACCGAGCACGCGGTGATCGCGGTCGTCCTCGGCCTGCCGTTCTTCTCGCTGGCCATGATCGCGGCGGACTCGGTCTTCCTGCCGACGGCCTTCCTGCTCTGGCTGGGCGGCCGGGCGGCACGCGCACGCGACCGCGTGCGGCGGCGCGGCGGTCCGTCGCTGCCGCCCGCTCGCTCCGCGGAGGCCGACGAACAGCCCCGCGTAGGCTTCGGGGCATGACCGACCCCCTGGACCGCTGGGCGCTGCCGGCGGGTTCAGCCGTCCTCCTCGACGGCTTCCACGCCCTCAAGCACGCCCTGCGCTTCGGGGCACAGGTGCCGGTGGCGGTCACCACGGACCGGGCGGCGGCGCTGGCCCTGGCGGACGAGCTGGCGCCGGACGTGCGGGAGGCACTGGCCGCCCTGCTGACCGAGGTGCCGTCGCAGGTGTACGCGTCGCTGGTCTCCCGCCCGCATCCCACGGCGGTGGCGGCGCTGGCGGTACGGCCGTCCCGCGAGGCCAATCTGCGCGAGCTGGCCCGCGATCCGCGCTCGGCCCCCGTCGTGGTCCTCGACGAACCCCGCAACCTCGGCAACGCCGGCGCGGTGATCCGCCTGGCGGCGGGCTTCGGTGTGACAGGAGTGATCACGACCGGCACGCTCGACCCCTGGCACCCGACGGTCGTACGAGGCGGCGCGGGCCTGCACTTCGCGACGGCGGTCGAGCGCCTGACCGTGCCGGAGCTGCCGCCGGGCCCGGTGTTCGCGCTGGACCCGGAAGGCGAGGACATCCGGGGCACCAAGCTCCCGGACAACGCGATCCTCGCCTTCGGGTCGGAACGAACGGGTCTGTCGGCGGACCTGCGCGCGCGTGCCGACCACCTGCTGCGACTGCCGATGCGCCCGCAGGTGAGCAGCTACAACCTGGCGACCAGCGTGGCGATGACCTTGTACCACTGGAGTGCCCTGTAGCGGGCCCCGGCCGCCACGCCCAGGCAGGGGCGCGGGGAACCGCGGGGCCAGTTGCGACGGATCCGCGGTTCCCGACGGCGATCGGCCTCCCCGAACGGCTACGCCTCCCGGCGCACCTCGATCACCCGGAACCGGTTCGCCACGAACGCCCCGTCGCACAGGGCCGCGTTGGCCGCCGGGTTTCCGCCCGAGCCGTGGAAGTCGGAGAACGCGGCCGTCTGGTTGACGTAGACCCCGCCGACCAGGTTCAGCGACAGCTGGACGGCCTCCTCCAGGCAGACCTCCTCCACGGCGCTCTCCACGTCCGGGTCGACGGTGTACGCGCCGACCGTCATCGCGCCCTTCTCCCGGACCGTGCGCCGCAGCAGTTCCACCGCGTCGGAGGCCGAGTCGACGGCGACCGCGAAGGAGACCGGCCCGAAGCACTCGCTCATGTACGCGGCCTCGTCGTCCGGCTTGGCGCCGTCCAGCTTCACGATCACCGGGGTGCGGACGACCGCGTCCGGGAACTCCGGGTTGGTGATCTCCCGGGAGGGGAGGGCGACCTCGCCCAGTCCGGCGGCGGCCTCCAGGCGGGCCTTGACGTCGGGGTTGACGATCGCGCCGAGCAGCGCGTTGGCGCGGGCGTCGTCGCCGAGCAGGCCGTCGACCGCGCGGGCGATGCCGGACACCACCTCGTCGTAGGTCCGGGGTCCTTCGTCGGTGCGGATGCCGTCGCGGGGGATCAGCAGGTTCTGCGGGGTGGTGCACATCTGGCCGCTGTACAGGGAGAGCGAGAACGCCAGGTTGGAGAGCATCCCCTTGTAGTCGTCGGTCGACTCGACCAGGACCGTGTTGACACCGGCCTTCTCGGTGTACACCTGGGCCTGCCGGGCGTTGGCCTCCAGCCAGTCGCCGAAGGCGGTGGAGCCCGTGTAGTCGATGATCTTGATCTCCGGGCGGGTGGCGAGCGTCTTCGCGATGCCCTCGCCGGGGCGTTCCGTCGTCAGTGCCACCAGGTTCGGGTCGAAGCCGGCCTCGGCGAGCACCTGGCGGGCGACCTGCACGGTGAGGGCGAGCGGCAGTACCGCGCGCGGGTGCGGCTTCACCAGGACCGCGTTGCCCGTGGCGAGGGAGGCGAACAGGCCCGGGTAGCCGTTCCACGTCGGGAACGTGTTGCAGCCGACGACCAGGGCGATCCCGCGCGGGACCGGCTTGAAGGTCTTCGTCAGCGCGAGCGGGTCGCGCTTGCCCTGCGGCTTGGACCACTCGGCCGTGTCGGGGGTGCGGACCTGCTCGACGTACGCGTAGGCCACCGCTTCCAGGCCGCGGTCCTGGGCGTGCGGGCCGCCCGCCTGGAACGCCATCATGAACGCCTGGCCGCTGGTGTGCATGACCGCGTGCGCGAACTCGTGCGTCCGGTCGCTGATCCGCTTGAGGATCTCCAGGCACACCACCGCGCGCGCCTCCGCGCCCGCGTCGCGCCACGCGCGCTGGCCGGACTTCATGGCGGGCAGCAGTGTGTCGACGTCGGCGTGCGGGTAGGTCACGCCCAGTTCGATGCCGTACGGGGAGACCTCGCCGCCCAGCCAGTCGTCGGTGCCGGGCTGGCCGAGGTCCACGCGCGTGCCGAGGAGGGCGTCGAAGGCGGCCTTGCCGGCCGCCGCGTCCAGGCTGCCGTGCTCGCCGTAGGCCTTGGGGTGCTCGGGATGGGGGGACCAGTAGGCGCGGGTGCGGATCGCCTCCAGGGCCTGGTCAAGCGTGGGCCGGTGCTTGGCGATCAGCTCGTGCACGGTGAGTTCGGCGGTCATGCGGGACCAACTCCTCGTCTGATGAGCTCCCCTTCGAGCTCATGACCTGGGCGGAAACGGCCGGACAGGGTTAGAGTAACCGAACGATCGGTCGGGACAAGGGGGCCTGCCGCATCTGTGGAAATCCCCGTGCGGGAGGATCGCGGACATGACAGCACTCGACCTCAGCAGCCCCGTGGGGGTCGCCGGCGCCGGCACCATGGGCCAGGGCATCGCCCAGGTCGCACTCGTCGCGGGCCATCCCGTCAGGCTGTACGACGCCGTGCCCGGACGGGCCCGGGACGCCGCCGCGGCGATCGGCGCCCGTCTCGACCGGCTGGTCGAGCGGGGCCGCATGACGGGCGCCGACCGCGACGCGGCCCGCGCCCGGCTGCTGGCCGCCGGGGAGCTCACCGAGTTCGCGGACTGCACGCTGGTGGTGGAGGCCGTCCAGGAGCGGCTGGAGGTCAAGCAGGAGCTGTTCCGGGCGCTGGAGGACATCGTCGACGGCGACTGTCTGCTGGCGACCAACACCTCCTCCCTGTCGGTGACCGCCATCGGCGGCGGCCTGCGCGGCGCAGCCCGGCTGGTGGGCCTGCACTTCTTCAATCCGGCTCCGCTGCTGCCGCTGGTCGAGGTGGTCTCCGGGTTCGCCACCGACGTCACGTCGGCCACGCGCGCGTACGAGACGGCCCGCGCCTGGGGCAAGACGCCGGTCGCCTGCGCGGACACCCCCGGCTTCATCGTCAACCGCATCGCGCGGCCCTTCTACGCCGAGGCGTTCGCGGTCTACGAGGCGCAGGCCGCGGACCCGGCCACCATCGACGCGGTACTGCGTGAGAGCGGTGACTTCCGGATGGGCGCGTTCGAACTGACCGACCTGATCGGCCAGGACGTCAACGAGTCCGTCACGCACTCCGTGTGGCAGGCCTTCTTCCAGGACGTCCGCTTCACGCCCTCCCTGGCCCAGCGCCGGCTCGTCGAGTCGGGTCACCTGGGCCGCAAGACCGGGCATGGCTGGTACGACTACGCGGACGACGCCGAGCGCCCCGAGCCGCACACCGCCGAGCCGGCCGACGCGCCCTCCTACGTCGTCGCCGAGGGCACCATGGGCCCGGCCGCCGAACTGCTCGCGATGATCCGCGAGGCGGGCATCCAGGTCCGCGAGGAGGACGAGGACCACGGCACCCGGCTGGTCCTGCCCAGCGGCGGCCAGCTGGTCCTCGCCGACGGCCAGACCTCGGTGGAGTTCCGGGACGTCGTCTACTTCGACCTGGCGCTCGACTACCGCCGCGCCACCCGCGTCGCGCTGTCCGCGGGACACGACACCCTGCCCCGGACGCTCAGCGAGGCCGTCGGTCTCTTCCAGGCGCTCGGCAAGCAGGTCAGCGTCATCGGTGACGTGCCCGGCATGATCGTCGCCCGCACGGTCGCCCGGATCATCGACCTCGCGCACGACGCCGTCGCCAAGGGCGTCGCCACCGAGGAGGACATCGACACCGCGATGCGCCTGGGCGTGAACTACCCGCTCGGCCCGTTCGAGTGGAGCCGCCGCCTGGGCCGCGACTTCGCCTACGACCTCCTCGACGACCTGCACCTGCGCGACCCGAGCGGCCGCTACGCGCCCTCCCTCGCGCTCTATCGCCACGCGTACGCCACCGAGAAGCGGGAGGGCGCCTCATGACCACCGCCAAGCGCGACACGTACACCCCGGAGACCCTGCTCTCGGTGGCCGTGCAGGTCTTCATCGAGCGCGGTTACGACGGCACCTCCATGGAGCACCTCTCCAAGGCGGCCGGCATCTCCAAGTCGTCCATCTACCACCATGTCTCCGGCAAGGAGGAACTGCTGCGCCGGGCCGTCAGCCGTGCCCTGGACGGCCTGTTCGGGATCCTCGACGAGGAGCACGCGCGCGTGGGGCGCGCGGTGGACCGCCTGGAGCACGTCGTACGGCGCATGGTGGAGGTGCTGATCACCGAACTGCCGTACGTGACGCTGCTGCTGCGGGTGCGGGGCAACACCGACACCGAACGGTGGGCGCTGGAGCGGCGCCGGGACTTCGACCACCGGGTGGCCGACCTGCTGAGGGCGGCCGCCGCCGACGGGGACGTGCGCGCCGACGTCGAGGTGCGCCTCGCCACCAGGCTGGTCTTCGGCATGGTCAACTCGATCGTGGAGTGGTACCGCCCGGACGGGCGCGGCTCGACCGAGCGCGAGGTCTCCGACGCGGTGGCGCGCCTGGTGTTCTCAGGGCTCCGCGCGGCCTGACCCGGGTGCCCGGCCTCAGCCGCCCGGCCCCAGGTCCTCCTCCTCGAACACCAGCAGCGTGCGGGTGCTGAGCACCTCCGGGATCGCCTGGAGCCGGGTCAGCACCAGCTCGCGCAGTGCCCTGTTGTCGGGCGTGTGCACCAGCAGCAGGACGTCGAAGTCCCCGCCCACCAAGGCGATGTGGTCGGCGCCCGGCAGCTGCCGCAACTCCTCGCGCACCGTGCGCCAGGTGTTCTGGACGATCTTCAGCGTGATGTAGGCGGAGGTGCCGTGGCCGGCCCGCTCATGGTCCACGCGGGCGCCGAAACCGCGGATCACCCCGTCCTCGACGAGCCGGTTGATACGCGCGTAGGCGTTGGCGCGCGAGACATGGACCCGTTCGGCGACCGTCCGTATCGAGGCCCGGCCGTCCGCCTGGAGGATCTGCAGGATGTCCTGATCAATGGCGTCCAGCGGGCGGGCGGGCGGCAGCCCCGCACTGTCCCGCGGCCCCTCGGCCATTTGTTCAGGTGGCATGTCCCCCCGCCTTCCTGTTATGGACGTACTGCATTCATTCCAGGTTGTGGAGAACCGTTTGTCCACAGCCTGGAGCCGCCTGTAGCCAAAATGTGCTGACGACCGAACAATCGGTAGGTGAGACGGGTCACAGCCGGTCCGTCTCCTGTAGCCACCCCCACGAGGAGGTGCCGTCATGACGGTCCTGGAGCAGCGCGGCGCATACCGCCCGTCGCCGCCGCCCGCCTGGCAACCCCGGACGGACCCCGCGCCCCTGCTGCCCGACGAGCGGCCGTACCGCGTCCTCGGGACCGAGGCGGCCGCCAAGGCCGACCCGGAGCTGCTGCGCCGGCTCTACACCCGGCTGGTGCACGGCCGCCGGTACAACACACAGGCCACCGCCCTCACCAAGCAGGGCCGTCTCGCCGTCTACCCGTCCAGCACCGGCCAGGAGGCCTGCGAGGTCGCCGCCGCGCTCGCCCTGGAGGAGCGCGACTGGCTCTTCCCCAGCTACCGCGACACCCTCGCGGTCGTCGCCCGGGGCGTGGACCCCGTGGAGGCGCTCACCCTGCTGCGCGGCGACTGGCACACCGGCTACGACCCCCACGCCCACCGCGTGGCTCCGCTCTCCACCCCGCTCGCCACCCAGCTCCCGCACGCGGTCGGCCTCGCCCACGCGGCCCGGCTCAAGGGCGACGACGTGGTCGCGCTCGCCATGGTCGGCGACGGCGGCACCAGCGAGGGCGACTTCCACGAGGCGCTGAACTTCGCCGCGGTCTGGCGGGCCCCGGTCGTCTTCCTGGTCCAGAACAACGGCTTCGCCATCTCCGTCCCGCTCGACAAGCAGACCGCCGCCCCCTCCCTGGCCCACAAAGCCGTCGGATACGGGATGCCGGGCCGCCTGGTCGACGGCAACGACGCGGCCGCCGTGCACCAGGTCCTCTCCGACGCCGTGCGGCACGCGCGCGAGGGCGGCGGTCCCACCCTGGTCGAGGCGGTGACCTACCGCATCGACGCCCACACCAACGCCGACGACGCCACCCGCTACCGGGGCGACGCCGAGGTGGACGCCTGGCGCGACCACGACCCCATCCTGCTGCTGGAGCGCGAGTTGACCGACCGCGGCCTGCTCGACGACGACCTCGTGCGGAACACCCGCGAGGACGCCGAGACCATGGCCGCCGACCTGCGCGAGCGCATGAACCGCGACCCGGAGCTCGACCCCATGGCCCTCTTCGACCAGGTGTACGCCGAGACCACCAGCCAGCTGCGCGAGCAGCGCGCCCTGCTGCGGGCCGAGCTGGAAGCCGAGCAGGACGGCCGGGAAGGCGGCGACCGATGACGACCGTCGCCGTCAAGCCCGCCACCATGGCACAGGCGCTCAACCGCGCCCTGCGCGACGCGATGGCCGCCGACCCCGCCGTGCACGTCATGGGCGAGGACGTCGGCGCCCTCGGCGGGGTCTTCCGGGTCACCGACGGCCTCGCCAAGGAGTTCGGCGAGGACCGCTGCACCGACACCCCGCTCGCCGAGGCCGGCATCCTCGGCACCGCCGTCGGCATGGCCATGTACGGGCTGCGCCCGGTCGTGGAGATGCAGTTCGACGCCTTCGCCTATCCCGGGTTCGAGCAGCTGATCAGCCATGTCGCCCGGATGCGCAACCGCACCCGCGGCCGGATGCCCCTGCCGATCACCGTCCGCATCCCCTACGGCGGCGGCATCGGCGGCGTCGAGCACCACAGCGACTCCTCCGAGGCCTACTACATGGCCACCCCCGGACTGCACGTCGTCACCCCCGCCACGGTCGCCGACGCCTACGGCCTGCTGCGCGCCGCCATCGCCTCCGACGACCCGGTCGTCTTCCTCGAACCCAAGCGCCTGTACTGGTCCAAGGACACCTGGAACCCCGAGCAGCCGACGGACGTCGAACCCATCGGCCGCGCGGTGGTGCGCCGCACGGGGCGCAGTGCCACGCTCATCACGTACGGCCCCTCCGTGCCGGTCTGCCTCGAAGCCGCCGAGGCCGCCCAGGCGGAGGGCTGGGACCTCGAAGTCGTCGACCTGCGCTCCCTGGTGCCGTTCGACGACGAGACGGTCTGCGCCTCGGTACGGCGCACCGGGCGCGCGGTCGTCGTACACGAGTCGGGCGGGTTCGGCGGACCGGGCGGGGAGATCGCGGCCCGGGTCACGGAGCGCTGCTTCCACCACCTGGAGGCGCCGGTGCTGCGCGTGGCCGGGTTCGACATTCCCTACCCGCCGCCGATGCTGGAGCGCCACCATCTGCCCGGTGTGGACCGCATCCTGGACGCGGTGGCGCGTCTGCAGTGGGAGGCCGAGGGCTGATGGCACAGGTGCTGGAGTTCAAACTGCCCGATCTCGGGGAGGGGCTGACCGAGGCGGTGATCGTCAGCTGGCTGGTCCAGGTCGGCGAGGTCGTCGCGATCGACCAGCCGGTCGTCGAGGTCGAGACGGCCAAGGCGATGGTCGAGGTCCCGTGTCCCTACGGCGGTGTGGTCACGGCCCGCTTCGGGGAGGAGGGCGCCGAACTGCCCGTCGGCGCACCGCTGCTGACGGTCGCCGTCGGTGCGGACACCCCCGCCCCCGAGCCCGAGGGCTCCGGCAACGTTCTGGTGGGCTACGGCACCGGGGCACCCCCGGCGCGCCGCCGCCGGGCCCGCCCCACCGCACCGGACCGGGCCAACGGCACGGCCGGGAAGCCGGCCGCCGTCGAGACCGCGGTCCACGCGAGCGTGCCCGCACCGCCCCCGGTCACCGAGGGCCCCGTGCCGGTGATCTCGCCCCTGGTCCGCCGGCTCGCCCGGGACAACGACCTGGACCTGCGCCGGTTGTCCGGCTCGGGCCCCGACGGCCTGATCCTGCGCGCCGACGTCGAGGACGCCCTGCGGGTCGGTGCGGCCCGCGCCGCCACCAGGACCCCGGCCGGCCTGCCGAACTCCGCGGCGGGCACGGTGAAGGCGGGCACAGCCGGCGCCGCGGCCGCCCCGCCGCACGCCAGGTCCGGCACCCGTACGCCCCTCAAGGGCATCCGGGGCGCGGTCGCCGACAAGCTCTCCCGCAGCCGCCGCGAGATCCCCGACGCGACCTGCTGGGTGGACGCCGACGCGACCGAGCTGATGCGCGCCCGGACCGCGATGAACGCGGCGGCGGCCCCGAAGATCTCCCTCCTCGCGCTCCTCGCCAGGATCAGCACGGCCGCCCTGGCCCGGTACCCCGAGCTGAACTCCTACGTCGACGTGGAGGCCCGCGAGATCGTCCGACTCGACCAGATCCACCTGGGCTTCGCCGCCCAGACCGACCGGGGCCTGGTGGTCCCCGTCGTCCGGGACGCCCACACCCGCGACGCCGAGGCCCTGACCGCGGAGTTCGCCCGGCTGACCGAGGCGGCCCACGCCGGGAAACTCACCCCCGGCGAACTCACCGGCTCCACCTTCACGTTGAACAACTACGGCGTCTTCGGCGTCGACGGCTCCACGCCGATCATCAACCACCCCGAGGCGGCGATGCTGGGCGTGGGCCGCATCGTCCCGAAGCCGTGGGTGCACGAGGGCGAACTGGCGGTCCGGCAGGTCGTCCAGCTGTCCCTCACCTTCGACCACCGGGTCTGCGACGGCGGCACGGCGGGCGGCTTCCTGCGCTACGTGGCCGACTGCGTGGAGAACCCGGCGGTGCTGCTCAGGACGCTCTAGCCGGAGCACCCCTGCCACCGCGCCGCGCAGATCGCCCGCCCGCTATCGGTTCCCAGTGATCCACCCTCCCCCCATACTCGAAAGGTGACCGACACCGAGCCGCCGGCCTACGACGCGATCGTGTTGGCCGGCGGCGCCGCGAGACGCCTCGGCGGGGCCGACAAACCCTCCGTCCGGGTGGGCGGCCGCCCGCTGCTCGACCGCGTGCTGACGGCCTGCGCCGGAGCCCGGGACACCGTCGTCGTGGCGGCTCCGCGCCCCACCCCGCGCCCGGTCCGCTGGACCCGCGAGGACCCCCCGGGCGGCGGCCCGGTCGCCGCCCTCGACGCCGGCCTGCGTCACACCACCGCCGACCGCGCGGTCGTACTCTCCGCCGACCTCCCCTTCCTCGAACGGGCGACCGTGGAGCGGCTGTTGGCCGCCCTGCACGCCACCGGCGCCGACGGGGCCCTGCTCACCGACACCGACGGCCGCGACCAGCCCCTCGTCGCGGCCTACCGCACGGCACCGCTCCGCCACGCCCTGTCGGCCCTGGCCCGGGGCGGCGGAGACGACGGTGGAGACGACGGCGAGGCCCCCGGCCGCGGCGCCCCCGGTCTCACCGGCCTCCCCCTGCGGCGCCTGACCGCCGCACTCGATCTCACCCGTGTCCCGGACCCCCTCGCGTCCTTCGACTGCGACACCTGGGACGACATCGCCGACGCCAGGGCACGCATCAGGGAGCATGGTCACGTGTTGGATGAATGGATCTCCGCAGTCAAGGACGAACTGGGCATCGACCTGGACGTCGACACCCGCGTCCTGCTCGACCTGGCCAGGGACGCCGCGCACGGCGTGGCCCGCCCGGCCGCCCCGCTGACCACGTTCCTCGTCGGCTACGCGGCGGCGCAGGGCAATGGGGGCCCGGAGGCGGTGGCCGAGGCGGCCCGCAAGGCCGCCGCCCTGGCCGTGCGCTGGGGGGAGGAGGCGAACGCCGCCGGGCAGTCCGCTTCCGGGAAGGCCGCCCCCGGCTCCGGGCCCGGCCGGTGACCGGCCCCGGTATCCGGGTCGGAGAGTCCGCCGGGGGCACCGACGACGATCTCGACGTCGAGGAGGCACTCGCCCTCGTGAGAGAACCCAGGGAGCCCAGGGAGTTCGGGGAGGGCGCCGCCGGCCGGACGCCGCCCGTCGCCCAGGACGCGCACGCCCACGGCGGCCCCTCGGCGCACCAGCACCGCGCCACCCCCTGGCCCCAGGCCCGTGAGACCGCCGCCCGCGCCGCCCGCTCCGGTGCCCGCCGTGCCCCCGTCTCCGTACCGCTGGCCGAGGCCCTCGGTCTGGCCCTGGCCGCACCGCTCAACGCGCTGACCGACCTGCCCTCCTTCGACACCTCCGCGATGGACGGCTGGGCGGTGGCCGGCCCCGGACCCTGGGACGTGCGCGACGAGGGCGTGCTGGCCGGACACGCACAGCCCGAGCCGCTCATCGACGGCGAGGCGGTACGGATCGCCACCGGCGCCCGGATCCCGGCGGACACCACCGCCGTGCTGCGCAGCGAACACGGCCGTACCGACACCCAGGGCCGGCTGCACCCCACCCGTGAGGTCGTGCACGGTCAGGACATCCGGCCGCGCGGCCAGGAGTGCCGCAGCGGTGACCAGTTGCTGTCGGTCGGGACCCTGGTCACCCCGGCCGTCCTCGGCCTCGCCGCGGCCGCCGGATACGACAGCGTCACGGTCGTCCCCCGCCCCCGGGCCGAAGTCCTGATCCTCGGGGACGAGCTGATCACCGAAGGGCTCCCGAGCGAGGGACGCATCCGGGACGCGCTCGGCCCGATGCTGCCGTCCTGGCTGCGTGCGATCGGCGCCGAGGTGATTGCCGTACGCCGGCTCGGCGACGACGCCGAGGCCCTGTACAAGGCGATCACCTCGTCGAGCGCCGATCTCGTGGTCACCACCGGTGGCACCGCGTCCGGCCCGGTCGACCATGTGCACTCCACCCTGGAACGCATCGGGGCCGAGCTCCTCGTCGACGGCGTCAAGGTCCGCCCGGGCCACCCCATGCTGCTGGCCCGCACCCAGCAGAACCAGCACCTCGTGGGCCTTCCCGGCAACCCCCTCGCCGCAGTCTCCGGCCTGCTCACCCTCGCCGAACCCCTGCTGCGCACCCTCGCGGCCCACCCGGCCCCCGAGCCGTACGCGGTGCCCCTGGCGGAGGCGACGCACGGACACCCGTACGACACCCGGCTCATCCCCGTCGTCCTGCGCGGTGACGCGGCCGTCCCGCTGCACTACAACGGCCCGGCGATGCTCCGTGGCATCGCCGCCGCCGACGCGCTCGCGGTCGTACGGCCGGGCGGGGCACAGCGGGGTGAGGAGATGGAACTCCTCGACCTGCCGTGGGCGGCCGCCGGGATCGAGGTGTGTTTCACGTGAAACTTCCGGGTCATGACGCCATCGCCCGCCAAGCGGACGAACATCTGGTGACCCAGCGGGTGAAACTCCCGTCGAAAGTGGTGGAGCGCCCGATCCGCCAGGTCAGCAAACGACTGTCTCTGGCCCTGCTGGTGCTGGTCGCCACCGCCTTCATCGTCTATGCCGACCGCGACGGCTACAACGACACCTCGGACGGCAGCATCGACCTCCTCGACGCCTTCTACTACGCGACCGTCACCCTCTCCACCACCGGATACGGCGACATCACCCCGGTCAGTGACGCCGCCCGGCTGACCAACATCTTCGTCATCACGCCGCTGCGCGTGCTGTTCCTGATCATCCTGGTCGGCACCACGCTCGAAGTCCTCACCGAACGCACCCGGGAGGAATGGCGCCAGAACCGCTGGAGGTCCGCCTTGCGGGATCACACCATCGTCGTCGGCTTCGGGACGAAGGGGCGCTCGGCGGTCCAGACCGTCTGTGTGTCCGGGCTGAAGGCGGAGCAGGTGGTCGTGGTCGACCCCAGCGCCAAGGCGATCGAGGCGGCCACCGCGGAGGGGTACGCCGGGGTGGTCGGGGACGCCACCCGCAGCGAGGTGCTGAAACGGGCCGAGGTGCAGCGGGCCCGGCAGATCATCATCGCCACCCAGCGGGACGACACGGCCGTGCTGGTGACCCTGACCGCCCGGCAGCTCAACAAGGGCGCGAAGATCGTGGCCGCCGTCCGCGAGGAGGAGAACGCGCCACTGCTGAAGCAGTCCGGCGCCGACGCCGTCATCACCAGCGCCAGTGCCGCCGGACGCCTGCTGGGGCTGTCCGTGCTCAGTCCGGCCGCCGGCATGGTCATGGAGGACCTGATCCAGCAGGGCACCGGCCTTGACCTGGTGGAGCGCCCGGCGGTCAAGGCCGAGGTCGGCAAGACCCCGCGCGAGACGTCCGACCTGGTGGTAAGCGTCCTGCGCGGACACCGGGTCCTCGGCTACGACGACCCGGCCGTCGGCACCATCCAGCCGACGGACCGGCTGATCACGATCGTGCGGGCCTCCCCGGGCAACAGGACCGCCCCGGACATACGGCCGCTGCCCCGGGCCTGACCGCGACATACGGCCGCTGCCGCGGGCCTGACCGGAGGCGTGGGCGGCCGGGCTGGGGGTAGCGTCGGCCGCATGTATGCGATCACGATTCCCGAACCTGGTGGGCCCGAGGCGCTGGTGTGGGACGAGGTCCCCGATCCGGTGGCCGGGGAGGGCGAGGTGCTGGTCGAGGTGGTGGCCAGTGCCGTCAACCGCGCCGACATCCTGCAGCGGCAGGGCAACTACTACCCGCCGCCGGGTGCCTCCGCCTATCCCGGCCTGGAGTGCTCCGGCCGGATCGTCGAGGTCGGCCCCGCGGTCTCCGGCTGGTCGGTCGGCGACGAGGTGTGCGCACTGCTCGCGGGCGGCGGCTACGCGCAGAAGGCCGCCGTCCCGGCCGGACAGCTGCTGCCGGTGCCCGCGGGCGTGGAGCTGAAGCAGGCGGCCGCGCTGCCCGAGGTGGCCTGCACGGTCTGGTCCAACGTCTTCATGATCGCCCACCTGCGCCCCGGTGAGACGCTGCTCGTGCACGGCGGCTCCAGCGGCATCGGCACCATGGCCGTCCAGCTGGGCAAGTCGGTCGGGGCCAAGGTCGCGGTCACCGCGGGCAGCAAGGAGAAGCTGGACTTCTGCGCGGAGCTCGGCGCGGACATCCTCGTGAACTACCGCGACCAGGACTTCGTCGCCGAGGTGCGGCAGGCCACCGACGGTGCCGGGGCCGACGTCATCCTCGACAACATGGGCGCAAGCTACCTGGACCGGAACGTGCGGGCCCTCGCCGTCAACGGACGGCTCGCGATCATCGGTATGCAGGGCGGGGTGAAGGGCGAGCTGAACATCGGCGCCCTGCTCGGCAAGCGGGCCGCGATCAGCGCGACCTCGCTGCGCGCGCGCCCGCTGGCCGAGAAGGCGGCCATCGTCGCGGCCGTGCGGGAGCACGTGTGGCCGTTGATCGAGGGCGGTCATGTCCGGCCGGTCGTCGACCGGGAGATGCCGATGGCCGAGGCGGCCGAGGCGCAGCGGCTGGTGGAGGCCAGCGGGCACATCGGCAAGGTACTCCTCGTCGCTCCCTGAGCCGTCGCCCCCGGGACCCGGCGGCTAGAGGGCGTGTTGCGAAAGTCCCGTCTGCCGTGCGACGCCATGCACGCACTCTCGCCGCACCGGGCGAAAGCCCAGGTACATCCAGTACGAGGACTTCCGCCCGGCACGACGGGAGCACGCACCTGACGCCGCACGGCCCGCCCTTCGGGCGAACGACGGGACTTTCGCAAGACGCCCTAGCTCCGCCGCACCCGCAGGGCGACGAAGGCGAGGCCGAGGCCGAGGCCGATCAGGACCAGGCCGCTGCCCAGCGGAAGGATGTGCAGGACGGGCTCGGAGGAGTCCTCCTGGCCGGGGGCCACGGCCTGGTGGGCGGGGTACTGCTGGGGCGCGCTGGGCACCGGGCCGGTGCCCCGGGACGGCTGCGCCGCCACGGTGCGGGCCGGGTTCGGGGCAGCCGTCTCGTCGCCGGGCTCGTCTTCGTACTCGTCCTGTTCCTGCCCCTGGACAGCCGCCGCCGGGCCCTGGGGCCGTCCGGGCCGCAGCCTCCCCTCGCCGGCCAGGGTGCCGGCCCGGGACGGCTCGGCGGAGACCGAGGGGCTCGCGGGGGGCGAGGGAGCCGTCTCCGGATCCCGGGCGACCACGGGCCCGGGGTCGTACGCGACGGCTGTGCCGCAGGGCAGCAGCACCGTCGCGAGGGCGAGCAGCAGGCGGAGCAGCGCGAGCCGTACGCCGCCGGAGGTGGATCGCGGCCTTGGAGTCACGTCGGTGACCTCCCGGAACACAGTCGTCAGAGCCGACGATCACCAGCCTCACATCCGCCGGCAGGCCCGGCATGTCTGATTCGGCCGATGGGTCTATGCCCGGCCGGGGCGGCCGGTCAGGGTGGATCAGCTCCGACGGGGGGCACCACGGTGGTGAGATGTACCGGTGCGAGAGAATGGCGGCATGGAGATGCCGAGGAACGAACGGTCGCCCGAGAACCCCCAGATCCTGGTCGTGGGCCAGGACGGGATGGCGCTCGGTGGCGGCAACGGGGACGAGGACTCCCGCGAGATCCCGGTGACGGAGATGGTGGAACAGCCCGCCAAGGTCATGCGGATCGGCAGCATGATCAAGCAGCTCCTGGAGGAGGTGCGCGTGGCTCCTCTCGACGAGGCCAGCCGGGTCCGGCTGAAGGAGATCCACGCCAGCTCCGTCAAGGAACTGGAGGACGGTCTGGCCCCGGAGCTGGTGGAGGAGCTGGAGCGGCTCTCGCTGCCCTTCACCGACGACGTGACCCCGACCGACGCGGAACTGCGTATCGCGCAGGCCCAGCTGGTGGGCTGGCTGGAGGGCCTCTTCCACGGGATCCAGACGACCCTGTTCGCCCAGCAGATGGCCGCCCGCGCCCAGCTGGAGCAGATGCGCCGGGCACTGCCGCCGGGCGTCGGCCACGAGGGCGAGGAACACGGACCGGCGGCCGGCCGCTCCGGGGGACCGTATCTGTGAGCCGTGCGCACGGGGGACCGGCGGACGACTGCCGGTTCTTTCCGTGTTCTGTTACCTCAGTCACACGTGATCACCAGGGGATCGTAAAATAATTTGATCACTCCTAGCCTTCTTGGGCTCAACTCCCAAGAAGGAGAAGCCATATGAAGATACGACGCTCCGCACTCGTCACGGCCGGCGCTCTGGCCTGCTTGGCGATCCCGGCCGTGGCCTCCCCGGCCGCGGCCGACTCGATGGTGACGGGCAGCTGCGGTGTCACCGGTGCCTACGGTGCCTACACGGGTTACTTCGTGAGCAAGACCAGCATCAATCCGTTGCGGCTGAGAGCGGTCGACACCGCCGCCGATGGCCACCATGCTTCCGTTCGCCTGTCCACGGTCGAGAACGACGGCACCCTCAAGGCGTGGTCCTGGCACGACAACTACGACGGCAACGGTGCCGACCTGGTCTGGGACACCTATGCGACGGACGCGAAGGGCATCGCCGCGGTACGCATCGACGTCGGCGTCTTCGAGGGCCATGACCTGCTGAGCATCTGCACGTCCAGCAAGCAGGACAACCCCTACTGACGGTCGTCCGTCTCTCCCTTCCCGGTCACTGCGGCGGGTTGCCCGTCGAGACACTCAGCTCGATCGTCTGCGTGCCTTTCGGATCGACATCGGTGCCCGGGGAGGGGAACTGGTCCACGACGGTCCCGTCGCCCCACGTGTTGTCGTCTTCCTTCTTGATCTTGTACTGCCAGCCGGCGGCCTTGAGGCACTCCTTCACGGAGCCGATGTACTTGTACCTGAAGTCGGGCAGCCGGATCTTGTCCGCGTCGTCGTACGACTCCTGCGGCTCGGTGCACTCGGTCTTCTCGACGGTCTTCGAGGTGTCCGGGCCGCGGTAGCCCGACGCGTGCGAGGGCGACGTGTCCGCGGTGGAGCCGCCGCTGCCCCCGTTGCCGTCCTTGTTGCCGCCGCCGCTGTTCAGTACCAGCGCGACGACCAGACCGATCACCGCGATCAGCGAGACCGCGATCGACCCGATGACCACCTGCCGGTTGCCCCTGCCCCCGCCACCGCCGGAGGAAGGCGACTGCGGGGTGATGTCGTACGGCGGCGGGGTCGTCGGTGCCGGCTGGGCGTACCCGGCCGGCGTCTGGTAGCCCGCCTGCTGCGGATAGCCGTACGCCGGAGCGGGGCTGGGGGTGCCGTACGGATTCGGGTGCGGCGTCGGCTGGTACGGCGTCCGCACCGGGCCGGCCGGTGCCGCGCTCGCCTGGTCGACCGGCGGGAACACCGCGGAACCGACCCCGGAACCGCTCTGCGTGGGCGGGATGCCCGGCACGATGCTGGGCGCGGCCGGCTGGAGCGAGGCGGCGACCCGCAGGCACTCGTCGCGCATGGACTCGGCGGTCGGGAAGCGCTCGTTCGGGTTCTTCTTCAGGGCGCGGGCGACCAGCGCGTCCACGGCCGGGGGAAGGGCACGGTTGACCGAGGACGGCGCGACCGGCTCCTCCTGGACATGCGCGTAGGCGATCGCCAGCGGTGAGTCCGCGTCGAACGGCAGCCGACCGGTGACCAGCTGGAACAGCATGATGCCGACCGAGTAGAGGTCGGAGCGGGCGTCCACGCCCCGGCCGAGCGCCTGCTCGGGGGAGAGGTACTGCGGGGTGCCGACGACCATGCCGGTCTGGGTCATCGAGGTGACCCCGGACTGCATGGCACGGGCGATGCCGAAGTCCATCACCTTGACGACCCCGCGCTTGGTCATCATCACGTTGCCGGGCTTGATGTCACGGTGGACCAGCGCCATCTCGTGGCTGATCTCCAGCGCGGCCAGTACGTCGGCGGTGATCTTCAGTGCCTTGTCGGCGGGCATCGCCCCGTGCCGCGTCACGTCGTCGTCGAGCACCGAGCCGAGCGGGCGGCCCTCGACGTACTCCATGACGATGTACGGCATGGTCGAGCCGTCGAGGTCCTCCTCCCCGGTGTCGAAGACGGAGACGATGTTGGTGTGCGTGAGCTTGGCCACTGCCTGGGCCTCGCGGCGGAAGCGCTCGCGGAAGGCCTGTTCCCGGCCGAGTTCGGTGTGCAGGGTCTTGATCGCGACCTGCCGGTCCAGGACCGCGTCGTAGGCCAGGTGCACGGAGGCCATTCCGCCCGCGCCGAGCAGGTCGCGCAGTTGGTAGCGGCCACCGGCCAGCGCCCGCCCCACGTAACGGCCGTGTGCGCCGTCCTGGCTCATTTTCCCCGTCCCCCGTCGGGCGCTCAGGCACCCTTGTTGATCGAATGTCCCATTCCTGGTCAAGTTCCGGGCCAAGTCTGCCCGAGGGCACTGACACGTCAAGCGCGGTGCCCGATCCGTGACCGTACGCGAAAGAAGAGGCGCGGAAGCGTTACAGCTGCCGTACGCCCGATACACAGAATTTGCACGACAGCGCGGGGTACGGGTTTGATGGCCGGTCCGTCCACGGGACGGAACCCGGACCTGGGGGTTGCGCGGAGGCTGTAGCGTGGCCGACGGAGACCGTGACAACACCGCGCGCACCGCGGGCAGAAACGACGGCGAGGACCGATGGCACAGACGCACAGCGCCCAGGGCCCGTCCGACCCCGAGGCGACTGGCGGCGGCATGTCAGACACGCCGGAGATGTGGGGCAACGGCGGCCTGGTCGGCGACGGCCGTTACCGGCTCACCCACCGGCTCGGCCGGGGCGGCATGGCCGAGGTGTTCGCCGCCGAGGACGTACGGCTCGGCCGGACCGTGGCCGTCAAGCTGCTGCGCGCCGATCTCGCCGAGGACCCGGTCTCCAAGGCCCGTTTCACCCGCGAGGCACAGTCGGTCGCCGGGCTCAACCACCACGCGATCGTGGCGGTGTACGACTCCGGCGAGGACGTCGTCGGCGGCCAGTCCGTGCCGTACATCGTGATGGAGCTGGTCGAGGGCCGCACCATCCGCGACCTGCTGATCAACGCCCAGGCGCCGGGCCCCGAGCAGGCCCTGATCATCACCTCCGGGGTGCTGGAGGCGCTGGCCTACTCGCACCAGCACGGCATCGTGCACCGCGACATCAAGCCCGCCAACGTGATCATCACCCACAACGGCGCGGTCAAGGTGATGGACTTCGGCATCGCCCGCGCCCTGCACGGCGCGTCGACGACGATGACGCAGACCGGCATGGTCATGGGCACGCCCCAGTACCTCTCCCCGGAGCAGGCGCTCGGCAAGGCCGTCGACCACCGCTCCGACCTGTACGCCACCGGCTGTCTGCTGTACGAACTCCTCTCGCTGCGGCCGCCGTTCATCGGCGAGACCCCGCTGTCGGTGGTCTACCAGCACGTCCAGGACATCCCGGTGCCCCCGTCCCAGACCTCGGAGGGCGTCGCCCCGCCGGAGCTGGACGGCCTCGTCATGCGCTCGCTGGCCAAGGACCCCGACGACCGGTTCCAGACCGCCGAGGAGATGCGCGGCCTGGTCCAGTACGGCCTGCAGATGCTGTACGACCAGGGCGCCCACACCGGCACCTGGAACACCGGCCCGGTCACGGTGCACGACGGCCGACACGCGGCGGGCGGCTTCGCCGGTACGACGGCGATGCAGCACCCGATGAACTCCTCCGGCACCTCGCAGATCCCGCAGCCGATCCTGCCGTCCGGGTACGGCGGCGGGGACGACGGCGGCTTCGAGGGCCACGGCAACAAGGGCAGCGGCCGCGGCAAGCTGTGGATCCTGGCCGTCTTCGCGGTGATCGCGATCGCGGCGGGCGTCGCGCTGGCCCTGAACAAGGGCAGCGGCAACGGCGGTGACCCGGGGACGTCGACGTCGCCGAGCGTCACGCGGTCCACCAAGGACGACACGCCCAGCGCGACCCCCTCCGACGAGGCCAGCGACACGGCCACGGACACGGAGACCGGCACCAGCGGCTCGGGCGACGGCGGCGGCTCCCACTACACGCCGTCTCAGACCCCGTCGTACACCCAGTCCCAGACGGAGAGCAGCGAACCGTCCGACGAGCCCTCGGACACGGCGAGCGCCTCGCAGCCCACCGACACCGAGAGCTCCCCGCAGACGGACCCCACCGAGTCGGCGGGCGCGGACGGTGGCAGCGGCAACACGGACGAGGGTGCCGTCGCCGGCACCGGCCTGGGCAACCCTTGACGCACACTGACACCCCTGCGGCGCTGAGCGACCGTCCTCACCGGACGAACGCGTCGCACACCGCGTCGTACTCGCTGGTCCACCAGACGGCCAGCGCCGAGGCGGCCGGGAACTGAGGGTCCGCGCGGGTGTCGCCGCGCTCGTAGTGCCAGCGCAGCATCCAGAAGTCGTTGAGCCGTTCCCACCACACGCGGTGCACGGCCGCCGCCAGCTCCGAGGGGGTGGCGCCGGCCGCCCGCCGGTACGCGCGCGCGTACGCGCGCACCTTCGGCAGGTCGAGCGCTCCCGCCGGGCGGACGAAGAAGATGGCGGCGGCGCGGACGGCCTCCTCCGCGCGGGGCTGCACACCCAGCCGGTCCCAGTCGACGATCGCGGCGGGCGCGCCGTCCTTGTAGAGCAGGTTGAACGGGTGGAAGTCGCCGTGCACCCAGCCCACCGAGGCGCCGCGCGGCGGGCGCCGGCCGGCGTGCTGTTCCAGGAGCGCGCGGCGTTCGAGCAGCCGGTGGCGGGCGAGTTCGTCGAAGGCGTCGGCGGGGCGGTGCCGGCTGACATGGGTCAGCAGGTCGTCGATGAGCACGAAGGTGTCGACGGGGTCGGCGCTCTCGACGGGATGGGGGCTCGTGGCCGGCCGGGTGCGCGCCTTGGGCGGCATCACCCGCTCCAGACAGGCGTGTACGGCGCCCAGGAGCGCACCGAGCCGAGCGCACTCCCCGTGTGTGAGCTGTCCGCCGTGCCGGTGCCGGCCGTCGATCCAGGGATGCAGCGCGTAGGCGTGGCCGCCGACGACGGCGACCGTGCGGCCGTCGCGGTGGGCCAGCGGCGGGGCGACCGGGACGCCGAGGGCGGCCAGCCGCTGGGTGGCCAGATGGCGTCGCTCGATGGCGGCCGGGTCGGCGGTGTCCGGGTCGAAGTGGTGCTTCAGGAAGTACCGCCCGAGGGTGGTGCGGACGCTGTAGCCGCGGTTGAGCAGGCCCTGTTCGACGGGTTCGCAGGCGAGCGCTGAACCGGCGGCGTACAGCCGGAGCAGGGCGCCCAGAGGGGGCGCGGGGGGCATGAGGGGTGGTAAACAAGAGCGCGGCACGCGGCAGATGGTAGGGCAACGCCTGGGCCTGTGAGCTGGGGATTGTCGCAGGCAGTCGCTGTTGGTCACTTTCGGTCACCTGGTGGACGGTGGCGGACCCGGGTGCGCCGGCCGGGCGTACGGGAACGAACGGTTCACCGTCCGTGTCGGACCGGACGGGCCTCGGTGAGCCCCCCGTGGGTCTCGCCCGTGAACTCTTCCCGTGGCCCGGTGCGGCGGGATAACGTGCGGTAGCTCCGGCCTCCCGCAGGGCTCTGACCAGCAACCTTCCGGCACCTGTCGACTTACTAGGAAACCCAAGCAAAAAGTACTTGGATTTCCAAGCAAAAACGCAGGTCAGGAGGGGTTTCACAGAAATGTGGAGCACTGGGTAACGTGCATCTTGCAGGGCGCTCGCCGGGGCACCTGTCACGCCTGTTGCCGGCCGAGTGGCACCCACCCCGTGTCACGGGTGCCGGAAACAGGTGAGCCGCACTGGTTCACCCGGCAACCCCGGGGGCCGGACCGACGGAGGAGCACACGTGACCGTGGACAGCAGTGCCGCGAGCCAACCGCGACGCAGCGCCGCAGGCAAGGCCGGTACCACCGGCAGCAAGACCGGCACCAAGCGCACCACTCGCACCACCGCGAAGAAGAGCACCGATCCCGAACTCGTGCAGCTGCTGACCCCGGAGGGCAAGCGGGTCAAGAACGCCGAGTACGACGCGTACGTCGCCGGGATCACCCCCGAGGAACTGCGCGGTCTGTACCGCGACATGGTGCTCTCCCGCCGCTTCGACGCCGAGGCCACCGCCCTGCAGCGCCAGGGCGAGCTGGGCCTGTGGGCGTCCCTGCTCGGCCAGGAGGCCGCCCAGATCGGCTCCGGGCGCGCCACCCGCGAGGACGACTACGTCTTCCCGACCTACCGCGAGCACGGCGTGGCCTGGTGCCGCGGGGTCGACCCGACCAACCTGCTGGGCATGTTCCGCGGCGTCAACCACGGCGGCTGGGACCCCAACAGCAACAACTTCCACCTCTACACGATCGTCATCGGCTCCCAGACCCTGCACGCCACCGGCTACGCCATGGGCGTCGCCAAGGACGGCGCGGACTCGGCGGTCATCGCCTACTTCGGCGACGGCGCCTCCAGCCAGGGTGACGTCGCCGAATCGTTCACCTTCGCCGCGGTCTACAACGCCCCGGTGGTGTTCTTCTGCCAGAACAACCAGTGGGCGATCTCCGAGCCGACCGAGAAGCAGACCCGCGTCCCGCTCTACCAGCGCGCCCAGGGGTTCGGCTTCCCCGGCGTCCGCGTCGACGGCAACGACGTGCTGGCCTGCCTCGCGGTCACCAAGTGGGCGCTGGAGCGCGCCCGCAGCGGCGAGGGCCCGACGCTGGTCGAGGCGTACACCTACCGGATGGGCGCCCACACCACCTCCGACGACCCGACCAAGTACCGGGCCGACGAGGAGCGTGAGGCGTGGGAGGCCAAGGACCCGATCCTGCGGCTGCGCCGGTACCTGGAGGCCGCAAACCACGCGGACGAGGGATTCTTCGCGGAACTCGAAGCCGAGTCCGAGGCGTTGGGCAAGCGAGTGCGCGAATCGGTCCGTGCCATGCCTGACCCGGACAACTTCGCCATGTTCGAGCACGTGTACGCGGACGGGCACGCGCTCGTCGATGAGGAACGAGCCCAGTTCGCCGCCTACCAGGCGTCGTTCGCTGACGTAGAGGGGGCCTGATCATGGCAGCGGAGAAGATGGCTCTGGCCAAGGCGATCAACGAGTCGCTGCGCCGCGCCCTGGAAACCGACCCCAAGGTCCTCGTCATGGGCGAGGACGTCGGCAAGCTCGGCGGCGTCTTCCGGGTCACCGACGGCCTGCAGAAGGACTTCGGCGAGAGCCGCGTCATCGACACCCCACTCGCGGAGTCCGGCATCGTCGGCACCGCGATCGGCCTCGCCCTGCGCGGCTACCGCCCGGTGGTGGAAATCCAGTTCGACGGATTCGTCTTCCCGGCGTACGACCAGATCGTCACCCAGCTGGCGAAGATGCACGCGCGTTCGCTGGGCACGGTCAAGCTGCCGGTCGTCGTGCGCATCCCCTACGGCGGCGGCATCGGCGCGGTCGAGCACCACTCGGAGTCCCCCGAGGCGCTCTTCGCGCACGTGGCGGGCCTGAAGATCGTCTCCCCGTCCAACTCCTCGGACGCCTACTGGATGATGCAGCAGGCCATCCAGAGCGACGACCCGGTGATCTTCTTCGAGCCCAAGCGCCGCTACTGGGACAAGGGCGAGGTGAACACGGAGGCCATCCCCGGCCCGTTGCACAAGGCGCGGGTGGTCCGCGAGGGCACCGACGTCACCCTGGCCGCCTACGGCCCGATGGTGAAGCTCTGCCAGGAGGCCGCCGACGCGGCCGCCGAGGAGGGCAAGTCCCTGGAGATCCTCGACCTGCGGTCCGTCTCCCCGCTGGACTTCGACTCCATCCAGGCCTCCGTGGAGAAGACCCGCCGCCTGGTCGTGGTCCACGAGGCACCGGTGTTCTTCGGCTCGGGCGCGGAGATCGCCGCCCGGATCACCGAGCGCTGCTTCTACCACCTGGAGGCCCCGGTGCTGCGGGTGGGCGGCTACCACGCCCCCTACCCGCCGGCCCGCCTGGAGGAGGAGTACCTTCCGGGCCTGGACCGGGTGCTCGACGCCGTCGACCGTGCCCTGGCGTACTGAGGAGAGGGGCGTGACGACGATGACGGAAGCTTCCGTGCGCGAGTTCAAGATGCCGGACGTGGGCGAGGGGCTCACCGAGGCCGAGATCCTCAAGTGGTACGTCCAGCCGGGCGACACGGTCACCGACGGCCAGGTGGTGTGCGAGGTCGAGACGGCGAAGGCGGCCGTCGAACTGCCGATCCCCTACGACGGGGTGGTGCGCGAGCTGCGTTTCGCCGAGGGCACCACGGTGGACGTGGGCACGGCGATCATCGCGGTCGACGTGTCCGGCGGGGCGGCCGCTCCCGCGGCGCAGCCCGTGCCGGCTCCCGAGTCCGTGCCGGCCGAGCCGGAGGAGAAGCCGCAGGGCCGTCAGCCGGTCCTGGTCGGTTACGGCGTGGCGGCCTCCTCCACGAAGCGCCGCCCGCGCAAGGGCGCGGAAGGGACGGCCGCCGAGGCCGCCGTCCAGGCGGCGGTCCAGAAGGAGCTGAACGGCCACGGCCCCGCCGGGGTCGCCGAAGCGGCCCCCGAGGCCCCTGGCGTGGAGCGTTCGCGCCCGCTGGCGAAGCCGCCGGTGCGCAAGCTGGCCAAGGACCTGGGCGTCGACCTGGCCACGGTGATCCCGTCGGGCCCGGAGGGCGTCATCACGCGCGAGGACGTCCACGCGGCGGTGGCGGCCGTACCGACGGCGGCCCCGGAGCCGGCCCCGGCCCTGCCGGCGGCTCCCGCCGTCGCGGCGGCTCCCGTGGCGTCGTACGACGGTGTGCGGGAGACCCGGGTCCCCATCAAGGGCGTCCGCAAGGCGACGGCCGCGGCGATGGTGGGTTCCGCGTTCACGGCGCCGCATGTCACGGAGTTCGTGACGGTGGACGTGACCCGCACGATGAAGCTGGTGGAGGAGCTCAAGCAGGACAAGGACCTGCAGGGCCTGCGGGTGAACCCGCTGCTCCTCATCGCCAAGGCGCTGCTGGTCGCCATCAGGCGCAACCCGGACGTCAACGCGTCCTGGGACGAGGCGAACCAGGAGATCGTGCTCAAGCACTACGTCAACCTGGGCATCGCCGCGGCCACCCCGCGGGGCCTGATCGTCCCGAACATCAAGGACGCCCACGCGAAGACGCTGCCGCAGCTGGCCGAGTCCCTCGGTGAGCTGGTGTCCACGGCCCGGGACGGCAAGACCTCGCCCGGCGCCATGCAGGGCGGCACGGTGACGATCACCAACGTCGGCGTCTTCGGCATCGACACGGGGACGCCCATCCTCAACCCGGGTGAGGCGGCGATCCTGGCGGTCGGGGCGATCAAGCTCCAGCCGTGGGTCCACAAGGGCAAGGTCAAGCCACGCCAGGTCACCACGCTGGCGCTGTCCTTCGACCACCGCCTGGTCGACGGCGAGCTCGGCTCCAAGGTCCTCGCGGACATCGCGGCGATCCTGGAACAGCCGAAGCGGTTGATCACCTGGGGCTGAGCCCGGACAGGTCGAACGAGTGGGCGGTCGCGAATTCGTCTTGCGACCGCCCACTCGCGCTTTCAGAGCCGGTTCAGCACGTAGACCGGAGCCCCCTCCTCCGTCCCGCCGCGCGAGTGAATGCAGGCGTGCTTGCGCAGCAGCCGCAGACACTCGTTGACGCGGTGCACCGTCAGACCGGTGCGCGCGGCGATCGATTCGAGCGGCTCACGCAGCTCGCCCTTCTCGACGAGGACCGGGGCGATGACGACCGCCACCGTCCACACGTCCTCGGTCACCGACAACCGCTGCCGCCAGTCGGCGAGTACGGACTCGGTGGTCGGCAGCGCCATGGGCGGACCGTAGGGCCTGCGACGTTCGAGGACGAGTTCGTCGAGCCGGTCGGCGATCCGTTCCATGGCCCGGACCATGGCCTGCTGCACGGCGAGTGTGCTCTTCTGCAACTCGATCAGTTTGCGCTGCCCGTCCGCCAACTGTTCGTCCAGCTGCAGGTTGTGCGCCTCCAGGCGGACGATGGCCTCGGCGACCTGCTCCGGCATGGCGTAGGCGATGGGAGCACCCGGGTCGGCGGGCTGCACCTCGGCCTCTTCGAGAGTGTAGGAACCTTCTCGCTGGACAGTCGAGATGACTTCGGCGACCCACTCCTTGAAGGGGGCGCAGGCGGGCTTCGTGCAGCCGTTGACGAGAGCGATAAGGCCTGGCAGATCGATGAGGTTCATGTCTCGACGCCACTGCCTACCTGCGGGAATGCTGAGAGCGTAACCTCCAGTTACGCTCTCGATAGTCTCTCGATGCTCCTCCGGAACATGGTCGGCGAGAGCCTTCCGGGCGTTGGCATAGCCCAGTTCCTTGCACACATCCACCGCCGGGAACCAGTGCCTTCCGTCCGGCATGGTCAGTCGTCGTACCCGGGCTCCGGTCGCCGCGTACACGAAGTCGCTGACGTCGATCGCCTCGTGGGACCTGGCGGGCTTCGCCTGCTTGTTGGGTTCGTTCATCGGAACCACCTCCGCCGCGGAACCTAGGGCGAAGAAAATGGAATATGCCAGTCAAATGCTGTGATGTTCACGATTGCGAGGGAAGGTCGCCTGTTCCGCTGCGCCGGGGCGTTCGGGTGTGCGAAAGGCCCGCCGCAGGGATCGCGGCGGGCCTTCGTCGGCTCGGTTCCAGACGGGTCAGATCGTCGCGAAGCCGTAGTTCAGGAGCTTCGTCGCGTCCGTCGCGCGCTGGGTGATGGAGGAGGAGGCGAGGACGGTGCCGATGACCGTCTTGCCGTTCCGGGTCGCGGCGAAGACGAGGCAGTACTTGGCCTCGGGGCCGGATCCGGTCTTGATGCCGATGGCGCCGCTGTAGCTGCTGAGCAGCGTGTTGGTGTTGGTCCAGGCACCCATGGTGCGGGTGGAACCGGTCTTGGTGATCGTCTTCGCCGTGTACTTCTTCGTCTTGACGACCGCGCGGAAGTTGGCGTTCTTCATCGCGCTGCTGGCGATCTTCGTCAGGTCGCGCGGCGTCGAGTAGTTGTTGCCGTTGCCGATGCCGTCGAAGGAGTCGAAGTGGGTGTGGGTCAGACCCAGGTTCTTCGCGGCGGTGTTCATCTTGGAGATGAAGTTGGCGACGCGCTTGGCGCGCGTGGTGCCCGAGCCGTACGTGTCCGCGAGCGCGTAGGCGGCGTCGCAGCCGGAGGGCAGCATCAGCCCGTAGAGCAGCTGGCGGACGGTGACCTTGTCGCCGACGATCAGGTGCGCCTGGGAGGCGTTCTTGGCCACGACGTAGTCGCTGTACGCCTTCTGGATCGTGACCTTCTTGTCGAGGTTCAGGTTCGACTGCGCGAGCACGACCTTGGCGGTCATGATCTTCGTGGTCGAACCGGTGGACAGCTTGGTGTCCCCAGCCTTCGTGTACAGCGTCTTCGCGTTCGCGTTGTTCATGACGTAGCCGCCCTTGGCCACGATCGAGGGCTTGGTGACGGCCTGCGCGGGCGCCGCGGTGAGGGCGCCGGTCGCCAGCAGCGCGCCGGACGTGACGGCGACGGCGGCGGCCCTGCGGAGGCGAGTGCCCTTAATACCGGTAATCAACTGAAATACCCCGAGTCGAGTCGAGTCGTAATGCCCCTGGCATGCGGCCGAGTTGGGGGTGCCAAAGCGAATGGGGCCGCACGTGTGTGACACGTAATTAGCACAGATGGTTGTGTAGTTGCTGAGGGCGATTTTCGTCACGTCCGGATGGTGGACGTCGCCACCCCTTGTGTACGTGTTGTATCTATGCTGTAGGCATGAGCCTGGCCGTCAAGCAGCCCCCCGCCGCCGACCGTGTGTACTCCCATGTCAAGCAAGCCGTCCTGGACCGTCACTACGAGGGCGGCACGCTCCTCACCGAGGGCGAGCTGGCCGAGGCCGTAGGGGTGTCGCGCACCCCGGTCCGCGAGGCGCTGCTGCGTCTCGAGGTCGAGGGCCTGATCAGGCTCTACCCGAAGAAGGGCGCCATGGTGCTGCCCGTCTCCGCCCAGGAGATCGCGGACGTGGTGGAGACCCGGATGCTGGTCGAGGAACACGCGGTGCGCAGGGCCGTACCGCCGTCCGCGCTGCTCGTGGCCCGTCTGGAGGAGCTGCTGGACCGGCAGAAGGCCGAGGCCGCCGCCGGTGACCTGGCCGCCGCGGCCGTCACGGACCGCTGCTTCCACGCCGAGATCGTCCGCGACGGCGGCAACGAGATCCTCTCCCGCCTCTACGACCAGCTCCGCGACCGGCAGCTGCGGATGGGCGTCGCGATCATGAACGCGCACCCCGACCGGATCGCCAAGTCGCTCACCGAGCACGAGGAGATCCTGGACGCGCTGCGCGCGGGGGACGCCGACGGAGCGGTCGAGCTGGTGCACCGGCACGTCGACTGGTTCGCGCACCTGGCGCGGGGTGAGGTCCGATGAGCCGCGGCGGCGTCTCGTTGCCCGGTGATCCGCCCGGCGGCCGGCGGGCCGTCGCGGTGTGGTCCATAGGCGTCTCGGTCTACTTCGTCGCCGTCATCTTCCGTACCTCCCTCGGTGTCGCCGGTCTCGACGCGGCCGACCGCTTCCATGTCAACGCCTCGGCGCTGTCCACCTTCTCGATACTCCAGCTGCTGGTCTACGCCGGCATGCAGATACCCGTCGGCCTGCTGGTGGACAGCCTCGGCACCAAGAAGGTGCTCGCCATCGGCGCGGTGCTGTTCACGGCCGGCCAGCTGGGTTTCGCGTTCTCCCCGTCGTACGGCACCGCGCTCGCCTCGCGTGCGCTGCTCGGCTGCGGCGACGCGATGACCTTCATCAGCGTGCTGCGGCTCGGCACCCGCTGGTTCCCGGTGCGGCGCGGTCCGCTCGTCGCGCAGCTCGCCGGCCTGGTCGGCATGGCGGGCAATCTCGTCTCCACGCTGGTCCTGGCCCGGCTGCTGCACGGCATCGGGTGGACCCCGGCGTTCGCGGGCAGCGCGCTGGCCGGGGTGGTCGTCCTGGTCCTCGTGCTGTTCTTCCTGAAGGACCACCCCGAGGGGTACGAGCCGGCGCCCTTCCCGCACCAGGGCGCGGCGTACGTACGGAAGCAGATCGCCGCGTCCTGGCGGGAGCCGGGGACCCGGCTCGGTCTGTGGGTGCACTTCACCACCCAGTTCCCGGCGATGGTGTTCCTGCTGCTGTGGGGGCTGCCGTTCCTGGTCCAGGCGCAGGGGCTGTCCCGTGCCACGGCCGGTGAGCTGTTGACGCTGGTCGTCCTCTCCAACATGGTGATCGGGCTGGTCTACGGCCAGGTCGTCGCCCGGCACCACGCGGCGCGGCTGCCGTTGGCGCTGGGCACGGTCGCGGCGACGGCCGCCGTGTGGGCGGCGACGCTGGTGTACCCGGCCGAGCACGCGCCGATGTGGCTGCTGGTGGTGTTGTGCGCGGTACTGGGGGCGTGCGGTCCGGCGTCCATGCTCGGGTTCGACTTCGCCCGCCCGGCGAATCCGCCCGAGCGGCAGGGGACCGCGTCCGGGATCACCAACATGGGTGGTTTCGTGGCGTCGATGACGACGTTGTTCGCGGTGGGTGTCCTGCTGGACGCGACCGGCGACGACTACTCGGTGGCGTTCTCGTGCGTGTTCGTGCTCCAGGCGCTGGGGGTGAGCCAGATCCTGCGGCTGCGGGGGCGGGCGGCCCGGCGCGAACGGGAGCGGATGGTGGCGAGCCGGGTGGAGACGGTGCACGTGCCGGCATGACCTTTCCTCCCGGCTCTTTCCGGCCGACGACGCGGGTTCTTACGCCGTCGCCGGTACGAGGGTGAGGTACGCCAGGCCCAGTACGCCCCGGTACGTCAGCCAGGACGACCGGTGGGTGTCCAGGCGGGCCCGGGTCTCCGCGGCCAGGGGATGGGCGGGGTTGGCCGCCAGCCATACCTCCTGGTCCGCCTGGTACGCCGACTCGAACTCCTCCCATTCCGCCAAGCTCGCCGTCTCCGTCCACTCCGGGCGGAAGCCCGCCGTCACCGCCAGGTCGACCAGGGCCGCCAGGTCGTGGTGATCGGCGGCCGAGGCGCCCGGCCACATCCCGGAGAGCTCCGTCTCGGTCGGGGTGCGCTGCCAGAAGCCCTCGCCGAGCAGGACCCGCCCGCCGTCGGTCACCAGCCGCCGCAGCTCCCGCAGGGCCGTCACCAGGTCGTCGTCCAGCGCCTGGCTCGCCCCGAGGCACAGCACCACGTCGGCCGGCCCGCGACCGGTGCCCACCGCCGACTCCTCGGCGAACCGCACCCGGCCGGCCAGCCCGCGCGCCTCGGCGGTTCGCCGTCCCCGCGCCAGGTCCCCGGTGTGCACGTCCAGTCCCACGCCGTGCGCGTGGGGGGCGGCCTCCAGCAG
This sequence comes from Streptomyces sp. NPDC026515, assembly GCF_055567595.1. Classification (NCBI taxonomy): domain Bacteria; kingdom Bacillati; phylum Actinomycetota; class Actinomycetes; order Kitasatosporales; family Streptomycetaceae; genus Streptomyces; species Streptomyces sp. NPDC026515. The sequence continues at coordinate 351,247 of NZ_JBVHQD010000008.1, forward strand.
GCGGAGCATCAGTTCGCCCCAGCCGCATCCGATGTCCAGCACGGTGGTGGGCCGCGTGGCGGCCAGCCGCCGCACGATCGCGGCCGCGCGGGCCTCGGAGAGCGGGCCGTGGAAAGTGAGCCGGGTCAGCCGGGGCGGGAGGTCGTCGTGCGCTGTGGTGGCAGTGGTCATGCCGGGCAAGGTAGATGTCCACGGGCGCCGCGGCCCACCGAATTACCGGCGCCTGCCCCGGTTTCCTCCCCGGGCACCGAGACCGCCGCCGCGTGACCGCGAAGTCCCGTGACCGCGTGAGGAGAGGTCCCGCTACTGCGTGACCGTGAAGTTCCGCAGGATCGACGCCGTCAGTTCCTGGTCGCCCTCCGCCTTCACCCGGTCCGCCACCGCGTCCGGGGTGGTGCGGCCGCAGGCCAGGCGGACGAAGGTCTCCCAGTCCAGGGTGAAGATGGCCGCGGGGCCGAGGGCGGGGCTGGTCTCCAGCGTGCCGCGGCCCTGGATGTCGATGCGGATGGTGCGCAGGAACTCCACCGGCCCGTGCACATCGAAGATGACGGCCGAACTGCGCGGGGCGTCGGCCTCGGTGGCGACCACCCGGGGCAGCTCACCGAGCAGCACGTCGCGGGCGACCTGCGCGCCCGGCGAGTCGAGGTTGCCGGGCCGGCCCAGCGCCGCGCGCAGGTCCTGCTCGTGCACCCACACGCTGAACGCGTGGTTGCGCATGGCCTCCTCGAGCGTGATCTCCTTGCTCAGCGGCCCGCGCACCAGGTGCCCCGGTTCCCGCGACTCGTTGCGCAGCTGGCGGTTGCGGCGGATGACCGTGTACTCCAGCTCCGAGGTCATCTCCGGCGCCGTGTGATGGCGTCGTACGTCGACCTGCATCTCCATGTAACGCTGGTACTCGTTGGTGACGTGGTACAGGTCGCGCGGCAGGGTGTGGATGGGGCGCGGGTCGCCGAGCATCTCGCAGTCCAGCCCGATGACATGGGAGACCACGTCCCGCACCGACCAGCCCGGGCACGGGGTCCGCCGGTTCCACTCGCCCTCGACAAGCGGGGTCACCAGCTCGGATATCGCTTCGATGGAGTGGGTCCAGGCGTCGGCGTAGGGCTGGAGGGTGGGATGCAGACTCACGGAACGGGACCCCTCGGCGGTCGGTACTCGGGCAGGTTGTGGCGGCGCTGCCAGCGGGAGGTGGCTGCTGTCGGCGGGTGTCTTGGGACTCCCCCAGTTCTCGAACTGGGCTCGAACCGGGGGGACCCCCAAGTTACGCTGCTGTGAGGCACCCCGGCAGTGCTTTCGTGTGACGATCGTAGGCCCGTGTGGACGGCTCGAATGCCAGGACGGTGGTAGTGTGCGCGCCTCGCTCATCCAGATCGATGTAAACGAGGGCGAATCGGTCGAATCGCGTCGGCGGCGCGTGACCGCACTGGTACGCGAGCAGGCCGACGCCGATCTCGTCGTACTGCCCGAGCTGTGGACGACCGGCGCGTTCGCCTACGAGGAGTTCGCCGGCGAGGCGGAGCCGCTCGAAGGCCCGACGTACGAGGCGATGGCGAAGGCGGCGAGCGAGGCGGGCGTCTGGCTGCACGCCGGTTCCATCCCCGAGCGGGCTCCGGCCGACAGCGGATCCGCCGCGGGTGACGGCGCCCTCTACAACACGGCTCTCATCTTCTCCCCCTCCGGTGAGCTGGCCGCGGCCTACCGCAAGATCCACCGCTTCGGCTTCGACAAGGGCGAGGCGGTGCTGATGGGCGCCGGGCACGAACTGGTGACCGTCCCGCTCCCGGAGACCACGCTGGGCGTGGCCACCTGCTACGACCTCCGCTTCCCCGAACTCTTCCGCGCGCTCGTCGACGCCGGCGCCGAGACGATGGTGGTCTCCGCGGGCTGGCCCGAGCGGCGACGCGCGCACTGGACGCTGCTGGCCCAGGCGCGGGCGGTCGAGAACCAGGCGTTCGTGCTCGCGTGTGGAACGGCCGGGACGCATGCCGGAGTTCCGCAGGCGGGTCACTCGATCGTGGTGGACCCCTGGGGCGAGGTGCTGGCCGAGGCGGGAGCCGGCGAGGAGATCCTCACCGTCGACATCGACCCGGCCAGGGTCGCCGTCACCCGCGAACAGTTCCCGGCGCTCAAGGACCGCCTGCTGGGCCTCGAACCGCCCCGCCGCCGCTGAAGGGTGTTGCAGAAGGCCCGCTCAGTCCTCCTCCCGCTCCCTGTCGGCGAGGTGGATCACGCAGACCGCCACCGCGATCAGCAGCGCCGGGTCCGCGTCGTCCCGTACGACGTCGACACCGTAGGTCTCCCGGACATGCAGCCAGCGCCGGGAGACCACGGCCAGCAGCTCACCGTCGTACTCCACGGCGAACTCGCGGTCGAGGATCCTGCCGCTGACGTCCAGTTCGGTACCGTCGACCAGGCGGACGCGGTAGTGGTTGCGCAGCAGCGAGAGCCGCTTGCGCCTGATGGTGGCCAGGGGGCCGCCGTCGCGTTCGATCACCATGGTGTCGCGCAGGGCGAACATCTTCTGGTGGATGTCGACGAGCACGCGCCCGTTCCGGTCCTTCAGTTCGAACGTGTCGCGCACCCGCATGGCCTTGCCGTCGACCAGGAAGACCTTGTCGCCGTGGTCGTTCTCGATCCAGTAGTCCTCGCCGAAGCCGAGGAGCCGGTCGCGTACGAGAAATCTCATGTATTCACCCCTTCCCGGCCGACCGGCCCGAAACGCCGCCGGTAGTCCGACGGGCTGAGCCCGGTCTCACGCCGCAGCCGTGCGCGCAGGTTGGCCGCGGTGCCCAGGCCGCTGCGCGAGGCCACCACGTCCAGCCGCTCCTCGCCGCGTTCGATCAGCCGGCAGGCGAGGGCCACACGCTCCCCGGTCAGCCAGGCCAGCGGAGTGGTGCCGAGCTGGGCGCGGAACCGGCGGTGCAGGGTGGCCGGGGAGAGGGCCGCCCGCCCCGCCAGGTCCGCCACGGTCAGCGGCTCGCCCAGCCGCTCCTGTGCCCAGGCCAACAGCGGGCCCAGCGACTCGTCCGGCACCTCGGGCACCGGCCGCTCCACGAACTGCCGCTGCCCGCCGTCCCGGTGCGAGGCGAACACCAGCCGCCGGGAGACCGCGTTGGCGATCTCGGCCCCGTGGTCCTGCCGCCAGACGTGCAGCCCCAGGTCGAGCGCGGCCGCGCTGCCGGAGGCGGTGAGCAGGTCGCCGTCGTCGACGAAGAGCACGTCGGGGCGGAGCAGCACCCGGGGATGCAGCCGCCGGAAGGCGTCCGCCCAGCGCCAGTGCGTGGTGGCCGGCCGCCCGTCCAGCAGCCCCGCCTCGGCCAGCGCGAAGGTCCCGGTGCAGAAACTCACCACCCGCGCCCCACGCGCGTGCGCCCGCCGGATCGCCTCCAGGACGTCCGCACCGCGCGGTACGACGTTGTCCGGGCGCCCCGGGACGACGAGGGTGTCCGCCGCGTCCACCGCCGTCAGCCCGGCCACTCCGCTCAGGGTGAAGAAGCCGTGGTTCATGCGCACCTCACGGGTCGGCGCGCACAGGGTCACCTCGTACGGCGGCACGGACAGCCCCAGCTCCGGCCGGGGCAGCCCGAACAGCTCGGTGGCAACACCGACCTCGAACGGGTTGGTGCCCGCGTCGACGATCACGGCCACCCGATGGGTGGGTTGCGAGGATCCTTGCGCCATATGCGATTTCTAGCACTCACGCGACCGCCGGGCGAGCGCCCAGGATGAACGCCATGACCGCCATGAACGGCATGAACGCCAAGAGCAGCGAACCCGTCTCCCTCGCCCGCGCCCTCGGCTCCTTCGAGGAGCTGTGGAGCCCCCGGATCGTCACCGCCGTCAACGACCACGACGTCCGCGTCGCCAAGGCCGGGGGCGAGCACCTCTGGCACGTCCACGACCACACCGACGAGTTCTTCCTGGTCCTGGAGGGCGAGCTGCACATCGCCCTGCGGGAGCCGGCCGGCGAGCGCACGGTCGTCCTGCCCCGGGGCTCGGTCTTCACCGTCCCCCGGGGCACCGAGCACAAGCCGTCCGCCCCGTCCGGAGCCTCGATCCTCCTCTTCGAACCGACCGGCACGTCCACGGTCGGCGACCGCCACGACGAGATCCCCGACCACGTGGACGCGACGACGGGCCACACCCTGCCCTGACCGGCGAAAACGCTGGTTGTCCACAGGCCCGGACGCGCTTGCGCCGACAAGTGGCACCCTTGATCCATGAGCGACACATCCCCGGCCTCCACCCCGCGCCGCGCCCGCGTCCGTGCCCCCGAGCTGATCGGCAAGGGCGGCTGGCTGAACACTGGCGACAAGCAGTACACCCTCGCGGACCTGCGCGGACGCATCGTCATCCTGGACTTCTGGACGTTCTGCTGCATCAACTGCCTGCACGTCCTCGACGAGTTGCGGGAGCTGGAGGAGCGGCATCGGGACACGGTGGTGATCATCGGGGTGCACTCGCCGAAGTTCGTGCACGAGGCGGAGCATCAGGCGGTCGTCGACGCCGTGGAGCGGTACGGCGTGGAGCACCCGGTGCTCGACGACCCGGAGCTCGCCACCTGGAAGCAGTACGCGGTGCGGGCCTGGCCGACGCTGGTCGTGATCGATCCCGAGGGGTACGTCGTCGCCCAGCACGCCGGTGAGGGGCACGCGCACGCGATCGCCCGGCTGGTGGAGGAGCTGGAGGCGGAGCACGAGGCGAAGGGCACCCTGCGGCGCGGCGACGGCCCGTACGTGCCGCCGGAGCCCGAGCCGACCGCGCTGCGCTTTCCCGGCAAGGCCCTGTTGCTGCCCTCCGGGAACTTCCTGGTCAGCGACACCACCCGGCACCAGCTGGTGGAGCTGGCCGGGGACGCGGAGACGGTCGTGCGGCGGATCGGCTCCGGTGCGCGCGGCTTCGCCGACGGCCCGGCCACCGCCGCCGCCTTCAGCGAGCCGCAGGGCCTGGCGCTTCTGGACGACGGCTCGGTGGTCGTCGCCGACACCGTCAACCACGCCCTGCGCCGCCTCGACCCGGCCACCGGCGAGGTGACCACGCTGGCCGGTACCGGCCGCCAGTGGTGGCAGGGCTCCGCGACCTCGGGCCCGGCCCGCGAGATCGCCCTGTCCTCCCCGTGGGACGTGGCGGTCTTCGGCGGCAAGGTGTGGATCGCCATGGCGGGCGTGCACCAGCTGTGGGTGTACGACCCGCAGAGCGCGACGGTCGCGGTCGCCGCCGGTACCACCAATGAGGGGCTGGTGGACGGGCCGGCGGCCGAGGCCTGGTTCGCGCAGCCGTCCGGGCTCGCCGCCACCGCCGACCGGCTGTGGCTCGCCGACTCGGAGACGAGCGCCCTGCGCTGGGTCGATCCGGACGGACACGTCCACACCGCCGTGGGCACCGGCCTCTTCGACTTCGGTCACCGGGACGGCGCGGCCGGACAGGCGCTGCTCCAGCACCCGTTGGGGGTGACGGCACTTCCGGACGGCTCGGTCGCGGTGTCCGACACCTACAACCACGCGCTGCGCCGCTACGACCCCGCGACCGGCGAGGTCACCACGCTGGCGACGGACCTGCGGGAGCCGAGCGACGCGGTGCTGGCCGGTGACGACATCGTGGTGGTCGAGTCGGCCCGGCACCGCCTGACCCGGCTGCGGCTGCCCGAGGAGGCGGTCCGGGTGGAGTCGGTCGCCCACCGCACCCAGCGGGCGGCGACCGAGGTGGTCCCGGGACGCCTCCGGCTGGACGTGATCTTCCAGGCCCCGGCGGGCCAGAAGCTGGACCTGCGCTACGGCCCGTCGACACGGCTCCTGGTGTCCTCGACCCCGCCGGAGCTGCTGCTCAAGGGCGAGGGCCCGGACACGGACCTGTCGCGGGAGCTGGAGCTGAACCCGGCCGTGACCGAGGGCGTCCTGCATGTCTCGGCGATGGCCGCGTCCTGCGACGACGACCCCGCCAACGAGTACCCGGCCTGCCATGTCCACCAGCAGGACTGGGGAGTTCCGGTCCGCCTCGCCAAGGGCGGGGCGGACCGGCTGCCGCTGGTTCTGGCCGGCATGGACCAGGAGGCCTAGGGACCGTCAGGCGCCGTATCCGTTGCCGTAGTCGTCCTGGCGACGGCGTTCCTCGACCACCGTCGTCGGCGGCACCATGACCCGCCGACGACGGGCGATGTTGGTGAACGTGGCGACGCCGATGATGCCGACGGCCATCAGGATGAGGCCGACGACGTCGAGGTTGACGCCCTGCATGTGCCAGTCGGTCGCGAACGTGAGGATGGCCCCCACGGCGATGAGGATGATGCACCCGCCAAGGCCCATGAGCGTTGCCTACCCTTCAGGTTCGGTGGTTCCGGTTCACACCGGGTACCCAGGGGCGGGCGGTGCATGTGCAACTACCCCTCCAGGAATGCCGCCAGGGCGTTCGCGAGGAGGAACGGGTCGTCGGAGCCGCACAGTTCGCGGGCGCTGTGCATGGAGAGGATCGCCGCGCCGATGTCGATGGTCTGGATGCCGTGGCGGGCCGCGGTGATCGGTCCGATCGTGGTGCCGCAGGGCATGGAGTTGTTGGAGACGAAGGTCTGGAAGGGGACCCCGGCCCGCTCGCAGGCGGCGGCGAAGATCGCCCGGCCCGAACCGTCCGTCGCGTAGCGGTTGTTGACGTTGACCTTGAGGATCGGGCCGCCGTTGAGGCGGGGGTGGTGCGTGGGGTCGTGCCGCTCGGCGTAGTTGGGGTGCACGGCGTGGCCGGTGTCGGAGGAGAGACAGACGGTGGCGGCGAGGGCGCGCGCCCGGTCCTCGGCGGACCCGCCGCGGGCCAGTACCGAGCGCTCCAGCACGCTGCCGAGCAGCGGGCCGTCCGCGCCGGTGTCGGACTGGGAGCCGGTCTCCTCGTGGTCGAAGGCGGCGAGCACCGGGATGCAGGGGAGCTGCGGGCCGCCCGCCGCCACGGCGGCGAGGGCCGCCGTGCCGGCGTGCACGGACAGCAGGTTGTCCATCCGGGGGCCGGCCGTCATCTCCTGGTCGCGGCCCAGGTAGGCCGGCTCTTCCACGGCGTAGGTCATCAGGTCCCAGCCGGTCACCGAGTGGGCGGGCAGGCCCGACTCCTGTTCCAGGAAGGCGATCAGGTCGCCGTCGCGGACGTCGTCGCCGAGGCCCCAGATCGGCTGCAGGTGGCGCTGCTTGTCCAGCTTGAGTCCGTCGCTGCTCACCGCGCGGTCCAGGTGGATGGCGAGCTGGGGGACGCGTAGCAGCGGACGGCGCACGTCGACCAGGCGGGTGGTGCCGTCGCGCAGGCTGAGCCGGCCGGCCAGGCCCAGGTCCCGGTCGAGCCAGGAGTTCATGAGCGGTCCGCCGTAGATCTCCACGGCGACCTGGCGGAAGCCGTGCGCTCCGGTGTCCGGGCGGGGCTTGACCCGCAGGTTCGGGGAGTCGGTGTGGGCGCCGACGATCCGGAACGGGGTGTGGGGTGCGGCGCCTTCCGGGACGTACCAGGCGATGATGGCGCCGCCGCGCAGCACGTACTTGCCGCCGGCGGTCCCGTCCCAGGCGTCCGTCTCGGCGACCTGCCGGAAACCGGCCTTCTCCAGCCGGGCGCCGGAGTTCGCGACGGCGTGGTACGGCGTGGGGCCGGCCGCGAGGAAGGACATCAGGTCGTCGGTGTGGCCGCGATCGAAGCGGGCGGGTGCGCTCATGGTTCTCACCTTAACGACGTACGGTGGCCCGCTCCCCGGTGAGGGAGCGGGCCACCGTGGGCGGATCAGGCGGCCGGATCAGAAGGCGGCCTCGTCCAGCTCCATCAGGTCGAGGTCGACGTCGGCCGCGATCTTGCGGGCGAGGGTGACGCCCGGCAGCACGTTGGCCGCGAAGAACCTGGCCGCCGCGATCTTGCCGGTGTAGAAGGCGACGTCCTTGGCGGACGCCGTCTCCAGCTTCTCGGTGGCGACGGCGGCGCCCTTGAGCAGCAGGTAGCCGACGATCACGTCGCCGGAGGCGAGCAGCAGGCGGGTGGTGTTCAGGCCCACCTTGTAGATGTTCTTGACGTCCTGCTCGGTGGCCGCGAGGTCGGTCAGCATCAGGCCGACGATGGCCTCCAGCTCCACGGCGGCCTTGGCGAGGTGCTCGCGGGCGCCCGCCAGCTGCTCGCCGCCGGTGCCGAGGGCCAGGAACTTCTTGATGTCCTCGGCGAGGGAGTTCAGCGCCGCGCCCTGGTTGCGGACGATCTTCCGGAAGAAGAAGTCCTGGCCCTGGATGGCGGTGGTGCCCTCGTAGAGGGTGTCGATCTTGGCGTCGCGGATGTACTGCTCGATCGGGTACTCCTGCAGGAAGCCGGAGCCGCCGAAGGTCTGCAGGGACTGGGCGAGCTGCTCGTAGCCCTTCTCGGAGCCGTAACCCTTGACGATCGGCAGGAGCAGGTCGTTGAGGGCGTGCTCGGCCGTCGGGTCCTCGCCGTTCGCCTCCTTGACCATGATCGCGTCCTGGACCGAGGCGGTGTAGAGGACGAGGGCGCGCATGCCCTCGGCGTACGCCTTCTGCGTGATCAGCGAGCGGCGGACGTCCGGGTGGTGGGTGACGGTCACCTTGGGCGCGGACTTGTCCATGAAGTTGGCGAGGTCCGGACCCTGGACGCGCTCCTTGGCGTACTCCAGGGCGTTGAGGTAGCCGGTGGAGAGCGTGGAGATCGCCTTCGTGCCGACCATCATGCGGGCGAACTCGATGATCCGGAACATCTGGCGGATGCCCTCGTGCTTGTCGCCGATCAGCCAGCCCTTGGCCGGGTGCCGGTCGCCGAAGGTCATCTCGCAGGTGTTGGAGGCCTTGAGGCCCATCTTGTGCTCGACGTTCGTGGCGTAGACGCCGTTGCGCTCGCCCAGCTCGCCGGTCTCGAAGTCGAACAGGTACTTCGGGACGAGGAAGAGGGAGAGGCCCTTGGTGCCCGGGCCGGCACCCTCGGGGCGCGCCAGGACGTAGTGGAGGATGTTCTCCTCCATGTCGTGCTCACCGGAGGTGATGAAGCGCTTCACGCCCTCGATGTGCCAGGAGCCGTCCTCCTGCCGGACCGCCTTGGTGCGGCCGGCGCCGACGTCGGACCCCGCGTCGGGCTCGGTGAGCACCATGGTCGAACCCCAGGTCCGGTCCACGGCGATCTGCGCCCACTTCTTCTGCTCCTCGGTGCCCTCCTCGAAGAGGATGCGCGCGAACGCCGGGCCGGAGGAGTACATCCACACGGCCGGGTTGGCGCCGAGGACCAGCTCCGCGTAGGACCAGATCAGGGACGGGGGAGCGGTGGTGCCGCCGATCTCCTCGGGCAGGCCGAGCCGCCAGTACTCGGAGTCCATGAAGGCCTTGTAGCTCTTCTTGAAGGAGGCCGGGACCGGCGCGGTGTTGGTCTCCGGGTCGAAGACCGGCGGGTTGCGGTCGGCGTCGGCGAAGGACTCGGCCAGCTCGTTCTCGGCGAGCCGGGTCAGCTCCTCCAGGACGCTCTTGGCGGTGTCGGTGTCCATCTCGGCGAACGGGCCGGTGCCGTACAGCTTGTCGCGGCCCAGTACTTCGAAGAGGTTGAATTCGATGTCGCGGAGGTTGGACTTGTAGTGCCCCATGCTGACGGCTCCGTATCCGGATCGGCGAGGCACTGAATCCTCGCGCAAGCTTTCACATACCAACGAGTAGCTGAGATGATGCTACCCGTCGGTAATAAGACGCAACCCCTACCGGCGGAAGTGTGAGAAGGGTCTACCTTCTCGTGGCGGCCGCGTGTCTCGGTAGGCTTGCGCGCATGTATGGATACGGCCAGCCCATGGACGGTGGGGCCGCTCAGCAGCAGTACGCCTCGCCGCAGCAGCACATGCCCGGCGGCGCCGGCGGGTACGGCCAGCAGCCCCCGCTCTACCCCGAGCCGTCTCCGCCCTCGCTCGCGGACGCGGTGCGCGCCTTCACCACGGGCCAGCTGACCGCCGAGGACTTCCAGCAGGTCTTCGCCACCTCCAAGGTGTACTGCCCGCGCGGCGACAACCCCGGGTTCCTCGCGCTGCACAACACCCAGCAGCCGGTGATCCCGATGTTCACCTCCCTGAAGGAGCTGCGCCGGTACGCGGGCAAGGAGTCCAAGTACTTCGTGATCACGGGCGCCGAGGTCATCGACCTGCTGCCGACCGGCTACGGCTTCGTCCTCGACATGGAGGGCGAGCACCGGATGGTCTTCGACGCGAAGGCGGTCGAACAGATGGTGGAGTTCGCGATGCGGCGGATGTACGGCTAGCCGTCACGGCCGGCGTCCTCGCACCGGGAAAACCCGCTCCCCCATTGTCACAGCCATGCCATAGGCTGCCCCTCGGCAGCCGCGCCCCGCGCTCAACCGCTGATCCGCGGTCGTGCACGGGCGTCGCGCGGCGCTCTCATCCACCCGGCGAACCCGGGTATGCACTGGGGGTTTCATCACTGTGCGCATGCGCAGCATTTCGGTCGCGACCTCGCTCGCGGTCCTCTTCAGTTCGGCGGCACTGAGCGTCGTTGCGGCGGGGACCGCCTCGGCGGCCGGCGCCACCGTCACCAACAACGGCGGTCTCGTCGTGGACGGCGCCCTCCAGAGGGTGTTCGTCGGCGACGCCGCGAACGGCCGGGTTCTCGCGGCCGACTACAGCGGCACCCTCGTCGACTCGCACACCGGCTTCGGCAGTGTCAGCGACCTGGCCCTGTCGGACGACGGCACCACTGTCTACGCGGCCCTGCCCAACACCCACCAGGTCGTCGCTCTCGACGCGGCCACGCTGGACCTGAAGGCGACGTACACCATCCCGACCGACACCGGTCCCCGCCACCTGGCCTTCGCCGGTGGCAAGGCGTGGTTCTCGTACGGCGATCAGTGGGACGGCGACATCGGCTCCATCGACCCGGCGGTGGACCCGGCGGGCGGGACCGACCCGGTGGCGATGGCGCAGTTCCCCACCGAGGGCACGTCGGTGGGCATCTGGGGCCAGGCGCTGCTGGACACCGACCCGACCCGGCCGGGCCTGCTGGCCGTCGGGGAGACCGGCATCTCCACCGACTCCATGGCGGTCCTCGACGTCTCGGACGGCACCGCCAAGGTGACCGCCTGGTACGACGCCGACTACAGCCTGAACAGCGGCATCGGGGACATCGATCTCGTCCCCGGCGCCGACCAGGTGCTGGTCAACGGCACCGACCGGGACGCGTGGGCGGACGGGAAGTTCAGCAAGGCCGGTGCCTACCCGGGCGGCTGGGGCGCCGACGTGGCGGCGGACGGTCTGGTCGCGCAGACCACCGCGGGCAAGGTCTCGGTCTACCGGCCGAACGCCACCAAGCCGCTGCGCACCTACGCGGTCGGCTCGACCTCCGACTGGCCGGGCAGCACCGTGCGCTGGGCGCCGGACTCCTCGCGGATCTTCGCGATGGTCCCCAGCGGCAGCACCTTCACGCTCAAGGTCCTGACGCAGCCGACGCTCAACGTGCCGGCGCTCACGGTCAACGCCCCGAGTTCGGCGACCCGGGCCAAGAAGCTCACCGTCACCGGCAAGATCTCGGCCACGGTCCCGCTGGCGGCCGGCACCAGGCTCTCCGTCACCCGCACCGACCTGGAGTCGCCGAGCGGCAAGGCGCTCGCCTCCGTCACGGTCAAGGCGGACGGCACGTACTCCTTCTCGGACACCCCGCCGGCCGGCGGCACGGTCACGTACAAGGTGAGCTACGCGGGCGACGCCGCGCACACCGCGGTCTCCGCCTCCGACAAGGTCGCGGTCTCGCGTGCGGCGACCGGCCTGAGCCTGAACAACAACGGCAAGCTCTACAACTACGGCACCGACGTGAAGTTCACCGCTCACCTCGGGACGACGTACAAGAACCGTTCGGTCAAGATCTACGCGGACCCCTTCGGCGGTGACAAGGGCAAGAAGCTGATCAAGACCGGCAAGGTGGACTCCCACGGCAACATCGCCGCGTGGGTGGACATGACCCGGGACACGGCCGTCTCCGCGGTCTTCGACGGCGACGCCCGCTACGCCCCGAAGACCGTGAAGGCCACGGCGTACGCGCGGGTCAGGATCTCCACCTCGCTGTCCAGGCACTACAAGACGGCGAAGATCGGTTCGACGTCGTACTACTGGTTCCACAAGAACACCGATCCGGTGTTCAACACGACCATGACCTACTACCCGGGCCGCGAGCACCGCCTGGACCTGCAGGTCTACTACCAGGGGCGGTGGTACTCGTCGGACTCCGAGTACTTCAAGCTGGGTACGAGCGGCAAGACGTCCGTGCGGCTCGGCGCTCCCGGCCAGTCCGGCATCCGGGCGCGGATGCGTTCGGTGTACGTCAACGGCTCGTCCGGCGACACCGTGAACTCCACGACGTACGGCGGCTGGAAGTACCTCTACTTCAGCAACTGATCCACTGATCCAGCGATCCACTGGTCGGCGGTGACCGGGCCCGGAGGGAATGTCCTCCGGGCCTTCGCCGTTAGGGGTGGCAGAAAGTTCAACGCTCAACTAAAGTGGGCGTACAAGGAGGAGCCAACATGCCTGCAGTGACCGTCGAGAACCCGCTGACCCTTCCCCGGGTGGCCGCACCGGCCGACGCCGTGGCCCGTCCCGTGCTCACCGTCACGACCGCGCCGAGCGGTTTCGAGGGCGAGGGCTTCCCGGTACGCCGGGCGTTCGCGGGGATCAACTACCGCCACCTCGACCCGTTCATCATGATGGACCAGATGGGTGAGGTGGAGTACGCGCCGGGCGAGCCCAAGGGCACCCCCTGGCACCCGCACCGCGGCTTCGAGACCGTCACCTACATCATCGACGGCATCTTCGACCACCAGGACAGCAACGGCGGGGGTGGCACCATCACCAACGGCGACACCCAGTGGATGACGGCCGGCGCCGGCCTGCTCCACATCGAGGCGCCGCCGGAGTCCCTGGTCATGTCCGGCGGTCTCTTCCACGGCCTCCAGCTGTGGGTGAACCTCCCGGCCAAGGACAAGATGATGGCCCCGCGCTACCAGGACATCCGCGGTGGCAACGTCCAGCTGCTGACCACCCCCGACGGCGGCGCGCTGCTGCGGGTCATCGCCGGTGAGCTGGACGGGCACACCGGTCCCGGTGTCACGCACACCCCGATCACCATGATCCACGCGACGCTGGCCCCCGGCGCCGAGATCACGCTCCCCTGGCGCGAGGACTTCAACGGGCTGGCCTACGTGCTGGCCGGCAAGGGCGCGGTGGGTGTGGAGCGCCGCCCGATCCACCTCGGCCAGACGGCCGTCTTCGGCGCTGGTTCCTCGCTGACCGTCCGCGCGGACGAGAAGCAGGACTCGCACACCCCGGACCTGGAGGTCGTCCTCCTCGGCGGGCAGCCGATCCGCGAGCCCATGGCCCACTACGGCCCGTTCGTCATGAACACCAAGGACGAGCTGATGCAGGCCTTCGAGGACTTCCAGAAGGGCCGCCTGGGCACGATCCCGGCGGTGCACGGCATGACGGAGACCGGCCCGGAGGCGTAACGGACCCGTGGCTCCGAGAGGCCCGGCGCGACCACCGCGCCGGGCCTCTCTCCTTCCCCGCTTTCTCCCCTTTCTCCCTCTCGTTCTGCCTCTTGCCTGCCTGGCCGCCGTGTTCACCCGGCAGGGGGTGTACGGCAGGGCATGCGGCGGCCGTGCATGATCCGCTGGACGCGTGTCCCTGTTGCCCGAGCCCGTGCGCCGGTTCGCCGCCTGGTGCGGCGTGCTGCTGCTGGCCGCCGGGGTCGGCTGGGTCGGCATCCGGCTCTGCTCGGAGTTCCGCACCGCGGTCACCCCGGTACTGCTCGCCCTTCTCGGCACCGCCCTGCTCGGGCCCCTGTACCGGCGGCTCGTCACGGTCGGCGTCCAGCGCTCCCTGGCCGCCGGTCTCACCTGCGTCGCCGTCGTCGCCGTGGTCGGCGGGGCGGTGTACATCGTCGTCGCCGCGCTCATCGACACCGGCGCGCAGATCACCTCGTCCCTCAAGAACGCGGCGAAGTCGCTCGCCCGGCACTTCGGCACGGCCGGCACCTCGCTCGACGACGTCGCCGGCAACGCCAGGGAACTGCTGGGCAAGTTCGGCGGGACGGCCGTCTCCAACGTGATCACCGGCGTGAGCGTGGTCGGCGAGGGCATCGCCGTGGCCGTGCTCGCCCTGCTGCTCGTCTTCTTCTTCCTGCGGGACTCGCATCTCTTCGTCGACTCCCTCCGGGCCGTGGCACCCGGCGAGAGCGCCGACATGCTGGAGGCCATGGCGCGCCGCGCCTTCGAGGGCGTCGAGGGGTTCATGCGCGGCACGACCGTCATCGCGCTGATCGACGCGGTCTGCATCACCGCCGGTCTGCTGATCCTCCGGGTCCCCGGCGCGGTCGGGCTCGGCGCGCTCGTCTTCGTCTTCGCCTACATCCCCTACCTCGGCGCCTTCATCTCCGGGGCCGTCGCCGTACTGGTCGCCCTCGCCGACCGGGGTTTCGTCATCGCGCTGTGGGCGCTCGGCGTCGTACTCGCCGTGCAGGTGCTCGAGGGGCACGTGCTGCAGCCCGTGATCCAGAGCCGGACCGTGCAGATGCATCCGGCGGTGGTGATGCTGGCGATCACCGCGGGGGCCTCCGTGGCCGGGATCCTGGGGATGCTGCTCGCCGTACCGCTCACCGCGGCCGCCTTCGGCATCGTCCACGAACTGCGCGCACGGTACGCGAACGCTTAGGGCCTGTCGTTTGGATCATGCCGCAGACGCGGGGGCCGGCAGGCGTGTCTGCGGCGTTGCCGTCGGCCGCAGGCGTCCCCCGGCCCTCGGCCGGGAGGTGCGCCCACCGCGTCGACGCCCTCCTCCGCCTTGCAGCACACGCACCAGACCCCGCTCACCGGCACCGATCAGCACCGTCGCTGTCCTGCGACCTGATCCAAACGACAGGCCCTAGCAGCGGTCGGGCTCGCCGTCGCTCTCGTGCAGCTCGAACCAGATGCTCTTGCCCTTGCCGCGCGGGTCGACGCCCCAGGCCTGCGCCAGGAGCTCGATCAGGACCAGGCCGCGGCCGGAGGAGGCCAGCTCGCCGGGGCGGCGCTTGTGCGGGAGGTCGTCGCCGGCGTCGGTGACCTCGACCCGCAGCCGGCGCTCCGGGGCCTGTCCCCAGACCTCGGCGAGCAGCAGCGCGTCCGCGTCGGTGTGCACCAGCACGTTCGTGAGCATCTCGGAGATCAGCAGCACCGCCGAGTCGACCTGGTCGGGCGAGTCCCAGTCGTGCAGCAGCTCGCGCAGCTGCTGACGGGCCTCGGCGATCCGCTCGGGCTCGTCCTGGGCCACCGACAGCAGGGTGCGGCGGACCCGGGGCCGTACCGCGAGCGGCTCGTCGCTCCGCCCCTGGCCCGGCCGGGACAGCAGCAGGACTGCGATGTCGTCCTCGCGGCGGTCGGCCAGCGGCCCGGTGGTGTGGTGCGAGGAGGGGCCGTGCACCGCCTGGACCAGGGCGTCGGCCATCTTCTCCAGGTCGCCGTCGTGGTCCTCCATGATCGCCCGGACCCGCTGCCAGCCGCTCTCCATGTCATGGCCGCCGGTCTCGATCAGACCGTCGGTGCAGAGCATCATGATCTCGCCGGGTTCGAGGGTGAACCGGGTGGTCGGATAGTCCGCGTCCGGGTCGATGCCGAGCGGCAGCCCGCCCGCCGTCGGCCGTCGCAGCACCGTGCCGTCGGCCATCCGGATCGACGGGTCGAGATGCCCCGCACGGGCGATCTCCAGGACTCCGCTCGCCGGATCCGTCTCGACGTACAGGCAGGTCGCGAAGCGCGTGTCGGTGATCGTCTCGTCGTAGGTGATCCCGTGCAGGAAACGGGATGCCCGGGAGAGGACCGCGTCCGGGCGGTGCCCCTCGGAGGCGTAGGCGCGCAGCGCGATCCGGAGCTGCCCCATCAGTCCGGCGGCCCGTACGTCATGACCCTGGACGTCGCCGATGACCAGCGCGAACCGGCCGGACGGCAGCGGGATCATGTCGTACCAGTCGCCGCCCACCTGGAGCCCGCCGCCGGTCGGTATGTAGCGGGCGGCCACGTCCATGCCCGGTATCTCCGGGCCGAGCATGGGCAGCATGGACCGCTGGAGCCCGTCCGTCAGCTCCCGCTCCGAGTCGGCGACCCCGGCCCGGGACAGGGCCTGCGCCAGCATCCGGGCCACCGTGGTGAGCACGGACCGCTCGTCGGGGGTGAACGACACCGGATAGGCGAACCCGGCCATCCAGGCGCCCATGGTCCGGCCCGCCACCGTCAGCGGCAGGAAGGCCCAGGACCGGCGGTGGAAGCGCTCGGCCAGCGGCCAGGTCACCGGGTAGCGGGACCTGTACTGCTCGGGGGAGGAGAGATACACGGCCCGCCCGGTCCGTACCACCTCCGCCGCCGGGTAGTCGGTGTCCAGGGGCATGTTGCTGAAGGGGCTGTCCTCGTCGATCTGCTGACCGTGGTGCCCGATCATCGTCAGCCGGTCGCCCTTGAGGCCGAAGACGGCCAGCCCCTCCGGGGAGAACCCGGGCATCGACAGGCCCCCGGCGACCCGCAGCACCTCCTCGGTGGACCGCGCCTCGGCCAGCGCCCTCCCCGCGTCCAGCAGGAACGCCTCCCGGGAGCGCCGCCAGTCGCCGGTGACCGGATGCTGCGCGGCGGTGCCGGGGGACGGCTCGGAGACCTCCTGGATGGTCCCCGTCACCCGGTAGACGCGTTCCTTGGAGTCGTACACCGGCCGGAAACGGCTGCGTACGGTACGGATCAGCCGGCCCCGCTCGTCCATGACCCGCAGCCGTACCTCGCCGAGCGTGCCCTCAGTGGCGGCCAGCCGGGTGATGCTGGTGTTCTCGTTCCAGTCCACGGGGTGGAATCGGGACCGGACCAGAGCCTCCGAGAGGAGGGAGGGTTCGGCCGGCAGCCCGATGAGCCGCGCCGCCTCCGCATCCGCGGTGACCAGCCCGGTGGCCGTGTCCCAGTGCCACAGCCCGGTCGCGAGGGCGGCGAGTACGTCCTCCACGGCGGGCAGGGGCTCGCCAGTTCGCATTGCCCCACTTTAGGAAGATGGGATTGAAAAAAGCTACTGATCATCCACCTGCTAATGGGGAGAGTCGGCCCTGGGGGGCCCGGTACGCTGGGTGGTGTTTCACGTGAAACACCAGGCTGACACCACACCCCGATCCGCGAAGGCTGGATGAACCACGATGCATCGGTACAGGTCCCACACCTGCGGCGAGCTCCGCTCCTCTGACGTCGGCACCGACGTCCGGCTGAGTGGCTGGCTGCACAATCGGCGCGACCTGGGCGGCATCCTCTTCATCGATCTGCGCGATCACTACGGCATCACCCAGCTGGTGGCACGTCCGGGCACGCCCGCCTACGAGGCCCTGGACAAGCTCAGCAAGGAGTCGACGGTACGGGTCGACGGCAAGGTCGTCTCCCGCGGCGCCGAGAACATCAACGCCGACCTGCCCACCGGCGAGGTCGAGGTCGAGGTCGGCGAGGTCGAGCTGCTCGGCGCGGCCGCCCCGCTGCCGTTCACGATCAACGCCGAGGACGGGGTCAACGAGGAGCGGCGCCTGGAGTACCGCTTCCTGGACCTGCGCCGTGAGCGCATGCACCGCAACATCATGCTGCGTACGGCCGTGATCTCGGCCATCCGCCACAAGATGGTCGCCCTCGGCTTCAACGAGATGGCCACCCCGATCCTCACCGCGACCTCCCCCGAGGGCGCCCGTGACTTCGTGGTGCCGTCCCGCCTGAACCCGGGCAAGTTCTACGCGCTGCCGCAGGCCCCTCAGCAGTTCAAGCAGCTGCTGATGATCTCCGGCTTCGACCGGTACTTCCAGATCGCGCCCTGCTTCCGCGACGAGGACGCCCGCGCCGACCGTTCGCCGGGCGAGTTCTACCAGCTCGACGTCGAGATGAGCTTCGTCGAGCAGGAGGACGTCTTCCGCCCGATCGAGCAGCTGATGACCGAGCTGTTCACGGAGTTCGGCGGCGGCCACGAGGTCACCTCGCCGTTCCCGCGGATCCCGTTCCGCGAGTCGATGCTGAAGTACGGCTCCGACAAGCCGGACCTGCGCGCCCAGCTGGAGCTGGTCGACATCACCGACATCTTCGAGGGCTCGGAGTTCAAGGCCTTCGCCGGCAAGCACGTTCGTGCGCTGCCGGTGCCGGCGGTCCAGGACCAGCCCCGCAAGTTCTTCGACCAGCTCGGTGACTTCGCCGTCTCGCAGGGTGCCAAGGGCCTGGCCTGGGTCCGCGTCGCCGAGGACGGCACGCTGTCCGGCCCGATCGCGAAGTTCCTCACCGAGGAGAACGTCGCCGAGCTGACCAAGCGGCTCCAGCTGGCCGCCGGTCACGCCGTCTTCTTCGGCGCGGGCGAGTTCGACGAGGTCTCCAAGATCATGGGTGCGGTGCGGGTCGAGGCCGCCAAGCGCGCCGGGCACTTCGAGGAGAACGTCTTCCGGTTCTGCTGGATCGTCGACTTCCCGATGTTCGAGAAGGACGAGGAGACCGGCCGGATCGACTTCTCGCACAACCCGTTCTCGATGCCCCAGGGCGGCATGGAGGCCCTGGAGACCCAGGACCCGCTGGACGTCCTGGCCTGGCAGTACGACATCGTCTGCAACGGTGTCGAGCTGTCCTCGGGCGCGATCCGGAACCACGAGCCGGACATCATGCTCAAGGCGTTCGGCATCGCGGGCTACGACGAGGAGACCGTCGAGCGCGAGTTCGCCGGCATGCTCCGCGCGCTGCGCTTCGGCGCCCCGCCGCACGGTGGCATCGCCCCGGGCGTGGACCGCATCGTGATGCTCCTCGCCGACGAGCCCAACATCCGCGAGACCATCGCCTTCCCGCTCAACGGCAACGCCCAGGACCTGATGATGGGCGCCCCGACCGAGCTGGACGAGGCCCGCCTGCGCGAACTGCACCTGACCATCAGGAAGCCGCAGCCGAAGTAGCGAGCGGGCCCGAGCGGGCCGTCGTCGATTTCCAGCCCCCTTGTGCACGAGAGTGCGCAAGGGGGCTGTCTTATAAGGTCGTTGACAGGATGCGCACCTACCTTCCAGCGCCATGACAGACGACGAGCTGCTCGCGCGGCCCCAACAGGGTCACGGAGCAACACAACTGACGCGCCGCAAGGCCATGGCGGCGGGAACGGGCGTGGTCGCGGCGATGGGCCTGGGCGGCACCTTCGCGGCGAACGCGGTGGCCGGGGAGAGGAACCCGGCGGTGCCGGAGCCGCGCGACGGCTGCTACACGCTCACCTCCGAACTGGTCGAGGGCCCCTACTGCATCGACGCCGACAAGCTCCGCCGGGACGTCACCGAGGACCAGGAGGGCATCCCCCTGCACCTCACCCTCAAGGTGATCGACGCGGAGACCTGCACGCCGCTCAGGAACGCGGCCGTGGACATCTGGCACTGCAACGGGCCACCGCCCGGCGGTGGCGGCGGACACCAGGAGCCGACCGACGACACCCGCTACCTGCGCGGCACCTGGCACACGGACCGGCACGGGCAGGTCACCTTCAAGACCGTCTTCCCCGGCTGGTACCAGGGCCGGTGCGTCCACATCCACGTCAAGGTGCACGTGGACGGCGAGTGGACGGACAACGGGCACGAGAGCGGCCTGCTCCACCTCGAGTACGACCGCCACCACATCACCCGCGGCGTCCGCGCCCGTCGGACGGTGGGCGTGGAGCCGGACCAGACGAACAACGGCTGAGACGGGCGCCCGGGACCCGGCGACGGACGTCCCGGGCGTTCCGGCGGTGGTGGGTCAGGTGTCGTACCGGCCGTCCCAGGGTTCGCCGAAGCCCAGGTGGTCCGGGTAGAGCTCGGCCCAGCCTCCGTCGTCGTCCTCCTTGGCGACCAGGCCGAAGAACACGCCGTCCACCGTGAGCTGGAACGGGCGTATCGCGATGTCCGTGTACGTGCGCCTCGGCAGGCTGCGCAGCATGTTCGCCATGTGCGCGCGGGCCCGCGCCAGTACCGAGCCGGCGCCGTCCGGATCGCGCTGCTGCTCGGCCCAGCTTCCCGCGCACCAGATCTGCGAGTCGCGGTAGTGCCCGTCGGCGTCGAAGAGATGCAGCACCGAGTAGAGCCGTTTCTGCTCCTCCCAGCCCTCGTCGAGCCGGAACCCCTCGGGGAACGCGTAGGTGACCGACGCCAGGAACTGTCCGTCGGTGTAGTGACCGATGGCCTCGGTACGGCCGTGGGGCTCGTAGGCGATCGGGATGAGCTCAGGTGCCATGGCGAAACCATACGGATGTGTTGTGGACATGCGGGAACGTGGGTGCCACCCCGCCGGGATGTTCACCTGATTCTGCCGAAAATGCCACTGCGTTCACCAGTCCGGTGGACCGTGCTCCGGCCCGTCGGCCGGCCGGAGCGCCGGCGCCGGGCTCAGTCCTGGGAGGTCTTGGGCTTGGTGCGGCGGACACGGCGGCGCAGGGCCGGCCCCAGGCGGACCAGAAGGCGTTTGTCGATGCCGGTGACCCGGCGCTCCACCGCGGACAGCTGCTTGGTGGCGGCGGCCAGTTCCTTGCGCAGGGCGGCGAGCTGGCGGGTGGTCTCGGTCGCGCGCTTCTCGGCGGTGGTCAGCCGGGAGCGCAGCTCCCGGTTCTCCTTGGCGTGCCGGTCGGCCTTCGCGTCGGCCGCGGTGATCCGCTCGCGCAGCCGGCTGACCCGGTACCGCATCTGGCCGTCGTCCCCGCCGTCCCAGACCGGCATCGAGGCGGGCAGGTCCAGGCCGGCCAGCCGGGCGTCGAAGGCGGCGCCGCCGTCACCGTGGGTGTAGGTGTTCTCCAGGCCGTTGCGGTCGAGGAAGGCGATGATGCGCTCGAAGCGCTCTCCGTGTCCCTTGAGCATCGCGGAGAAGTCGGCGTCCTCGTACAGCTCCCGCGGGTCGGTGTCCGCGCCGAGTTCGGTGAGCGGGCGGTGCGGGATGTCGAAGTAACGGCACAGTTCGAGGGTGCGTGAGTCGTGGGTGAGGACCACGCTCGGGGTGCCGGCCAGCAGGGCGGCGACATTGCCGTGGATACGGGTGCCGTAGGCGAAGTCGTAGCCGCGCAGTTCGTCGATCCAGGTAGCCGGGTCCAGCGGCATGCGGACCTTGTTCTCCTGGAGCAGGGCGTGGCTGAGCTGGAGCGGGAAGGCGTCGGTGTGCCCGGACTCCGGCGAGGTGTCACCCCACATCAGCAGTTCCGCGTCGACGGTGTTCTGCGCGTAGTAGGCGAGGTGGGGGTAGCGCTCCCACGCGTGCCGGGCGAGGCCCGATATGTCGCCGACGGGTATCGCGTCCGGCGACAGGTTGAGGGCGATACGGGAGTCGGCGGTCAGCTCCGTGGCCCGGATCTCCGGGAAGGTGTCGCCGTACAGGAACATCGACGGGCAGCCGATGATGTCGACGTCCTTGAAGCCGAGGCCCTTGAGGTAGTCCGAGGTCAGCTCGCCGCGTACGCCGATGGAGGCGGAGCGGTCCAGGACGGCGCGGGCGAAACGGCGGACCGAGTCCGCCATCGGCTCCAGCCAGCCGGTGTCGTAGTCCGCGGGAGCCTGGGCGCCGACGCCGAACACCACGACCGGGATGGTGAGTTGCTCGATCAGTGTGGTGAGCCGGTCCAGGGACGCGTGGAACGTCGGGCGGAAGGCGTTGGCGAGCGGGACGACGAAGGCGTCGTACTGCTCGTTGATCTCCGCGGCCCGTCGTGCCGAGGGGTCGGTGCGGATGCCGTTCGACGTCACCTCGGTGTCCGGGGTGGTCAGCATCTTGTGGGCCGAGTCGCTGAAGAGCAGGTTCCCGGTGTTCGTTCCGATCAGATCCTGGTGGATGAACTCCGCCGGAGTGGCGACACGGAACGGGCTCTTCCCGGAACGGATCAGAATTCGTTTCACGAACGGCACACTATCCCGGTGGTAAACGCGGGGTGAAGCAGGAGTAAGAGTCTGATAGGTCTCTTTCCCCGGACTTACCTCATGCCGAAGGCCCGGCGGAGGGGGGCCTCCTGCCGGGCCTTCGACGGTGCGTGCGTCCGGTGCGTGCGGTGCGTGCGGTACGCGTGGTGAGTGCGGTGTGGGGACTACTCGGCCGGCGCGCCGCCGAAGCGCTCCTTGTAGGTCTCCAGGTCCTCGTCCGTGAGCTTGGCGAAGAGGACCGGGGGCACCGTGAAGGGGGTGCCGCTGGGGACGGAGGCCAGCGCCTTCGCCTCGGCGGGGGTGGCCCAGGTGGCCGTGTCCCCGGTCAGGGCGAACGCCTCGCGCATGATCTTCGCGGTGGCCGGGATGAAGGGTTCCGAGACCACCGCGTAGAGGTGGATCAGGTTCATCGCCGTGCGCAGGGTCAGGGCCGCGCCGTCCTTGTCCGTCTTGATCTCCAGCCAGGGGGCCTTCTCCTCCAGGTAGGAGTTGCCGGCCGACCACAGGGCGCGCAGGGCGGCCGCGGCCTTGCGGAACTGGAGGGACTCCATGTGCGACTCGTACTCCGCGAGGAGTTCCGCGATCTGCTCGCCCAGCTTCGCCTCGGCCTCGCCCGGCTCGCCGCCGGCCGGGACCTCCTCGCCGAAGCGCTTCTTGGAGAAGGACAGGACACGGTTGACGAAGTTGCCGAGGGTGTCGGCCAGGTCCTTGTTCACCGTGGCCGTGAAGTGCTCCCACGTGAAGGAGGAGTCGTCCGACTCGGGCGCGTTGGCGATCAGGAAGTAGCGCCAGTAGTCGGCGGGGAGGATGGCGAGGGCCTGGTCGGTGAAGACGCCGCGCTTCTGGCTGGTGGAGAACTTGCCGCCGTAGTACGTCAGCCAGTTGAAGGCCTTGACGTAGTCCACCTTCTTCCACGGCTCGCGCACGCCGAGTTCGGTGGCCGGGAACATCACCGTGTGGAACGGGACGTTGTCCTTCGCCATGAACTCCGTGTAGCGGACGTCGGTGTCGACGTCGTACCACCAGGACTTCCAGTCGCGGTTGTCCTGGTCTGTCTCCTGCGCGGCGTCTGCCCACTCCTTCGTCGCGCCGATGTACTCGATCGGGGCGTCGAACCAGACGTAGAAGACCTTGCCCTCGGCCGCCAGCTCCGGCCAGGTGTCGGCCGGGACCGGGACGCCCCAGTCCAGGTCGCGGGTGATGGCGCGGTCGTGCAGGCCCTCGGTCAGCCACTTGTGGGCGATGGAGGAGGCCAGCTGCGGCCAGTCCTTGTCGTGCTTCGAGACCCACTCGCGGACCTCGTTCTCCAGCTTGGACTGGAGGAGGAAGAGGTGCTTGGTCTCGCGGATCTCCAGGTCCGTGGAGCCGGAGATCGCCGAGCGCGGGTTGATCAGGTCGGTCGGGTCGAGCACGCGGGTGCAGTTCTCGCACTGGTCGCCGCGGGCCTTGTCGTAGCCGCAGTGCGGGCAGGTGCCCTCGACGTAGCGGTCCGGCAGGAAGCGGCCGTCGACCGGCGAGTACACCTGGCGGATCGACCGCTCCTCGATGAAGCCGTTCTCGTTCAGGCGGCGGGCGAAGTGCTGGGTGATCTCGCGGTTCTCGGCGCTGGAGCTGCGGCCGAAGTAGTCGAAGGCGAGCGCGAAGCCGTCGTAGACCGCCTTCTGGGCGTCGTGGGCCTGCGCGCAGAACTCGTCGACCGGGAGGCCCTGCTCCTTGGCCGCGAGTTCGGCGGGGGTGCCGTGCTCGTCCGTCGCGCAGATGTAGAGGACCTCGTGGCCGCGCTGGCGGAGGTACCGCGAGTACACGTCCGCCGGGAGCATGGACCCCACCATGTTGCCCAGGTGCTTGATCCCGTTGATGTACGGAAGGGCGCTGGTGATGAGGTGTCGAGCCATCGGGGGCTGCTCCCAGGTCGGTCTTGCTGCTGGTTTTGCGAACCTTGAAATCGTAGCCGACATGTGTATGCCGCCCGCCTCCCGTTTTACGGGGTGAGAGGCGGGCGGCACGGGAGGGGCTCGGGAAGGGGCTACGGGCGCCAGTCGATCAGTACGCCGTCGTAGAGCTCGGCGTCCGTGAGCTCCAGGGGGGTCGGGCCCGCGTGGAAGAAGGCCGCGTTGGCGGTCTTCAGCTTGCGGAGGTAGTCGAAGGCCTTGTTCTCGTGCTCGCCGAACGCGACGAAGGAGAAGAACACCGAGGGGTGCGACTTCGCGGCGTCGGTGAGGGACTGGGTGGCCGGGGTCTTCGCGTCGGGGGCGCCGTCGGTCTGGAAGACGACGAGGGCCGGGGTGTCGGGGGCCTCCGGGGCGACGTTCTTGTCGTAGTGGGCGAGTACGGCTCCCACGGCGGCGTGGTAGCTGGTGCGGCCCATGCGGCCGAGGCCGGCGTGGGCCTCGTCGATCGCGTTCTCGGAGGAGGCGGGGGTGAGATCCGTGGTGCCGTCGACCTCGGTGGAGAAGAAGACGACGTGCACGGAGGGGGTCCCGCCGTCCGGGGTGAGGCGGGTGGCGAGGGCGAGGGTCTGGTCGGCGAGGGCCGCGGCGGAGCCGTCCTTGTAGTACGCGCGCATGCTCGCGGAGCGGTCGAGGACGAGGTAGGTGACGGCGTGGGTGCCGGTCAGGCCGGCCTTGGCGAGGGCGGTGGCTGCGGCGTCGTCGTCTCCGCCTTCGGCGGGGTTGTTCCCACCCGCACCACCCGTGACGGTCTCGTCGGCGGGTGCGGGTGGCCCCTGCGGGGCGGACTCGCCGTCGGCGGCCGCGGCGGGAGCGACTTCGGGGGCGGGCTCCGGAAGCGTTTCGGTGCCGGGCTCGCCCTCGGCCTCCTGGGAGACCTCCGGCTCGACAACAGCCTGCGGAACCGGCTCCGCCTCCACCTCGGGCTCGGCCACCACTTCGGCGACCGGCTCGGGCGCTGCCTCAGCCACGGCCTCGGTCTCGGCGGCAGCCACCGGCTCGGGCGCTGCCTCAGCGGCGGGCTCCGTCTCGGCGGCAGGCATGGCTTCCGGCTCCGCTTCGGCCTCCGCCTTCGGCTCAGCCGTCACCTCGGCCTGCGGCTCCGGGGTCGCCTCAGCGGCGGACTCGGGCGCGGCCTCGGCCTCCGGCTCCGTCTCGGCAGCAGGCATGGCCTCCGGCTCCGCTTCGGCCTCCGCCTTCGGCTCAGCCGTCACCTCGGCCTGCGGCTCCGGGGTCGCCTCAGCCACCGGCTCGGGCGCTGCCTCAGCGGCGGGCTCCATCTCGGCGGCAGGCATGGCCTCCGGCTCCGCTTCGGCCTCCGCCTTCGGCTCAGCCGTCACCTCGGCCTTGGCGACGGCCTCGGCTTCGGCCACCGCTTCAGCCTCGGCCACTGCTTCAGCCTCGGCCACTGCTTCAGCCTCGGCCTTGGCCACTGCTTCCGCTTCGGCCACTGCTTCGGCCTCGGCTGCTGTCTCCGCCCCTGCCGGCGGCTCGGGGGTCGGTTCTGCCGTGGTTTCCGGCGTTACCTCGATTTCCGGTTCGATCGTTCGTGATGCCTGCTTCGGCACGGTCACGTTGTCGAAAGCCGCAGTCACCAGGTCGTGCTCGTCGGTGTCTGCCGGGCGGGGTTCAGGGACCACCGCCGAGGTGGCCGGTTCAGGTGCTTCCTGCTTCGACGCCGGTGCCGGCGTCGGCTGCGAGGGGAGCTGGTCTGCACCCTCTGCCTCGGCGGGGCGCGGCTTTCGCGACCGGCCGAATGCGTTCCGCAGGAGAGTGAGAATGCCCATGTGCGCAACCCTTCGCGTGAGTTGATACCCGTCAATCGCTGGCCAGGACGGACACGTAAGGTTAGCGGCCCCAGGTTGCGATCTTGGGGAGGGTCGATGACTCCTGTCGGGCGTAGGGCGGTCCAGCTCCGGGCCCCTTCCCAAGTCCCCTCCGCGGGACCTAGTGCGGGGACGTGATCGCCCGGGCCGCCGCCACTTCCTGGCGCAGTGGTTCCAGGACGCTGTCCGGTGGGCCCGTGAGGTCGGTGCGGACCGCGAACAGGGTGTCCGCCTCGCGGACGCCGTCCGCCAACTCACGCAGTTGCAGCGCGATCTGGTCCACCTCGGCGCGGGGCGGGGGCGGTGCTCCGTGCCGTACCCGGACCCGGGCCGCCGTCGTCGCGTCGACGATGCGTTCCACGGCGACGACCAGCGGCCACCAGGCGGCCGCCCGCCGTCCCGCCGGCGGCGGTTCGGTCAGGGCGCGCTGGAACTCCGTACGGACCGTGGACAGGTCGCGGTAGAGGCGGCGGCGCATCCGGGCACGGGCCGCCGGGTCCGCGCCCTGCTCGAAGGCCAGGTCGACATAGGCCGCGGTGTCCGCCACCGCGTTGGCGAGCCGGTCGCCGACCCGGGTGCGCCAGCTCTCCGGCCAGAGCAGGTATCCCGCGGTCAGGGCGATCCCGCAGCCCATCAGGGAGTCCAGCAGGCGCGGCAGGAGCAGGCCGGTGCCCTGGTGGTTCAGTATGTCGGAGAGCAGCAGGATCACCGGGGTGACGGCGGCCGTCTGAGAGCCGTAGCCCCGCGGGGTGAGGGCCGGGATCAGCGGGGCCAGGACCATCATCACCGGGATGTCCCACCAGCCGCGCGGCACCAGCATGAGCACGGTCGCCGCCACCACCAGGCCCACCACCGTGCCCAGCGCGCGCAGCAGGGCCCGGGAGAAGACCGAGCCGAAGTCGGGCTTGAGGACGAAGGTGACGGTGAGCGCGACCCAGTAGGAGCGCGGGACCGGGACCAGGGACACCAGCGCCTGCGCGATGCCGATGCACAGGGCGAGGCGGATGCCGTAGCGCCAGGAGTTGGCGGACAGCACCACGTTGCGGGCGGCGCGGGAGGTGCGGATGCCGAGGGCGGCGGGGCGGCCGAGGCGGTCGTCGATGCCGCGCGGGTCGACGTCGGGGCTGGTGACGACCTCGGTGAGGTGCCGCAGGGAGTGGTCGACGGCCCGGCCGGTCTCGCTGCGCGGCTCGGGGAGGTCGAGTTCCAGCGGGCCGGTGTACCCGGTGTCGATGGCGTCGGCGATGCGGTGCACGGCCGCCGGGATCTCGGGCGGCAGCCGCTCTCCGGCGATCCGGACGGCGGGTGCGGCCTCCACCACCGGGGTGATGGCGTTCAGCTGCGCCAGCATGCGGGTGAGGTCGCGGCTGCGGCCGCGGTACCGGGCTCGCCGGGCCAGGATCAGGTCGTACGACTCGTTCAGCGACTCGGTGACGGTGTGCCGGGCGCGGTCGTATTCCTCGGCGTCGGTGCTGCCGATGGCGGTGAGCTGGTCCGCGACCGTGCGGTAGGTGGCGGCGACCGCCGAGCGTTCCGGTACGCCCGAGCGCAGCGGCCAGGCCAGCAGGGCCAGGAAGAGGACCAGCAGACCGCCGCCGGTCATCAGGACCGGGGCCAGCCACCAGGCGCCGGGCATGGGCAGGCCGGCGCCGATCACGGAGTTGAGCAGCAGGAGCAGGCCGGAGACGGAGGAGACCGCGCCGATCGTCGAGATCATCCCGGAGATCAGCGCGATGCCGGTGATCACGGCCACCGTCAGCCAGCCCTGGCCGTAGACCAGTGCGCCGGCGGTGACACCGGCGGCGCCGAAGAGCTGGGGGACCGCGATGTTGAGGATCCGCATCCGGTAGGCGTCGGCGGTGTCGCCGATGACCCCGGACAGGGCGCCCATGGAGGCGAGCGCGCCGTACGCGGGCTGTCCGACGGCGAGCCCGGCGGCGAGCGGGAGTGCCATGGCAAGAGCGGCGCGGGCCAGGGCGGGCCAGTTCAGGGGGGCGGCCTGCTCGGGCCGGAGGTTCCTTACCAGCCAGTCGGGAGGGGTGAGGCCGATGGGGAACTCGCGGGGCATGTGCTCATTATCGGGGCCGGCGCCGGCGCCGGTGGAGTGTGCCCCCCCACGACGGGGGCGCGGCGCGCCGGCCGGTTCCGCGGCCGGGTGCCGCGTCGTCCGGGCCGCGATCACGGTCCTTCGTCGACCCGTGCCAGGAACTCGCCCAACGCCCGGTTGAACTCCTGCGGCCGTTCCAGGTTCGGCAGGTGGGCCGCCGCGTCGATGATCCGGAGGGTGGCGTCGGGCAGGAGGGCGTGCATGGCCTCGGCGTCGCGGACGGGGGTGTACGCGTCGTCGGCGCCGACCACCACCAGCGCCGGGGCCGTGACCTTCGTCAGCAGGGGGCGGTAGTCGGGGCGTTCGGCCCGGCCGCGCAGGGCCGCCGCCGCGCCCTGGGGGTCGGTGGCCGTCATCATGCGGTGCACGTGGGCCTTCACCTCCGGACGGGCTCGCGGCGCGACCATCTTCTCCAGGACCTCGTCGGCGTAGCCCCGCATGCCCTCGCGGAGCAGGCGGTCGGCCATGGCGTTGCGGGCCCGCCGGCCCTGCGGTGTCTCCGGGGCGGGGAAGGTGTCCGCCAGGACCAGGCCCCGTAGCCGGTCCGCGCCGAAGCGGTCGTAGCACTCCATGGCGATCTGGCCGCCCATCGACAGGCCCGCGACGACACAGGTCCGCACGTCCAGCGCGTCGAGCAGGTCCTCGAGGTCCGCGGCGAAGCGGGCGAGCGGGGTACGGCCGGGGGTGACCGGGGAGGCGCCGTAGCCGCGCAGGTCGGGGGCGATGACCCGGCGGGAGGCGGCGAAGGCGGTGCGCTGGGGGTGCCACATCGTGCGGTCGAAGGGGTGGCCGTGGATCAGCAGCAGGGGGGTAAGCGCGGTTTGTGGGTCATCGTCGTCGTATGCGAGGAAGGGGGGCATGCGGACGACCCTAGGCGTGGCCAACTTCTCGGTGCAATAAGATCTTTGCCCTCGGTGCAATGCCGGCAGGGGAGGGACGGGAGGGACGGGACGTGGACGATTTCCGGGGGATCGCCGACCGGATCGCGCTGGACATCGCGCGCGGACGGCTGCGGACCGGGCAACGGCTGCCTCCGCAGCGGGCGTTCGCGCGGCGGCACGGGATCGCCGCCTCGACCGCCGGGCGGGTCTACGCCGAACTGGTGCGGCGCGGGCTGGTGGTGGGCGAGGTCGGCCGCGGCACCTTCGTCCGGGCCACCGAGGTCACCCCGCAGGGGCGGGCGCTGGTCGAGGACGGCACCGCCCGCGTCAACCTGGAGCTCAACTACCCCTCGGTGCCCGGGCAGCCGGAGCTGCTGGCCCCCGCGCTCGCCCCGCTGCTGCGGCCGGACGCCCTCGGTGACGCGCTGCGCACCGGCGCCGCGGACGGTACCCCGCGGGCCCGGGAGGCCGTCGCCGCGCTGCTGGCCACCGGCGACTGGCGGCCCGCCCCCGGCCGTGTCCTCTTCACCGGCAACGCCCGGCAGGCCGTCGCCGCCACCCTGGCCTCGCTGGTACGGCCGGGCGGTCGGGTCGGGGTCGAGCCGCTGACGTATCCGCTGGTCAAGGAGGTCGCGGAGCGGCTCTCCGTCACGCTCGTCCCAGTGCGGACGGACGCCGAGGGGCCCGTCGCCGAGTCGGTGCGCGCCGCGCACCGGTCCGCCCCGCTCTCCGCCCTCTACCTCCAGCCGACCCTGCACAACCCGACGTCCCTGACCGTGCCGGCCGAGCGGCGGCTCCAACTCGCCAGGTGTGTGGACGACCTGGGCCTGCCGGTGGTGGAAGACCGGGTCTGGTCGTTTCTGCACACCGGCCCCGAGCCGCCGCTCGCGGCGCTCGCACCGGGCCTCGTCCATGTCGTCGACTCGCTCTCCAAGCGGGTCGCGCCCGGACTCACCGTCGGATTCGCCGTCGTGCCCGAGGGCCGGGTGGACGCGGTGGCGGCGGCTGTGCGGTCCGGAGGGTGGGGGCCGGGGGCGTTCGCGCTGGAGGCGGCCGTGCGGTGGATCGGGGACGGGACGGTGGCGCGGCTCGTCGCGGCCAAACGTGAGCAGGCCAGGCGGCGGCAGAGGCTCGTTCGCGAGCTGCTGGGCGGGTTCGCCGTCCGGGCCGACCCGGGCGGGTACGTCGCCTGGTGGGAACTGCCCGCGCCCTGGCGGGCGGACGGCTTCACGGCGGCCGCGGCGGCGCTCGGCATCGGGATCACGCCCGGCACCGCCTTCCGGGCCGACCCGAAGCGGACGCCGGACGCGGTACGGCTCGCGCTCGCCTCGGCGGCCGAACCCGAGCTGGTGGGGGCGCTGCGCACACTCGCGGAACTCGCGGCGCGGCATCCCCGGGAGCTTCGGGCCGGCAGTCCCTCGTAGCCGGGGAGCGGGTCAGGTGATGGGCATGTTCTGGCCGGCGGGCTGTGAATCCGGGTGGACGGACGCGGCGTCGGGGGTCCCGGGGGCCGGTTCCTGCCCGGGGTCCGGACGCCGGCGGAGGCGCCCGCCCAGCCAGGCCAGCGCGGCGACCGTCAGGCCCAGGCCCAGCAGCAGCCAGGAGACCGTGCGCAGGGTGGACGTCAGGGCGTCGTAGACCGCGGCCGCCGCCGGGTGCGAGACGTCGGGTGGCAGGCCGGCCAGGGTGAGCCGGCGGCCGACGCTGAGGGCGAGCCCCAGCAGGCCGCCGCCCAGCGCCGTGCCCGCCGCGGTCGCGAGCACCGCACGGCGGCGGTGGACGGCGACGGCGATACCGCCGACCGCGAAGACGGCGGCCGCGACAGGCAGCCAGAAGCCGGCTACTTCGAGCACGTGGAACCCCTTCCGGAGCCGGTCCAGTTCCGCCGCCGGAAGGACGGCGACGGCCGTGTGCTGGACCGGGATACGGGCCGCGAGCGGCACATGGTCCTGGGTGAGCTGGTCCTTGACCTGGGCGGTCACCGGCGCGAGGTCGACGGTCACGGCCTCCTCGCGCTCGTCCTGGAGCGCGCACAGGATCGCGTCGTGGGCGGCCCGGTTGCCCGCGTCCCAGGCCAGCCGGAACGCCCGGGTCTGGGTGAACGAGCGCACCGCCTCGCGGACGAAGGGCGCCACCGTGGCCTGCATCGGCCGGCCGACGTCCACCTCGCGCATGATGCCCTCGCCGACGGTGTCCGCCACCGCGTCCCGGACGTCCGGGTCGTCGGCCAGCGGCGCCATCGAGCTGACGTACTGTCCGGTGTCCGCGAGCCCGTACGCCGCCCAGGCCGCCAGCGCGCCGAACGGCAGCAGCAGGCAGGACAGCACGATCAGCAGGGCCGACAGGGCGTTGCGGAGACGTGCGGCCCGGATGCGCCGTACCGGCCGCGCGGGCCCTGTGGGCGCGGGGGGCACTGGGGGCACGCTTCCAGGCAAACCCCTGAGGTCAGGTGTGGCGACCGGTAGGACTGCATCCGGGGCACGGCAGGGCGTCAGGTGGAGCCGAACGGACGACACGGCGTCCGAAGCGGCCCTCCGGGCGCCGCAAACCCGTGGGGTGCCGCGCTCCGGTGGAGGGTTGGCCCGAACGGGTGTTTCCTGGTGCTGAGGAGCCGTCCTGGCCGGTGGAACGGCCGGCGCGGCTTCGCAGGGATGTCGCCGGGTGCCTTCGGCGGCCCGGCGGCTGGTGAGGGGAAACCCGTGAGGGAAGCACCCGCAAGGGAAATAGGGGAACGCGTGGGCCCCGGCCGCGGTGGCCGGGGCCCACGCGTGGTCGGGACGGTCATCGGATGCGATGGCCGACCGCGTCCTCGTGCGTGTAGAACCGGTAGAACATCACGATGAACGTCACCGCCGCGACCGCCAGGGACATGCCGGTGGAGCGCAGGACCGACTCTCCGCTCTGGCTGTACAGGAAGCCGAAGGCGATTCCCATGAACGCCGTCCACACCAGCGCGTGCACCTCCCGCCGCAGCCGCGGGGCGATGGTCAGCACGGCGAACAGCACCAGCGCGAAGACGATCGCGGTCACGAAGCCGAACAGCAGGTTCCAGCCGGTGATGGAACCGCCGCTGCGCCGGTTCGAGGCCGCCCAGTAGCCGTAGATCAGCCCGGTCACGATCGGGAACGCCATCCTGCCCATCAGGTGCGTGTGCGGGCTGAAGATGTCGGGCGTGGGACCGCGCCGGGACGTACCGCCGGTCGTGGGTGCCGCTTGAGCCATGAGAGTGCTCCTCTCTCCTCGCCCCCAGCTTCCAGGGCACACCTGCGGGTACCCCCTGGCAAGTCGGCCATCCGGGGTCTGCGCGGCGGCACGACATGCGCCGGGTACCGGCGCGTGGTTCCCTGGCTGTCGTGACCGACCACGCGGCCCCGCGGCGGCGGCAGGATCCGCGGCGCCGACAGCCCCTGGAGTGGGTCCGGGGCCGGAGTTTCTCCTGGGCGGCGCCGTTGCTGCTGCTGGCCGGGATCACGGCTGTCGACCTCACCACCTCCGAACGGTTCCGGATCATCTCCTGGATCGTGCTGGTTCCCGGGATCGCGGCGGCGATCTGCGGGGTCTGGGTGACGGCCGTCTACGCGGTGCTGGCCGCCCTGGACTACGCCGTCGTGGACAGCCTCTGGCCGCACGAGTACCAGGCCGGACTGCCCAACTTCATCCTGGTCGCCTTCGCCGGGCTGCTGGCCGTCCTCGCCTGCGTGGTCCGGGCCGGCGGCGAGCGGCGGATGCTGCACATGCGGGACATCGCCGAGACGACCCGCCGTACCGTGCTGCGTCCGCTGCCGCCGGGCTGGGCCGGGCTGGACCACGCGGAGGTGTATCTCGCCGCCGACACGGTGGCCCGGGTCGGCGGCGACTTCTACGACATCCAGCCGGGCCCGCACGGCACCCGGGTGCTGGTCGGGGACGTGCAGGGCAAGGGGCTGGGGGCGGTGGAGGCGGCGGCCGCACTGCTGGGCACGTTCCGTGAGGCGGGCTATCACGAGAAGGACCTGGCGACGGTGGCCGGCCGGCTCGAGACCCGGATGCTCCGGCACCGTGGCCTCACGGTCGCCCTGGGCCGCGACGACGGCGACCGTTTCGCCACCGCGGTGCTGCTGGGCTTCCGGCCGGGCGAGCCGGACGCGGTGGAGATGGTCAACTTCGGCCACGAGCCGCCGCTCGCGGTGCGCCCCACGAGGGTACGAGCGCTGCCGCCGGGCGACGGACTGCCGCTGGGCATGGGTGAGTTGGTGACGGAACCGGGTCCCCCGCCGACCCGCACGATCGCCCTCGCCGCCGACGAGACCCTCCTCGTGACCACGGACGGCGTCACCGAGGCGAGGAACGCGGACGGCGAGTTCTACCCACTGACCGAGGAGGCCTCCCGGGCCGGCACCGCCGACCCGGCCCTCCTGGTCGCCCACGTCCGCGACGGCGTGCTCCGGCACACCCGGGGGCGTCTCTCCGACGACACCACGATCTTCGCGATCCGCCGGACGACGGCGCCCTGACCGGTCACGGGGCGAGGCTCACGACCCCCCATCGCACCCCAAACCTCCCCCGTACCCGCCCGCTTTGCAGGCGCAGCGGTTAACGTGCTGACGTAAATGGACCTGGGGAACAAAGGGGGAGGGCCGATGCCCGGAACCGTGCTGCTGCTCGCGGCCTCGCCGACGGGCAGGGGGCGCCTGGTGGACGCGGCCTCCGTGCTCCCCGTGCTCGCGGCCGTGCCCCCGGCGATACTCTCCGGCACCGACACCGCCAACGTCGTGGAACTCGCCGACCCCCTGGAACCGCAGGCGGTCCTGACCCGGCTGCGGGCCGCCGCGGCCGCCCCCGGCCCGCTCACCGTGTTCGTCACGGGCCAGCTCCAGCTGGACCGCAGGCAGCGGCTGCCGCATCTGGCGCTGGCCCGGACCACGCCCGCCACCGTCCGCTACACCGGCCTGCCCTGGCACTGGATCCGCGAGGAGCTGCGGTTGCGGCCGGCCGGGGCGACCACGCTCGTCCTGGACCTGCACGCCGACCCCGAGACCTGGGAACTGCTGCGAACGGTTGCGCTGGACTCAGGGCGCAACAACGCGGTGTACGGGCGGATCGCACCGCCGCCGGCCCGCCGGGAGGTCGCGGCGCCGTCGTACATGAAGGCCGTGGCGACCTTGCTGCGCAGCGGGCACCGGCCGCCGCTGGTGCTGCTGCACCAGCAGGTGCTGGCGCGGCTCGGCGCCGAGGCGGCGAGCGGCATCCTGCTCAGCGCCCACACCCCGGACAGCGGGGATCCGCACGACGCGATCAGCGCGGCCGCGCGGGGCGGGAGGTACGCGGAGGCCGACGGGCTCGCCGCCCGCTGGGAGGAGGCCGCCGCGCGGGCGCACGGACCGGCCTCCGAGGACGCCCTGCACTGGTCGGAGGTGCGGGCCGACCTGGCGATGTTCGCCGGGGACGCGGCGCGCAGCTGCCGTACCTGGCTGACCGTCGCGCACGTCCGGCTCGCCGCCGGGCAGCCGGCCGACGCACCGTCCGTCGAGACGGCCGCGGACCGGGCCCACCATCAGTGGGGGGCCATCAAGGACGCGGCGCGGGCCCGTGAACTGGGACCCGCGCTCGCGGAGTTGAGACTCAGGGTGCCGGGCCGCCGGGAGGGTGCGCTGGAGAACGTCCAGCAGCACCTGCGGCAGCTTCAGCAGCTCCAGACCAGCTGACGCGCTAGTTCGTGAAGGTGAAGTACTTCCACGCGCCGTAGGTCGTGGAGTTGACCGTGTCGCCGGACGTGCCGTTGATGTAGTCGGAGCGGACCCGGAAGCGCCGGCCCACGTCCCCCTTGTGGCTGCCGGCGAACTCGACCCGGGAGATTCCGCTGGTGGCCAGCGCGAAGTACTTCGAGTCGTCGGCGTACCACCTGCCCTGGTAGTAGACCTGGAAGTCGAACCGCTGCGCACGGCCGCTGTAGTACGGCATTTTGGTGGTGAACCGCGGGTTCTTGGTCTTGTGGAAGAGGGCGTAGGTGTGGCCCCAGGTCTTCTTCGTCTTGTACTGGCCGCTCGTGGTCATGGAGATGCTGACCTTCGCGCCCACCGAGCTGGACACCGACCGCGGCTGCCAGCGCGCGTCACCGGTGAACTTCGCGGTGACCCTGGTGTCGCGCCTGAGGTCCAGGGTGACCGACAGGTTGCCGTGCGAGTCGACCTTTCCGGACCTGACCAGCTTGTCGGGCTTGTCCGAGCCGAACGGGTCGGCCCAGATCTCCACCGCGCGGTTCTTGTACGTCGTCCCGAGGTGGGCGGTGAACTTCACGTCCTGCCCGTACGCGTACACCTTGCCGTTGTTGTTCAGCGTCAGCGTCGGCCTGGCGCGGGAGACGTCCACGGTGTCCTTGGCGGCGGCGGCCGTGTGCTCGGCGTCGCCCGCGTAGGACACCTGGTACGTCACCTTGCCGCCGGCCGGCGGGGTGTCGGTGAACGAGTAGCCGCCGTCGGCCTTGACGGTGACGGCGGGCAGCGCCTTGCCGTTCGGCGAGTCCAGGTCGGTGCGGGTGACCGTGACCTGGGTGCCGGCGGGCAGCGCGGCCGTCGAGGAGACGGTGCCGGTGACGGTGAGCTGCTTGGCTCGGGTGGCGGTCGCCGGGGCGTTCACGGTGACGGTGGTGGCCGCCTTGCCCGGGGTGTCGTACTCGCGCAGCGAGTAGACGTCCGCGTCGTTGTACGTCACCGCGAACAGCCGGGAGCCGTCCGGCGCCCAGGCCAGTCCGCCGTCCGTGAGGGTGTCGGCACCACTGGAGTGACCGGTGTTGGGGAAGTCGTACGAGCGGACCGCCTCGCTGCTGCCCGGATGGAAGATGTAGACGTCCGGGTCGTACCAGGCGAAGCTGCCGGCCGCGACCGTGCCGTCGGGTGCGATGGCGACGGAGTTCGGGTAGGCGGTGGTGGTGTACTTGCCGTCCTCGTTGAGGTCGGACGTCCGGTAGACCTGGTGGTAGTACGGCGCTCCGCTCGCCACCACGACGTCCTTGCCGTCGGGGGTGACCTGGAGGTCGCCGAGGTTGCTGCCGTCGGTGCGGATGTGGGCCAGCTGGGCCGCGCTGCCCGACGAGACGTCGTAGGAGGTCAGCGAGGCGGGGCTCAGGTCGCGGTCGCCGGCGACCAGGATGTCGGTGCCCGGTGCCGCGTCCAGGATCGGCGCCGAGTACCAGCTGCCGTCCTGGCCGAGGGTGACCTGGTGGTCGCCGGCCAGATCGACCGAGCCGATGTTGCCCTCGGCGTCGCCGCCGTAGCCGAACCACAGTTTGCCGTCCGCGAGGGCGACGCTCCGCGGCTTGTCGCCGACCGTGTACCGGGTGGTCTCGGTGTCCGTCGCGGTGTCGACGACGGCGACGGCGTCCAGGTCCCGGACGGCCGCGTAGAGCGTGCCCGAGTCGGCGGACAGTTCGAGGCCGGTGACCCCGGACAGGTTGGCCGTCAGCTGCTTGAGCACGGTGCCCGAGTAGTCGGTGACGACGATCTTGCCGTTGCTCGGGTCGCTGATGAAGACCTGCTGGTGGACGCCGTCGACGACGATGTCACCGGTCGACCTGATCGGCAGCGGTGCGCTGGTGTCGGCGAAGGCCGGAGTGGTGGCGGCCAGGGCCGCGGAGCTGAAGAGGACCGCCAGGGTGGTGGCGGCCGTGACGGTGCGGGTGCGCATACGCACGCTGATTCGAACCCCCCGGATCGAATGAAGTGGGCGTCACGGGAGTGCGGCCCACGTGGGTGCGTGCGCTGTGGGCCGCGTGTGACGGATGCGGTGAAGACTAGGTCATGCCACTGACAACCAGCACCGGGGATTTCCCGTCGCCCGCCGGCGCCGTCCCGCCGGGGCGGCCGGGCCGGGTCAGCGCGGCGCGTGTTCGGCGCTGGCGGGCGCGGTGGAACGGGGGGTGTCGTCCGACGCTCTGGCGGGCCCCGCGTTGGCCGCGGTGATGAGCGCGGCGACGGCGATCACGGCAGCTGCCACACTACGGGCGGTGGGAGTCCCCCCGATCGAGCGCAGCCGGGAGTGGGGGAGTGCGGTGGGGCGTGCGGATGTGCGTCCGAGCACGGCGACCTCGCAACGACAGGGGCGGGTTAAGCGTGTTTAACTCGCCGTTTAACCTAGGGGCTGACAGAGCTCAACGGCAAGAGGCCCAGGGGGAGTTGAGGGGAGTGACAGAATGCAGGAACGGGACGATCCGGAGATCATCGGGCGCCGGGTGCAGCAACTGCGCACCGAACGGGGTCTGACCCAGCGCCAGTTGGCCGAGCCGGCCTACACGCCGGCCTATATCTCCACGCTGGAGGCGGGGCGGGTGCGGGCCTCCGACGAGGCGCTGAAGCACATCGCCGGGCGGCTCGGCGTCGGCTTCGAGGAACTGGCCAGCGGGCGCCCCGCCCATCTCGCCACCGACCTCAGGCTGCGGCTCACCGAGGCGCAGCGCACCCTGGCCACCGGCGCGGCCGAGGAGGCCGCCGCTCTGTACACCGCCCTCTTCGAGGAGGCGGAGGCGCACGGGCTGGCGGCCGAGCAGGCCACCGCACTGCTCGGGATGGGTGAGTGCGCCCTGGACACCGGTGAGCTGGGGCAGGCCAGGGAGTTCTTCGAGCGGGCCGAGCTGTGGACCGCCGACGAGCCGCTGCCGGTGCGGGTACCGGCGATCCGCGGCCGGGCGGTCAGCCACTACCTCGCGGGTGAACTCCGTTACGCCGTCTACCTTCTGGAGACCACCCTCGACGAACTGAACCGCAGCGGCCTGCACGACCCCGACGCGCTGCTGCTTCTCTACGCCTCGGCCATCGGCCCGTACATGGACATGGGCGCCCACGCCCGCGCCGCCCAGGCCGCCGAACTCGCGCTCGCCCTCGCGCCGCAGGCCGGCGACCCCGCGCTGATCGCCC
This sequence comes from Streptomyces sp. NPDC026515, assembly GCF_055567595.1. Lineage (NCBI taxonomy): Bacteria > Bacillati > Actinomycetota > Actinomycetes > Kitasatosporales > Streptomycetaceae > Streptomyces > Streptomyces sp. NPDC026515. The sequence goes on from NZ_JBVHQD010000008.1 coordinate 388,800, forward strand.
GGATGCACCGCTCCGTCGCCCGCACCCTGCTGGCCGAGGGCCGGGTCGCCGAGGCCGACGCCTCGCTGGCCAAGGCCGCCGAGCTCTACCGCCAGCTCCAGTTGCGCACCGAACTCGCCAACTGCCACTGGATGCGCGGGTACGTCTGCGCGCAGAACGGCGAACTGGAGCGCGCGGAAGGAGAGCTGCGGGAGGCCCTCGCGATGCTGTCGGAGACCCGGGCGGCCCTGTACCGCAGCCAGGCGGCCGTCGAACTGGCCGACGTACTGCACCGCCGGGGCAAGTCCGAGGAGGCCGCCGCGCTGCTGCACGACGTGCTCGGCGACTTCTCCTCCGAGCGCGGCGCGGTACACGCGGCCGCCGCGCACCGCCTGCTCGGCATCATCGCCGAGGACGCCCGGGAGACGGAGTCCGCGGAGGAGCACTACGTCCGCGCGCTGAGTCTGCTGGAGCGGGCGGGCGCGGCCGGTGACCTGGCGGACCTGTGCCGGCTGCTGGGCGACCTGCTGCGCCGCACCGGCCGGGTGGAGGCGGCCCTGGACGCGTACCGCACCGGCCTCGGCCACCGCACGGCCCCGGGGACCACGACCCTCGGCCCGGCCCCGGCACAGCCCCCGCTCTAAGGCGTGTTGTGAAAGTCCCGTCTGCGGTGCGACGCCGTGCACGCATTCTCGCCGCACCGGTCGAAAGCCCGAGTACATCCCGTACGAGGACTTCCGCCCGGCACGACGGGAGCACGCACCTGACGCCGCACGGCCCGCCCTTCGGGCGAACGACGGTACTTTCGCAACACGCCCCAGGGGCGCCGCCGGCGCCGGGCGGCGCCACGCCCGTACGGCACACCCGCCGCGCCCACCACCGTCCGCACGGTGCACGGCCGACGGACGGCAACCGGACACCCTGTGCCTCCTCGTCCACGCCGTCCTCGGCGGCACCGCCCTCCTGCCCTTCCTGCTCCTCGGCACCGTCGTCTCCGCGGCGATCGGAGCCTTCGCGCCGGACCGCGTGTTCACCCGCCTCCTGTCCCGCAACCAGACGCTCGCCGCCGTCGCCACCACCGCCAAGGTGTCGATCCGGGGCCAGGACGTGCCGGTCCCGGCACCTGGGTCACCGTCACCGGTACCTGGCGCCCCAGGGGCAGGCCGGGCTCGGACGCTGCCGGGCGCCACGTCGGTCCGCACGGTGCGGCAGCTGCCGGACCCGTACGAGGAGCCGTAGCCCGTTCGGACCAGGTGGCCGGGTCGGACGGCCTCGTATGACGGACGGTTGCATCCGTAGGCACCGGTCGACGGACCCTGGCACTCACAGGTGGACGAAGGGAACCCTCCCGCCCATGCATATCGATCTGACAGGACGCACCGCACTGGTCACCGGCTCCACGCAGGGCATCGGCGCGGCCATCGCCGTGGGGCTCGCCCGGGCCGGCGCCCGGGTGGGGGTCAACGGCCGTGACGAACGCCGGGTGGCGGACAGCGTGCAGGCGCTCGCCGAGCAGGCCCCCGGCGCCGACCTGGTGCCCGTGGCCGCCGACGTCTCCACCGACGAGGGCGCGGCCCGGGCGGTGGAGCTGCTGCCCCGGGTGGACATCCTCGTCAACAACCTGGGTGTCTTCGGGGCCGCCGACCCGCTGGAGCTCAGCGACGACGAGTGGCGGCGGTACTTCGAGGTCAACGTGCTCGCCGCGGTACGCCTGACGCGGCTGTACCTGCCGGGCATGACCGACCGCGGCTGGGGGCGCGTGCAGTACATCGCCAGCGACTCGGCGGTGGCCATCCCGGCCGAGATGATCCACTACGGGATGTCGAAGACCGCGCTGCTGGCGGTGAGCCGCGGGTTCGCCAAGAAGGCGGCCGGCACCGGCGTGACGGTGAACTCGGTCGTCGCGGGCCCCACGCACACCGGCGGCGTCGAGGACTTCGTCTACGAACTCGTGGACCGGGACCTGCCGTGGGAGGAGGCCCAGCGGAGGTTCATGCGCGAGTACCGTCCGCAGTCGCTGCTGCAACGGCTGATCGAGCCGGAGGAGATCGCCCACATGGTCGTCTACCTCAGCTCCGAGCAGGCGTCGGCCACGACCGGGGGCGCCCTGCGGGTCGACGGCGGTTACGTCGACGCCATCCTCCCCTGACCACCGGGGCAGGGCCCCGGCCTAGGCCTGGGCCCGGCCCTGTTCCCGGGCCTGCGCGAGGCGTTGGACGCCGAGGCCGAGGACTTCCTCGGTGGTGTGCGCCGGGAGGGTGCCGAGAGCACCGGCGGTGAGGACGATCGCGTCGTCGCCGACGCGGACGACGGCGATGTCGACGGTGAGGGTGGTGGGGTCCTCGTCCTGCGACGGCTGTGCGGTGAGGGTGACCCGCAGCCCCTGCCGGGCCTCGCCGACGGCCGGCAGTCCGGAGTCGGCGACCTGGACGGTCTCCGTCCCGGCCGAGGTCGTCTGCGCGGTGAACTGGCCGCAGGAGCCGGGCACCGTCCGCAGCCAGGCCAGGGTCCGGTCCACGTCGGCGGCGTGGCTGGCGTAGATCTGGTAGCGCAGCTGGGCGTCGTCGTCGCCGTCGTCGAGGACGGCGACGGCGTGCGGGCCGGCCGGTTCGAGCAGTTCGTCGGCGTACAGGGCGTCGAGCAGACGCTGGCAGTCGGGTTGCCCGGCGACGGCCTTGAGCAGCCCGTCGTGCCAGGTGGCGGTGGAGTCGCCGGCCGTCCACGGCACCCCGAGGTCGGCCTCCCCGATCAGCGCGGACTGGGCCTGGTCGGGGGTGAGCGCCGGAACGCCGGGCGGGGCGGCCGGGCCGGTGGGGGCGGGGCGTTCAGCGGCGGTCGCGTTCGCCGCCGGGGAGGCGCCCGCGGCGGACGCCTCCGGTGGCCGGCCGGCCGCGCAGGCGGAGGCGGCGAACAGGCCGGCCACGGCAAGACCGCAGGCGATGACTCTCATGGCGGGGCCTCTCCGGGAACAGGAGCGGTGGACGCGTGAGATCACGCCATCACCACTGGCGCATCCGTACCACCGCTCCGGTCCGTCCGGGTGACCGTTCGACCGGGTGTTCTGGTCGGCGCATAGAGTCGGGGGGACGGAAGGAGCCCCGTGACCGCTCAGCCCATTCCCGTGATCATGGACTGCGACACCGGTGTCGATGACGCCCTCGCCCTGCTGTTCGCCGTGCGGCACCCCGGGATCGATCTGCGGGCGGTCACCTGTGTGGCCGGGAACACGGACGTCGACGGGGTGGTCCGGAACACGCTGACCGTGCTGGAGCGGGCCGGGGCCGGGGACGTACCCGTCGCGCGGGGCGCCGAGCGGCCGCTCATCGAGGCGGCCCGGTCGGCCAGGCACGTGCACGGCACGGACGGCATGGGCGACCTGGGGCTGCCCGCGCCCACCCGCCGCCCCGCCGACGTCGACGCCGTCACCCTGCTCCGCCGCGAGATCCTCGCCTCGCCCCGCCCGGTCACCCTGGTCCCGACCGCGCCCCTCACCAACATCGCGCTGCTGCTGCGCACCCACCCCGAGGTCACCCGCAACATCGAGCGGATCGTCTTCATGGGCGGCGCGGTCGCCACCGGGAACGCCACGCCGGTCGCCGAGTTCAACGTCTGGCACGACCCCGAGGCCGCTGCCGTCCTGCTCACCGCGGGCGTCCCGATCACCATGTACGGCCTGGACGTCTTCCAGCGGGTCGTGGTGCCGGGCGCGGACGTGCGGCGGCTGCGCGCGAGCGCGGAACCCGGCGCGCGGCTCGCGGGCGACCTGCTGGCACACCGGCCCGCCGCCCCCGGCCCGGACCGCGACGGCCCGGACGGCGACGACCCGTCCGGCGGCCTCGGTGACGCGGGCGCGGTCTGCGCCGTCGCCGACCCGGCCGGTCTGACCACCCGGCACCTCCCGGTCGAGGTCTCCCTGACTCCGGGGCCGACGCGGGGCCAGACCGTCGTCGACCGCCGCCCCCGTCCGGGCGAGGCGGAGATCCACGGCGGCGGCCGGGAACGGGCCATGGTGGACGTGGCACTGGACGTGGACGTGGCCCGGTACGTGAAGCTCTACCTGGAGACGGTCGCCGCCGGGTAGGCCCGAGCGACCGCGGCGCGGAAGCAGCTGGAAACACCCTTGTCCACATCGAACGGGACGGGTGACGCTCAAGGGGCAACCCCGATGACCGACCACCATCGGAGAACCCCCCATGTTGCGGCTGCACTTCACGCCCGACGACCTCGCGCGGGTGCGTGTCGCCCGCCGGGCCGGACCATCTCTGGGAGATCGCCAACAGTTTCCAGGGCCTGTTCCACGGCGCCGACACCCTGTCCTTCGGGCCGTGGCGGCGACTGGTGCGGCCCCGGCTGGGCGGTCCGGCCGACCGGCTGCTCGCCGGCCTGCTGCCGGGCCGCGGCTACTTTCCCGACTTCCTCACGCCGGCCGCCGGCGGCCAGGGCGAACTGGCGGCCGCCCTGGACACCGTCCTCGGCGCACCCCGCGCCGCGCTGCGCGACGACCTCGCCCTGCTCGCCGCCTCCCCGCACCGGCGCCGCCCGTTGCCCGACCTGACCGGAGCGCTCGACTCTGCGCGGTCGTCTGGGACCCGACGACCAGTGACTACAAGCAGTTCTTCTTCTACAACTGCGCGCGGTACCACCTGTCCGACTGGAACGGCACGGGCAACTTCTACGATGCCCAGACCGGCGGGGTCACCTCGTACTTCTACGGTCAGAGCGGCAACGTGCTGAGGTCCTTCACCCCGGACTTCACCAACCACGACCAGGACTGGGGCCCGGTCTGGTCCATCCGGAACTGCTGACCCGAGGGACGGGTACGCCCCAGCCGCTCAAAACGGCCGGGGCGTACCTGCGTACGGGCTGTGCGGGTCAGGCGCGGGTGGCCTTGCGGCGGCGCGTGGCGACGACGATCGCCGCGCCGCCGGCCAGGAGCACGGCCGCGCCGCCGGCGATGAGCGGGGTGCTGGAGTCGGCGCCGGTGTGGGCCAGGTCGCCGCCACCGCCGGAGTCCGTGCCCGGGGCCGGCGCGGGGGTGGTGGCCGACTCGGAGGCGGAGGCCGACGGGGTGGCCGTGCCGGCCGACTCGCTCGCCGAGGGCGTGGGGGTCTCGGCGGCCGGCGGCGTGCTCTCCTCGGCCGGGGCCGACTCGGAGGCGGAGGCCGACGGGGAGGGGGACGGGGAGGACGACTCTCCGGTCGCGCAGTCCTTCGTACCGCCGTTCCAGGAGGCGATCAGCTTGTCCTTGATGACCGCGTGGTCCGGGCCGGCCGGCAGGTCGCCGTGGACGAAGCCGTCGTTCGCGTCCTTCCTGCCGTCGAACTTGACCGCGCCCCGGTACAGGTCGATCTGCGCGAAGCAGCCGGCGTCCGGGACCACGATGTCGAGGGAGTCGGTCTGGCCCTGCTTGACCGTCACCGAGTCGAAGTCGACGAAGACCTGCTCGCCGGAGGTGGCGAAGGTGGCGCCGTGGGCCTGGTACGAGGCGAGCGACGCGGTGCAGCTCGCGGCGTCGGCGGCGGCGCGGACCTTGATGTGGACCTTGCCGTCGTCGGTGACCTTCAGGTTCTGGTCGTCGACCTTCACCGAGTCGAAGAAGTTGGCGCCGTCGACCGAGAACTGGCACTTGTCGGTGCCGGTCTCCGTGCCGGCCCCGGTGCCGGGGCTGTAGTGGCCGCCGGACTTCCAGCCGTCACCGCCCGGGGCGTCGTGCGCGAAGGCGCCGGAAGCCCCGCCGACGGAGGCGGCACACAGGGCGAACGACGCGAGGCCCGTCCCCAGCAGGCGGCGCGCGGTGACATGTCTGGCTATGGACATGGATATCCCATCGTGGATCTCGCGAGGAGAGCAGCGGAGGCTGCGGGAAGGCGAAGAGACACCAGGCTCACTGGTCACATGCGCCACGGTGTGCGCCCATGGTCGTGTGACGTGCCGAAGCCTGTCAACCTGCCCTGACTCAAGCGGTGTTCGGTGCTCATCACAACTTCCACACACGGGGAACGATCGGCTCCGGACGGTGTGAAGGTTCGCTTTCTCGGCACTTTGGACAGACTTGTTCTCGGTTTCCCCGCTCGAATTCCGTCCCGCCCGAAAGGAACGCGCGTGGCCGACCTCTCCTCCCGGAACCCCGACTGGTGGCGCCAGGCCGTGATCTACCAGGTGTATCCGCGCAGCTTCGCCGACGCGGACGGCGACGGGCTCGGTGACCTCCGGGGCATCACCGGGCGGCTGCCCCATCTGGCCGGGCTGGGCGTGGACGCCCTGTGGCTCAGTCCCTTCTACCCGTCCGAACTCGCCGACGGCGGCTACGACGTCGCCGACCACCGGGACGTCGACCCGCGCCTGGGCACCCTGGACGACTTCGACGCGATGGCCGCCGAGGCGCACCGGCTGGGCCTGAAGGTGATCGTGGACATCGTCCCGAACCACACCTCTCGGCTGCACCCCTGGTTCCAGGAGGCCCTGCTCGCGGGCCCCGGCTCGGCGGCCCGCGATCGCTACGTCTTCCGGCCCGGCCGCGGCGAGCACGGCGAACTCCCGCCCTCCGACTGGCGGTCGGTGTTCGGCGGCAGCGCCTGGCACCGCGTCCCGGACGGCGAGTGGTACCTGCATCTCTTCGCTCCCGAACAGCCCGACCTGAACTGGGCCCACGACGAGGTCCGCGCCGACTTCCGCACCACCCTGCGCTTCTGGTCCGACCGCGGTGTCGACGGCTTCCGCGTCGACGTGGCGCACGCGCTGGTGAAGGACCTCGCCGAGCCGCTGCGGGACGTGGCGGAGTTCGGCGCCACCGGCGAGCAGGCGCTGGAACGGGTACCGCCCGGCACGCACCCCTACTGGGACCGTGACGAGGTGCACGAGATCTTCCGGGACTGGCGCAAGATCTTCGACGCCTACAGCCCGCCGCGCACGGCCGTCGCCGAGGCCTGGGTGCCGGGTGCCCGCCGCGCCCTGTACGCGCGCCCGGACGAACTCGGCCAGGCCTTCAACTTCGAGTACCTCCAGACCGCATGGGACGCGGACGCCCTGCGGGGGGCCATCACCGGCGCCCTCGCCACCGCCCGCGCGGCCGGTGCCTCCGCCACCTGGGTGCTCTCCAACCACGACGTCGTACGGCACGCCTCCCGGCTGATGCTGCCGCCGGGTACGGACGAGAACGCCTGGCTGCTGTCCGGCGGCCGGGCGCCGGAGATCGATGCTTCGCACAGCCTCCGCCGGGCCCGCGCCGCCACCCTGCTGATGCTGGCGCTGCCCGGCTCGTCCTACGTCTACCAGGGTGAGGAACTCGGGCTGCCCGAGGCGGCCGACCTGCCCGTGGGCGTCCTCCAGGACCCGGTCTGGGAACAGACCGGCCGTGCCCGCAAGGGCCGCGACGGCTGCCGGGTGCCGTTGCCGTGGACGGCGGACGGACCGTCGTACGGCTTCGGGTCCGGCGGCGCCTGGCTGCCGCAGCCGGAGTGGTTCGGGTCGTACGCCGTCGAGACGCAGGCCGGTACGGCGGGCTCCACGCTGGAGCTGTACCGCACCGCCCTGCGGCTGCGCCGCAAGCTGCTGGAGGGCGAGTCGCTGACCTGGACCGCCGACGCCCCCTCCGGGGTGCTGCACTTCGCCCGGTCGGAGGGCTGGCGGTGCGTCACGAACGTGTCGCACGCGCCGGTGCCGCTGCCGCCGGGCGAAGTGCTGCTGGCCAGCGTGCCGCTGCCGCTGGACGGCACGCTGCCGCCCGACACCACGGTGTGGCTGGGCGCCTAGCCGGCTGTGGGGTTGGGGGTCGGGGAGGCGCCGGCGTTGCCGACGCCGGCGCCGCTGCCCGTGAAGCCGTTCTCGCCCGGCAGCGCCGGCGGTTTGGTCGTGCTGTTGACCGGCGGGGTGAGGACGACCTGGGGCTGACCCCCGTCCGGGGGCGGCGGCGTCAGGTCGGTGGCGGGCAGCTTCGGCGGGGTCGTCTCCTGGAAGAGGACCGACGGGAAGTCGACCAGGCCGGTCTGCTCCATCACCGTGATGTGGTCGAGGACCGTGGCGTTGGCCTGGTCGGCCAGGATCCGCACCAGGGTGTTCCGGGTCGTGGAGCGGATCTTGGCGATCGTGTTGAAGATCGAACCGTGCGTGACCCGCAGGATGTTGGCGAAGTCCGTGTCGAACTTCTTGCCGCTGTCCGCGGACAGCATGTTGACGAATCCCTGCTGCTGCGGAGAGGGCAGGTTGGGGATGGTGATGTTGAGCATGGGCGCGATCTTGCGGCAGCTGGTGTCCAGCGCCGCGTGCCCGTCGATCAGGTGCTTGCTCGCGGTGATGACGGCCTGGCTCTGGCCCTTCTTCAGGCCGAGCTGGCCCACCGGGTACTCCCACAGCCCGGCAGCGCGGACCTTCACCACGAAGTCGCGGTCCCCCTCGGTCAGGGGCCCCCACTGGGTGTTGGCGATGACCCGGTTCGTGTCGCTGGACACAGTGTTCACGCCCAGCATGCTCGGGTAGGCGAGTGCCACGAGGGTCAGGCTCAGGGCTCCGCCCACGAAGAGCGTGCCCGTCGCGTTCCGCGAAAAGCGCACCGGTGCCTCCTGCCGGTCAGGGTTCCCGCGCAGGGGCGGGGTCGGTCACCGGTGAATACGGATGGCTCAAGCACCGGAAACCTTTTGGTTTGGCAAAGAACTTGTGAGGCCTTGCTCTGCCCGGGATGCCGTCTTCCCATGTCTTGCCCAGGGGAAGGTGATGACTTCCTCTGGTGAATGTGGCCATGACAAAGCTGCGGATTAGCTTCGCCGTATGCCCCCACAGCCAGCCTTCCCGCGCGTTCCCCGCGGCCCCCACGGCGCACCTCCCGGCCGGGGTCCCGCCGCGCTGCCGGTGCTTCCTTACCGCAAGCCCACCAAGGGCCGCGACTACTGGGTGTTCGACGACGTCCTGCCGGACGTGGACGCCGTCCGCGAGCGCTGCCTCGCCAGGGACGACTGGGTCCAGGGATACCCGTACACCTCGGAGACCTGGCCCGGACTGCGCACCATGCCCGGCCTGGAACCGGCCGAACTCGCCGTCGTGGAGGGCGTGGTGCGGCAGGCGACCGGCGCCGGGGACCTGTGGGTGCAGCAGGCGCCCGGCGGCGGCACCCTCAACCACAACTGCGTCCAGGTCGTCGGCGAGGGCGAGAGCGAGCCGCGCCCGCACACCGACTCACGGGCGCTGTGCCGGTACGCGGCGGTGCTGTACCTCAACCCCGGTGTCGCCAAGGACTGCGGCACCGCCTTCTACCGTCAGTCACTGCCCGGCGGCCGGCTCGGCGGCAACATCGTCCAGGCCCCCCACAACAACCTCGTCGACGCCCTCGGGACACGGTTCGTCCCGGGCGACCACTTCGAGGAGGACGTCCGCGTCCCGCACAGGTACAACCGGCTGCTGCTCTACAACGCCAACCTCGTGCACAGCGCGACCGGCTACACCGGCAGGTCGCTGGAGGAGAAGCGGATGACGGCGGTGTTCTTCTGGATGGCCTGACTCTGTAACGGCGGGCGTGACACGACCACGACGGGCCCGTGACGGCGGACTCCGAACTTCCCCTCCCGGGCCCGCATCGAAAGAGGTGTCCGGCAGAGAGCCGGGGAGAACACCACCGCTGGGGGACCCCATGTCGAACCGTCGCCGCAACCTCCGCAGGACCGCCGCCGCCCTGACCGGCGCCGCCGCGCTGATGGCCGCACTGACCGCGTGCAACGGCACCGCGACCGGCTCCGTCACCTCCGACGGCGGTACGGCGGCGCCGGCGGCGGGCGACACGGCGAGTTCGGACGGCTCCACCGGCTCCACCGGCTCCACCGGGTCGACCGGGTCGACCGGCTCCACCGGTTCGGGGGCCACGCCGGACGGGAACACCGGGTCGGGCAGCGGCACGGGCGGGAGCACGGGCTCGTCCACCGCGGGCGGTTCGTCCACCGCGGGCGGTTCCTCCGCATCGGGCGGCTCGGTGGCCGCGGCCTGCCAGGCCTCCGGGCTCGGCTACTCCTGGGCGGACACCGGAAGCGGCACCGGCCAGAAGCACGCTGTCGTGGCGCTCACCAACAAGAGCGGTCACACCTGCACGCTGCACGGCTTCCCGGGCGTCGACCTGGTCAACAGCGGTCAGCAGTGGTCGTTGCGGCGCACCGACGCCACCCCGCAGCGGGTCACCCTGGCGAGCGGTGCCTCCGCCCACTTCACCATCACCTACCTGGCGTCCGACCAGAGCGACTCCACCGCGTTCACGCCCACCACGGTCGTCATCACCGCACCGGACCAGCGCACCTCGTACGACCTGCCGTGGCGCGGCGGTGCCGTGGTGCTCCAGGACGGCGCGACCCACCCGGGCACGTACATCGGCCCGGTCGGCAAGTGACCACAGGGCTCCGGGCGCCCAATTCACCCGTTCGGAGTAACTCCCGTGGTGAGGGGGCGCGGCCGGACGGATCGTCTTACCCATGACACAGCAGACGCATCCGGCGCCGGCACCGGCGCCCACCCCGAACAGCGGCTGGACCACCGGCGGGGTGGTCTTCGCGGGGGTCCTCCTGCTGATGAACGGCATCTTCGCCATCCTGCAGGGCATCTCCGCCATCGCCACGGACGACGTGTACACCCGCATCCACAACTACGTCTACAAGATCAACCTCACCGGCTGGGGCTGGATCCTGGTGATCCTGGGCGCACTCGGCGTCATCGCCGGCGCCGCCCTCCTCAAGGGCGCCCCCGGCTGGGCCCGCGGGGTCGGCATCTTCCTGGCCGCGCTGAGCATGGTCGCCCAGTTCCTGTTCCTGCCCTACGCCCCGCTCTGGGCGCTCATCATGATCGGCATCGACTTCTTCGTGATCTGGGCACTGGCGCTGTACAAGCCGGAGCACGTCTGATCCCGCGAAGTCACCTCGCGTCGCGGACGCGGCGTGAGCCGGGGTGGCCGGTGGAGCTGTCGGGGTGCCGGCGTTCCCGCAACGCACACCGCCACGGCGTCGGCGGCGGCCGGGGCGCCCCCGGCCGCAGCGGGGCGTACGGGAACCCGGTGAACACGTGGGACCAGCCCCGGCGTTCGGCGGCGGTGACATCTCCGGTGCCGGCGACGAACGCGGGCGCTCACCGTGCAGGCAGCGGCGAGGCGCGGCGCCACGCACACGGCCCGCACCGGCCCCTCCCCGTCCGCCCAAAACCCGTCGGCGTCCTCGGCACGCATGAGGAACTCACCACCTGTCGAGCGCTCGGCCGGGGCCGGCGGCACGCGGCAGGCGGACGGCCGGGGGAAAGACGTCCCCGGCCAGCGATAATCCCCTTCATGGCATCCCCCACTGCCGCCGCACTCCCCCACCGGGCACCGGCCGCCACGTGAACGTCGAACTTCCCGAGCCGCACCGCCGGCTGCTGCCCGACCTGCTGTCGGCCGGTGCCGCGTACCCGCTGGCCCTGACCGGTGACTACGCGGCCCTGGCCCACGGTCTGTCCGGCCGTCCCGGCCGCACGGTGGAGGCCGCGACCCAGCACCCGGCGCCGATGCGGACGATCGCCGAGACCGTCGGCGCGGTCCTGCGCGACCACGGCTGGCAGGTGACCAGGGGCGAGACGGACCCGCTCTCCGCGCAGCTCGTCGTCACCGACGCCGTGTCGGGGGAGGCCACCGAGGTCGACCTCCTCAAGGAGGCCCTCTGGCATCCGCCGGTCCGCACGGAACTCGGCCCGACCCTGTCGCTCGAGGACACCGTCGGCATGCGGGTCTGGGCGCTGACCGACCGCGGCCTGCCCCGCGACCTCCTCGTCGTGCACGCGGCGGCGGACCGCTGGAGCCTGCCCGACCTCGAAGACCTCGGCCGCCGCCACGCCCGCGACACCTTCGACCTCACCGACCTCCAGGCCCGCCTGACCGGCACCGACTGGATCGACGACAGGGCCTTCAGCGCGCACGGACTGGACGACCGCGCGGTCACGGCCCTGCGCCACTGGGCCCAGACCTGGGCGGACGACATCGCGGAACGCCTGATGGAGGGCCGGCCACCGGAGGAGTGACCCCCGCGGCCGCCTATGCCGGCCCGGCCGGACGCGCGGGGCCGGGCTCCGGTTCCGCCAGGAACTCCACCACCGCGAGGGCGAACAGCAGGCACAGGGCGATGCCGACGACCACCCAGCCGGTGGGGTAGGACCACAGCAGGTAGACCAGGAGGGACACGGCGACCAGGAGCCAGTCGATCCAGGTGCGGTGGCGGCGGACGAGGGGGGCGACCGGGCCGGTGCGCAGGCCGGCGTGGTCGGCGGTGGTGCGTACCGCGCCGATTCCCGAGGACCACAGCCGGCGCACCAGTCCGGCGTACCGGCCGGGGCCGGTGAGCCAGCAGCCGAGGGCGACCACCACGGCCAGGGCCACGACCGTCCGTACGGTGGTGCGGAGGAAGCGGACCAGCGTGTCGTAGACGGCGGCGGCCGCGTCCGGGGAGACGCCGGCGGGGAGCCGGTCCAGATAGATCACGCGGAAGACGCTCAGCCCGATACCGAGGATTCCGGTGGCGACGGCGACGCCGACGCAGCCCGCGACCAGGGCGCGGCGGCGCCGGACCGAGAGCAGCACGCCGGCGGCGATCAGCAGGACGGCCAGCACCGGCAGCCAGTTGCCGGCGAGTTGGAGCAGCCGTACGTAGGTCTTGTACCGGCCGATCTGGTCGGACCTCGCCAGGGTGAAGTCGGTGTGCACGGCGGGGATGTGCTCGGCCGGGGTCAGGCCCGCGTCGACGAGGCGCTGCTTGACCTGGTCCACGAGCGGGCCGATGTCGAGGGTGACGGTGTCGTCGTTCAGCTGGACCGCGCCGCCGCCGCTGCCGGTGAGGGCCTTGTCGAGGGAGCTGTGGATCCGGCGGTTGGCATCGGTCCAGACGGTCCTGAAGGCGTCCGACGCGGCGGCCCTGCGGGCCTGGTCGTGGACGAAGCTGCGGACGGCCCCTTCGAGCGCGCCGCCCAGTTTCCCGCCGAGCGCCTGTTGCAGCCGGGGCCGGTCCGCGGGCGTCACGTCGGCCAGCAGGGCGGGCAGGTCCAGGCGGGTCATGAGCGCGTCGGTGGCCCGGTTGGCGACCGCGTCCTGCACGGCGGGGTCCGAGGCGAGCGGGGCGACGGTGGCGACGTAGCGGTCGGTGTCACCCAGCACGTCGGCGGCCCACGCGGCGACGACGGAGAGCGGGGCGAGCAGACAGCCGAGGACGATGAGCACGGCGCCGAGCAGGGACCGGCCGTGATGCCGGGGCGAGTGCCGGGCCCGCTCGTTCTCCAGCGCCGTCAGCCGCCCCCGCAGTTCCGCCAACTCGCCGCGCTCAGCCGCACCGTCCTCCATCCGTGCCTCCTCCTCGCCGACGATCCGGACCGCGGACCCGGCGCGGAAGGCAAGGCCGCGCACGGGCAGGCCGGACGCCGGCGCCGGCACGGTGGACGCGGCCACTGCCACCTTCGCCCGGCGCCCCCACGCCCACGAGCGGGTCAGGGCCGTACGGGTGATGCGCGGGACCGGCGGCGACCCGCGTGATCACCGCGCGTCCTCGGTTCCAGGGCGGTAACGGCCATGGCTCCGGGAGCCCGGAGTGGACGAGGATGAGCCGGTGAGTGAAGACATGGTCGCCCTGAGCCCCGTTCGGACCATCGGGGTCGCCGCCTCCTGCGGGCTGCTGGGCGCCGGCGGGGTCTGGGTGGTGCGGGCGGTGTGGGAGCTGCGGCTGGCCGGGGCCGGGGTGCCCGCGGGCGGACTGCCGGATCAGGGGGGCGGGCGGCACCGGCCGTTGACCTCGTTGGAGAACGGCTATCAGCTGGTCGGTTCCGCCGGGGCCGTGCTGTCGTTGGCGAGCGCCGTGCTCTTTCTGATGTGGCTGGGGCGGGTGCGCGACAACGCGCGGCTGCTGTCCGGACGGTCGCCCCGGTACAGCGGGATCTGGGTGCTGCTGGGCTGGGTCATCCCCCTCGGCAATCTCTGGATCCCGCGTGGGATCGTCGCCGACGTGTTCCGGGACAGTTCACCCGGACGGCGGTTGCCCTGGGTTGTCAATGTGTGGTGGGTGCTCTGGCTGGTCGCGTTGGTGAGCGACGTCGGGGTGATCAACCGGCACAGCACCGACGAACTCATCGCCCGTTCCTACGGCGACGTCTGGCCGCTGCTGCTCTCCGACCTCGTCGTCGTCGGAGCCGCCGTCGCGGGCGCGTTCGTCGTGCGGGCCGTGACCCGGGTGCAGGCCGAGCGGGAGGGCGAGGAGTTCACCGAGGTGCGGGCCGGGAAGCACATGTGACCACGTGTGAAGCCAGGGGCTGCGCGGTACGGAGCTAGGTACCACTTCGCCGTTTCAGCCGTCAGGAGTCACGTCGTGAGCAGTATCGCCATCGTGGGTGCCGGGCCGGGGCTGGGGGCCGCCGTCGCCCGGCGGTTCGGGCGGGAGGGCTACGGTGTCGCGCTGCTCGCCCGGGACGGGGAGCGGCTCGCCGCGATCGCCGGGGAGCTCTCCGGCCTCGGCGTCGACGCCCGCGGGTTCTCCGCCGACGTACGCGATCCGCTCGCCCTCGCCGTCGCCCTGGAGCGGGCCGCCGAGGAACTCGGGACCGTCGAGATCCTGCAGTACAGCCCCGTGCCGCAGCGGGACTTCATGCGGCCCGTGCTGGAGACCACCCACGCGGATCTGCTCGGTCCGGTCGAGTTCTCGGTGTACGGGCCCGTCGCCGCGGTGCAGCAGGTGCTGCCGGGCATGCGGGAACTGGGCCGGGGGACCATCCTCCTCGTCAACGGCGGTACGGCCGTCATCCCGCATCCGGAGCGCGCCGGGACCTCCATCGCCTTCGCCGCCGAGAGTGCCTACGGGCATCTGCTGCACGACCGGCTCGCCGGGGAGGGCATCCACGTGGCGCAACTCGTCATTCCCGGGGCCATCGTGGCGGGGCACCCGCGCAAGGACCCCGCCGTGCTCGCCGACACGCTCTGGGCGATGCACCGCGACCGGCACGGATTCCGGCACTACGCCGACGACCTCGACGGATAGCCGTGGCCCGAGAGGCGAACGGAGGTCCCCGCCGGGCGCGATGAGCGGATCTGCGCGAACATCATTTGTGGGTCGATATGGTGTTCGGCCCGATTGCTCCTCTCAGGGAGCCAGCGATGGCTAAAGGGGGCCAGCGATGGCGGTGGAAATATCTCCTCTCCTCAAGCCCTCCCGGCTCAGAAGCCGCGGAGGCCTGCTCGGTGAGTGCCTGGCGGAGTTTCTCGGGACCTTCGTCATCCTCGCGTTCGGAGCCGGTTCCGTCGCGATGGCGGTGGCCGCGCTGCCCGGATCGGGGCGCGCTGAGACGCCCACGACGATCTTCCTGGCCGCCGGTGACTGGCTCCTGATCGCCTGGGGCTGGGGCCTGGCCGTGACCTTCGCCATCTATGTGGCCGGCGGTGTCAGCGGCGCCCATCTGAACCCGGCGGTCACGCTCGCGTTCGCCGTTCGCCGCGGGTTCCCCTGGGCGAAGGTGGTGCCCTACTGGGTGTCGCAGGTGCTGGGCGCCTTCGCCGGGGCCGCGCTGGTCTTCCTCGTGTACCACGACGCCATCAACGCGTTCGACGCCCTGTCGAAGCCGCCGAAGGTGGGCGGCCACACCGAGGCCACCTTCTCCATCTTCGCCACCTTCCCGGCGCCGTACTTCCACGGCGGGATCTGGGGACCGCTGATCGACCAGATCGTGGGTACCGCGTTCCTGGTCATGTTCGTCGTCGCGGTCATCGACCTGCGCAACACGGCCGTGGGATCCAACCTCGGCCCGTTCGTCATCGGTCTCGCCGTCGCCGCCATCGGCATCTCCTACGGCGCGAACGCCGGCTACGCCATCAACCCGGCCCGTGACTTCGGCCCCCGGGTGCTCACCTGGCTCGCCGGGTGGAAGAGCCTCGCGTTCCCGGGGAACGGGGCCGGGTTCAGCAACTACTGGTGGATCCCGATCGTCGGCCCGCTGGTCGGCGGCGTGATCGGCGTGCTGATCTACGACCTGTTCATCGGCGACATCCTGCACGCCCGGCACAAGCTGGGTGAGCTGCCCGAGCCGGGCCGGACCCGCCCGACGACGGACGAGCCGTAGCCGCGGCGGAACACGGAAGAGCGGTGGGCGGCCGCCGGGGGCCGGGTTCCGGCAGGGTGTGAAAGGAGCGCTCGGGCGTTCCCCGCGGCGGGTGACGGTGGAGACTCGGCGGGTAAGCACCGCCACCCACCTCTGGAGACGACGCCATGAGCATCAGCCCCCTCCTGACCGGTCTGACCGGGAAGCTCCCCGAACTGCGGGCGCTGTACGAGGATCTGCACACGCATCCGGAGCTGTCCTTCGAGGAGGAGCGGACCGCGGCGGTGGTCGCGGAGCGGCTGCGGGAGCAGGGCTGGGAGGTCACCGAGCGGGTCGGCGGCACCGGAGTGGTCGGGGTGCTGGCCAACGGGGACGGACCGGTCGTCCTGTTGCGGGCCGACATGGACGCGCTGCCGGTGCGGGAGGAGACCGGGCTGCCGTACGCCTCGCAGAACGACGGGGTCATGCACGCGTGCGGGCACGACATGCATGTCGCCTGGCTGCTGGGCGCCACCGGCCAGTTGGCCGCCGTGCGGGACGGCTGGCGGGGCACGGTGGTGGCGGTGTTCCAGCCGGCCGAGGAGCTCGGCGGGGCGCCGAAGATGCTCGCCGACGGGTTCGCCGAGCGGTTCCCGCGGCCGGACGTGTGCCTGGCCCAGCATGTGGCGGCCGCGCCGGCCGGTCTGGTCGGGACCCGGGCGGGGGCGCTGATGGCGGGCGCGGACAGCATGCGGGTCACGCTGTTCGGGCGGGGCGGGCACGGGTCCACGCCGGAGGCCACCGTCGACCCGGTGGTGCTGGCCGCCGCCGTGGTGATGCGGCTGCAGACGGTCGTCTCGCGCGAGGTGGGCGCGGGCCAGCAGGCCGTGGTCACGGTCGGGTCGATCCACGGCGGCACCAAGGAGAACATCATCCCGGACAGTGTCGAGCTGAAGATCAACATCCGGTCCGCCACGGCGGCCGTACGGGAACGGGTGCTGGCGGCGGTCGAGCGGATCGTCCGGGCCGAGGCGGCCGCCTCCGCGGCGCCGAGGGAGCCGGACATCGTCCCCATCGACTCCTTCCCGGTCACCCACAACGATCCCGCCGCCACCGAGGCCGTACAGGCCGCCCTGGCAACCGAATTCCCCGGCCTGACCTTCGAGCTGACCTCACCGGTCCCCAACAGCGAGGACTTCGGGGCCTTCGGAACGGTCCTCGGGGTGCCCTCGGTCTTCTGGTTCGTCGGCGGCGCGGACCACCGGCTCTTCGCCGACGTCGACCTGGAGGCCCTGGTCCGCGACGGCATACCGCCGCAGATCCCCTCCAACCACTCCCCGCACTTCGCCCCGGTCCCGGAGCCCACCATCGAGACGGGCGTACGGACGCTGCTCGCGGCGGCGGGCCACTGGCTGGCGCCCTGACCCGGACCCAGGGCACGCCGCGGGGTCAGCGCAGGGCGCTCGTCCGCCGGTGGGCCGGGATCGCCAGCCACCCCCCGGCCGCCGTTCGGGCGGCCGGCAGGAAGCCGGGGTCGGCGCGGATCTCCGCCAGGATGTCGTCCCGGGCCGCCATGCCCAGGGCGTAGACCAGGCTCTCCAGGGTGGCCGCGCTCATCGGGTCCCGGGTGAGCCGCCAGGCCGTGTGGTGGTGGGCGACCGCCGCGCGCAGGAACACCGAGTCCGTGTCGTCGGCGGCGACATGACCGAGCGCGCGCACCGCCACGTACGCCGTGCGGCGCGGCACGCCCGGCCGCACGGCGAGCGCCTTGACCACCGCGCGGTGCCGGCGGCTGCCCAGGATGCGCAGCGCGTCCAGCAGCGGCACCGCCAGCTCCGCGTGGCGCGCGGTGGACGGGCGGGCCAGCTCGGCGGCGACCGCGTCGGCGAGCGGCTCGCGGTAGGGGGTGGCGGCGAGCAGGAACGCGGAGTACAGGCGGACGTCGAAGACGGGCGAGGTGAGGGCCTCGGAGACCAGGGCGGCCGGCACCGTGGTGTCGGGGACCAGGTCCGGTTCGATGGTCCACACCGGGGCGGTGATCCGGCGGACGGCCGCCGTGAGCGGCGCGGACGCCGGCTCCGCCGGTGGTGCCACCGGGCCGCGTCCGCCGAGGAGTTCGCGGGCGTGCTCGGGGTGGACGCGGGCCAGGTAACGGCGCAGCGGGTCGGTCTGGTCGGCGACCGGGCCGGTCCCGGGGGACTCGCGCAGGGCGCGGACCAGGGTGCGCAGCTGGGTGCGGTCGAAGTGCCGGTATCCGACCTTGCGGAAGCAGGCCATCACCGCGCCCCGGTGGGCCAGCGGGCCGCTGGGCGCGGCGAGTTCGGCCAGCACCCGGTCGGCGGCGTCGGGGTGACCGCAGTTGTCGAGGGCGCAGACGATCTCCGTGGCCGTCGACCGTGCCCGCCCGGCGGCCAGTTCGGCGCAGGCGAGGACCACGGTGCGGCCGCTGCGCGGGTGGTTGAGCAGCCGGTTGAGGGTCTCGAAGCGGAGCATCCAGGGCAGGTCGTCGGCGATCACCATCTCCCCGACGAGGCGTTCGGCGAGCCCGTACCAGGTGCCGGACGGCATCAGCACCACGTCGGGGCGGGCACACAGCCCGTCGGCGAGCCGGTCCCAGTCGTCGCCGGTCATCACCGCACCGGACAGGGCCTGTTCGAGGAGGTCCTCCAGGGCTGCGCCGTCGGCGGCCGTGACCGGGGCGGTGTCCAGGACCGGGGCCGGGGCCAGGTAGCGCCAGACCGTGCGGGCGGTGGCGGTGAGCAGGTTGCGGGGCAGGCCGAGCAGCTCCTCGTAGCGGCGGACCGCCGTCCAGGGCACGGCCGTCCGGCCGGTCTCCCAGCGGGAGGGTGTGCTGACGCTGACCTCGCGGTCGTAGCAGCCGCCCCGGAAGGCCGCGGCGAAGGCCGGGAGGGAACGGAAGGCGGGGTCCGCGCCGAGCAGACGGTTGACGCGCAGCAGCCAGGCCACACGGGAGCGGCGGCCCGGAGCGCCGCCCGCCGTCAAGTGCGTGCTCATGAGGGACAGTTTGGCAGTGGTCGTCCGGCTTCGTGGCGAGTGCGGCAAACCTTTTCCCGGCCGCTTACCCGAAGCGCCCGCGACGGCGAGGGGCCGTTGCACGCGGCGGGCGGGTGTGCAACGCGCCCCGGGTGGTGGCCGGTACGGCGGTACCAAGAGGGGAGCCGGAAAGACGAGGCCGACCGAGGGGGACACATGGGGACTGTGGTGGGACTGGTGCATGTGATCGGCGTGGCCGTCGCGCTGTGGACGTTCAACGGGCGGGCCGGCGGCTCGTTCTGGCACGGCATGCCGCCGATGCTGATGCTGATCAGCCCGGAGTGGCTGGTCGTCAGCATCGGCAAGGCGTTGCTGTGGGAGGTGACCCTGGTGGTGTGGCTGGTCGGAGGCCGGCCGTCGTCGCCCTGGGGGATCAGGGAGAACAGCCGCTCCGGGCGGATCACCCGGCTGAGCCCGGCAGAACGCGTCGCCCGCGACCGGGCCGCCGCCCGCGCGATGTGAGGAGGGCACCTGCCATGGGACTGCTGCGCAGACTCTTCGCCGGAGAGCAGCTGCCACCGACCAAGGACGGTTACCAGCCACCGCCGGGCGCACTGGCCGAGGGCTGGCAGTGCCTGGACCCGGACTGCGGGGAGGGCGGGTACTTCCCGGTGCCGCGCACCGGCATCCCGCGCTGGTGCGAGACGTGCGGTGAGGAGACGTACCCGAGGCTCGCGTGGCCCTGGGAGCACGGGGCGCGGCGCGCCGAACTGGACGCGCTGCTCGCGGAGGCGGAGCGGGACGGCGACGAGTACCTCGGCCTGCTGGTCCGCCTCCACCTGCTGGCCTGGAGCTTCGAGGACCATCTGATGGACGGCGGCACGCGCGCCGCGCAGGGCGTCCTCGCTCACACCGACCGGCAGTTGCGCGGGGCGATGCGGGAGCAGCCGCATCTCACCGAGGGGTCCTACCGGTTCGCGATGGTGCTGGGCGCGCTGCGCAGCGGGGGTCCGGAGATCGCGCTGCGGGTGCTCGAACCGTGGGTGGAACTGGCCCGGCAGCAGGGCCCCGGTTACGGCACCGACCTGGAGCACGACAACGCGGCCCGCACCAACTACCGCAACCTGGTGTCCAGTTGCCTGGAGTGGCTGGGGGACGGCCGGACCCCCGGTCATCCGGCGTACGGCACGGTCGTGCGGTGGATGCTGGACACCGCCCGCGCCCCGCACGTGCGGGACTGGCTCACCGGCGACCAGGACCGCGCCCTGGACGCCCTGGACCCCTACTGGCGGGGTGCGCCCTGATCCAGGGCCGGGCGCAGCTCGGCCCGCCGGCGGATGCCCAGTTTCCTGTAGGTGTGGGTGAGATGGGTCTCCACGGTGCGGCGTGCCAGATGGAGCAGGGCCGCGATCTCCACGTTGGTGCGGCCCTCGGCGGCGAGCTCGGCGATCCGGCGCTCGCTGCCGGTCAGGGAGGCGGCGCCCGTACGTCGTCTGGGGGAGCGGGCGCCGCCTTTCCGCAGCATGTCCTCGGCCAGTTCCACCAGCCGTACGGCACCGAGCCGTTCGGCGTGCGCGACGGCCTCCCGCAGGCAGTCGCGGGCCCGGACGGCCTCGCCGGCGGCGGTCAGCTGGCGGCCCAGGGCGAGCAGGGCGCGCGCCGGTTCCGTACCGGCGGAGCCGGCGCCGCTCAGCAACCCGACGGCCTCCTCGGTGAGTTCCAGACCCCGGCGGCCGCCGGTCGCGCCACCGAGCACGCGCAGGGCCCGGCCCACCGTGCGCGGGGTGCCCCAGACCCGGGCCAGCCGCAGCTCCTCCTCGGCCAGGGCGATGGCTTCGAGGGGGCGGCCGAGCGCCAGCCGGCACTCGGCGGCGGCCGTCCGCCAGGGGGTGACCACCGGGCTGGTCACCTCACGGGCGGACTGGCGGCGGCCGCATTCCAGGAAGTCGTGCAGTGCCGCCGCCGGATCACCGGCGGCGGCCCGCACCACTCCCCGCGCGTAGAGGAACCGGTTCAGCTCCCAGGAGTCCGCAGCCTCCCGCAGGTCGAGTCCCGCGACCAGGCTCTCGGCCCGCGCGGTACGGCCGGTCTCCACCAGCGCGACCAGGGTGTGCGCGTGGGCGTTGCCGGGCGTGACCGAC
Source organism: Streptomyces sp. NPDC026515 (assembly GCF_055567595.1). NCBI lineage: Bacteria > Bacillati > Actinomycetota > Actinomycetes > Kitasatosporales > Streptomycetaceae > Streptomyces > Streptomyces sp. NPDC026515. Next base: position 409,949 of record NZ_JBVHQD010000008.1, read on the forward strand.
TCGGGCACCGCAGGCGGGTGCGTGTAGTCGGCGCGGGCCGCCGCGATGTCCGAACGGCTGTGCAGCAGGGCCTGGTGCATGGGGTGCAGCAGATCGGGGCGCTGTCCCGCGAGGCCGCGGTCCACCAGCCGGTCGGCCTCGTCGAGTTCGTCGGCCCACTGGGCGACCGTGGCCGCCGTGCCGACCAGGAACGGTTCGGTGAGCGGGTCGGTGGGTTCGGCGAGCAGGGCGCGCAGCCGCCGCATCGCGTCCCGGGCCGAGGTGAGGCCCGCGGAGGCCGCGTGCCGCACCAGCAGTGCCTGCCCGGCCGGCCCGACCAGCTCCGGGGAGTGCTCGGCGGTCTCCGACAGCCGGCGGTAGACCTCCTGCCGTACCTCCTGGTCCTGGTCGGACAGGAGGACGGTGGCCGTGTGCAGGGTGCGCACCAGGTCGGGGTGGTCGTTCAGTTCGCCGTCCACGGACCGCAGTACCTCGACGGCCTTGCGGGTGCGGCCCCGGCCGGTCAGCGCGGTGCCGAGGGCGACGGCCGCGCGCACCCGGTCCTGCGGGGCGGCGGGCAGCCGGACCGCCTCGGCGAGCCGGGGGATCGCCGCGGAGGAGCGGGGCGCCGCGTACTCCAGCGAGCCGAGCTCGGTCAGCAGGCGCTGCCGGCGGTCGTCGGAGAGGGGTTCCTCCAGGGCCCGGCGCAGATAGCCGACCGCGTCCTCGGCCCGGCCGTCGAGGAGGGCGAGCGCGGCCGCGTCCTGGAGCAGGGACACCGCCCAGGGGGCGGTCACCGGGCCGGTCGGGAGCAGCTGCCGGGCCACGGCCTCGGCGGGGGCGTCCTGGCGGAGCATCGCCTCGGCGATCGCCCGGTGCACGGCCCGGCGGCGGGCCGCGGGGACACCGGCGAGGACCGCGTCGCGCAGCAACGGGTGCGGATAGCGCGGACGGCTGTCCGGGCCGGGGGTGAGCAGCCCGAGGTTGGTCATGGCGGTGAGCCAGCCGGCCACCCGCGTGGGGTCGGCGCCGGTCAGCTCGGCGAGCAGCGGGGTGAGGTCGACGTCCGGCAGGGCGGCGCCGGTGTTCTCCTCCAGTACGGCGAGGGCGCGGGCCACCTCGGTGGTGGCCGGTCCCGCACTGTCCAGCCACCAGCGGACGGCGGCCGGGAACGCGCCCGGGTACAGCGCCGCGGTGGCGGTGGGCACCGCCGGGTGCCGGGCCCCGCGGAGGTCGTCCAGCAGGGCGCGCAGGAGCAGCGGACTGCCGGCGGCGGCCCGTACGCAGTCCTCCACCCAGGCCCGGTCCGCGCCGGGGAAGGCGTCGCGCACCCGGCCGGCCGCGGCCTCCGGGGTGAGGGGAGCGAGGGTGCGGGTACGGACGAGCGCCGGGGGGAGGGTGTGGGCGAAGCCGGGGGTGGGCGGGTCGAGGTCGTACTGGCTGCGCTCGCCGACGACGAGGAGGATCGGTAAGCGGTCGATGTGGCGGGCGGACTCCACGAGCCAGCGGTGCGAGGCCGCGTCCGCGAGGTGCACGTCGTCCACCACCACGAGCAGCGGCGAGTTGTCGGCGTAGGCGCGCAGCACCCGCCACAGTCCGGCGGCGGTCGCCCGCTCGTCGCCGTCCACCGCGAGGTCGGCGAACTCCGGCACCGGGCCGAGGAGTTGCAGGACGGTCGCGAAGGAGATGCAGGTGTCGGCGGGCGAGCAGCGGGCGCGAAGCGTTCTGAGCCCGAGGGCGGGTGCCTGTTCGGCCACGGCCTCCAGGACGGTGGTACGGCCGGTCCCGGTGGCGCCCCGCAGGAGTACGAGGCGGCCGGCGCCGGTCAGCGTGCGCGCCGCTTCCTCGGTCAACAGGTTCATGGCGTCGACGAGTTCAGGGGACGAATGCATCATTCCTGGCTCCTCGTGGTGCGCTGGTGGTTTCGGGCCCGTCCGGGGGATTAGAGGGGGCCGCGGCGGGAGAGGTTGTGGGGAACTGTGACGACCGGCGGTTTTGTTGCGGGGTCGGCACAATTCGGGGTGCTCGGGTCCGTGGTTCGCTGCGGGTGCGTCGTGGCTGGTCGCGCGGTTCCCCTTCTTGGGGGCGCGGGGAACCGCGCGAACAACCCCCGCCGGCCCGCGGGGCACCACGGCCCGGCGTCCGCCACATCTCGTGGTCCATCTCGTGGTCGTCCACGATTGTCGTTGCCCCTTTGGTCCCATCAGGCTGGGTACTCCCGCCCGTCACCGTTCCCTCAGGGGTGACGAGCACGTGGACATTGGGGAAGCGGTTGGTCAGCAACAGCTCATTAGCGTCGGTCCCCCGCACACCCGTCGCGGTGTACGCACCGGACCCGATCTCCCGCGAGGGCGCGCTCAGCCAGCTGCGCCGGCACCCGGAGATCGAGTTGCGTGAGGAGTCCGAGACCGGCCCCGGCACGGTCGCCCTGCTCATCAGCGACAGCCTCGACGAACCGGAACTGACCCGGCTGCGCCGCGTCGTGCGCAGCGAGGGGGCGCGGGCCGTGCTCGTGGTCGGGGCCCTGCGCGAGACCGAACTGCTCGATGTGATCGAGTGCGGGGTCGGCGCCATCGTCTGGCGCCACGAGGCCACCGAACTGCGGCTCGTGCAGGCCGTGCTCGCGTCCGCCCGGGGCGACGGCGACCTTCCGGCCGACCTGCTCGGCCGGCTGATCAGCCAGGTCGGCACCCTGCACCGTAACGCCGCGGGCCGTCCGGGCACCCCGGCCTCCGGGCTGTCCGCCCGCGAGGTGGACGTACTGCGGCTGGTCGCCGAGGGGCTCGACACCGGTGAGATCGCCAGCAAGCTGTCCTACTCCGAGCGCACCGTCAAGAACGTCATGCACGGGCTGACGACCCGGCTGCACCTGCGCAACCGGGCACACGCCGTGGCCCATGCCCTCCGGGAAGGCTACATCTGACCGAACGGGCAGCACGCACCGGTTCCCGGGCAGCGCGGTCTGCCCGGCCGTTCCTGCGGGTGCGACGCGGGCGGAGGGCAGGATGGAGACGAGTGCGGACAGGTCCATGGGGTGGTGAGTAAGGCGTGATCCACGAGGTGGACCAGGTGCTGCGGACTCTGCTGACCGGCGGCGCGCTGGAGGGTTCCGGCATCGACGTCTCCTTCGACGCCCCGACCCGCGACTGGGCGGCCCGCCGCAACGGCCCGGTGATCAACAGCTATCTGTACGACATCCGCGAGGACGTGAAACGGCGTCAGCGCGGCCACATCGACGTCCGGGACGACCGGGACGTCGTCGTCAAGCGCCGGCAGCCGCCCCGCTGGTTCCGGCTGTCGTACCTGGTGACGGCGTGGACCAAGCGGCCCGAGGACGAACACCGGCTGATCAGCGCCGTGCTGGCGACCCTGATCCCGAGAGAGCTGATCCATCCGGACGAACTGCCGCGGTCGCTGGCGGCGCTGGGACTGACCGTGCAGCTGTCGGTGGCCGGTATCCAGACCGAGGCCCGCTCCCTGGCCGAGATCTGGTCCGCGCTCGGCGGTGAGCTCAAACCGTCCCTGGACGTCGTCATCACGGCACCCTTCCCGGCCTACCCCGAGTACGACGCCGGCCCGCCGGTCACCGAGGGCGCCGCCGTCCGCGTACGCGGCGGACTGGAGGAGGACGCACCGGTCCTGGAGGAGCGGGCCCACCGGCCCGGCCAGATCGCCGAGGCCAAGGCCGCGCGGAGGACCCGGGCGTGACCCTGGACGTCTCCCTGTCGCCGGCCGTCCCCCTGCTCGCCCGGCTGGCGGAGCTGCGGGACCGGGCCGCCGCCCTCGTCGACCACCGGTCGGCCGGCGACCCGACGGCCACCGACCCGCTGCGCGGCCTCTACCTCTCCGAGGAGGCGGTACGGCACTTCCTGCACCCGGCGACGACCCCCGAAATGCCCGCCCTGGCGGCGGACTTCGGCGACCGGCTGGCCGAACTCGCCACCCGTCTCCGGCTCACCCCCCTCGACACCGCGATCCTGCTCATCGCGCTCGCCCCGGACCTGGACCGGTCCTTCGAGCCGCTGTACGGCTACCTCAACGACGACGTCGGCCGCCGTCGCGCCACCGTCGCCCTCGCCCTCGACCTGTTCGGTGTCCCCGCCCACCTCGCCGAGGCGCGCGCCCGCTTCCACCCCGCCGCCCCGCTCCCCGCGCTCGGCCTGCTCACCGTCGAGGAGCCCGAACGCCCCTTCCTCAGCCGTTCGTTGCGCGTCCCCGACCGGGTCCTGTCGCACCTCCTCGGCGACGACACCCCGGACCCGGCGCTGGCGGGGCACCTGCGCGCGCCGTCGTACGACAGCCGGTCCGGCGCCGAGGAGGACGAGGAGTTCGTACGGCGGCTGGCCGGGCGGATCGCCGCCGGGCCGTTCTTCGGGTACCTGCGGGAGCGCCGCGAGGGCGAGGGCCTCGGCTGCGCTGCGGCCGCGCTGCGGCTGGCCGGCCTGGCCGCCCTGCACTACACCGGCCCCGAGGGGCATGTCCCGGAGCTGCTCCGGGAGGCCCGCCTCGGCGGCCTGGCGGTCCTCGTGGACGCGGCCCAGCCCCGGGCGCTCGTCACGGAGCTGCACGATGTCACCGACGTCACCGTGCTGATCACCACCCCGCACCCCTACGACCCGCAGTGGTGCGACGACCGCGACCCCCTGGTCCTGGAGGTGCCCTCCCGGCGCGCCGTGGCCGCGGACGCCTGGGCCGCCGTACTCCCCGAACCCTCCGGCTTCGACCTGGCGGCCACCGTCGCCCCGTACCACCTGGGCGGCGACCGGCTCGCCCGCGCGGCCCGGGCGGCAAAGGCGCTGGCCGCCTTCGACGGCACGCCGCTTGCCGCCGGCCACCTGCGGCTGGCCGCCCGCCAGCAGTCGGCGTCCGGGCTCGAACAGCACGCCCGCCGGATCCGGCCCGCAGTCGACTGGCGGGACCTGGTGCTGCCCGAACGCCCGCTCACCGAGCTGCGCGAACTGGCCCTGCGCGCCCGCCATCGCGACCGGGTGCTCGGCGACTGGCGGCTGAGCGCGGGCGGCGGCCGGGGCCGTGGCGTCCTCGGGCTGTTCGCCGGCGACTCGGGCACCGGCAAGACCCTGTCGGCGGAGGTGGTGGCCGCCGAACTCGGCCTCGACCTCTACGTCGTGCAGCTCTCCTCGGTCGTCGACAAGTACGTCGGCGAGACCGAGAAGAACCTGGAGCGCATCTTCACCGAGGCCGACCGCACCGACGCCGTACTGCTCTTCGACGAGGCGGACGCCGTCTTCGGCAAGCGCTCCGAGGTCAAGGACGCCCACGACCGGTACGCCAACCTGGAGTCGGCCTACCTCCTCCAGCGCCTGGAGGCCTTCGACGGCATCGCGCTGCTCACCACGAACCTGCGCGCCAACATCGACGAGGCCTTCACCCGCCGCCTGGACCTGGTGATCGACTTCCCGTTCCCGGAGGAGGAGCAGCGGCTGGCGCTGTGGCGCCACGGGCTGGTGCACGTACCGAGCGACCCGGACATCGACCTCACCCCGCTGGCCCGTGACTTCGAGCTGGCCGGCGGCGCCATCCGCAGCGCGGTGGTCACCGCCGCCTACCTGGCCGCCGGATCCGGCGAGCCGGTGTCCGCGGCGAACCTCCTGGAGGGCGCCCGCCGCGAATACCGCAAGGCAGGCCGCCTGGTCCCGGGCACCTGGTGACCGGGTTCCGTCACTCTCCCGACGGGTGCACGATCTGCCATTCCTGGTCGTCGGTGTTCGAGCAGTGGTACAGGGTCAGGTTGGTGTCGTTGCCGCCGGTGCTGTAGCCGGCCACGTCCAGGCAGAGGTTGTCGCTGGCGAAGTTGCGGATCCAGTAGGCGCCGCTGGGCTGCTTGTCGATCCACCAGAGCTGGTTGTCGGCCTTGGTGCCGTCGCACTTGTACTCGGTGATCGGTGCGGACAGCCGTGCCGAACCGTAGGCGGGCAGGTCCATGCAGAGCTGGTCCTTCACGTTGCGCATCTGGAAGAGCGCGGCCGAGCCGGGGCCGTCCTTCGAGTACCGCACCTCCAGGTTCCACAGCTGATTGTCCGCGGTCGTCTCGTTGCAGGTGTACTCCCGCACCGGGCCGTTGCTGGTCCCCTTGTCGTAGCCGGGGACGTCCACGCACTTCTTGGTCGTCGTGTTGCGCAGCAGGACGTTGTACGCCGGTACGACGGGCTTCGGGACCTTCTTCTTCGTCGCCTTCGGGGACGGCTGGGCCTGGCCGCCGCCCCCGCCCGCCGGGGTGTCGGAGGATCCGCTGCCGGCGGGCTGCCGCTCGGCCGGGGTCGGCGAGGGCGCCGGCGGGGCGGCCAGGGGCGCGCCGGCCGTCGGGCTGGGCGCGATCGAACTCACCCCGGCCTCCTGGACCCCTTCTCGGGTGAGGCTCTTGACCTGCGGTTTGTAGGCGATCCAGATCAGGGCGAAGGTGATCGCGAGGGCGAGCAGGGTGCCGAAGAGCGTGGCGATCCAGCGGGGCAGGAAGCCGCGCTGGATGTACGTTCCGTCCACAGGCTGTGGATTGACGCCCGAACGCTGGACGGTGAGCCGGTACGGCCGCTGTTCTTTCGGCCCGAACCAGATGATCCGCCGGGGCTTGAGCGTGGCCTTGATGAAGGCGGCGCGGCCGGGTTCGATCTGGACGTTGCTGGGGTGGAGGTCGTAGACGAGCTGGTCGCCGTTGTCGTTCCCGCCCACGGAGGCGGTGAGCGTGGTGTTGCCGAGGTTGTCGATGGCCAGCTTGGGCCGGCCCCGGAAGCGGCCTTTGACCGTCGGCGGGACCAGTTCGGCACGCAGTTCGGTGAAGGGGGTGATGGTGAGGTTGCCCTCGGGGACGGTGACGGCCTCGGGGTGTTCGGTGGGGGTGATGCGGACCGCGTAGGGATTGGGTCCGGCCGTCGCGTCGGAGGTGCGGGGCGGGGCGAAGGTCAGCTCGACCGTGCCGGTGGTGCCCGGGTAGAGGCGGAGCGTCTGTGGCTCGACCGTGGTCCAGGGCGAGACGGGTCCGACCGGTTCGAAGCGGTACTCGTCGACGACGTCACCGGTGTTGCGCAGTCGCAGACGGACGCGGGTGGAGGACCCGGGGTCCACGGTCGCGGAAGCGGGTTCCAGCGAGGTCCACAGCGTCACGGGATCACCGTCAGCTTGAAGGCCTCGAGCCACAGCGTGTTGTCGAGGGTGCCGACGAAGTCGAGGTCGGGGCGGGCGCCCTTGCACCACTGGTCGCCCCAGTCGTGGTCGCGGACCTTCGCGTAGTTGCAGCCCTGGCCGTTGCCGACGTTGAAGGCGAAGCCCTCGATGTAGGGGTCGGAAGCCTTCGTGCTGCCGATGTAGTTGTCCTTGCCGTCGGGGATGATCGCCGTCCAGTTCGGCTTCCACTTGCCCTGGCCGCTGGTGGACTGCGGGTCGTAGACGAAGGCGTTGGCGGCGGAGCCCTGGACGCCGTACACCGCGATGTTGATGGCCTTGATCGGCACGTTCTTGCCGGCCGTGCCGGCCATGGTGCCGTCGCAGACGGGCTTTTGCCAGCCGTTGCCCTGGACGAAGGCGCGATAGCAGATGTGCCGCCCGGACGGGTCGTCGGAGGCGAGGCGGTTCACGGCGGTCGCCGCGGTGTCCTGCTTGGGTTTGGCGGTCACGGTGGCCGTCGCACCGCCGCCGCCCCCACCGCCCCCGCCGCCGTTGCCGCCGTCACCGGCGTCCGGGGCGGCCGGCGGGGTGGCGGCCGTGACACTGGGCGCCGGCGGCGGGGTCGGCGTGGCCGAGGGGCTGGGCGCGATCGAACTCACCCCGGCCTCCTGGATCTGCTCCTCGGCGAGGCTCTTGACCTGCGGCTTGTAGTTGAACCAGATCAGGGCGAAGGTGATCGCGAGGGCGAGCAGGGTGCCGAAGAGCGTGGCGATCCAGCGGGGCAGGAAGCCGCGCTGGATGTACGTTCCGTCCACAGGCTGTGGATTGACGCCCGAACGCTGGACGGTGAGCCGGTACGGCCGCTGTTCTTTCGGCCCGAACCAGATGATCCGCCGGGGCTTGAGCGTGGCCTTGATGAAGGCGGCGCGGCCGGGTTCGATCTGGACGTTGCTGGGGTGGAGGTCGTAGACGAGCTGGTCGCCGTTGTCGTTCCCGCCCACGGAGGCGGTGAGCGTGGTGTTGCCGAGGTTGTCGATGGCCAGCTTGGGCCGGCCCCGGAAGCGGCCTTTGACCGTCGGCGGGACCAGTTCGGCACGCAGTTCGGTGAAGGGGGTGATGGTGAGGTTGCCCTCGGGGACGGTGACGGCCTCGGGGTGTTCGGTGGGGGTGATGCGGACCGCGTAGGGATTGGGTCCGGCCGTCGCGTCGGAGGTGCGGGGCGGGGCGAAGGTCAGCTCGACCGTGCCGGTGGTGCCCGGGTAGAGGCGGAGCGTCTGTGGCTCGACCGTGGTCCAGGGCGAGACGGGTCCGACCGGTTCGAAGCGGTACTCGTCGACGACGTCACCGGTGTTGCGCAGTCGCAGACGGACGCGGGTGGAGGACCCGGGGTCCACGGTCGCGGAAGCGGGTTCCAGGGAAGTCCACAGGCTCACGCGTCGACGCTATGCGCAGCGCGAAGCCCGGCGCAGCGGACCGCGGGGCAGACCCGCGGTGCCGCAGGGGCCGCACCCGTTGCCCCTGCGGACGGTGGAGCGTGCGGCGCGGGCGGCCTAGGAACCGGAACGCTTGCCGATCAGGTCCCGGTACAGAGCGGCCCGCTCCTCGTCGGTCGTCGCCTTGGCGAGTTCGCTTTTCCAGTCGGCTTCCAGATCCTTCAGCTTCTTCAGCCAGTCGCCGAACTGCCGCAGGTCGACATAGCGTTGGCTGGCACTGAGAGGCGCGTCGCCGCCGATCTTGTCGTCCTTGTGGCCGCCGAAGTTGCTGAAGGGGTTGGCGGTCTTCTCGCTGCTCTTCCAGTTGTGTTCGTAGCCCTCGGGGGTCCGGCCGCCCGGCCCGGCGGTCTCGATGCCGACCTGGAGTGCGCCGTCACGCTTGCCGGTCGGCGGCTTGTACCCCATGAACAGGTGCCCGTGCGACTCGTCCGGGAGGATGGTCCCGCCGTGGTAGCCCGTGTTCCCGGTGCCCCCGATGCCCACCCCCATGCCGTAGAGGTGGCTGTGGGGGTCGATGAGGTTCTGGGCGGTGGCCCCCAGTCCGCCCTTCTCCACGAAGCGGCCGGGCTGTCCGGGCTTGTTGTCGCCGATGTCCATGTGGTGGGTGGCGTACGTGCGCTTGTACACCGGGGCCTCGGGCTTCGCGTTGGGCTCGTAGAACCTGGGGTTCTCCCTGGTGATGTGGAGCCACCGGGGGAGCTCGTAGCCGTGCTGGCCGTCGGCCAGCTGCGGGATGCGGATGTTGACGCGGCCGCCGTAGGCCAGGGCGTGCGCGACGTCGTCCTTGAAGTCCTCGTGGAGACCGGTCTTCGGGTTGAAGACCTGCAGCCCCTCCTTCAGGATCAGGAAGATCTTGGTCAGGATCTCGGTGCCGCGCTCCACGCGCTTGCGGTGCTCGGCGGCGTCCGGCACCTCGTCGGAGATGCCGGGAGGAAGCAGCGTGGCGACGAAGGTCCGGAAGATCTGCTCGTTGCGCTCCCCGGTGAGCTGTTCCCGCTCCGCCTCGGGGTTGGACTTGTCGCGCATGGCGTGGTGGCGGCCGAGCTGGTAGTCCGGCCGGGGGCCGGCGCCGGCCGGGCCCTTCCCCTTGCCCTCGGCGTGCTGCTGCCAGCGCAGGGTGGCGATGAGCAGGCGCTTGCCCCTGGGCTGCGCCAGCCAGCTGTGGAAGTCGTCCTTCTTGATGTAGTCCTCGGCCTCCAGGTGTGTGCACAGGCCGACCGTCCGCAGCCAGCCGGGATCCTCGGCCTCCGCGGTCCTGATCATCTGGAGTTCCTCGGCCGTGAACTTCGGGCCGTTGCGCTCCCGTCTGTCGAGGACGGACCGCACCTGCTTGTTCCGGATCTCGGCGGTGCCGCCGACGATCAGCCGCGCCAGGCGCGCGGTGGCCGGGAGCGCGGCGACGGGAGTGGCGGGGGTGATCGCCGGCGAGGCCGGGGGAGAGGGCTCGGCCGCGGGTGCGGTCTCGGACGCGGCCGTGGCTTCCGTCGTGGGTCCGTCGCCGGGCACCCGCTGGACGAAGACGCCCTCGTCCGGGCCGCGCTGGACCGATTCGTCCTCCTCCGGGCTGCGCTGCACCGCGTCGGCGGGCGACGCGGAGGACCCGGGCAGCGCGAGGTCGGGCGCGGCGCCCCGGGCCAGCTTGCGGCCGTTGGAGCCGGCACTCCGCTCGAACGGGTCGTCCGGGTGGGAGACCTTCTCGCCCCTGCCGTTGACGGTTCCGGGCACCGGGCCCAGGGCCTGCTGGCGGACGTGGTCGACCTCCTCGTACATCACCTCGTCGGTGACGCCGTTCCCCCCGAGCACGATGTGCGGCCCGCTGGTGTAGGCCCGGGCCCCGAGTTCCTCGGCCGACCGCTGGGCCACCGGGCCGCTGTGCACGCGCACATGGCCGAAGTCCATTCCGTAGGCGCTCTCCGCCCGCCGCAGGATGCGGGGCTCCAGCGGCGCGCCGGGCGAGCCGACCGCGTCGGCGACCGACGTCCGCGGCTGCGCCGGCCCGGTCTCCTGGTCCTGGCTACCCTCCGTCCCGTCCTCCTGCCTGGCCCGCTGGACCGCCCGGGTCACCGCGGCGTTCCCCGCGGACCGCTGGAGGGCGCCCAAGGGGGGCGGGGCGGTGGCCTTCCGGGGCGCGGCGAGGCCGCCGTCACGGTCCGCGGTGGAGCGGTTCTCTGCTTGAGTGCGCATAGCCGGTTCCCGTCCGGTCGACAGGGCCCCAGACCGAGGGCCTCTCCCTCCGTACCCGAGCGGTGCCGGACACCGGGAGGTCCGGGAGGGCAGGACCGCGGGCAGACCTGCCGGCCGAAGGGCCGCGGGGCGGCCCGGACTGCCCTTGCGGGCAAGGGAACTGCCCCCGGTGAGGCACCGGAGGACGTTTCGTGAGCCGCGCTTCGCGCGTGAGGGTTGGGAATGTTCCTGTCTCGTACCCCGAGGAGAGCAGAGCATGCCGTCCTACCTGTCACCCGGCGTCTACGTCGAGGAGGTGGCCAGCGGCTCGCGCCCCATCGAGGGAGTGGGCACGTCGGTGGCGGCCTTCGTGGGCCTGGCCCCGACCGGTCCGCTGAACGAGCCGACGCTGGTGACCAACTGGACGCAGTACGTCGCGTCCTTCGGTGAGTTCACCGACGGGTACTACCTCGCTCACTCCGTCTACGGCTTCTTCAACAACGGCGGCACGGCGGCGTACGTCGTCCGTGTCGGCGGCACCAAGGAAGGCGCCGAAGGCGCCGTCGACGCGCCCGCCGCCGTGGCCGGTTCGGCCGCGCCGGCCGCGCTGCCGCCGGGCGAGGCCAAGCAGCTCGGCACCTTCACGGTGAGCGCGGTGGCCTCGGGCGACCTGAGCGTCGAGGTCTCCGACCCGGAGGGCGAAGGTCCCGCCGAGCGCTTCAAGCTCGTCGTCAAGGACGGCGGCAAGGCCGTCGAGTCCTTCGACGTGACCGCGAAGAAGGGCGGCCGCAACTACGTCGTCACGCAGGTCAAGGAGCGCTCCAAGCTCATCACCGTGACCGAGGCCGCGCCCGCCGCGCAGCTGGCCCGTCCGGAGAACCAGACGGTGGCCCTCGTGGCCCCGACCCCGTCCCCGGCGTCCGCGTCCCCCGTCGCGGACGCCGGCTCCCACCCCGGCCCCGCCACCTATCTCGGCGACTCCGCCGACCGCACCGGCTTCGGCGGCCTGGAGGCCGTCGACGAGGTGTCCATGGTGGCCGTGCCCGACCTGATGGCCGCCTACCAGCGCGGCGCGATCGACCTGGAGGCCGTCAAGGCCGTCCAGCTCGGCCTGATCGCGCACTGCGAGCTGATGGGCGACCGGGTCGCGATCATCGACCCGCCGCCCAGCCTCAACGCCCGCCAGATCCGGGTCTGGCGCCAGGAGACGGCCGGCTACGACTCCAAGTACGCGGCCCTGTACTACCCCTGGATCAAGACCTTCGACCCGGCTTCCGGCCAGTCCCGGCTGATCCCGCCGTCCGGCCACGTGGCCGGCGTCTGGGCCCGCAACGACGCCGAGCGCGGTGTCCACAAGGCCCCGGCGAACGAGGTGATCCGCGGCGCGGTCGACCTGGAGCTCCAGATCACCCGCGGCGAGCAGGACCTGCTGAACCCGATCGGCGTCAACTGCATCCGTGCCTTCCCGGGCCGTGGCATCCGCATCTGGGGCGCGCGCACGCTCTCCTCCGACCCGGCCTGGCGCTACCTGAACATCCGCCGGTACTTCAACTACCTGGAGGAGTCGATCCTGATCGGCACCCAGTGGGTGGTCTTCGAGCCCAACGACCACAACCTCTGGGCCCGGATCCGGCGCAACATCTCCGCGTTCCTGGTCAACGAGTGGCGCAGCGGCGCACTGTTCGGGCAGCGGCCCGAGGAGGCGTACTACGTCAAGTGCGACGAGGAGACCAACCCGCCGGAGTCGGTCGACGTGGGCCGCGTGATCTGCGAGATCGGCATCGCGCCGGTCAAGCCCGCCGAGTTCGTGATCTTCCGCCTCGCGCAGTTCTCCAGCGGCAGCGGCGAGCTCCAGGAGTAGCGGACCCCCGGGCCCCAACCCCCTTGTTTCCCAGGCATTTTGAGAAGAACGGGCAGTAACACATGAGTCTCCAGCCGGGTGACGCCCTCACATCGCACAATTTCGGCCTGCAGATCGACGGCGTGATGGTCGAGTACCTCGCCGAGGTCAGCGGCATGACGATGGAGCAGGACGTCATCACCTACCAGCAGAACACGCCGGACGGGAAGAACCACGTCCGCAACCTGCCGGGTGTGAAGAAGAACGGCACCTGCACGGTCGTGCGCGGTATGACGCAGTCCTCGTCGTTCACCCAGTGGATCAACGAGTCGATCAACGGTCAGATGGCCACGGCCCGCAAGAACGCCTCCATCATCATGATGGACTTCGAGAACAACCCGGTGAAGCGCTACAACCTGCGCAACGCCTGGTGCAGCAAGATCGACACCAGCACGGTCAAGGCGGGCGAGGCGGCCGCGCTGACCGAGACGGTGACCATCACGTTCGAAGAACTGGTCATCGAGTAATGAGGCGTTCGGCTGTCAGGGCCGGGGGCGTGGGCGCGCCGCTCGCACCGGAGGAGGCGGCGCCCCAGGCCCCTCAGCAGCAGGTGTCCCAGCAACCGGAGACACCCGTCGAGGTGCTGCGCACGGAGTTCCCGTTCCAGCTGCCCCGCGGGTACGTCGACGAGCAGGGCACCGTCCACCGCGACGGCGTGATGCGCCTGTCGACGGCACGGGACGAACTGATCCCGCTGCGGGACGTGCGCGTCCAGGAGAACCCCGCGTTCCTGTCGGTGGTGCTGCTCGGCCGGGTCATCACCCGGCTCGGCACGCTCGCCTTCGTCCACGACGGGGTGGTGGAGAACATGTTCGCCTCCGACCTGGCGTTCCTGCAGGACTTCTACCGGCAGATCAACGCGGAGGGCCACACCCGGGCCGCGGTCAACTGCCCGCACTGCTCGGAGCCCTTCGAGGTGGAACTCGGCGGGAGCCGCCTGGGGGAATCGTGACGTACGCGACCGACCGGCTGCACGAGGAGATCGCGTACGTCGCCTACCACTTCCACTGGAGCCTGGAGGACATCCTGGACCTGGAGCACGCCGACCGCCGCCGCTACACGGCGGAGATCGCGTCCCTGGTGACCAGGGCGGCCTCCGCAGGGGCGGAGGGCTGAGCAGTGGGCTTGTGGGAACGGATACGGGGACGTGGGGCCGCGGAGACCGGGGCCGAGGCCGCCGTCCAGGCGCCGCGTCCTGTCGAGACACCGCGGCCCGTGGTGGCGGCGGCCTGGTCCGGGCTGCCGCCGATCCAGCGTGCGCTGGGGAGGGCGGCCGGGCCGGTCGCGGACTCGGGGTTCGGCGGCCGGCTGCCGACCTGGCAGAACCCCTCGTTCATGGGCATGGGCTCGCACGCCGTCCTGGACGGCGCGTCGAGCGCCGCCCTGTCCGGCGGCGGCCGCACGGGGCTGACGGGCACGGGTGCCGTGTCAGGCATGGAACGCCCGGTGCAGAGGCTGCCGTTGTCGGGGCCGGCCGACTCCGCGGGCCCGGCGGGAGCGGTGGGGCCGACGGCTGCGGCCGGCGGCCGTGGACCGTCGGTTCCGGTGGTACCGCTGCGGGCGGTGCGCGCGCCGTCGGCGGTGCCGGCCGCGGGCGGTGGGTCGCCTTCGGCTTCCGCCCCCGCCCCCGCCCCCGCTCCGACGATGGGGGCGGGTGCGGCCACGCGTCCGGCCGGGGCCGCGAGCGGGGTGGGTTCCGTCGGCCCGACCGGGTCCGCCAGGGCCGCCGGGCCCACCGGACCGGCGGGTGTGGCGGGTTCGGCGGCGCCGCGGGCCACGGCCGTGCAGCGGGTGCCGTCGACCGGGCGTCGCGGTGGTGGTGCGGCCGCGCGGACGGCGGGTTCGGGAGCGGCACGGAGCGCGGGGAGCGCGCCGATGCCGGTGACCCCGTCGGTCTCCCCGGCCCAGACCCCGGCCGCGCCGCCGATGTCCTCCCAACCGTCGGTCTCCCCGACCTCGTCGGCTTCCCCGGCTTCCCAGGCTTCCCCGGCTTCCCCGGCTTCCCCGAGCTCCTCGCCTTCCCCGGCCTCCTCGGTCTCATCGACCCCGCCGATCCCGCCGGTCTCGTCGGTCGAGCCGATCCCGCCGGCCTCGTCGGTCGCGTCGGCTTCCGCGGACGGCCCGGTTTCCGCGGCCTCCCCCGCTCCCTCGGTCAGGAGGAGCTCCGTGGACGGGCCGCGGGCGGTTCCTGCCGTCCAGCGTGCGGTTCCCCGGGTGGCCGTCGCTCCGCCTGCCGTGCCGGTGGCCTGGCCGCCGCAGCCGGCTCCCGTCGCTCCCGCTCCGGCCACCGGCCCGCGACTGTCGGCCGCACCTCCCGTCCCGCCTCGCCGCAGCGCGCTGACGCAGGCGCCGGTGGGCACGGCGGTGACGGCCGTACAACGCCGGACACTGCCGTCGGCGCCCAGGACACCGGCGAGCGGGAGCGCGGTGCCGGCGTCGGGTGAGGGTGACCGAGCCGGCGGCGGGACGACGACGGGCGGAGGCGTACGGCGAGCCGCCGACGCCGGGGAGCCGGTTCCGCGCGACGGTGGCCGTACCTCCCCGGACACCGCATCGCCCACCCCTGGGGGCGCCGCCTCCCGACCGGCACGTACACCGGCGCCGGCGCCGGCCGTCGTACAGCGGTCCCTCCGCGGTGGTACGGCATCGGCCCCGGACTCCCCCAGGACGGCACCGCGCTCTCCTGCGACGACACCCCGGCGTACCCCTGCCGCGTCCCCGCCGCCCACGCCCACGCCGTCCGCCGTCTCCGCGGACCGCGGTGGGCCTTCCGGCATGGCCGGCACCGGGACGCGGACCCCGGTGCAGCGCCGTACGGTCACGGGCTCGGCCGCCCCGAACACCCCGGCTCCGGACAGCGGTCCCGCGGCGCGGGGTTCGGCACCGCGGCCCGCGACCGGCTCCACCCCAGGAGCCGCCGCCGCGACCGCACCTCCCGCCGTGCCGCGGAGTCAGCGTCCTTCGGCCGGTCCGGCCGAAGGCGGTGGCCGCGAGGCGTCCGTGCAGCGCCGGGCGCCGGAGAACGCGGCCGCCGCCGAAACGGCAGCCGCGCCGACGTCCCCGCCGGTGCGTGAACCCGACCGGGCCTTCCCGACCGCGACCCCGGCACCGATCCGGCCTGCGGTGTCGGCTCCCCGCCCGCCGCGCCCGGGCCTCGGCGTCCCCCTCACCGGTCCGGCCGGAGCCGCTTCGACGGGCGGAGGCACGGCCGGCGAGGTGGCAGTGCGGCGACGGACGCCGGAGCGGCCCGCTGTCCCCTCCACCGGCGACACCGAGGCCGTCGGCCCGGCCACGACGAGCAGGCCCGCGCCGGCGCCGTCAGCACCGTCACCGTCGGCTCCCGTCCCCGTCCAGCGTGCCGCGACGGCCGCTCCCGGCGTTCCCCGCCTCGGCCTCGGTGCCCCCGTCGCCGGCCCGGCCGCGAGCGCGGCTCCCGCGAGGCGCACCGGTCGCGGGGCTCCGGTGCCGTCCGTGCAGCGGCGGCGGACGACGGGCGGTCCGGTGGACCGGCCGGCCGCGGTCTCCCGCCCGGTACCCCCGGTACCCGAAGCTCCCCTGCGGGGACCGTCGGCCGTCGCGTCCGGCCTGCCGACACCGGCGCCCATGCCGACGCCGACGCCGACGCGACCGCCGCACTCCGAGCACGACCGGCCCACGGCCGCCGTCCCGGCCACGCCGCCGTCACCACCGGCCCCGCCCGCTCCCGTGACGACGGGTTCCTCGCCGTATCCCCCTTTCGTCCAGCGTGCCGCCGCCCCGGCCGCTTCCGCCGCCGCGGCCGTGGCCGTTCCCGGCCTCGGAGGCCGCCCGGCATCCGTCCAGCGCCGGCCGCAGTCACCACCCCCGCCCACGGGCGCCGCCGGACCGGCCTCGGCACCCCGGCCGCCCGTCGTGCAGCGAGCGGCGACTCCCGCCGTCTCCCTGCCCGTCGGACCGAGCACCGGCACCGCCGCGACCGCTCACCCCGTACCCCTGCGAGCGACCACGCCGATCTCCGCGACCGCTGCCCTCCCCGTCGCGCCCCTCACCCCCCGTGCCGTCCAGCGCGACGCCCTCCCCACGACCACCGTGAAGGAGGTGCCGGCCACCACCAGCGGTCCCAAGGCCCCGGTGATCCGGGCCGAGCGGCAGCCGCCGCCCAGCGACCCGCCACCCTCGTACCCCGGTTCCGGTTCCGGCTCGTCCTCCGACGATCCGCCGCCCGGTTACTCGGCGGTCGCGGAGGGCGGTTTCGACCCCCGTGCCCTCACCGAGTTCCAGGTGGACGCCCTGGTGCACCGGATCATCGACCGGATCACCCGGCACGTCCGCACCGAACTCCGCCGCGACCGCGAACGCGTCGGAAAGCTCCGCGACTTCCGCCCCTGACCACGACGACCGCGCACCCACCCCACAGAAAGGCCCCCGATGGATCGCCAGGACCCGGGAACCACAGTCTGGTTCAGCCTCTCCATCGACGGCGAGGACCTCGGTTACTTCAACGGGTGCGAGGGGCTGTCGTCGCAGGTGGAGATCGAGCAGCGGCAGGAGGGCGGCAACAACGGGTTCGTGTGGCAGCTGCCGACCCGTGTCACGTTCTCCCACATTCGGCTGACCCGCCCGCTCACCCCGGACACCTCGAAGGTCGCCAAGTGGATCTCGTCCGTGCAGACGGGGATCGAGCGGCCCACCGGGCAGATCACGGCGTTGCGCGCGGACGGTTCGGAGGTGGCCCGGTGGGGGCTCCTGGACGTGCTGCCGGTGAGCTGGCAGGGGCCCTCCCTGGACGCGGGCAATCCGTCCGTGGCCACCGAGGTCCTGGAGATCGCCCACCACGGCTTCACCGACTGAGCGACGACGCCGACCGAGCGGACTGAGAGGCAGATCAGATCATGGCCAGGAGCAGCCGGGGCGCCGGCAAGAGCCTCGTGCGGGCCACCCTCGCGATTCACGAGCCGCCCGTGGGCACCGGCACCAGCCCGGGCGGCATCATCAAGACGTTCGGCTTCGAGTTCAACCCGGCGGAACTGTCGATCGCCCGCCGGGCGGACTGGAAGTCGTCGGCGGCGCCGATCGAACGGGACGGCGCGCTCCCGGAGTTCCTCGGCACCCACCCGCGCGAGATGAGCGTGGAGATCTTCCTGGACCGGTCCGACGACCCGGACAGCAACGACGTGATGAAGAAGGTGGAGTCGTTGCTGGCCTGCTGCGAGGTCACCAGCAAGAGCATCGCCGCCAAGCAGCCGTCGCCGCCCTGGGTGGTGTTCCAGTGGGGTTCGTTCTCGACCGCCCACTTCACGGCGTACGTCGCCTCCGTCGACGTCTCCTACTCCCTGTTCGGGACGAGCGGGATGCCGATCCGGGCCAGCTGCCGGCTCCAGCTGCACGAGATCCCGAGCAAGACCGCGGGCCAGAACCCGACGTCCGGCGCGCTCACCGCGCAGCGCGTGCACCGGGTCGTCGCCGGCGACTCGCTGCAGTCGCTGGCCTGGCGGGAGTACGGCAACGCGGGCGCCTGGCGGGCGATCGCGGACGCCAACGGGATCGACGACCCGGGGTGGCTGCCCGCGGGGACGGAACTGGTGTTGCCCGCCGCCGAGGAGGTGCGGTCCTGATGGTGAAGCACGCTTTCTCGAACGTCGTCAAGGTCGTCATCGGCGGCAGGGAACTGACCGCCGCCTCGGAGTACGGCCGGTATCTCGTCGACGCCCACGTGGACCAGGGCGTCGGGGTACCGGCGGCCTTCCAGCTGACCTTCCGCGACCCGTCGCGCAAGCTGCTGGGCAAGCTGGGCGTCACGTTCGGCACCCCGGTGGTGATCACGCCGGTCTCGGACGGGCAGGGCACCGGCGACCCGCTGCTCACCGGCGAGGTCACCGGGATGGAGGCCGAGTACGACGGCACCGGCAGTTACGCGGTGGTCCGGGGCTACGACTACGGGTTCCGGCTGATGCGGCAGCGCCGCGTGGTCGCGTACCGCAACCAGACCGCCTCCGACATCGCCCGCAAGCTGGCCGCGCAGGACGGCGTGCCGATCGGGCGCATCCAGGCCACCAAGACCGTCTACGAGTTCATCAGCCAGTCGAACGTCACCGACTGGGACTTCCTGGCCCGGCTCGCCGACGAGAACGAGATGGTCATGTCGGTGGACGCGGACGGCAAGTTCCAGTTCGTGAAGCAGAAGAGCGCCTCCGGGGCGCCGTCGCCGCAGACCGACGGCGACAAGAGCCCGTTCGTGCTGGAGGCCGGGCACGACATCCTGCGGCTGCGCACCGCCGTCACCGCCTCGGACCAGGTGAACAAGGTCGAGTCGCGCGGCTGGGACGTACGGACGAAGAAGACGCTCACGGCGACCGTGACCCCCGCGAGCAACACCAGCTACAGCATCGGCACCACCCCGGGCGCGGCGGCCGGCGAGTTCAAGACCACGAAGCTGGTCGAGACGCGCACGCCGTACGACAAGCAGTCCGAGGTGAAGTTCGCGGCCGACGCCCTCTCCGACGACGTCACCTCGACGTTCGCCGAGGTGGAGGTGGTCGTCCGGGGCAATCCGAAGCTGCGGCCGGGGGTCCCGGTGGCGCTCGCGGACGTCGGGGACCCCTTCGAGGGGAAGTACACGGTCACCTCGGTACGGCACGTCTTCGGGGACGCCAAGCACTACGAGACCTGGGTGACGGTCAGCGGCCGGCAGTGGCGGTCCCTGTACGGCGTGGCCTCGGGCGGTGCCTCGGACGCCGGGACGGACCGGCAGCTCAGCGTGGCGCAGGCCCTGGTCACCGACGTACAGGATCCGCTCCAGCAGGGGCGGGTGAAGCTCAAGTTCCCGTGGCTGGACGACACCTACGTCAGCGACTGGACCCGGACCATGCAGTGGGGCGGGGTGCGCGGCGGCGGGGTCTTCCCGATGGACGTCGGCGACGAGGTGCTCGTCGCCTTCGACCGGGGCGCCCTCGACCACGCGTACGTCATCGGCGGCCTCTACAACGGCAAGGACAAGCCGACCAGGGTCAAGGACGTGCCGCTGCACGACGGCATGCGCGGCCGGGCCACCCGGCACACGATCTCCGACCGGGTCGGCAACCGGATGGACCTGCTCGACCAGCGGGGCCGCAAACAGGGCGTCCGGCTGGCCAGCGGCGACGACAAGCTCACCGTCTTCCTGGACCGGCAGCAGACCGAGATCACCGTGGACAGCAAGGGCAGCGTCTCCATCAAGGGCAGCAGATCGGTGTCGGTCGAGGCCGGCGCCAACCTGTCCCTGAAGGCGGGCGGCGCGCTCAGCCTCCGCAGCGGGGGACCGCTGTCCATCCAGAGCGCGGAACTCGTCGACATCAAGGCGCCCGCCGGCGCGGTCTCGGTGAACGCCGCCGCCGTGAACGTGATGGCGAACGCCGCGCTGTCGCTGCGCGGCAACGCCGCCGTCGCGATCGGCTCCCTCGCCACCGTGGCGATCCAGGCCCCGGAGGTACCGGTTTTGGGCAACCTGATGATGGGCGGACTGACGGTGATGGTGATCCCGGCATGAGCGGACCGCAGGTCTTCCCGGAGGGGCGGGTGCGGAGCTGATGGCAGAGCAGTTCGTCGGCTCCGGCTGGTCGTTCCCGTTGCGCATCGGGCCCACCGGCGGTATCGCGCTGGTCAGCGGCGAGAAGGAGGTGGAGGAGGCGATCCGCCTCATCCTCTCCACGGCCCCGGGCGAACGCCCGATGCGGCCGGAGTTCGGCTGCGCCATCCACGACCTGGTCTTCGCCCCGGTCAACGAGCAGACCGCCGGCCGGATCCAGCACGAGGTGTACGCCAGCCTCGACCGCTGGGAGCCGCGGATCGAGGTGGAGGACGTCGAGGTGACCACCGGGGCCGACCCGAGCGTGCTGATGATCGACGTCCGCTACGCGATCCGGGGCACCAACAACCCGCGCAGCCTGGTGTTCCCCTTCTACGTCATCCCCTCCCACGACGAGCCGGACCTGCCCCCCGCCTCCTCGGACTCCTCCGAAAGCGACCGCTGATCCCGATGGCCCTGCCCTCCCCGAACCTCGACGACCGCCGCTTCCAGCAGTTCGTCGACGACGCCAAGCGTTACATCCAGCAGCGCGCCCCGGAGTGGACCGACCACAACGTCTCCGACCCCGGCATCACGCTGGTGGAGACGGTCGCGCACATGGCCGACCAGATCGTGTACCGCCTCAACCGGGTTCCGGAGAAGAACCACCTGGCCTTCCTGGACCTGGTCGGCATCACGCTGTTCCCGCCGTCCGCCGCCCGCACGGACGTGACGTTCTGGCTGTCGGCGGCCCAGGAGGAACCGGTCCCGGTGCCGGTCGGCACCGAGGTGGCGACCCGCCGTACCGAGACGCAGGAGGCGGTGGTCTTCGCGACCGAGCGCGAACTGACCATCGTTCCCAGCGAGTTGCGGCACCTGCTGCGACAGCAGGAGGGCTCGGCCGTCGTCGACCTCACCCACGAACTCGCCGAGGGCAAGGACATGCTGTGCTTCACCGAGTCCCCGAACCCGGGTGACTGCATGCTGCTCGGCCTGTCCGCCGCCGTCCCGCACTGCGCGGTCGCCCTGGACCTGGACAGCCGGGTCGACGGTGTCGGTGTGGACCCGCGGCAGCCCCCGCTGGTGTGGGAGGCGTGGACGGAGGACGGCTGGAAGGAGTGCGAGGTCGACCGGGACGGCACCGGTGGCCTCAACCGCCCCGGCGAGGTCGTGCTGCACGTGCCCGGCGGCCACGTGCTGTCCCGCAACGGCGGCCTGGAGGCGAGCTGGCTGCGCTGCCGGGTCACCGAGCCGCGCGCCGACCAGCCCTTCTACACCACCTCTCCGACGGTCCGGTTCGTCGAGGCCTGCACGGTGGGCGGCACGACCGCCGCCGTGCACGCGGAGACCGTCGAGGACGAGGCGCTCGGCGAGTCGACGGGACTGCCCGGCCAGCGCCTGCGGCTCGCCCACGCCCCCGTGGTCGGGGACACCCCGCCGCTGCTCCTGCAGACCGCCGAGCACGACGGGGAGGGCGGCTGGGTGGACTGGGAGGTCGTTCCGCACTTCGCGGCCTCGGGACCGGACGACCGGCACCTCACCCTCGACGCGACGACCGGCGAGATCGCCTTCGGCCCCGCGGTACGGGAACCGGACGGCTCCCTGCGCCAGCACGGCACGGTGGCCCCGAAGGGCGCGGTCATCCGGGCCCGCCGCTACCGTACGGGCGGGGGCCGGGACGGCAACGTGGCCCGCGGGGCCGTGCAGATCCTGCGCTCCTCCATCCCGTACGTGGCGGAGGTCGTCAACCGGGAGGCCGCCCGCGGCGGAGTGGACGGCGAGACGGTCGCCGAGGCGAAGGTCCGCGCCCCGATCACGCTGCGCGCCCAGGAACGGGCGGTGACCCTGCGCGACTACGAGGAGCTGGCCCGCCGCGCCGCCCCCGAGACGGCCCGGATCACCTGCCTGGAGGGCGAGGAGGGCGAGCACGGGTCCTACGCGGTACGGGTGCTGGTGGTGCCGCAGGCGGTCCCGGACCCCGGCGGCCGGCTCCGCTTCGAGCAACTGGTCCCGGGGGACGCCCTGCTGGACCGCATCACCCGCTACCTGGACGAACGCCGGCTGATCGGGACCCGGTTGGCGGTCGGCCCGCCCTTCTACCAGGGCGTCTCGGTCGTCGCCACGGTGCACGCCTTCCGTGGCGTGGACGTCGACCGGGTCCGCCACCAGGTCCACGACGCCCTCTACCGCCACCTGGACCCGCTGACGGGCGGCGCGGACGGCAAGGGCTGGCGGTTCGGGCGTCCGGTGCAGTCGGGCGAGGTCTTCGCGGTGCTGCAACGCGTACCCGGCGTCGAGCTCGTCGACGAGGTCGTGCTGCACCCCGCCGACCCGCTCACCGGCAAGCGCGGCGACCCGACCGACCGCATCGACCTGGACGCCCCGTCCCTGGTCTTCTCCTACGACCACCGGGTCCGGGTGATCGGCGAATGAGAGGCTCCATCGACGGCCTCGGCTCCTCCGTCCCGATCGGCGCGATGCTCCCGGCGGTCTTCGCCGACGACGACCTGGCGCTGCGGTTCGTCGCCGGCCTGGACGACGTGATCGCCCCGATCCCGAACGTCCTGGACTGTCTGCCGAGCTACTTCGATCCGGCGCTGGCCCCGCTGGACTTCGCGGAGTGGCTCGGCACCTGGGTCGGCGCGGAGACGGACGGCACCGAATCGGAACCCCTGCTCCGCGCGGCCGTCGCGGCCGCCGCCTACCTGCACCGCATCCGGGGCACCCGCCTCGGCCTGTCCGAGACGGTCCGCCTGGCCTTCGGCGTGACCCCCGACATCACGGAGAGCGGCGGCGCCGAGTGGAACGCCCGCCCGCTGGGCCCCTTCCCCGGGCGGCCCCGCCCCGGCCTGCACGTCCACCTCGCGCTGCCCTCCCCCACCCCGGCCGACGAGGTCCGCCTGGAACACCTCGTGGCGGCCGCCCGTCCCGCTCACATGCCCTACACGGTCCAGGTGACCGCTTCTTCTCCGTCCGCCGAAAGGACCCCGCAGCGATGACGACCAACCGGAACTGCACGGAGTGCGGCACGGTCGCCGACCCGGGCCGGTCCTTCTGCGACGCCTGCGGCTCGGTACTGAGCTGGGCCGTCGCCGGGGGAGGTGCCCCACAGCAGCCGGCCGCCCCTGAGCCGGCCCCGGCCACCTCGGGCTGGGACGGCTTCGCCGGGAGGGACGGCAGCACCGGCCCTCCTCTCCGGGAGGCACGGGTGACGGCCACGACGGCGCCCCTCGAGGGGCGCGGGGAACTGAGCGACCAGCCCCCACCCGCCGCAACGTCCCCCACAGCCGAAACCACCCCCATCCCGGCCCCCACCCCGCATGCCGCCGCCGACACGGTCCCCCAGCCCGCCCCACCCCCGGAGGGCCCCGCCGGGGACGACCACGACCGGGCCCGGCGCCTCCTCGTCCCCGTGACGGACCCCACGCCCCCGCCCGCGCCGGCGGCGTCCGTGTCCCCCGTCCTGCCCGGCCGCCCCACCCCCCAGCGCCCCCAGTCCGTGCGCGCCCCCGGGGAGGACCTCGGCGCCCACGGCGGCATCCCCTGCCCCTGGTGCGCCACCCCGAACCGCCCCGACCGTCACTTCTGCACCCGCTGCGCGATGCCCATGGCCGGCAGCGGCCACGACGCCCCCTCGGCCCCCCGCCCCTGGTGGCGCCGCATCTTCGACTTCCGCAACCGGGAGACCCCCTGGGCCGGCGACCGCCCCCGGCTGCGCCGTACCTTCGACCGCGTGCTGACCTGGACCGGCGTGGCCCTCGTCCTGGCGCTCGTCACGGTCCTGGCGATCAACATCCCGAACGCCGTGAGCGCCACCCGTGACCACTTCGCCAAGCGCGCCCAGGTCTCCCCGGACAAGGTCAGCGCGTCCCGCTCGTACGCCGGTCACAAGCCGGACCTCCTCTTCGACAAGCTGAGCAACACCTGGTGGGGACCCGGTGTGACGGGGGCCGGCGAGGGCGAGTGGATCGAGGCCCGCTTCAACGAACCGACGCGCCTGCTGAACGTCGTCGTCACCTCCGGCGAGTCGAACCACTTCGACCAGCTGAAGAAGTCGGCCCTGCCGCACCGGTTGGAGGCGGTCGTCAAGACGTCGGACGGCAAGACGGAGAAGCGGGAGATCGTCCTCGACCAGACGGCCGGCGGCCAGACCCGCAACTTCCGCGCGCAGAACGTCCTCTCGGTCCGGTTCACCATCGAGTCCTCGTACCAGGCCTCGCCCAAGACCCAGGTGGCCATCGCCGAGATCGAGTTCTTCGGCCCGTCGAGCGCCAACTCCTCCTGATGCCATAATCCGGCCATGGCCGAAAGGGATGCAGTCGGGCGGGGTCTCGCGCGCAGGGTCCGGCGCACCACCTCGCTCGCCCACGTGGCCTGCCTGCTCGTGAGTCTCCCGCTGACCAGGTTCGTCGGCGCCGTGTGCTCCCTCGCCGTCGGTCTCGTCCTGGGACATGGGTTCGCCACTCGGGATCTGCTGCACGACGTGGACGAACTGGCGACCAGTCTGGTGTTCGCCTGCCTGTTCGTCCTGGTCGCCGTCCTCGTGCGGTCGAGGTGGAGGAGAAGGCGGCGGCCGGTCCCGGAGAGCTGAGGAGCCCTACTGCCTCATCAGGGACCGGTAGGCGGCCGTGGACCTGGGGTTGCCCCGGCAGCCCCACACCCCGTGCGGGCAGTAGTCGGTGATGGTCTGGTACAGCGGGCGGTTGTCCGCGAACCACTTCACCATGCCCTTTATGTAGGCGGGGTCGTCCCCGTTCTCGTACAGCCCCCACTCGGGATAGGAGACCGGCTTGCCGTGCGCGCGGGCGAACCCGACCTGGGCCCGCAACCCGTACGGCTCGGCGACCTGTTCCGCGAAGGACAGGCCGCGCGGGGAGTCGTAGGCGTCCATGCCGATGACGTCCACGAACCGGTCCCCCGGGTAGCAGCGGGTCCAGGGGATCGCGTCGCGCCCCCGGCTGGGCGCGAAGTCGAACCGGAACCGCTGGCCGGGTACCGACCGGATCGCCGTGACGATCCGTGCCCAGTACGCCTTCCAGGCGGCCGGGTCCGGTCCGCAGCGGTGGGTGTACGTCACTCCGTTCATCTCCCAGCCGAGCACCAGGGCGGTGTCCGGCGCCCCGACCGCCACCAGCCGCCGCGCCAGCGCCCGGAAGTGTCCGTCGTACCGCCCCCGCGCCCCGGACCCGAGCCGCCGGCGCACCTCGGCGTCGGGCAGATGGGCCTCCGTCCCCTCCAGCATCGGCACGTTGAGCACCAGGAGCCGGTCCGGATCGGCCCGCCGCCAGTTCGCCCACAGCCGGACGAAGTCGGGGGCGCCCTCGATGTTCCGCCACACGTCACCGGGGAGGTAGGTGTGCCCGACCCGGGGCTCCTCGCGCCCCAGCCAGCTGCCCATCGCGCTCACCCGGCGCACGCCTTCGGCGCCGTACCCCACGTACGCCCCGAAGGGGCCGGGAGCGGCGGGCCGGGCGGTCTCCGGGCGGGAGACGGGGAGGAGGAACAGGGCGGCCAGCGTGGCGACCAGGAGGAACCTCAGACGTGCCATGGGGTGCAGTCTGGCCGCTCAGGGAGGGCGAGTTGCCCGTGGTGGGCAACTTGCACTGCTGTGCGAGGCCGCCGCCGGACCGTCGGCGCGGTCCTGCGGTCAGAACGGGGTGTGGTGGTTGACCAGGGCGCTCGCGAGCAGCGAGAGCCGGTCGCGCTGGTCGGCGGTGAGGTGCGCGGTGAGATCGTGGATCTGCCGCTCGACCTCGGTCTCGCAGTGCCGGACGAGCTTCAGCCCCTCGGGGGTGACCGACACCAGGACGCTCCGCCTGTCGTGCGGCGAGGGGGTCCGGCGGACCAGGTCCCGGCGTTCGGCGCGGTCGACCAGGCCGGTCATGCTGGACTTGTCCAGCCCGAGGTGGTGGGCGAGTTCCTGCATGCCGGGCGTGCGGTCGCGCAACACGCCGAGCAGCCGCAGCTGGACGACCGACAGACCGTGCTCCGCCGCCACCTTCCCGAGCGCGGCCTGCACCAGGAACGACAGCTGGGCGAGGCTGTCCACGATCCCCAGGTCCGTCACGTTCTCCGGTTCGTCCGACATGAGCGCCATCCTACGAGGATTAGTACGCGACGCCAACCACTTGACTTGGTACGTGGTACCAACTAATTTGGTTGGTGTCACGTACTAAGTGTGCGGGGCGACCCGACCCGATCTGACCTGACCTGCGACGGAGGAGTCATCATGCACGCTGCTGTCGTCCGCTCGTTCGACCACGCCCCTCGCTTCGAGGAGTTCCCGACCCCCGAGCCCGTCGAGGGCGGGCTGCTGGTGGAGATGGTCGCCGCCGGCCTGCACCCCAGGGTCCGCTCCGGTGCCGCCGGCACGCACTACACCAGCGACGGCCGGCTCCCCCTGGTCCC
Organism: Streptomyces sp. NPDC026515; assembly: GCF_055567595.1. Classification (NCBI taxonomy): domain Bacteria; kingdom Bacillati; phylum Actinomycetota; class Actinomycetes; order Kitasatosporales; family Streptomycetaceae; genus Streptomyces; species Streptomyces sp. NPDC026515. The sequence continues at coordinate 436,533 of NZ_JBVHQD010000008.1, forward strand.
GGGCGTCGACGGGGTGGGCCGACTGCCCGACGGGCACCTCGTCTACTTCGTCGCCGACGACGAGGGCCCGGGCACCATGGCCGAGCAGGCCCTCGTCGACCCGCGCCGGTCCGTCCCGCTCCCCGACGGCGCCGACCCGGTGACCATCGCCGCCGCCGTGAACCCCGCGATGTCCTCCTGGGTGGCGCTGCGCCGCCGGATCACCTTCGAGGCCGGGCAGAGCGTCCTGGTCCTCGGCGCCACCGGCAACGCCGGCCGGGCGGCCGTCCAGGTCGCCCGGCACCTCGGCGCCGGCCGGATCGTCGCCGCCGGCCGCGACCCGCGCCGGCTGGAACTGCTCCCCGGGCTCGGTGCCACGGACGTGGTCTCGCTGGCCGGGGACCCGGACAAGGACTTCGCCCGGCTCGGCGAGGCCGCCGCGGACGTCGACGTCGTCATCGACTACACCTGGGGCGCACCCACCGAGCGGGCCGTCCCGGCCGTGCTGACCCGGCGTGACGACCGCAGTGCCCCGCTGGACTGGATCCAGATCGGCTCCCTGGCCGGACCGGAGATCACCCTGCCGTCCGCCTGGCTGCGCGCCGCCAACCTGCGGTTCACCGGCAGCGGCCAGGGCTCCGTCACCGCCCGCGGGATCGTCGCCGAACTGCCCTCCCTCATGGCCGAGATCAGCCGGGGCACGGTCACCGCCGACGCCCTGCCGGTGCCGCTGTCCCAGGTCGAGGAAGCCTGGACCGCTCCCGTCGAGCCCGGCCGGCGGATCGTCCTCACGATGGCCGCCGGCTGAACACCGGGCCCGTGTCCGGCCGTACTTGCGGGGACAGCGTTCGTCCGCAGATCGGAGTCCCCCGTGCACGCATCCGCAGCCATCGGCGTGACCGGCCTCGGAGTGATGGGCCGCAACCTGGCCCGGAACTTCGCCCGGCACGGCTACCCGGTCGCCGTCCACAACCGCACACCCGCCCGCACCCGCGCCCTGGTCGCCGAGTACGCGGACGAGGGCACGTTCGTCGGCGCCGAGACCGCCGCCGACCTGGTCGCGGCCCTCGAACGCCCCCGGCGCCTCATGATCATGGTGCAGGCGGGTGCCGCCACCGACGCCGTCATCGACGAGTTCGTACCGCTGCTCGAACCCGGTGACATCGTCATCGACGGCGGCAACGCCCACTTCGCCGACACCCGCCGCCGCGAGGCCGCCCTGCGGGAGAAGGGCCTGCACTTCGTGGGGGTCGGGGTGTCCGGCGGCGAGGAGGGCGCGCTCAACGGGCCGTCGATCATGCCGGGCGGGTCCGCGGAGTCGTACGCCGTCCTCGGGCCGATGTTCGAGGACATCAGCGCGAAGGTCGGCGGCGAGCCGTGCGCCACCCACGTCGGGGCGGACGGCGCCGGGCACTTCGTGAAGATGGTCCACAACGGCATCGAGTACGCCGACATGCAGCTCATCGCCGAGGCCTACGACCTGCTCCGCCAGGTCGGCGGGTACTCCCCGGCCGGGATCGCGGACATCTTCCGGCAGTGGAACGGCGGCCGGCTCGGGTCCTACCTCATCGAGATCACCGCCGACGTGCTCGCCCACGTGGACTCCGCCACCGGCGCCCCGTTCGTCGACGTCGTCGCCGACGCCGCAGGGCAGAAGGGCACCGGGCGCTGGACCGTCCAGACCGCGCTGGACCTGGCCTCGCCGGTCACCGCCATCGCCCAGGCGACCTTCGCCCGGGCCGCCTCCGGCCGCCGCGAACTGCGGGCCGCGTACGCCGGGTTGCCGGGCGGCACCACGCCCCCGCTCAGCGCCACCGAGGCCGACCGCTTCGCCTCGCGCGTCGAACACGCCCTGTACGCGTCGAAGGTCATCGCCTACGACCAGGGCTGGACGATGATCCAGGACGCGGCCGCCGAGTACGGCTGGAAGATCGACCTGGGCGCGGTGGCCCGGATCTGGCGGGGCGGCTGCATCATCCGCGCGTCCTTCCTGGACCGGATCCGCTCGGCCTACCGGGCCGACCCGGACCTGGTCAGCCTGCTGGCCGAGCGGGAGTTCGCCCGGGAGATCGCCGACGCGCAGGTGCCGTGGCGGGAGACCGTGGCCTCGGCGGCCCGCCGGGGCATCCCCGTCCCGGCGTTCTCGGCGGCCCTGGCCCACTACGACACGCTGCGTTCCGCCCGTCTTCCCGCGGCGCTTCTCCAGGGCCAGCGGGACTACTTCGGCGCGCACACCTACGGTCGCGTCGACCGCGCCGGTGCCTTCCACACCCACTGGGCGACGGAGGGCCGCCCCGAAACGCAGGGCTGAGCAACGTCCCGCAACGGGCTCAGACGCGGACGCCGAACATGAACGGCCCGCCGATGGTGCTCATCGACTCGTAGCGGACGACCGTGCCGGTGCGCGGGGCGTGCAGGATCTGCCCGTTGCCCGCGTACAGGCCCACGTGGTGCAGGTCGTTGAAGAAGAAGACCAGGTCGCCGACCTGGAGGCCGGACGTCGAGTAGATCCTGGTGCCGATCGTCGTCTGCGACTCGGAGGTGCGCGGGATGGAGACCCCGGCCTGCGCGTAGGCCCAGGAGGTCAGGCCCGAGCAGTCGAAGGAGGACGGACCGGTGGCTCCGTAGACGTACGGCGTGCCGAGCCTGGTCTTGGCGGCGGCGAAGGCGGCGGCGGCCCGCCCGGTGGCGGAGGTGTCGCCGCCGAGGTCGACGCGCTCGCTGGAGGAGCGGCTGGCCCGGTCCTGTTCGGCGGCGAGCGCGGCCTTCTCGGCGGCGGTGAGGCTGTTCAGCAGCTTCTGCGCCTCGGCCAGCTTGGCCTGGACTTCCTTCTTCTTCTTGCCGAGTTCGGTGCGGGTGGCGGCCAGGTCCTTGAGCTTGCCGGTGGCCTCCGCCCGCTCCTGCGCCAGTTCGCGCTGCTTGGCCTGGATCTTCTTCAGCGTCTCGACCTGCTGGCCGCTGAGCTGGTCGAGGGTGGAGGCCTTGTCCAGGTAGTCGTCCGGGTCGGCGGAGAGGAACAGCTGGAGCGAGGGGTCGAGGCCGCCGCTGCGGTACTGGGCGGTGGCCATGGAGCCGATGCCGTCGCGCAGTTCGTTCAGCTCGTCCTGACCGCGGGCGACCGAGTCCTGCAGCGCGGATATCTGCTTCTGGAGCTTGTCCTGCTTCTCCTGGGCCCCGTTGAACTTCTCGGTGGCCTGTTCGGCCTGCTCGTAGAGCTTGTCGACCCGGGACTTCACCTCGTCCTTGCTGGGCTTCTCACCGGGCGCGGCGTTCGCGGCCTGCGAGGACAGGGCCACGGCGGCAGCGGCGGCCGTGGTGAGCACGGTGACCCGAGCACGGCTCGGCTGCTTGGGACGACGGTGGAACGCCACGGAGGCGATCTCCTTCCGAGCAGAGGTTCGGGTAACAGACCCTAATGACTCTCTTATGGTCGGTTCAAATCTTCGCATGAAAATTCTTGGCCGGAACTGCCCGGAGGAGTCCGCCTCTTGACGTCACGTCGAACGGATCGGGCGACGGGAGGCCGACGGAAGGGTCTGGTGATTGTAAAGAACCTTGACAGTCAATTGGTCTAGTCCAACTATGGGCGTCCATGAGACGCACTCGTGCACTGCAGGCCGCACTGACCGCAACTGCCCTGTCCACCGCGCTCGTCGGTCTCGGAACAGGCTCCGCGCACGCCTCCGCGCAGCACGCCGCGCAGCCCATGCCCGCCCGGGTCGCGGCACCCTACTTCGAGGCCTGGACCGGCGAGAGCCCCGCCGCGCTCGCCGCCGAGTCCGGCAACAAGTACCTCACCCTGGCCTTCCTCCAGACGCCCGCCGCCGGCTCCTGCACCGCCGACTGGAACGGTGACGCCACCCAGCCGGTCTCCCGGTCGGCCTTCGGCGCCGACATCGCCGCCCTCCAGGCCCGCGGCGGCAACGCCATCCCCTCGTTCGGCGGCTACGGCGCCGACACCACCGGCACCGAACTCGCCGACAGCTGCACCGACGTGGACGCGATCGCCGGGGTGTACGAGAAACTCGTCACGACGTACGGCATCTCCCGCATCGACCTCGACATCGAGGCCGACTCCCTCGCCGACACCGCGGGCGTGGACCGCCGCAACCAGGCGATCGCCAGGGCCGAGCGCTGGGCCGACCGCACCGGCCACCCGCTCCAGTTCTCCTACACCCTGCCGACCACCACCAAGGGCCTGGCGCCCAGCGGCCTCGCCGTCCTGCAGAACGCCGTCTCCCACCACGCGCGCGTGGACGTCGTCAACATCATGACCTTCGACTACTACGACGGCGCCACCCACGACATGGCCGCCGACACCAGGACCGCGGCCGACGGTCTGCACGCCCAACTCGCGTCCCTCTACCCGCACAAGAGCTCCAAGGAGCTGTGGGGCATGGTCGGCGTCACCGAGATGCCCGGCATCGACGACTACGGCCCGGAGGAGACCTTCACCACTGGCGACGCCGTGCAGGTCGAGCGCTGGGCCGCCGCCCGGGGCATCGACACCCTCTCCTTCTGGGCGCTCCAGCGCGACAACGGCGGCTGCGTCGGCACCGGCGGCGCCAACTCCTGCTCCGGGACCGCCCAGGACACCTGGCAGTTCAGCCACACCTTCGCCCGCTTCGCCGGCCCGCGGCGGTAGGCACCGCACCGCCCGCGGGAGTTCACCCGGTCCCGTACGGCCCGCGCCGTCGGCCGGCCCCTCGGCCCGGGGGTCCACAGGGTGTGGACGCCCGGGCCGAGGTGGGTGCGGCTACGCGTTGACGACCGTCCCGCCGAAGGTGACGTCCAGCCTGCCGGACGAGGCGGAGGACCAGCCCAGGGCACCCGAGTGGGAGGAGCGCCGGGAGCCGTTCGTCCCCGTCCAGAACTGGTTGGAGCTGTCGGCGTCGCCGGCGGTCTTGTCGTCGGAGCCGTCACGGCTCGCTCGATGACGTTGCTGCTGCGCCCGCGTAGATGCCGTTGTCACCGGCGTGCTGCACGGTGAGCCCGGACAGCTGCCAGTGGTCGGCGTACGGCTGGATGCCCCGGTTCGGCGAACTCCGACTCCGGGCCGAGAAGTTGAGCACCGAGGTCTCGCCCGGGTGTCCGGAGAGGGTGGTGCGGGCGGCGGAGCTGCCGTTGGCGCCGGCCGCTCCGTCGGTACCGCTCGGCGACACGTACAGCACGGTGGACGCGGCCTGCGCGGAGGTGCCGGACACGGCGGCGAGGGTGCCGACGAGCAGGCCGACGGCGGCGGTGCGGCCGGACGTGCGGGAGGAGTAGAAGCGGAAAGTGCTTTCCCGACGGAGCTGGCCGTGAAGTCAGGAGGGTGTCGCGGACCTGTCAGGAATCATGTACGTAATGGCTGTTCAGGTGAGTGTCCATCGGTCGGATCATGGGGCCTATTTCGATGACGATCGGAATAGGTGTCGCGGAGCCCCGGTTGTCCCTTTCATGGACGAGATAGTGGATGAGACGGACAAGATCGACCTGGGCGCCGTCGGCGTGTGGCGCCACGCGGACACCGAACCCGAGCTCGCCGCCGAGCTGGAACGCCTGGGCTACGGCACGCTGTGGCTCGGGAACGTGACCGATCCCGACCTGGCCGTGGTCGAGCGGCTCCTGGACGCCACCGAGACCCTGGTCCTCGCCACCGGCATCGTGAACATCTGGTCCAACCCGGCCGACCGGGTGGCCCGTTCGTACCGCCGTGTCGCCGACCGCCACCCGGACCGCTTCCTGCTGGGCATCGGCGCGGGCCACCCGGAGGCGACCAAGGAGTTCGTACGGCCGTACCAGGCCCTGAACGACTACCTGGACGTCCTCGACGCGGGCGGTGTCCCGGTGGCGCGTCGCGCTCTGGCGGCCCTCGGCCCCCGGGTACTGCGCCTGGCCGGGGACCGCACGGCGGCCGCGCACCCGTACCTCGTCACCCCGGACCACACCCGCCAGGCACGCGAGATCCTCGGCACCGGGCCGGTCCTGGCCCCCGAGCAGAAGGTGGTCCTGGAGACCGACCGCGCCCGGGCCCGCGCGATCGGCGACGCCACCCTCGGCTTCTACCTGAACCTGACCAACTACGTGGGCAACCTGCGCCGTCTCGGCTTCGACGACGCCGACTTCGCGGACGGCGGCAGCGACCGCCTCTTCGACGCGCTGATCCTGCACGGCGAGGCGGCCCGGGTGGCGGAGGGCGTCCGCGCCCACCAGCAGGCGGGCGCCGACCATGTGGCGCTCCAGCTGCTGCACCCCGCGGACGCCGACCCGCTGCCGGGGTACCGGGCGCTGGCGGAGGCGCTGGGGCTGGGGAGCTAGGTCGGGTACCGGCTCCTAGACGACGCAGAACTCGTTGCCCTCCGGGTCGTGGAGTACGGCCGCGTAGTACTCCATGTCCGGCTCGTCCATGATCCGGAGCACGCCGGCACCGGCTGCGACCAGTCTCTCCACGGTGGCGCTGACCCGCTGCGTGCGGACCGCCAAGGGGACGTCGCGGCCGCCGCCGACCTTCAGGTCGAGGTGGACCCGGTTCTTGGCGGTCTTGGGCTCGGGAACCTGCTGGAACCACACCCGCGGTCCCTGCCCGGCGGGATCGACGATCGACTCCGGCGATTCGCCCGCACCGGGGGGCAACTCCTCCTCGGGCACCCCCATGGCCGCCCAGTACTCCCGCCACGTGGCGTGTCCGCCCGGCGCCGGTTCGGGTACGTACCCCAGCGCCTCGCTCCAGAACTCCACCAGCCTGCGCGGGTCGGCGCAGTCGATCGTCAGTTGCAGTGTCGTCTCCATGACCGGAGCCTGGCAGAGGGGTCTGACACTCACGCACCGCGCCGACCCGCGTCAGGGAGCGCCGCCCGCCTCCGCCGGAACGCCGACGAGCAAGGTGTCGAGCAGCCCGTCCAGCGGTGCGGGCACCTGGTCGGGCTCCAGGGCCTCGACGAGGACCCGGCCGTAGTGGATCTTCCGGCCCTTCTTCGTACCGAGGAAGCGGCGGAGCTGCTGCTGCGGGGTGCGGCCCTGCTGCGCGGGCTGGTTCAGGAAGGTCTGCAGGGGGCGCGCGTCTCCCTCGGCCCTGATGAGCTCCGTGACCCGGGGCGGACCGAGGGCGCGGATCAGTTCGTCCTCCAGGTCGGCGGCGCAGACGAAGAAGCCGCGCCGGGTGGCACCGGCCCGCGCCAGGCCACGGACGTAGTAGGGCCACTCCCGCTCGTCGCACAGCCCGGTCAGCCGCAGCCCCAGGCCGGGCGGTCCGAGCAGACGGGCGTAACGTCCCACGTTCATCGCCCCGCCCATCGACAGCACGCACACCCCCTCGGCCGCCGGATCCCGTCCGCGCCGCGCGGCCAGCGCGCCGACGGCGGCGACATCACTCGGCCCTTCGAGCAGCACGGCGACCCGCACCCCCAGCCGGTCACCCAGCCGCCCGGCCCGCTCCCGGCCTGGGCCGTCCGCACTCTCGCCCGCACTCCCCGCCCAGTCGGCGACCGCGTCCCGGAACGCCCTCATGTCGGCCATGGCACGAGTCTCCCTGCGGGCCGGGCGCCGATGCCAGGGAATATCCGCCGCGCGAACGGCATGGGCACCGGTATCGGCGGTGGGCGGCAGGCCAGGTGGCAGGCGGTGGGCGGCAGCACGGTCCGGCGTGCGAACCGCGGCCGGATCGGCGGCCGGACAACCGCCGGATCCTCGCCCGGCCGTTGTCCGGCAGCCGTACCCGCCTGCCGCGGCGCCTCCGTGACGTCAGCTCGGGAACATCCCGGCGGTCGCGTTGACCCAGGTGCCGGTGAGAGCGACCCCGGCGTCCGGGGCGAGGAAGGCGGCCCGCGCCGCGATGTCCGCGATCCGCGGGGAGCGCTTCGTCATCCGCAGCGAGTCCAGGTGGGCACGGCCAACGCCGCCGCGTCCGTCGCCGGGGCGCCGGCCGCGCTCGCCGGGCCCGCAGGAACGTCTCCTGGGTGAGGTCGTCGGCCTCGTCGCAGGACCCGAGCAGCCGGTAGCAGTGCACGCGCGGCTCGCGGCGGTGGCCCTCGACGAGGGTGGTGAAGCCGGTGCCGTCCGAATTCGTCACGGCGTCGGGAGCGACGCGTTCGGCGTCGGCGGCCGTTCCTGCCCTCCTCCTTGCCCTGCCCTTGCGCCTGCCTCCGTGGCGATGCGGGTCCCGGTCCGAGTTCCGGCTCCGGTCCGCGACCCCCTTCCGCCCCCTGTCCCGCCTCCCGGGGGAGTCGTCGTAGCTGGGCGAAGCGAGTGATGAGGCCCTCCACGTCGGCGTGGAAGGCGGTGCCCGGCGCCAGTCGTACCCGCCCCAGCCGGTCCCCGACGTGCGAGAGCAGCTCCCTGGCCGGGGGCGTGCCGGTCCGCCCGTCGACGCTGCCGGTAGGCCCGGCGGCGGCATGCCCGTGAGCAGTACGACGCGGTACGGCCGGGGCCGCCGCCGCTCGCGATCGGGTTGCCCCGGACCGGGCAACTGCCGTTCACGCCCGGCACCTTACGTCCGGCCCAGCCCCGTGACGAGAAGCGAGACCAGGCGGCGGGCGTCGTAGCCGGGGTCGTTCTCCGCGCCGATGCAGAGGTTGCCGACGCCGCGCATCAGCTCGACCGCGGCCAGGTCGGTGTGGACCTGGCCCGCCTCGGTCGCCGCGTCGAGGAGCCGGGTGCAGACCGGGACCAGGCGGTCCAGGAAGTAGGCGTGGAGGGCGTCGAAGCCCGCCTGGTCCGAACGCAGGGCGGCGGCGAGTCCGTGCTTGGTGACCAGGAAGTCCACGAAGAGGTCGATCCACCGGCGCAGCGCGTCGTACGGGCTGGGCGCCTCCGCCAGCAGGGCCGGGCCGGCTTCGGCGCAGGCCTCCACCTGGTGCCGGTAGACGGCGATGATCAGGTCCGCGCGGGTCGGGAAGTGCCGGTAGACGGTCGCCGTGCCGACGCCCGCCCGGGCCGCGATGTCACGCAGCGGGGCCTCCACGCCCGCCGCGACGAAGGCCGCCGCGGCGGCCTCCAGCAGGGTCGTCTCGTTGCGCCGGGCGTCCGCCCGACGGTGCCGTACCGCCTGCTCCTCGTTCTTCATCGACCGTCCTCCATCGGTGCTCCCTCCGCTGTCACCCTATCGGGGCGTTGCTAAACGGGACAGTGTTCCGTATCGTCGCAGACATGAAACGGGACATCGTCCCACTTGTCTGCCCGTCCATTTGCCTGCTTGAAGGAGACTCGGTCATGCAGTACCGCACCTTGGGCCGTACTGGTGTACAGGTCAGCGCGCTCGCGCTCGGCGCGATGAACTTCGGCGCGATCGGCCGCACCACGCAGGAGGAGGCGACGGCGATCGTCGACGCCGCCCTGGACGCCGGCATCAACCTGATCGACACGGCCGACATGTACGGCCAGGGCGAGTCGGAGGAGATGGTCGGCAAGGCGATCGCCGGCCGTCGTGACGACGTCGTGCTGGCCACGAAGGCGGGGCTGCCGATGGGTGACGAGCGCAATCACCGCGGCGGTTCGCGGCGTTGGCTGGTCACCGAGCTGGAGAACAGTCTGGTCCGGCTCGGCGTCGACCATGTGGATCTGTACCAGATACACCGCTGGGACCCGGCCACCAGCGACGAGGAGACCCTGTCGGCGCTGACCGATCTGCAACGCGCGGGAAAGATCCGCTACTTCGGCTCCTCGACCTACCCGGCCTACCGGATCGTCCAGGGCCAATGGGCCGCACACCGGCACCACCTGGGCCGTTACGTCACCGAACAGCCCAGCTACTCCCTCCTCCAGCGCGGCGTCGAGGCCCATGTGCTGCCGGTGACCGAGGAGTACGGGATGGGTGTCCTGGCGTGGAGCCCGCTGGCCTCGGGCTGGCTCTCGGGGGCCGTGCGCAAGGGCCGGTCCATCGCCACCAGCCGGTCCGTGATCAGTCCCGACCGCTTCGACCTCGCCCTGCCCGCCAACCAGGCCCGGCTCGACGCCGTGGAGCGGCTCGCCGTCGTGGCCGAGGAGGCCGGACTGACCCTGATCCAGCTCGCACTCGGTTTCGTCACCGCGCACCCCGCCGTGACCAGCGCCCTCATCGGGCCCCGCACCAGGGACCACCTGGACTCCCAGCTCGCGGCCGCCGACACCGTGCTCTCCGCCGACGTCCTCGACGCGATCGACGCGATCGTCGCCCCCGGCACCGACCTGGCCGCCCACGAGAAGTACGACACCCCGCCTGCCCTCCTCGACCCGGCACTGCGCCGCCGCTGACCGACGGCAGAGAGGCCGACCCATGGCATCCATGACCACGACCCCACCCAGCTTCGGGATCATGACCGCTCCCATGCAGGTGTCGTACGACGACATCCTGCGGGTCTGGCAGGAGGCGGACGCGATCCCGCAGATCGAGCACGCCTGGCTGTTCGACCACCTCATGCCGATCGGCGGCGATCCCGAGGGGCCGATCCACGAGGGCTGGACCCTGCTGTCCGCGCTGGCGGCACAGACCCGTCGGCTGCGGCTCGGGCTCCTGGTGACCAGCAACCGTTTCCGTCCGCCCGCGGTACTGGCGAAGATCGCCACGACCGTCGACACAGTCTCCGGCGGGCGGCTCGACTTCGGTATCGGCGTCGGCTCACGGCCGCACCCGCCCGAGGCCCGCCGCGAGTACCCGGCGTACGGCCTGCCCTTCGCCCCTCCCGCCCAGGCCGTGGAGAGCCTCGGCGAGGCCTGCGTCCTGATCCGGCGTCTGTGGACGTCAGCCGGACCCTTTGACTTCCACGGCACCCACCACCGGCTCACCGGCGCCTTCGCCAACCCCAAACCGGTGCAGCGCCCGCATCCCCCGATCCTGATCGGCGGCCGGGCCGCGGCGACCCTCCGGGTGGCCGCCGAACACGCCGACCTGTGGAACATCCCGGGCGGCGACATCGAGGACTGCGTCCGGCGCAGTGCCCTGCTGGACCGCTACTGCGCGGAGATCGGCCGCGACCCGGCCGGGATCACCCGCTCCATCCACCTCCCGGTGTCCTACGAACACCCGGAGACGACCCGCGCCGCGATCGCCGAGGCGCTGACCGCCGGCTTCGGGCACATCGTCCTGGGCCTGCCCGCCCCCTACCCGGAAGGAGTCGCGCACTGGGTGGCGGACGAACTCGTCGGCAAGGAGGCCTGACCTCCCAGGACTTTCCAGACTTCCCAGGTGCACCGGACCGGTGGGACGCGCATGCGTTGCGTACCGGTTGTCGCCGGGCAGCCCCGCGGCGACAACCGGCTGAGCGGGGCGTGCCGGGTTCGCGCGGTGCACGGCTCGTGGCTGAACCGTCAGCCGCTCCTACCGGAGTCCGGCCCGCTCAGGAGTCGGGTGCCACGTCTCCCGCTTTCCAACCCACGAACCGCGCGGTTCGCGCCCTCGCCCGGCGGACGTCACCAGCCGAGGACGCCCTCGTCGGTCCGCGCCTCCTGGGGCGGCGTCACCGGGCGGGCGTCATGGCAGCTGAAACCGAGCCGGGTCAGGGCGCGGCGCATTTCGAGGGTGGTGAAGTCCCGGCGGTTCTGCCGGGTGATCACCTCTCCGACCTGCATCACCGGGTAGATCCGGCCGTCGATGGTCACGCCGACGCCGGTGACGGGTTCGGGCGTGTGACTGCTCATCGAGTGTTCGACCTCGCTCTTGGTCAGGTCGAAGGGGAAACGGGCGATGACAACACGCATGGATGCCTCCTCAGGGGCGACCGCGGGGCGCGGCGGGGACGGGGGTTTCGGACGGCTGTCAGAGGGTGGGGGCGAGAACGCCCGGGGATATCCGTGGTCGTCGATGACGGGGGACACGTCCGGGGCGCGCTCCAGCGTCGCGACGGGCGTCGGCTCGGCCCGTCCGCCAGGAGCGCATCCCCCTGCCCCGGCCGTGAACCGGTCCTTCTGCGGCTACGAGTCGGTCCGTGAGGTGGAACGGCGTGTCCGGGCGGCGGACGACCGGCCTCCGCGGCCCCGGCCCCGGCCGCCGGATCGTGTGCCCTCGCGTGGTGCGTCGGCGGTCGGTGCGGTGAGCGTGACCGGCACGCCCGAGGGGGTGCGGGCGCCGGTGATGCGGTGCAGTTCGTCCTCGCCGGGGCGGACCTGGACGGCACGCGCGGTGATCCCGGCGTCCGTCATCAGGCGGTCCACGGCCCGCCGTTGGTGCGGCAGGACGAGGGTGACGACGGTGCCGGTCTCTCCGGCGCGGGCGGTACGGCCGCCGCGGTGCAGGTAGTCCTTGTGGTCGGCGGGCGGATCGAAGTTGACGACCAGGTCGAGACCGTCGACGTGGATGCCGCGGGCGGCCACGTTGGTCGCGACCAGGACCGAGACATGGCCGTCCTTGAACTGGGCGAGCGTCCGGGTCCGCTGCGACTGGGACTTGCCGCCGTGCAGTGCCGAGGCCCGCACGCCGACGGCGAGCAGCCGCTTGGCGAGCCGGTCCGCCGCGTGCTTGGTGTCCAGGAACATCAGCACGCGTCCGTCCCGGGCGGCGATCTCGGTGGCGGCGGTCTCCTTGTCGGCGTCGCGCACGTGCAGCAGGTGGTGCTCCATGGTGGTGACCGCGCCCGCGGAGGGGTCGACCGAGTGCACGACGGGGTCGTGGAGGTAGCGGCGGACCAGGAGGTCGATGTTCCGGTCCAGGGTGGCCGAGAACAGCAGTCGCTGGCCGCCGGCGGGTACTTGGTCGAGCAGTGCGGTCACCTGCGGCATGAAGCCCATGTCGGCCATCTGGTCGGCCTCGTCGAGGACGGTGATGCCGACCTGGTCCACCCGGCAGGCGTCGCGCTCGATGAGGTCCCGGAGGCGGCCGGGCGTCGCGACGACGACCTCGGCGCCGGCCCGCAGGCTGCTGATCTGGCGGCCGATCGACATGCCGCCCACCACGGTGGCGAGCCGCAGCCGCAGGGCCTGCGCGTAGGGGGTGAGCGCGTCGGTGACCTGCTGGGCCAGTTCCCGGGTGGGGACGAGGACCAGGGCCAGCGGCTGCTTGGGCTGGGCGCGCTGTCCGTCCAGCCGGGCCAGCAGCGGCAGGCCGAAGGCGAGCGTCTTGCCCGAACCGGTGCGGCCCCGGCCCAGGACGTCCCGGCCGGCCAGCGCGTTCGGCAGCGTGGCGGCCTGGATCGGGAAGGGGACGGTCACGCCCTCGGCGCGCAGGGCGGCCAGCAGCCGTTCCGGCATGTCCAGTTCGGCGAACGTCTCGACGGCGGGCAGCGGTTCGGTGAGGGTGACCGGCAGCGCGAACTCCTGGCGACCGGGGGTGGAGCGCTGGCCGTTCTTGCGGCCGGTGCCGGTGCCCTGACGGGGACCCTGGTGGCCGGACCCCTGGGAACGGAAGCGGTTGCCGGACGGGGCGCCTGCCGAGCGTGTGGTGCTCCGGTCCGTACGGGGGCGCCCGGAAGTACCGCCGTTGCGGCGGGTGCGGTTCATGAAGGAACCTTCCTCGATGCGGCGTATCGAGGAATTCCGGCCGGCGGGCAGATGGCCGCGCGAGGAATCACAAGAAACAGCCGGAGAAAAAAGAGAAAAGCTGGGGCCCGCACCCCAAGAGCGCGGGCCCCAGCCTCAAAACGCGCGAGAACGTGACTCGCAGCGGTTCGCGTCAGCTTCAGGCGGGAACGATGTTCTCGGCCTGCGGGCCCTTCTGGCCCTGCGTGACGTCGAAGGTCACCTTCTGGCCTTCCTGAAGCTCGCGGAAGCCCTGGGTGGCGATGTTCGAGTAGTGGGCGAAGACGTCGGGGCCGCCACCCTCCTGCTCGATGAAGCCGAAGCCCTTTTCCGCGTTGAACCACTTCACGGTGCCAGATGCCATATTGAATCTCCCTTGAGGGGCAGTGCCGGACTCCGCACTTTACGAAGCCGAGTCGCCGCGATGATCACCCCTCCGGAATGATCCGGAAAGCTTTACAAAGAAAAAATTTCTCTGGCAACCAAAACTGCAACTGCTATCACGCTAACACAGGCAGGCGGTAAGCGGCCATGTGTTTCCGGTGCCGCACGCGAATTCTAGTGTCGCCGCATGGGTCATTTCTGTACTGGCGGGACTAGGTATTCGTGCCGTACCCGTCGAGCTTGCGGCTGATTTCCCGGTTCAGCCGGAGGGCGTCCGCCAGCTGGTTCTCCAGGGAGATGATCCGGCACGCGGCGTCCACGGGGGTGCCCTGGCCGACCAGTTCCCGGGCGCGCGCGGCGATGCGCAGCTGACGGCGGGAGTACCTGCGGTGACCTCCTTGCGAACGCAACGGAGCGATCAGCCCGGCCTCGCCCACCGAGCGGAGGAAGGCGGGGGTGGTGCCGAGAACGGCGGCGGCCCTTCCCATGGTGTAGGCCGGGTAGTCGTCATCGTCGAGGTTGTCGGCGACCGGGGCGTTCTCAGCGGGCATGACACCTTCGTTTCGGGGACGCGGCGGGGGACCCGGGCGGGTCTGGCACCGGTCGGGGAAGGATCCGCCGCCATCCGCGTCGCACGGCAACCCTAACGCCGTCGGTCCTGGAGATGTGGCTCCGCCGTGACAGATTTCCGTCAGCGGCCTGGCCGGTGCGCGGCGTGGCCGGCCGCCCGCGCCCGGCACGTGATCAGTCCGTTCGGCGTATCGCCGACGCCGCGGCGGCGCGTCCGCCGAGCGCGTCGGCGATGTCGGGCTCCGCCGCCCGCGAGGTCGCGGGCCCCACCGCCTCCTCGAATCCGGGCACGGCACTCGGGATCGGCTCGGGATCCGCCACGAACACGTCGACGGCCGGGCTCATCGCCACACGATCACCCCGGGTGCGGCCCCGGCGTGTCCCCGTGCCGGCCGCACAGCGTGCCCCGCCCGGTGATCTTCCCGGCCTGGCGCCTCCGGTCGGGCCTGCGGGGATCCGGCCGCGGCTTTCGGCGGCGACCGTCGGCCGCGGCGGGTCCGGTTCGCCCGGCGCGGTGTCCGGGGCGGTCCGCACGGCGTCGGCGAGGCCGTCGTACGCGCCCGCTCAGCGTGCCGCGCGCAGTTCGGCGTAGAGCTCCCGGCCCTGCCAGGTGCGCGGCGCGGCCTCCGCCGCCCGCACCAGGGTGACCAGCCGGGCGTTCGCGGGGGCGGTCCGTCCGTGGGCGGCGGCGAGGGCGACGATCTCGCCCTGGAGGGAGTCGATCTCGGTGGCCCGGCCGCGTTGCAGGTCCTCCCACATCGAGGAGCGGGCCTGCGCGTCGATCCGCAGGGCCGCCCCCGCCAGCCGCCGGAACAGGCCGTCGGGCAGCGCCAGGACATAGGGGGTGACAGCGGGCGCGGTGGGGCCGAGGCGGGCCGGGGTGAGCCCGGCGGCGCGGTAGGCGGCGAGGGCCTCCCGCTGGCACAGGGCGAGGCAGCGGCGGTAGGCCCGCTCGCCGAGCTGGTCGCGGAGCGGCAGCCCGGACAGGGCGTTGACCGCGTTGTTGAGGTTCAGCAGCAGTTTGGCGTGCTGCACCTCGGACATGTCGGTACGGGCCTCGACGGCCAGGTGCGCCGCGCGGAAGGCGGTGACGAGCGTGGCGTCCGGCTCGGTCATGAGTGTGCCCGGCATGCCCTGGTGCACGGTGCCCGGCCCGGACCGCACCACGTTGTACGGCACCATCCCGGCCAGCACGGTGTGACCGGGGAGAGCGGCGCGCAGGGTGGCGGGGTTGCGCAGCCCGTTCTGGAAGCTCACCACGACCGCGCCGGGGGCGAGCTGCGCGGCGAGTTCCCTGGCGGCGGTCGCGGTGCCGGCGCTCTTCACGGTGACCAGCACGTAGTCGGCGTCGGCCGCGGCCTGCGCGCCGGTGGCCAGCGTGAGCCGCTCCGGCGCGAGATGGACGGGCGGCCGGACGGAGGTGCTGAGGGTCAGTCCCCGCTCGCGCAGCACGTCCATGGCGGCGGGCCTGCCGATGAGCGTCACGTCGTACCCGGCGGCGCGCAGATGGCCGCCGAGGTGACACCCGATGGTGCCGGCACCGAGAACGGCGAAGCGGGGCTTGGACAGCGGAGGCGCGGGAGGCTGGGGAGGCACGGGAGGTACGGAGGGCATGGGGGCTCCTGCGGAAGGCTCGTGATCAACCGTACTCACGTTCGTGCTCTCCTGACGATGGCGTCACACGTTCCGGCCGGACGGCGTTTCTCCCCGCGGCCCGTGCCGCCCCGGGGTCTGATACTGCCCCGGCCCTGATCGGCCGTCCGTTTCCGTCGGAGGAGCCGCCGTCATGTCCGAACCGGAGAACATCGCCCTCGTCCGCCGCTTCTACGCGTCCAGGGTGGCGCCGGAGGTCTTCCAGGAGGTCATGGACCCGGAACTCGTCTGGGACATCACGCCCGGTTTCCCCGGCGGCGGGGTCTATCACGGCCCGCAGAGCGTGAGCCGGGACTTCTTCGGCCCGCTGATGGAGAACTTCGACACCTTCTACCCCGTGGGCGAGGAGTACTTCGCGGACGGGGAGGACCATGTCTTCGCCCTCGGGCACTACCACACCGTGAGCAGGCGGGGGGCGACGGCCGACGCCAGGTTCATGCACCTGTGGACCGTCCGTGACGGCAGGCTGGCCGCGCTTTGGCAGGTGAGCGACACCCTGGTCGTGGACCGGGTGATCAACGGCTGACGCCGCCGAGCCCTTCGAGACCGTCCAGCAGCATGCCGAGCCCGCCGAGGAACTCGCGGTCGGCTTCGACGTTCCGGGCGTCGCGGGCGGTCTCGGCCATCAGCGGGAAGTCGTCGGACGACAGTTCGGCGATGGCCACCGTCCCGGGACCGGCCAGGGAGCCGAGATGCTCCAGCTGGATCGCCCCGTTGAGGTAGCTGAGCAGTGCGCGCAGGGCGACGACCCGCCGCTCTCCCGTCACGCCCGTCCCGCCGAGGACCACGAGCACGGTCTCCGACCAGCGCAGCACCCCGAGGGAGTGGTGGCGGTGGGCGATGATCAGCGGGACGACCGCGGGATGGGCGCCCACGGCGTCGCGCATGCGTCGCACCAGGACCGTGATCCGTTCGCGCCACGGGGCGCCGGGGTCGGGCGGCTCGGTGTCCACGGCGCCCAGGACGAGCTCCACGACGAGCCTCTCCAGCTCCTCGCGGTCGCGCACGTACCGGTAGAGCCCCATGGTGCTCATGCCGAGTTCCTTGGCGACGGCGCGCATCGACAGTCCGGCGAGCCCCTCGCGGTCGATGACGGCGAGAGCGGCCGAGGCGAGCTGGTCGGGGGTGACGGAACGTGGTCGTGGCATGGCGGTTGACAGCGTACGGCATACGCCTACGCTGGTAGGCGTATGCCGTACGCTTACGGAGGGGAACAGTCATGCGCACACCCCGTAGCCCCATGGGTCCCGGCTCCACCGTGCCCCGGCGCGGTCTCAGTACGGTCTCCGGCGACCCCGTCACCGTCCCCGACCCCACCCGCCCGGTCCACCTCCAGTTCCGGCGCTTCGCCGGATGCCCGGTCTGCAATCTGCACCTGCGCTCGGTGGTGCGGCGGCACCACGAGATCGAGGCCGCCGGGATCCGCGAGGTGGTCGTCTTCCACTCGCCCGCCGAGGAACTGCGCCGCCACACCGGAGACCTTCCGTTCGCCGTCGTCGCCGACCCGGACAAACGGCTGTACCGGGAGTTCGGCGTGGAACAGTCGCCCCGCTCCCTGCTCGCGCCGCGCGCCTGGTGGCCGATCGTCCGAGCGGTGGTGAGCGGCGCCTGGCACGTCGTCCGCGGACGCGAACACCTGCCCGCCAACAGCCCGCACGGCGGCCGGCTCGGCCTTCCCGCCGACTTCCTCGTCGCCCCCGACGGCCAGATCCTGGCCGCCAAGCACGGCGAGCACGCCTACGACCAGTGGTCGGTCGACGAACTCCTGGAACTGGCGGCGCGCGCGGCCCGCACACCCCCTCCCGCGCATCCCGCGCCCGCCGAACGGCCGTGACCGGCCACCACCAGGGGACGGCCGTGGACCAACTCGACGGCGTCGAAGCCGTCGAGCACGACGTCCGGGCCGGCGAACAGCCGGAACAGGACGTGCGGACGCGGTATCAGGGCACGGCCGAGCGCTTCGCCCGGCGCAGCAGGTACTCGGGTCGGTCTGAGTATCCGTGCTCTGTCCGGCGCCCGGACCGGCCGCGACGCTGAACGCATGAGAATTCACGAGCCAGTTCCTCGGACCGTGCTGCCGGCGCTCGCGTCGGCCGGGGCGTCGGCGGCGGCCTGGGCCGGGTGGCTGGGCTGGGACCAGCGGTACGACGTGCAGGCAGACGGATCGACGAGCGGGCCCTACGAGGTCTGGCAGGTCGGCGGGCTCGTGCTCACCCTGCTGGTGGCCGTCGGCTGGACGGCCGTCCGGGGACACAGCGCGGCCGCCGTGGGCGGTACGACCGTGGGGCTGACGCTCGCCGCCTACGTCGACTGGTCGGACGACGCCAGCGGACTGTTCATGGTGGGAGTGGCCCTGGTCATGGTGGGCACCTTCGTCGCCTCGGCGGTCGTCTGCGCCGTGATCGACGTGCTGCGCCGGGACGTTCCCGTCCCCCACTAGCCTGTCCGGCGGATCAGGCCGCGGGAAGTCCACCGCGCCTCATCGGCGCCGCGGGCGGGCCCGGCGGCCCCTGCGTCCACGGCGTGATCCGCCGGGCGGCCCCAGGGTCTCTCCGCCCCAGGGCCGCCCGGCGACTGCCGTCCGGCTCGCGGGGCCGTGCACGCGCCCGCTAGACGAGCGCCGAGGCCGGCAGTGGCTGTTCCGCCCAGATCGTCTTGCCGGTCGGCGTCTGGCGGCTGCCCCAGCGTTCCGAGAGCTGGGCGACCAGGAGCAGACCCCGGCCGCCCTCGTCGTAGACCCGTGCCCGGCGCAGATGCGGGGCCGTGCTGCTTCCGTCGGAGACCTCACAGATCAGGGACGCGTCGCGGATCAGGCGGAGGGCGATCGGGCCGTCGCCGTAGCGGACCGCGTTGGTGACCAGTTCGCTGACGATCAGCTCCGTGACGAAGGCCGCGTCCGTCAGGCCCCAGGCCTCCAGCTGCCGGCCCGCCATCTTGCGGGCCCCGGCGACCGCCGCCGGATGCCGCGGGAGCTGCCAGGTGCGGACCTTCCCGGAGCCCAGGGCACGGGTGCGGGCCAGCAGGAGCACGATGTCGTCGGCAGGGCGGTCGGTCAGCAGCGTGTGCAGGACGCGGTCGCAGGTCTCCTCCAGGGGTGCTGCCGGGGCGGCCAGGGCCCGGCGGAGGAGGCCCAGGCCCACGTCGATGTCCTGGCCGGCGGTCCCCACCAGGCCGTCGGTGTAGAGGGCGAGCAGGCTGCCGTCCGCCAGTTCCACCTCGGTGGACTCGAAGGGCAGGCCGCCCAGGCCGAGCGGCGGGCCGGCCGGCAGGTCCAGCAGACGGACCTCGCCGGCGGGGGTGACCAGGGCGGGCGGCGGATGGCCGGCCCGGGCCATGGTGCAGCGCCGGGTCACCGGGTCGTACACGGCGTAGAGGCAGGTCGCGCCGACCTCCCCCGACGTGGTCCGCGGGTCCTCCTCCCTGGCGAGCCCGATGACGAGGTCGTCCAGCTGGGTGAGGAGTTCGTCGGGGGCGAGGTCGACGTCCGCCAGCGTCCGTACCGCCGTGCGCAGGCGGCCCATCGTCGCCGAGGCGCGGATGCCGTGGCCGACGACGTCCCCGACGACCAGGGCGACCCGGGCGCCGGACATCGGGATCACGTCGAACCAGTCGCCGCCGACTTCCGCTCCGGACCCCGTGGGCAGATAACGGTAGGCCACCTCGGTCGCCTCCAGGTCGGGCGGCGGCCGGCCGGGCAGCAGGCTGCACTGGAGGGCGAGCGCGGTGCGGCGCTCCCGGGTGTAGCGGCGGGCGTTGTCCACGCACACCGCGGCGCGGGCGACGATCTCCTCCGCGAGCCGCTGGTCGTCCTCGGTGAACGACTCGGGCGTGCGGTGCCGCAGGAAGTGCACCAGGCCGAGGGTGACACCACGGGCGCGCAGCGGGACCATCAGCACCGAGTGGATCATGGGTCGGGCGACGGTGCCGGCGCGGGCCTGGAAGGCGCCGATCCACTCCGTCATGCCGGGGTCGCCCGGCCGTTGGCGGGTGCCGTGACCGGCGAGCAGGGTCCACATCGGAGGCGTGTCCACCGGGTAGCGGACCGGGTCGCCGGGGTCGGCCACCTTCTCCGGGCAGCCGGCCAGCACCGAGCGGTGCGCGACACGGCGTACGGTGATGGGCTCGTCGGTCGGCAGCGGTGCCGGCTCGTCGCCCTGGGTGACGGACTCCAGCAGATCGACGGTGACGTAGTCCGCGAACCCGCCCACGGCGACCTCGGCCAGCTCCTCGGCGGTCCGGGTCACGTCCAGGGTGCTGCCGATACGCAGGCTCGCGTCGTTGAGGACGGCCAGGTGGCGGCGGGCCCAGTACTGCTCAGTGGTGTCGAAGACGATCGCGGACAGGCCCCGCACGGTGCCGGACGCGTCCTTCAGCGGGGAGAGGTACATCGACCAGGCGTGCTCCCGGGTCTCCCCGGGCGCCTGGGCGTGCTGCTCGTGGAAGACGGTCCGCCCGGTGCGCAGGACCTGCCGCTGGAGGCGGTCGTACTCGTCGAAGGGCGGGCCGGACTCGATCTCCCGCAGGGTCAGGCCCCGCATCTCCGCCACGGGCAGGCCCATGACCTCGGTCATGACCTCGTTGGCGGCGACCAGCCGGGCCTCCCGGTCGTAGATCGCCACCGGCACGGGCAGCTGGGCGAGCGTGAAGTCCCACAGGGTGGCCGCCCCGGGCTGGTCGTGCCCGGACACGGCCGTCCGCACGGCACCGGTCACCAGCCAGAGCGGCCGGTCGCCCGCGTCCGCGAGAGGGATGCCCTGGAGGCGTACGACGATCCGGTCGCCGTTGCGGTGCCGCAGAGCCACCTCGGTGGACCAGCGGTGCGCCGCGGCGATGTGGCGGCGCGCGGAGGCGGGCAGGTCGGTGGCGAGCAGGTTCCGGGCGGGGAGGCCGACGATCTCGCCGGGTTCGTATCCGAGCAGCCGCCGGGCACCGGCACTCCACACCAGGACCGACCCGTCGGCGTCGACGACGACCGCGAGGTCGTCGGGTACGACTGCCGGGCCTTCCGGTTCCCGTCCCTCCATGGTGCCTCCGGGTGCCCGGCGGCCCGCGCGTCCGGGATGCCCGCACCCGCTCCCAGCATCCCGCCGCGCGGTGCGCCCTACAACCGACTCCGGAGTACGGCGGCCGGTGCCACCCCTACGGCCCGCGGCCATCACCACGGGGTCACGCACCCCGGCCCGGCCCCGCCGCCACGACCGTCCGCAGCAGGAGCACCGCCACGTCGTCGGTGTGGCCACCGGCCGGCCAGGTGGACTGGACGAGGTCCTCCGTGAGGCGTTCCAGGTCGTGCGCGTCGGCCCGGGCGAGGTGGGCGGCGAGGTCGGCGGTGGCGTGCTGGACGTCGGTGCCGGCGCGTTCGATCAGGCCGTCGGTGTACAGGGCGAGGACGGCGCCGGCCGGGAGCGCGGCGCGGGTGACGGGATAACGGGCCTCCGTGTCGACGCCCAGGGGCGGGCCGGGGTCGACGTGCAGGCAGTGGGCCCGGCCGGGCGCGGGGCGCAGCAGGGGCGGTGCGTGGCCGGCACTGGCCATGGTCAGTTCCTGGCCGAGGAGGTCCAGGTGGACGTAGAGGCAGGTCACCAGGAGGTCGGAGGAGAGGTCGGCGAGCAGCCGGTTGGTGCGGGCGATGACCTGGTCCGGGGCGGCTCCGGTGGTGGCGTGGGCGTGGATGGCGGTGCGGACCTGCCCCATCAGGGCGGCCGCGGCCATGCTGTGGCCCTCCACGTCACCGATGACGGCCGCCGCGTGGTGGGCGTCGAGGCGCAGCAGGTCGTAGAAGTCGCCGCCGACGTCGATGCCGTGCGCGGCCGGCAGATAGCGGGCGGCGACGTCGAGGCCGGGCAGGGCGGGCAGGCCGCGGGGCAGCAGCGCCTGCTGGAGCTGGTGGACGAGATGGTGCTGGGTGTCGTACACACGGGCCCGGTCCAGGGCCTGGGCCAGCAGGCCGGCCAGCGGGTGCAGGACGGCGCGTTCGTCGGCGGTGAAGGTGTGCGGGCGGTCGTAGGAGAGGATGCAGCAGCCCACCGGACGCCCCGAGATCACCAGCGGCAGCACGGCCCATGCCTGCTTCCCGTTGATCAGCGGGGCGTGGGGGTAGCTGTCGGCGAGTTCGGCGGGGCTGCCGAAGTAGGCCGGGACGCCGCTGGCCAGGGCCCGGCCGGCGGGGGTGAGGTCGGAGTCGAGGGGGAGGGCGTCGAGGAGTTCGGCGCTGTCGGCGAGGTACCCGTGCTGCCCGGCGATCCGCAGCCGGCCCGCCTCGGCGATGCTGAGCAGCAGCCCCTGGGCGCCGAACGCCGGCAGGATCTGGTCCGCGATCAGCTCCACGAGGTCCTGGGTGGTCACCGTCTCGGCGAGCGCGGCCGCCTGATGGATCAGCTGGAAGAGGCGGCCGGGCGTGGTCGGGGCGGGTTCCCGGCCGACGGGCGGCGCGGCCCCGGCCTGCGCGCCGGGGACGATGCGCACGCTGATGCCGCTGTGATCCGGGTGCAGGTGGAAGGTCAGCCAACGGTCCGGCGGGCGGCGCGCGCTGAAGGACACGGGGGCGCGGCTGACCACCGCCATGCGGTACCGCTCCTCGTACCGCAGATCGTCCAGCCACGGCAGGGACTGCCAGGGCCGGGTGCCCAGCAGCACGTCCGGCTCCCGGCCGAGCAGCCGGGCGGCCCCGGCGGACACGAACGTGACGCGGCCCTCCAGGTCGAGGGCGAGGCCGCCCTCCGGGAGCCGCTCCAGGTAGTCGGCGGCGGCCGGTCCGGTCCGGGTGGGGTGGCGCTGGGAGGCGGCGGGGACGGCGTACGGCTGGTCGGGGAGGACCGGGGGCACCGGCGAGTCGTCCAGGAGCCGGGCCAGCCGGCGGGCGCTCGCGGTGATGTGGTGCCGTTCGCGGGCGGTGGCCCGGGGCGGATGGCCGGCCGGCCACATCAGCACCACCCCGCCCCAGCAGCGGCGCTCCCCGCGCAGCGGCACCGCGGCGAGTGCGAAGGGGTACGGCAGGACCGCCGCCGTACGCGGATAGCGGCGCGCCATCTCGTCCTGGCCGCCGACCCAGACGAGGCGGTGCTCACGGATCGCGTCGGCCACCGGGACGGGGGCGGCCAGCGGCAGGCGCTGCCAGGGCGCGGTGAAGTCGACGGGCAGTCCGCACAGCGCCACCAGGCGCAGCAGCGAGGCCGGTTCCTCGATGAGGTACACCCCGCCGATCGCCGCGCCCGTCCGGCGCACCATGCCGGCCAGCGCCCCGCCCAGGGCGTCCCCGACCGGAAGGCCACCCCTGGGCCGGGCACGGTGCCACATGACGTCGTCCTCCGGTCGGGTGCCGTCCGCCGGTCGCGTGCCGTGGACGGCACGCGCCGTACCGTCGCCCCCGTGATGGGTGACGCATACCACCTATTCGCGACAATATGCGCGCACCTCCTCGTCGTACGCGTCGGGCCGTCGTGTGCCGTGCGGACACGGCCTAGGATCCTGGCCATGGCCCAGACCATGAGCGAGGTGGACCGGTTCGAGGCGGCCAGGCCCCGGCTGGCGGCCCTCGCCTATCGCCTCCTCGGCTCCGCGAGCGAGGCCGAGGACGCCGTGCAGGAGACGTACCTGCGCTGGCAGGCCGCCGACACCGGCCGTATCGAGGTCCCCGCGGCCTGGCTGACGAAGGTGCTCACCAACCTGTGCCTCAACCAGCTCACCTCGGCCCGCGCCCGGCGCGAGACCTACGTGGGCCAGTGGCTCCCCGAGCCGCTGCTCGCCGGAGACCCGATGCTCGGCCCTGCCGACACCGCCGAGCGGCGCGAGTCCGTGTCGTACGCCGTCCTGACCCTGCTGGAGCGGCTCACGCCCGGCGAGCGGGCGGTGTACGTGCTGCGGGAGGCCTTCGACTATCCGCACCGGGAGATCGCCCGGATCCTCGACATCACCGAGGCCGCCAGCCAGCAGACCTTCCACCGGGCCAGAGGGCATGTCGCGGCCGGCAAGGCGCGTGCCGAGGTCGACGAGGCCGCCGCCCGGCGGATCATCGAGGAGTTCCTCGCGGCCGCCACCAGCGGCCGGACCGAGCCGCTGGTCCGGCTGCTCACCGAGGACGCCGTCGCGGTCGGCGACGGCGGCGGGAAGGTGCCGGCCCGGGCCAAGGCGTTCGAGGGCGCCCTCGCGGTCGCGACGTTCATGCGGGGCCTGTTCAAGCCGGGACCGGCACAGCGGGCCCTGGCCGGCGGCCCGGTCGAACTCCACGCCGCGACCGCCAACGGCGGCCCCGCCCTGGTGGCGGTCGTCGACGGGCGGGTCTTCGGGGTCATGTGCCTGGAGATCACCACCGAGGGCATCGCCGCGCTCCGCAACCAGGTCAACCCCGACAAGCTCGAACGCGCGACCAGGCAGTGGACGGCCACCGGCCACGGCGAACCCCTGCTCCGGCTCTTCTGACCGGGTGTGAGCCGCTTCACTCCGCGTTCCTGTCAGGAAACGGCGGGCTGCCCGGTTCAAGGGGCGACCCGCTCGACCCGCCGTTTCCCGACAGGAGCACGGACATGCAGCACCGCATCGTCGTCCTCGGCGCCGGATACTCCGGAGCCATCGCCGCCGGCCGTCTCGCCAGGCGGCTGCACCGCGAAGACGTCGCCATCACCCTCGTCAACGCCGAACCCGACTTCGTCGAGCGTGTCCGGATGCACCAGCTGGCGACCGGCCAGGAGCTCAGGTCCCGGCCCCTCGCCGAGATGTTCGCGGGCACCGGCGTGCGGCTGAGGTTCGCGAGGGTCACCGCCGTGGACGCCGACCGGCGGACGGTCACCACCGTCGACTCCGGTGACAGGGACGGGAAGACGGAGGTGCTGGAGTACGACAGCCTCGTCTACGCCCTCGGCAGCGCCTGGAACGACCAGGGCGTCCCCGGCACCGCCGAGCACGCCCACCAGATCGCGAGCCGCGCCGGCGCGCTCCGGCTCCGCGAGCGCCTCGCCGCCCTGCCGGCCGGACAGCCCGTGCTCGTGGTCGGCGGCGGACTCACCGGCCTGGAGGCCGTCACCGAGATCGCCGAGGCCCGCCCGGACCTGGCCGTCGCCCTCGCCGCCCGCGGTGCCCTCGGTGACTGGCTCTCCCCCAAGGGCCGCCGGCACCTGCGGAAGGTCCTCGACGGGCTCGGTGTCGCCGTGCACGAGCACACCGCCGTCACCGCAGTGGCGGCCGGCCATGTCACCACCGCCGACGGCGCGACGATCCCCGCCGCGGTCACGGTGTGGACCACCGGCTTCGCCGTCCACCCCGTCGCGGCGGCCGGCACGCTGGAGGTCACCGGCTCCGGCCGGATCGTGGTCGACGGGACCATGCGGTCGGTCTCGCACCCGGACGTGTACGCGGTCGGCGACGCGGCGCTGGCGACGGGCCCCGGCGGCAAGCCGCTGCGCATGTCGTGCGCCACGGGCGTCCCGATGGCGTGGCAGGCAGCGGACGCCCTCGCGGCCCGCCTGACCGGCGGAAAGCTCCCGAAGGTGCCGCTGCGGTACTTCAACCAGTGCATCTCGCTGGGCCGCGGGCAGGGCCTGATCCAGTACGTCACCGCGGACGACCGCGCCGTACGGCAGGCCCTGACGGGACGCACCGCCGCCCTCTACAAGGAACTGGTCTGCAAGGGCGCGGCCTGGGCGGTGGCCCACCCGACCCTCGCCCTTCCGACCCGCACCCGCCGCACCCTGCCCGCCCCGGCCCGCACGCCGGAGAGGACAGCCACCTCGGCCTGAGCCACCGGTCTCCGTCCGCCGGCTCCGCACGGCCCGCCACCACGGCGGGCCGTGCACACCCGCACGGGCACCGGTCGCTACGCGCCCTTCGGCCCCGCCGACTGCACCACGTCGAAGGACCACAGCGTCGACCCGGAAGCCGCCGGCTTCGCCCGCTCGCCCTCGGCACCCCCCTGATGCGCCGTCTTCATCGGCCCCTCCATCCACGCCTGGAAGGCCTCCTCGTCCCGCCACCGCGTGTACACGAGATACTGATCGGTCCCCTCGACCGGACGCAGCAGCTCGAACCACTCGAACCCGTCCGAGTTCTCCACGGAGTGCGCCCGGGACGCGAACCGCTTCTCCAGCGTCTCCCGCTGCTCGACGGGCACGGCCAGCACGTTGATCTTGACTACGCTCATGCGCCCATCCTGCCGCAGGGATGATCAGGAAGGCGTGAGCGGCCGGGAGGCTTTGTCCGCGCGCGTTCTGAAGGCGGCACGGGAGGCGACCGCGCAGACGGTTTCGACGAAGGAACGGATCCGCGCAGTGACACCGTTGCGCGGCCGGAGTCGGCCGTACTCGCGATCGGTCGTGCGTCACGGAACGGTACGAAGACGATGCCGTTCCGTGCGTGGTACCGCCGGGCACGCAGTGCGGCGGGCGAAGCTCCGCGGCCGGGCCGCGGCGAGCGGGACCACCTGGAACGAGCCCCCGGGGCCAAGCCGGATGGATCGTGCTGCGGGAAGTGAGCCGCAGGTCAGTGCAGGTCCACCTGGAACGCGTGACGGTGGTCGGCGGGGCAGGTGAAGATGCGCAAGTCTCCCCACCGGCCGACGACAACCCCTGTCTCGTCGTCGCTGGCCACGGTGAACAGGAGCGTCATGGCCGTGCCGCAGTCATCGCAGGCAAGGACCGTGGGGTACGTCAGGTGCCAAGTCGGCCAACCGCCGAGTTTCCAGCCTGCGACGCGGGTGATGACGTCACCGCCGTCGCCGGTCTCGCGGATCAGGTTCTCAAGCCGAGGACGGAGCTCTGCCGGCAGTTCCTCAGGGAAAGGGAAGTCGGTCACGCGCTCGGCGCTGATGGCGCAGGCCTGCGGAAGGTAGCCGTCCTCCTCGTAGCGTGAGGGCGGCGGCGGAGTCGTCCCATGGCTGATCACGTCAGCGGCCCGACGCCACCGCACCTCGACCACAGGGCTGATGTCGGCCTGCCGGGCCGGAGGATCCCAGTGTTCGTTGGGACACCAGAGGATCTGCAGGAGGTCGATGCCTGCGGGCCACCAGGGACCCGGCGCGTCGCGCTGAAAGATCTGTGCGACCGGCACCATGGCGGTGGCGGGCTCGCCATCAGGGCTGTTCACGTCGGGCAAGGAGCACTCGGGCCACGGTTCGTCACCCGGCCACAGCAGTGGTCCGCCGATGGAACTGGTCCGGCAGTCCGGCTCTGCCCGCTCGGGATGGAACAGGACCGCGTCGCGTGCGTGGGGAGCGAGTTCGGGAAGAAGGGCGAGTATCGCTTCAGCCGTCGGTCTGGGGGTGGGGGTCATCATGCCTTCCGGTCAGCCGGCCGTGGATCGCGCACAGCGTATGGGCCGGCTGCGACAGTCGGCCCAACCAGCGTTCCCGGACCGTCTTCCAGCTGCCCGGGCGCGTGGGCAGGTCGCGCCACGCCACACCGCTTCGGGGAACGATGAACGGCAACCACGATCACCGACCCACGGGGCAGGCCTCGGTAGTACTTCAGCGCACCCGCCGCGGACGCAGCAGCTCGAGTTCCGGGAGCCGGGCCGGTGTCACCGCCGCACGGTCACCCCACCGGCCCGGGCGCCGGTGTCCGTTTCCAGGACCTGTCCCGCCGGCCGCGGGCATACTGCCCGACGTGCCCCTGTCGCTGCACCACATCGTCATCGACGCCCACGATCTTGCCCGCCCTGGCCCGGTTCTGGGCCGAGGTACTCGGCTGGCGGATCCTGTCCGAGCGGGAGCGGGAGGTGGTGATCGGGCCGGACGAGACCGCACCGGTGGGCATCTGCTTCATGCCGGTGACCGACGGCAAGACCGTCAAGAACCGCCTGCACCTCGACCTGACGTCCGCCGCGGAGGACCGGGAGGCCGAGATCGAACGCATCCTCGCGCTCGGCGCCCGCAGGGCGGACGTCGGGCAGAGCGGCGACGAGTCGTGGACCGTGCTGGCCGATCCGGAGGGCAACGAGTTCTGCGTGGTCCGCCCGAAGCAGACCCTCGTCGGCTAGCGGTGCGTCAGCTCCCGTCGCGGCCGCACCGCTTCTCCGGTCCGGCGGGAGTCACAGAGTCCTCACATCTTCACCGTAGTCATGTACAACCCTTGCTCCTCGGTACGGGTCTTCTGACCGCTGGACACCATTGACTCCGGCCGCCCGCCGGGAGGCGGGCGGCCCCCGCATGCCGCAGGAGACAACCCGCATGCACACGTTCCCGCGACTCGCCCTCGCGACGGCCACCGCGGCCGCGCTGACGGGCGGTCTGCTCACGTTCTCCGCCGCCTCGGCCACGGCCGCGGACTCGTTCAAGGTCGCGCGCGCCGACTTCAACGGCGACGGCATCGGCGACATCGCCACCTCGGCCACCACCGCCTACGTCAGCGGTCACAAGGGCGCCGGCCAGGTCGTCGCCCTCTACGGCTCCGCCTCGGGCATCACCACCACCAAGCGCACCACCCTCAGCCAGAACAGCGCCGGAGTCCCCGGCACCGCCGAGGCGGGCGACAGCTTCGGCGAGACCCTGGCGTACGCCGACTTCAACGCCGACGGCTACGACGACCTGGCCGTCGGCTCCCCTGAGGAGAAGGTCGGTTCCGACACCGACGGCGGCACCGTCACCCTCCTGTGGGGCTCCAAGAGCGGCCTCACCGGCAAGGGCGTCGACATCAAGGACCCGTCGCCGAGCAGCCACGACTACTGGGGACTGCAGCTGGCCGCCGGCGACTTCGACGGCGACGGCAAGGCCGACCTCGCCGTCGGCAGCTCCGCCGCCACCCTGTGGGTGCTCAAGGGCGGCTTCTCCGCCAGCGGCACGCCCGGCGGCCGGTACACCGTCAAGCCGCCGATCGAGCCGGGCACCAGCTCCTACCCGTACGGCCCGATGAAGCTCACCGCCGGCGACGTCAACGGCGACGGCCGTACCGACCTGATCGTCGACGGGTACGAGACGAAGACCAGCAGCCACTGGAACACCAACTACTGGCTGCCGGGCAGCTCCAGGGGCGTGACCGTGACCGGCGCCAAGTCACTGAAGAGCGGCATCGTCACCGGCGTCGGCGACATCAACGGCGACGGCTACGGCGACATCGTCAGCGGCGCCTCCTGGGACGCCAGCAGCGGCGGGACCGTCTTCCCGGACTCCGCCACCGGCGGCCGGGTGGCGATCACCTACGGCAGCGCCTCCGGCCCGGCCAAGGCCACCATGTTCAACCAGAACTCCGCCAACGTCCCCGGCACCTCCGAGAAGGGCGACGGGTTCGGCTGGGAGATCGACCTCGGTGACGTCAACGGCGACGGCTACGCCGATCTCGTCGTCACCACCCCGAACGAGGACATCGGCAGCAACACCAACACCGGCCAGGTCACTGTCCTCTACGGCTCGAAGACCGGGATCAACCTGGCCTCCGGCGCCCAGTCCTTCGCGCAGAGCACGGCCGGCGTCCCCGGCGACGACGAGAAGAACGACCTCTTCGGCGCCGACGTCAAGCTCGACGACGTCACCGGCGACGGCCGGGCCGACCTGATCGTCGGCTCGTACGAGAACGCAGGCGACGGCGCGGTCACCTACCTGCCGTCCAACGGCTCGAAGATCACCACGACCGGTTCCCGGGCCCTGTCCACGAGCAAGCTGGGCGTCTCGACGACCGGCACCCCGCAGCTCAGCGCCATTTTCGCCGACTGACCCGCGGGTCACCGGAGTTTCTCCGGACGGCGTAGGGGCAGGCCCGCCGGTCGCACGACCACGGGCCTGCCCGGTCCCGCGCGCCCGCTCCGGCACCAGGCACCGCCCGCCGCACCGCCTCCGCGTCTCCTCTCCTCACCACTCACGGGGAAGTCCATGCCCAAGCGCACCACCCTGCTGCTCGCCACGGCCCTCACCACGGGCCTGCTCACCGCGCTGCCCGCCGCCACCGCCACCGCCGCCCCCTCGGGCCTGTCCGGCGACTTCAACGGCGACGGCTACCGCGACCTCGCGATCGCCGCGCCCGTCGCCAAGGTCTCCGGCAAGTCCGGCGCCGGATACGTGGCGGTCGTCTACGGCACGAAGAGCGGCCTCGACACCGCCAGACGCCAGATCATCAGCCAGGCCACCACCGGCGTCCCCGGCAACCCGGCCTCCGGCGACTACTTCGGAGACCGGCTCACCACCGGCGACCTGGACGGCGACGGATACACCGACCTGGTCGTCGGCGTGCACAGCGAGCGGATCGGCAGCACCGACTCCTACGGCAACGTGACCGTCCTGTGGGGCGGCGCGAGCGGCCTCAAGGGCGCCAGCAACCTCTCCTCACCGATGCCGAGGTACCGCAACGAACTCGGCTGGGCACTGGCGGCGGGCGACTTCGACGGCGACGGGCACACCGACCTGGCCGTCGGCAACAACGCCACGCCCTCCCTGAACGTCTTCCGCGGCCCCTTCACCCGCAAGGGCAAGGCGGCCGCCCTGGTCGGCATCGACACGATCGCCCAGACCACGATCTACGCCGACAAGCTGATCGCCGGCGACGTCAACGCCGACGGCAGGAGCGACCTGCTGGTCATGGGCCAGGAGGAGACCGCCTCCGGCGACTACCGCACCCGCAGCGTCCTCTACACCGGTTCCGTCACCGGCACCCTCAAGGTCGGCAAGAAGCTCGCGGGCGGCTACGACGCGGCCATCGCCGACGTGAACAAGGACGGCTACGGCGACATCGTCACCGGCAACTTCATGGAGAAGTCGGCCACCGAGCCGAACGGCGGCCTCGGCGGCGCTGTCACGGTGACGTACGGCGCGGCCGGAGGCCTCAGCAGCCGTACCCCGGTCCGGATCACCCAGGACACGGCGGGCGTCCCGGAGAAGGGCGAGAAGGGCGACGGCTTCGGCTGGAGCGTGTCCGCCGGGGACGTGAACGGCGACGGATATGCCGACATCGCGGTCGGCGCCGAGGACGAGACCCTCGGCTCGGCGCGGAAGGCGGGCACGGTCACCGTGCTGCGCGGCTCGGCCTCCGGCCTGACCGGCGGCGGCGCCAAGGTCTTCTCCCAGAACACGGCGGGCGTCCCCGGCACCGCGGAGACCCTCGACTACTTCGGCGGGGCCGTCCGCCTCGTCGACGCGAACGGCGACGGCCGCGCCGAACTGGTCGCCTCCGCCTCGAACGAGGACAAGGGCGCGGGCGCCGTCTGGTTCTTCAAGTCCACCACCGCCGGCATCACGGCGGGCGGCTCGAAGTCCTGCACCGGCACCACCCTGGGCGGTCCGTCGGGCACCGCCTACTTCGGCGACGTCCTGGAGGGCTGATCATGCGTGTCCGTACGGCGGCGACCCTCGCCGCCCTCCTCACCGCGGGCCTGGTCCCGCTGGCCGGCCCGGCCTCCGCCGCGCCCGCCAAGTACGCGGACGACTTCAACGGCGACGGCTACCACGACCTCGCCACCGCCGCCCCGGGCGCCACGGTCGGCGGCAGGGCGGACGCCGGCGCGGTCGTCGTCAGCTACGGCTCCAGGTCCGGGATCAAGGCGTCGAACCGTACGGTCGTCACCCAGAACTCGGCGGGCGTTCCCGGCACCGCCGAGAAGTACGACGACTTCGGTTCCTCGCTGGCCTTCGGTGACCTGAACCGGGACGGTTACGCCGACCTGGCCGTCGGCGCCGAGGGCGAGGACGGCGAAGCCGGATCGGTGACGATCCTGTGGGGGAGCAAGAAGGGTCTGTCCGGCGGCCGGGCCGTCGCCGACCCGGCCCGTTCCTCCCACCACCGTTTCGGTATGTCCCTGGCGATCGGCGACTTCACCGCGGACGGCCGGGCGGACCTGGCCGTCGGCAGCACCGGCGCCGACGTCCAGATCTTCCGGGGCGGCTTCACCAGGACCGCCGGGGCCGCGTCCCGCACCTGGGTGGTTCCCTCGCTGCGGACCGGTGACAGCTACGGCTCCCAGTCGCTGGCCGCCGGCGACGTCAACGGCGACGGCGTCGACGACCTGGTGGTCAGCGGCACGATCCACTCGGGGACGGGCGAGTGGACCGACGGCAACCTGGTGTACCTGGGCGCCGGTTCCCGCCCCAAGCCGCTGCGGACGCTGGAGAGCGGCGGCTACGAGCGGGCGGTCCTCGGCGACCTCAACGGGGACGGCTACGACGACATCGTCACCTCCTGCTCCCCGGTCAACGGCTCCACGGTCGGGCCCGGCGTCGTCAAGGCCTACCTGGGCGGCGCGCACGGTGTGGGCCCCACCCCGCAGGCGGCCATCACCCAGGACAGCCCGGGCGTCCCCGGCACCACGCATGCCTCCGGAACCAGCTCGTTCGGCAGCTCGCTCTCGGTCGGTGACGTCAACGGCGACGGCTACGCCGACGTCGCGGTCGGCGCCGAGTTCGAGGGGGTCGGCGCGGCCTGGCAGACCGGCACCGTCACGCTGCTGCGCGGCTCCGCGGCCGGTCTGACGGGCGCGGGCTCCACCCGCTGGACCCAGAACACGCCGGGGGTGCCGGACTCGAACGAGAAGAACGACTTCTGGGGCAGCGCCGTCCGCCTGGCCGACCTCAACGGCGACCGCAGGGCCGACCTCGCGGTGGGTGCCCGGTACGAGAACGGCGGGCGGGGCGCCGTATGGGCCCTGCGCGGTTCGTCCTCCGGCCTGACGGCCACGGGCGCGGTGAGCTTCGGGGCGGCGCAGGAGGCCCTGTCGGGCACGTGGTCGCAGCTGGGCTTCCTGTTCGCCCAGTGAGCGGCGCCGAGGGGGCGTCGGGGGTGGCCCTGATCGGCCCTGATCGCCCCCGGGGTTCCCCTTAGGGGATGTCACAGCTCTGCGGCAATGGCGGGCTCGGAAGCCCGAGCCCGCCACACGGATCTCCGGGACCAGGTACGTTCGAAGACGTGGCTGGATTCAGGAACGGACGCGGCGGCCGGGACGACCGTGCCCCGCAAGCGCGACCGCAACAACCCGCGTACGGGCAGCAGGCCCCGCCGCAGAGCTTCGGCGGGCAGCCGGCGGGACCGTCCTACGGGTACCCGTCGGCTCCGCAGCCGTACCCGCAGCACGGCGGCGGGTCCGGCTGGCCGCACCCGCAGGCGCGCGGCGGCCACCCGGGACAGGGCGGCGACGGCCCGGAGTACTTCGGCGACGATCACGGCTACGACGGCGGCTACGGCGGCGGCAGCCCCGACCCGTACGCCGCGAACCAGCCGGGCCACACCCAGGCCTTCTCGGTCGACGAGGCCGGCGCCTACACGCAGGGCGCCACCTATCACGCCGGTTCGGCGGCGCCGGCGGGCCCGATCGGCCCGCGGCTGCACTGGAAGGACCTGCTGAAGGGCATCGTCCTCGCGCCGAACCAGACGTTCCTGCAGATGCGGGACTACACGATGTGGGGCCCCGCCCTCATCGTGTCCTTC
Organism: Streptomyces sp. NPDC026515; assembly: GCF_055567595.1. Classification (NCBI taxonomy): domain Bacteria; kingdom Bacillati; phylum Actinomycetota; class Actinomycetes; order Kitasatosporales; family Streptomycetaceae; genus Streptomyces; species Streptomyces sp. NPDC026515. The sequence continues at coordinate 469,850 of NZ_JBVHQD010000008.1, forward strand.
CTCTACGGCCTGCTCGCGGTCTTCGGCTTCGACGGCGCCCGCGCGGACGCGATCAGCGCGACCCTGACCAACGCGGTCCCGATCGTCCTGGTGACGGCGATCGCGATGGTGCTCTCCGCCTTCGTGCTGGGCGTGGTGACCCACACCCTGGCCCGGCAGCTCGGCGGCGACGGAGCCTGGCAGCCCACGGTCGGCCTCTCCATGCTGATCATGTCGGTCACGGACGCGCCGCGTCTCCTGTTCGCGATGTTCTTCGGCGGCGACGCCGGCTTCGTCCAGCTCCTCGGCTGGGCCACCTGGGTCGCGGCGGGCGTCCTGCTCACCCTGATGGTCGGCAAGTCCCACGACCTGCCGTGGCCGAAGGCCCTGGGCGCGTCGGCGATCCAGCTGATCGCCCTGCTGTCGATCGTGAAGCTGGGCACGTTCTAGCACCGGACGGACAGGTGAAGGGCCCCGGCAGCCGTGCCGGGGCCCTTCGCCGCTGGTGCCTGCCTGTGGCCAGGAAGTCCGTCCGCGGGCAGCACGACGGGCACGACGCAGGCTCCACGACACGGACGGCGTGATCACTCGTCGGGGCGGACACGCATCGCGATCCGAAGCAGTTCCCCGACCGCGCCCGTCAAAGTGGTGTCCTTCGGCCACACCGCGCGAAGACGCCGGTGCAGGTCCGTCCCCGTCACCGGGATCTCCACCATGCGCCCCTCGGCGAGGTCGTCCTGGACCGTGACCGCGCTGAGCACCGCCGGACCGGCGCCTTCGACCACGGCGCTGCGCATGGCGGCATTGGCGTCCAGGACCATCAGGGGCCTGACCTGCTCGACGCCCGCGCCGGCGAGTACACGTTCGAGGGTCTCGCGCGTGCCCGACCCCGCCTCGCGGACGATGAGCGGAGTCCGGGCCAGCTCGGCCAGCTCCACCGGCTCCCGCCGTCGTGCCCAGGGATGTTGCGGGGCGACCACGACGACCAGACGGTCGGCACCCACCTGGCACGAGCTGAGCCCGGCCGGCACCACGGGCGCTTCGATGAACCCCAGGCTGATCCGACCGCTCGCCACCAGCGCGGCGACCTGTTCGGAATTGGTCACTTTGAGACTGACGTAGACATCGGGCGTGCGCCGCTGCAGCGTGCCGATCCAGCGCGGTACGAAGTGTTCGGCCAGCGTCATGCTCGAGGCCAGGCGCAGGTCGACGGCGCGGTCGCCGCGCAGTGCCGCGACACCCGTCATCAGCGAATCCACTTCGGCCAGCACCCGCCCCGACCACTGACACACCGCCTTGCCCTCCACGGTCAGCGCGGAGCCGCGGGTGTCGCGATTCACCAGCGTCAGCCCCAGGCGCCGCTCCAGCAAGGTCAGGCGCTTGCTGGCGGCGGGCTGGCTGATCCCCAGCCGCTCGGCGGCCCGACCGAGGCTGCCGAGTTCGGCCACCAGCGTCAGCAACCGGAGACCGCCGAGGTCGGGCGGGGACTGGCTCATAACCACAGGCTATGAGCAGATTCCCGGTTGGGCACTACCGGGTCGCCGCTCACACGGCAAGGATGAAGCCGTCCGGAAAACAGCAGACAAGTTCGAAATGCCGCGATCTCCAGGTGTGATCGGCACAGTGATTGACATGGACTCCGTCGCTTCCCGCTGGAACGGCACGCACATGCCGGTCAGGACCGACTTGCGCCATCGAGGGCGGGCGTGCGACGGCGGTCGGCTCCGATGATCGGGTCTGTACGACGGTCCAGGTGTACGGCGGCTCACGTGAGAGCGTCCCGAGCCGATGAGGACGACGGCGCGCAGCCGGTTCGCAATCCCACGTCCACAGGGTGAAGGGCGGACGGATCCGTCCGGCACCCTCCCCGAAACGAGATCCAGAGCAGTAAGGACCCCTCATGTCCCACCACCTCGACACTCCGCTCGCGGCCCAGAACGGGCAGCTGTTCATCGACGACCTGTACGTCTTCCCCGGCGAGAACAGCACGGTGTTCGTCATGGACGTCAACTCCGACATCACCGGCGTCTACGCGCAGCCCGGGTTCCACCCGGAGGCGCGCTACGAGTTCAAAGTTCACTTCGACGGCGCCGACTTCGAGACCCTGACCTACCGGGTCTCCTTCGGCGAACCCGACCCGGACGACGGCCAGACCCTGCGGCTGCACGTCCTGACCGGGGACGAGGCGCGCGAGGACTCCGCCGAGGGAAACCTCGTGCTGGAGGGCCGCACCGGTGAGACGGCCGTCGCCGACGGCACCCGCATCTGGGCCGGGCGCATCTCCGACTCGTTCTACATCGACCTGTCCCTGCTGGCCGTCGTCAACGGGGCGGTGGCGAAGGGAACGGCGGTGGACCTGTCGGAGTGGCACCCGCACAAGGCGCAGAACAGCTTCTCCGGCACCACGGTGGAATCGATCGTGCTGGAGGTGCCCCACGACCACCCGCAGCTGCGACCCGGGACCCGCACCGGCGTGTGGTGCGCGACCAAGCTGGCCACCGACGCCGGTGGATGGCGTCAGATCAACCGCGGCGGGCACCCGATGATGTGGCCGATCTTCTGGCCCGGCGACACCGACTTCACCAACCCGGCAAACAAGCGGCATCCGTCCGAGGATCTCGCCGCCGCCGGCGAGCTCATCGCCGGCCAGATCTCCGCCGTCGTAGCAGCCACCGGGACCTGTGCCGATCCGGACGGCTACGGCCAGACCGTGGCCCGGCAGCTGTTCCCGGACGTACTGCCCTACGTCGTCGGCACCCCCGCCACGTACGGCTTCGCCACCCGCAACGGCCGGACCCTGGCCGACAACGCGCCCGAGGCGATGCTCTCCATCGTGACCAACACGGCCGTACCCTCCGGCCTCAAGCCGTCGGTCGCCCAGCATGCGCGCACGGACCGCTTCCCCTACGTCGTGCCCGCCTGACCATCGGGGACCGGACACCACTGAGCCCCTTCCCGATCAGGGAAGGGGCTCAGTGGCGACAACGCCGTGCGGACGCCACCGGCGGCGTCAGCTGCCGGAAAGAGCCACGTCAGAGTGCTTCTCCAGACGGAGTGGTGGGCTCACCCGACCTGCGTACCACGGGCAGAACACTCCACGGGAAGTTGATCCAGTCGTCGGTCCGCTTCCACACGTACTCGCACTTCACGAGGGAGTGGGACTTCTCGTAGATCACCGCGGACCGCACCTCGGCGACCGTTTCGAGGCAGAAGTCGCGGACCAGCTTCAGCGTCCTGCCGGTGTCGGCGACGTCGTCGGTGATCAGGACCTTCTTGTCGCTGAAGTCGATGACGTTGGGAACGGGTGCGAGCATGACGGGCATCTCCAGGGTGGTCCCGACCCCGGTGTAGAACTCGACGTTCACCAGATGCAGGTTCTTGCAGTCGAGCGCGTAGGCGAGTCCACCGGCGACGAAGACGCCGCCACGCGCGATGCTGAGCACTATGTCGGGCTCGAACCCGTCGTCGGCGATGGTCTGCGCGAGTTCGCGCACGGCGACGCCGAACTGCTCGTAGCTCAGGTTCTCCCGCAGGGGACTGTCGCCGCTCATGGCCGGCCCCTCACACCTGCGTCCGATGGAAGTTGAGGTAGGAACGCGAGGCGGTGGGCCCGCGCTGCCCCTGGTATCGGGAGCCGTAGCGCTCGCTGCCGTAGGAGTGTTCGGCGGGGGAGGAGAGCCGGAACATGCACAGCTGCCCGATCTTCATGCCCGGCCACAGCTTGATGGGGAGGGTCGCGAGATTGGACAGCTCAAGGGTGACGTGCCCGCTGAACCCCGGGTCGATGAACCCGGCGGTGGAGTGCGTGACCAGCCCGAGCCGGCCGAGCGAGGACTTCCCCTCCAGCCGGGAGGCCAGGTCGTCGGGGAGCGAGATGACCTCGTACGTCGACGCGAGGACGAACTCGCCGGGGTGGAGGATGAAGGGCTCGTCGCCCTCCGGCTCCACCAGCCGGGTCAGGTCCGGCTGCTCGACGGAGGGGTCGATGTGCGGGTACCGGTGGTTCTCGAACACCCGGAAGAAGCGGTCCAGCCGCACGTCGATGCTCGACGGCTGCACCATGGATTCGTCGTAGGGATCGATCCGTACCCGCCCGGCGTCGATCTCGGCCCGGATGTCCTTGTCAGAGAGAAGCACGCCCCGAGGATACGCAAGGCGCGCGGACCCGCGACAATCGCGACAGTCCGCGCGCCCCTGCCGGCGTCCCCGGCTACTGCTGCTGCTTCTCAAGGGCGACCGGCACGACACTGCGCAGCCGGGCGCACTTGGGACACCGGACGAGCCGGCCGGGGCCGAGCCGCTCGGCCTGCTGCATCGGGAACGAAGTGGTGCTGAACACGTGCCCTTCGGCACAGCGGACGACGGTGCGTTCCATCAAGTCCCTAAAATCCCTTCCCCAGGAGCCGCGTCGGGCTTACTGCCGTGACGACGGAAAGCCACATTACGGGATCTAAGGGACGGCTCTCCAGGCGGCGCTCCGGCTCGCCCGGCCCCTCTCTCGCGCCCTTACCGTACGCCCCAACTCCGGCCGCCCGCACCCGTATCCCACCCCGTGAAACGCACCCGGACCCCGCGGTCCGAGCACCGGGGGTCCGTCATGAGGTACAGTGAGCGAGCGTTCGGACCCCGATGTGGTCGACGTCCTACGCGGGTGTAGTTTAATGGTAGAACATCAGCTTCCCAAGCTGAGAGCGCGAGTTCGATTCTCGTCACCCGCTCCACGAGGAAGGCCCAGGTCACAGACCCGGGCCTTTTTGCCGTCCACGATGATCAGTTGTCGCGTGCCAGATTCGTGCCAGAAGGCTTGTCGGGCGTTCTCCGCGCGGCAGCGGCCCGGGCCTTACGAACGGTGGCGTCCAGCCCGGCGGCGACCTCCTCCTGCCGCTCGTCGTCGGAGTGCTGATAGATCAGCGCCGCCTTCTCGGAGGACTGTCCGGCCCGGACCATGGTGTCCTTGAGCGTGGCCCCGGAGCGCGTCGACAGCGTGTGCCCCGTGTGCCGGAGGTCGTAGAACCGGAACCCCTCGGGCATGCCGACGATCTCCCGCGCCTTCCGCCACCTCCGCCCGAAGGTGCTGCGTCGAAAAGGAGCACCTTTCTTACCCACGAAGAGCAGCCCATCCGGCCCCTGCTCGGCGTAGCTCTCCAGATGCCAGCGGAGCTCCCGGTGGAGGAACGCGGGAAGAATCACAGTCCGGGTGCCAGCCTCGGACTTGGTGTCGCCCTGTACGCGCCGCCCGTTCATCCGCTCCGGCTCGGCGAGGCGAACACGGACGCGCAGGTTGTCGAGGTCGACATCCCGGCGGCGGAGGCCGGCCAGCTCTTCCGGCCGCATCGGACCGTACGCACCGAGGTAGACCATGAGCCGCCAGCGCATCCCCATGGCGTTGGCGAGTGCGTCGACCTGGGCGACGGTGGCGATGCGCCACTCAGCCGCCTTCTCCTTACCGGCGCCCTTGATCCGGCACGGATTGCGAGTGATCAACTCGTCGTCCACGGCCGTCTCCATGATGGCCTTGAGGAGCCGGTACGCCTTGGCGGTCATCGTCTTGGCGTTGGCGGTCCGCAGCCAGGCCGGGACGTCGTCCAGGCGGTGACAGTCACCCAGGCCAGCACCCGCATCACATGGACGATCCGGCCCGTGATCTTCCTGCCGCTGGCACACCGCCAAGGCAGCGAACTCCCAGCCTGCACACAGGACTTCCAACCGCACACAGCACCCCAGGCGCCCCACACGACCGTGTCGGATCGCAGGTGATGCTTGACGGTGGGCCTACTGGTTGTCCCATCTCCAGCTACCCTCCGGCCATGGAGCAGGAGCAGGACTACCCCCTTGTCCGCGACGTCTTCCCAGAGCTCGTAACAGAGCTGATCACTCTCCTGGAGAACGAAGGAGAACGCGAGCTGGCCATCTGCGCGTGGGATCTTCGCCTGGTTGACGAGTGCCCCTGCGGCGATGACTTTTGCCAGAGCTTCCAGACCGCAGCTCATCCGGAGGGGCAGCCATACGGCGCCGGCCATCGGTGCGTGCCGCTCCTGCCCTTGCGAGGCATGCTGTGCCTGGACGTCGTGGATGGCCGGATCATGTACGTCGAAGTGCTCGATCGGCCGCCCATGCACCGTCACAGTGAGCGGTCCTGAGGTCTGCCTCGCACCGCAACGACGCGCACAGAAAAGCCGATCACGGCCACTGTCAACCATCAGCTGGGACCGAACCGTCAAGCATCTACCGGGATCGGACACGCCCCACACGCCCGACTGAGTTACAACCTTCTTTACGGGTTCAAGCCCCGGCTGCGCTCCGCTCCCCGCGCGCGGCCCGGCCCCCGGCCGGGCCTGCGCTCCTGCCTTCGTCCCGCTCCAGCCCGGCCGGCGCCCGTGCCGCGCAGGTCGAGAGGCGGCCGTCGAGCCGAAAGTTGATCACCTGCGCAGGCGCCGGTCAGAACATGCCTCCGGCGGGGGCGCTCAGGCTCCGAGATGGAGGGGCGCCGTTCGCGGCTACTGGCCATCGCGGGAGTGCTGCGGGAGAGGCTCCCATCCCGCCCGCCGTCGACCCAGGCAGAGCCGAGCAGACACGGCGCCCGGCGCCCAGGTCGTTCGTACAGTGGCGCGCTCCACCTGGACGCTAGGCACCGCGCCCGCTCCACGGTGTGCGGGTCGACGGCAGACGGGATGGGAGCTGGGTGGTGTCCGTGGAGGAGATGGCCGAGCAACACGGAGATGGTGACGTAATCCGCAGGCCACCACCATGCGTCTCCGCACGGAGGAGACGGCCGAATCGGCAGACGTGTGACGGCACAGTGAGGCATGATCGAGCAACCGAGGTATCGCCTGCGGGGACGTCGTGGCCATCGAGCCCGACGAGGAGGGCGTGCGATGGGCCGGCGAGGTGGTTCGGCGTTCCGAGAATTGCACCATCCGCCTCATCGTGCTCCGTGACGGCGGCTCTGGAGCTGCGCGGCAGAGCGTGATCAACGCCTTTCACGCACTCGGCGTCTGCGGCGAGGGCATAGAACGGTTCAGTATGGTCGCTCTGGACGTCCCGCCCACCGCCGATGTCGCCAAGGTGCAAAGGCTGCTCAAACAGGGCGTGGCCAAGGAGTGGTGGGACATGGAAGAGGGTGCATCACCGCACAGTGGCGGGCTGCCTCCGTCGGCTGACGCCGTTCCTGGCTCAGCTGTGCTGAGTGTCTAACTGCGTGACAACCCCGACGAACAGCGGCGGACGAGCGCGAACGCCTATGGACCATCAGCACAGTTGACGAGCACTCCAGCCCAAGGCCCCGCCCCCACCCAAGTTGCTTCGGGACGAAGAGGTCGTGGGTTCAAACCCGCCACCCCGACAGAGAAATACCAAATCAGGCCCGGTGCTGACATCAGCACGGGCCTGATTTGTTGTCCAGGGCGTTACGGGAGAAACTGCGCAGGGCTAATACTCCAGCAGCACTTTGACGTTTTCCCTGTTCAGGGGCGGTCTGGGTGAGTGTAGAGGGCTGATGACCGGCCTGTGATCTCTTTCCCGGGCCGCCCCTCGATCGTGTGCAGCCGCCGCTGATAGTGGCAGCGGTCCGGGCAGCCTCCCGACGTGATCGACGAGCGTGCAGTTGAGATCTGGAACGACGAACTCGAGGAACTGTTCCTGCGTACCGGCCACCGCTTCAGGCGTGTCGAGCCGCGTCGCAGGATGCGTGACTACGTCCGTGGACTCCTGGGCCCGGTCGGCCGAAAGAACGGCTGGCAGCTGGCCGAGTACGCCGGACACCGCACACCCGACCGTCTCCAGCGGCTCCTTAACGGCGCACGCTGGGACGCCGACGAACTCCGCGACGACCTCCAGCACTACGTAGCCGAACGGC